>JBCAZH010000013.1:0-31955 GCA_038533155.1 Pseudomonadota bacterium | reverse complement strand
ATCTGCAGTTGCTGTGGCTCGGACTGATTGCGCTACTGGCTGCTGATTGCGTGCGCCGATTACCGGTTCAACGCCCGGTGTCTGTGTTGTTGCTGGGATTGGCCGGGGCCGCTTTTATTCGCGAATGTGATTGGTATCTCGACGTGTTCGTCCGCGATCACGTCTGGCAGTTGCTTTTGGGGCTGCTGGTGGTGTGCATCGCCGTGTACCTCTTGCGGCGTACTGCCGCATTGGCTACCGCCGTCGCTCGGGTGCAGTCCTCGGTCGGTTTCGCGTTGATCGGGTGTGCAGTGGCGGGACTGTTGGTCTTTGCCAGTGTGATAGGCCATGAGCCGCTTTGGATCGCGCTTTTGGGCGAGCAATATGTGCGTCTCGCCAAACTGGCTACCGAAGAGCTTTCAGAGTTGTTTTGTTACTGGCTGTGGTTCACCGGCCAATGCGAATACTGGATCGAATGTCGGCGCCGTTCCGGGTTTGGCCGCAGATGACTAAGTTTCGTAGATGTTTGTGACTTTGCACAAAGCTCGTCGCGTCTAATAGAATACTTGTGATTTTTACATAGACCGAGGAATTCTCGATGCATAGAGACGATCAAAAAACCGATGAACAGCGGCGCAAGCTGGTCAAGCTGGCCGCAACGGGTGCGGTTGTATTGCCTCTGAGCGGCTTGGTTGCCTGCGGCGGTGATTCCGGCGAGAGCGCTGCCGAAAAGGCGCAAGCAGCGGCTGGCGAAGCGGCGGACAAAGCGGCAGAAATGGCGGAAAGCGCGGCCGAGACGGTCGGTGAAGCTGCCGATGCGGCAGCAGATGCAGCCGGCGACGCGATGGATGCCGCAGGTGAGATGGCAAGCGACGCGGCCGATGCCGCAGGCGATGCGGTAGACGCTGCTGGTGAAATGGCTAGCGACGCAGTTGATGCGGCTGGCGACATGGCAAGCGATGCGAAAGAAGCAATGGGCGAGATGGCCGATGATGCCGCCGAAGCCATGAGCGATGCCAAAGAGGCTGTCACCGGTGCGGTGTCCAACACGGCGAGTGGTCTTCCGAAGCTTGAGGAGTCGGATCCAGTAGCACAGGCGTTGGGTTACAAGCATGACGCGTCCGCTATCGATGCGAGCAAATACGAAGGGCGCGGTGCAGCCGCGAATGAGTATTGCAAGAACTGCGCGTTGTTTGTTGACGGTGGAGACGGGTGGGGCGCGTGCTCCATTTTTGTCGGTAAGGCCGTCAATCAAAACGGTTGGTGCGCCAGCTATAACCGCAAAGGCTGAGCCAAAAAACGCGTTCAGTTTTTGAACGATGACCCGCGCACTGGAAATCAGGGCGCGGGTTTTTTTATGTCGCAGTGAACGGTCCGTTGACTCTGGCAATCGCTGCATTCAGCATAAACGCGAACGCGACCCACAACAGATACGGCGCGAGCAGCCACCGAACGATCGGCACAGTGCGGCGGAAGGCGAATACGATCGCCGCTGTCGAGAACCACAAAGCGAGCGCTTCGAAAACCGCGAGGTCTGGGCGCCGACTAAAGAAAAACAGATAACTCCAGAGTATGTTTAGCGCTGCGTTTGCACCAAACAACGAGACAATCCAAAGACGTGGGGCACCAGCTTCCCAAATGCGATGTGCCGCGTACGCGGTCAACAAAAATATGGCCGTCCACGCGGGGCCAAACAGCCAGTCTGGTGGCTGGAAACTTGGCTTCTCAAGTGCGGTGTACCACGAGCCTAGCGGCGTTAGCGAGCCCCCGATCGCGCCAACCGTGAACGCAAGCCCTATTGCCAGCCAGAGTGATGGCGTGCGAACGGACTGAGAAAGGGTCATCTTGGCGCGAGCCCCACCAGATGCGCGAGGTCTTTGAAGAATATGCGCACATGGGCGATCGGCTTCGCTCGAACTAGCTGCTTGTTCATATAAGCCTCCCACGTCAGATGCTGAACATCCGGGTCGCGGCAAATCTTGACGAATTTCTCACGGCGCTTGTCGCTGGAGTACCAGAACTTCTGCAATATGCCGAGGATGAAAAACACTCGACCGTGCGCTTTCCCGAAGCGTTTTCTCGCTTGACGAAGCGCTTTAGCGTCTCCCGTTTGAATCGCCTCAGCGACAGCTTCGGCGGCGAGTTTGCCGGTATACATTGCGTAGTAGATGCCTTCGCCAGAAGCCGGCGCGACGACTCCGGCAGCGTCGCCCGCCACGATGACGTCACGGCCGTTGTCCCAGCGCTTCATCGGCTTCAGCGGGATCGGTGCACCCTCGGTTCGAATGGTCTTGGCCCTCGACAAGCCCGCGCGCTGTCGCAGCAGGGTTGTGGCATTCCGGAGTGAATAGCCTTGGTGATGGGTCCCCATACCAACGCTGGAGCATTTGCCATGCGGGAACACCCAACCATAGAAATCTGGCGAGACGTCGCCTTGATAATAGACGTCGCAGCGCTGCGGATCGAAATCCCCTTCGCCAGCTTCCGGCGATTCGATGATCTCGTGGTAGGCGAATACATGCGGCACCTTGTCGGCGCCTGCGATGCAGCTCCGCGCAACTTTCGATCGGGCGCCGTCGGCACCAATGACAAACCGGGCGGTGACCTCACGAGTCTCGCCGGATTCGTTTTCCTTGAATTTCACTCGAGCAAGTTCGTTGGGTTCGCTGACAACGCCCAGGCAGTTTGCGTTAATCCGCTCTGCGCCATTGCGCTCTGCCCGAGTGCGCAACCACTCGTCAAAGCTGCCACGATCGACCATGCCGACCCATCCGCCAATGTCCATGTCGACGGCTTGACCGGATGGCGAAATCATTCGCGCAAGCGTCACTTTTGCCTCCAGTTGGGACTCTGGGATGTCGAACTCACGCACCAAAATGGGTGGGATGGCGCCGCCACACGGTTTGATCCGACCTTGCTTGTCCAGCAACAAAACACGATGGCCCGCTCGGGCTAGTTCATCCGCCGCGGTGGCCCCAGTGGGTCCGCCGCCGATGACGGCAACGTCATAGTTGGTCATGAAGTGACTCCAGTTGATCTGCGGTGAGACGACGCGCGTCGAAAGGTTGGTCGTCTTTGGTCCGTATACGAAGCGCAAGCAACGCAGACATGAAAAACAGCGCGGCCTGCGTTGAGAACACCGTGGCGTACGCAAGCGCCAAGTTGTCTGTGGCCAGTCGCGCGAGATCGACGAGCACCGTGCCAATGACAGTTCCGGTGCCCATCGCAATTGCCTGCGCGCTGCCCCATACTCCCATGCGAACGCCTTGTCGCCCGGGTTTGCCCGTGCCGACAAGGCGCATCATATTGCCGATGGCTGCAACTGCGAACACGCCGTTTGCAACGCCCAACGCGAACACGGTTGGAACCACTGGCAAGATCGCGGTGCGAGTTGGCGTGAGCACCAATGCGACGAGGCATAGGGACGACGCGATGCAGCCGGCGAATATGCCGATTCGCAGAGCGGGAATGCTGCGGCTGCCAACAATCCCGAGCCCAACCATGCCGAGCAGCACGCCCATGTTGTGTTGTTTGCTGAGGCCGGTGGACTCCGCCGGTGACATGCCAAAGACAGCGCCGCCGAACGGTTCAAGCACCAGATCCTGAAGACCGTAAGCGAACATCGAAACCGCGATAAACACGCTAAACAAGCGGGTCTCGGGTTCGGACAAGACCTCGCGCAGCGCGACCATGAACGGAGTTTTGCCAGCGTTGTCGTCGCGTGGCTGGTCGACGTTCGAGTGGTTGCGCTCGATGCCCCATACAGCGACGACGCTTACCACGAACGCCACCGCACAAATCCCGGCAACCACGATCTGCATCCGCGCCATGCTGAATGGGTCGAGCAATACTTCTGCTGATGCGGTTGTGATGATGAAGCCGGCGATCATCATGACCCAGGTGATGCATGCTGCTGCCGCGCGACGCTCCGGTGCTACTTTGGCGGCGAGGAGTACGAGCAGCGCCGTACCCGAGGCGCCCACGCCGGAACCGACCAACAAAAAGGCAACGATCGAAACGGCCATGCCGGCCACGGTCGCAGACGCCATCACACCGGTACCGACCGCCGCCAGACACGCGCCCAGAGCGAGCACAAGCATGCCGCCGATGATCCAAGGCGTTCGCGCATTACCTGCATCGGATCCATGCCCGAATCGAGGTCGGAGGATTTGCATCGCGTAATGAATAGCGAGCAGTAGGCCCGCGAATGCAGCCGGGAGCGCGAGCTCGACAGCGATAACCCGGTTGATCAACGAGGTCATCAATACAAATATGGCACCCAGCGCCATTTGCACACCGCCGAGCCGCACGATGCCGAACCATGACAGGCCGCTGCCACTCATAGCATGCTCCGAAGGGCGAAGGCCGTCACCATCATGCCGCTGACGAACAGCACGACGCCGGTTGCGTTGTACCACGGTGCGAATCGTTCTGGGTCGGACAACAGGCGCGGCATCAAAACGATTTGTGCGCTGGTGGCCGCGGCCACCGCAAGCGCATACATTGGGGCGCCCCATGTGTAGAGCAAAATCGCGACCAGCGCCTGCGGTATAACCATCACAGCGCAAGCGAAGCGAGCCGCATTGCGAGGGCCGAGCTGCACCGGCAGTGATCGAATCCCCATTGCGTGGTCGCCGTCAAGCGCCTTGAAATCGTTGAGTGTCATGATGCCGTGGGCACCCGCGCTGTAGAGCAACGCAACCAGAATCGTGGAGGTGTTGGGCAGCCCGCCGACCATCACCGCCGCGGCTGTAAACCACGGCAAGCCCTCGTAACACAACCCCACGGCCGCATTGCCATACCAGCCGTTGCGCTTCAATCGAAACGGCGGAGCGCTGTAACTCCAAGCCAAAGCGAGACCGAGCAGAGAAGCCAGGAAAACCCACAGGCCGAGCATCCCTGCCAGCACCATAGAGAGCACAGACCAACCAATAGCGAGGATCCAACCGGCTCGAACGGAGACTCGGCCCGACGGGATCGGGCGATGCGGTTCGTTGAGCGCATCAACATGCCGATCAAACCAATCGTTAACGACTTGGCTCGTGCCACAAAGAAAAGGACCGGCGAGCAGGACGCCGCCCAGTAGAAATGGAAGCCGGGCCTCGATCGCGACTCCCGACGCAACGACGCCACACGCGAAAGCCCACATCGGCGGAAACCAGGTAACAGGTTTCAGCAGTTCGATAATTGAGAGCCAGAACGGCACTCCACTTAGGCTGGCGACTCTAGATTCCGGCATACCGTTCAAGGTATACCTGTAAGGGCTAATCGTCAATTGAAACTGACACTTGTGTGTCAGACTACATAGACACTCGCGCGTCTAGCGCATCAGGTCAGTCGCTGCTGTCGTTGTTCAGGCCGTGGCGCCGCAATTTGACATAAAGACTCTGACGGCTGAGTCCTAACATCTCCGCAGCCGATGCGCGGTTGCCTCCGGTGGTTTTGAGCGCCGACTCGATACACATCTTTTCAATAATGTCGGTGGTCTCACGAACAAGATCTTTGAGCGCGACACGACCGACTAGCTCGGTCATCTGCTCCACCGATTGGTGCAAGCTCTCGCTCTTATCGATGTATTCGCCCGCTTCACTGTTCCGGCGGATGACGCGCCGCACCACGTAGCCGTATCGCCGACTCGCGTCGGTCTCCAGCGCAGCTGCTGACAACTCGACATCGATGGGAGCACCATATTCGACGTTGACGGTCGTGAAGAATTGGCGAACCACGCCACGCTGGGTGAGATTTTTTCGGAGTACGCTGACATCGACGCCAGCGCGGCCCAACCACTGATCTAAAGGTTGGTTCTGTAGCTGAAACTCAGAGGCGACTTGGCACAACGAAGTGAATGCGGCATTTGCAGTGATGATCAAACCGTTGTTATCGGTGATGACGACGCCATCAGTCGACTGCTGAATCAGCTCCAAGACCAAATGGTCGTTGCTGCTATGCAAACGGTCGCTGCGGGCGTTGTCTTCGCTGACTAGGCGCAGCATGACCAATCGGCTGTTCTCGCGTTGAAGGCGAATGCCGCTAATCCAAACTTCGCGATCCTCGGCTGACGTCTTAACTTGAATCTGCGACTCTCGGCCCGTGGTTCGAACCGCACTCAAGAGGTCGCTAATCGCTTTTTGCGATTCATCCGCAAAGTTCCGATAGACGCTTGCGCCTGCAAGCTTCGAGATCTTCTCGTGTAAGAGCTCTGCTGCAGCTGGATTCGCCTCGACTACTCGACCGCTGTCGGGATCGGTAATCAAAATCGCCTCGCGGGCGTGTTGAAAAAGAACCCGATAGCGGGCTTCCGCATGCTGGAGCCGTCGATAGTCGTTTTCAATAGCGTGTTGCATGTCCAGCAGCTGCTGCTGCATATCGGAAATCGGGCTAAGGTCTTTGCCGATTGCAAGAATCAAGTCGCTCTCACCGGCTCTGATTGCAAGATATAAAACCGGGATGTCGCTACGCGACTCTTGGCTCGGATGGTTGACTTGGCGCCACCGTCTTTCGCCGTTGGCGGAGTCCGCGGCGTCGATCAGGCGTTCAATTTTCGGCAGGCTATCGTCGGACACGGTTTCGGACCAACGCTTGCCAACCCATTGATCTGCAACGCGTCTTAGCGGTTGATCCGCGCCGAACGCGACGTCGATAATGACACCGTCCGGGTTGATCAACAGAGAAATATCATGCGATGCGCCTAACAGCTCAGCCATAGATTCATGGCTGATTTCCTTGAGCGCACTCTGATGATTCTTGAACGGAATCATTTCTCCGAGCCTGTCATGTTGCTGGACAGTTCATCCAGGTTACGCATTGAGTTCAAGCGCGCAGAGAGCGCCTTTGCGCTACTGCTTCGGCTGTGCGCGAAATCATATCGTCGTCCACTTCTTCTATGATTAGGTCAGCGCCGAGCATTGTCGCTGCATCGGGTTGTTTGAGCAATAAAGAACCACCCGCGACGACAACCACGTCGGGGTTTGCGGCATGCTTACGGATTTCCCGCACGGTGTCTGCAGCCGCCGCTATGTGTCGTTCGCTACCGATGGATAGTCCCACCACATCGCACGGTTCGCTGCTAATAATGTCGATGAGCTCATCATGATCGCGTGGCACGCCAGACCACACGTTCCAGTCATGAGCACGAAAGTGTTCGAGGACTAAGTACAGTCCGAAGGTATGTTGTTCACCCACGACTGTAGTCACCAGGATGCTCGGCTTATCAGCGTTGCCGCCATCGTGATGCACAGGGAACAGCGGAGCGGTCGAAACAAACAGGTGGCGAATCTTGGCGATTGCGATCGTGACATCTGCAAAACCGCAGTCGTCGTTTTCCCACATAACACCGAGGCGTCGTGCCGCGGGCGCCATCAGATATTGATAGACCTGTAATAAGGAGTGATCGGTCAAGCGCAGTCGATCAATATAGTCAGTGGCATCCGCCGCTGAATGCGATAGCAGCGCAGCGACGAACCCGTCCACGTCATATTCGATCGGCCCGTCATCAACGACGTCGCTCGAAAGATCAGATTGTGCTGTGCCGAATCTCATTTGCAGTCTCGGAATGATTTCCTGCTCGATCAGCTGCGACAACGCAAATAGCTCGTCCCTTGTCGCATCTCGTGAATGCCCAAACAGCCTCTTGCTGTTGTCCAGCAGTCGGCTGAATATTCCTGCGCCCAGCGGCGTCTCTCGGCTATGCGCCATCGCTCTGTCCCGAAAACGATAAATCAACACGTTATATCGGGAAGTCTAGCACCGCTCCTTGGTCTCAAATTAGTAGACACTTCCTAGTCATGAATGTCAATCATTCTAGACGTGATGTTAAGTTGACACTTGAGGGCCGTCACCGTAAATTCGACTGAACGTCAGCGTTGATTGACAACGATGCGTCTAAGTTATTGGAGCAGTGCATAGATGGCAGACCGCGACGCCGCCAGCGAACACTCTTCGGTGCTCTATACCCCAGAGCAGCGACAGCGGCGTGATGCGTCTGTCTGGACGTTGGTCCAGGGCATTCTCGCACCGCTTCAGTTCCTGGTGTTTGTAGTCAGCTTGGTTCTCGTTCTGCGCTACCTATCCACCGGTGCCGGTGAGTCGGTCGCGATCGCGTCCGTACTACTCAAGACCTTTTTGCTTTACGCGATCATGATCACGGGTTCGCTGTGGGAAAAAGATGTGTTCGGCGAGTACTTATTCGTTGACATGTTTTTTTGGGAGGACGTCGTCAGCATGCTCGTGATGCTGCTACACAGCTGGTATGTCCTCGCGGTTGTGTTTAGTTGGTATGGACCTGTTGGCCAGAGCTACATCGCACTGGCTGCCTACGTCGCCTATGTAATCAATGCAGCGCAATTTTTGTGGAAGTTTCGATTGGCCCGGAAGGGCGCGAGTCCAGCTTCCGAAACGGGCCGTCAACCCGCACCCGCAGCCGAAGCCGCTGCCGGAGGTGTGTCATGACGACGGCTGTGCTTCAACCACGCGAAGCCCTAACGCGTGCGCCCGATGGGGTGTTGCGCGAGCGTGGTCAGCGTGAAGTGTTCTGTGGTTTGACCGGAATCGTCTGGTTACACCGGAAAATGCAGGACGCTTTTTTCCTTGTGGTGGGTTCTAGGACCTGCGCACATCTGATCCAGTCAGCCGCGGGCGTCATGATCTTCGCGGAGCCGAGGTTCGCCACGGCAATCATTGACGACCGCGACCTGGCTGGGCTAGCTGATGCGAACGAGGAGCTTGATCGAGAGGTTGCGCGCTTGCTTGCGCGCCGTCCGGATATCAAGCTCCTCTTTCTCGTTGGCTCATGCCCATCTGAGGTCATCAAACTTGACCTCGCGAAAGCCGCTCAGCGGCTCTCCGCGCAATTCATGCCTGATGTTCGGGTCTTGAACTATTCGGGTAGTGGCATCGAAACCACGTTTACCCAAGGCGAAGACGCCTGTCTTGCGGCGCTCGTGCCCGAGATGGCAGACAGCAATGAGTCACAGTTGTTAGTCGTGGGTGCGCTGGCGGATATCGTCGAAGATCAATTCCGAGATCTGTTTGGCCAACTCGGCATCGACAAGGTCAGTTTCTTGCCGATGCGCGAATTGGGCGGGTTGCCATCGGTTGGCGAGGGCACCCACTATCTTCTCGCGCAGCCGTTCCTGACAGATACCGCAGCTGCGCTCGAGCAGCGCGGTGCGCAGCGCATTCCTGCGCCGTTCCCTATTGGTGAGCACGGCACTACAGGTTGGCTTGCTGCCGCTGCGAGGACATTTGGCGTCTCGGAGCGTCTGTTCGACGAAGTGACCGCAGCACCCCGCGCCCGAGCGCGCAAAGCCGTAGCGGTGCAGCGCGAAACACTGACGGGCAAGAAGGTGTTCTTTTTTCCTGATTCGCAACTGGAAGTGCCACTCGCGCGGTTCTTGAACGAAGAGCTAGAAGTTGAGTTGAGCGAGGTGGGAACTCCGTATTTACATCGCCAGCATCTTGCAGACGAGCTCGCACGATTGCCGGAGACTGTCACGTTAAGTGAGGGTCAGGATGTCGAGCGCCAGCTCGATCGTTGCGAACAGGCGGAGCCGGACTTGGTGGTGTGCGGGCTTGGGCTTGCGAATCCGCTGGAGGCTCAGGGTGTGACGACCAAATGGTCCATCGAACTTGTGTTTTCACCGATCCACGGCTACGAGCAAGCCGGCGACTGCGCCGAGCTCTTTGCTCGGCCTTTAAAGCGCAGTGCGCGACTGGCGGTCTGATGAAACTCACGCTGTGGACATACGAGGGGCCAACGCATGTTGGTGCCATGCGGGTGGCGACAGCTATGCGCGACGTGCATTACGTGCTGCATGCGCCTCAAGGCGATACCTATGCGGACTTGTTGTTCACGATGATCGAGCGCAAGTCAACGCGGCCACCGGTGACATACACGACTTTTCAGGCACGTGATCTCGGGGGAGACACCGCAACTTTGTTTCAGGATGCGGCGCGCGCGGCCTACGAAAGATTCCAGCCGGCTGCGATGTTGGTCGGTGCATCTTGTACCGCGGAGCTGATTCAAGATGATCCAGGCGGGCTCGCGGAAGGCATGGGGTTGCCAGTGCCGGTGATTCCGCTTGAGCTCCCGTCGTACCAGCGAAAAGAAAATTGGGCAGCAGCCGAAACGCTATATCACCTGGCGCGCGGTATGTCAGGACGTGCAGCAAAAGCGTTCCGCGAAAACCCGGAGGCCGTACGTCAGCGAGAAGGGCGTCGGCCGCGCTGCAATATTTTGGGTCCGACCGCGCTCGGTTTTCGACATCGAGACGATCTCATCGAAATATGTTCGATGCTGCAACGACTGGGTATCGATGTGAATGTCGTGGCGCCGCTGGATGCTAGTGCCGCCGATTTGGCGCGGTTGGGCGAGGCAGATTTCAACATCGTCATGTATCCGGAAACGGGTTTGACCACCGCAACTTGGTTGAAGCGCGCGTTCCGTCAACCGATGACCACTACGGTGCCAATCGGCGTCAACGCGACTAGCGAGTTTATTCGCGAGGTGGCAAAGCTTGCCGATGTTGATCCGGAGCCAGCGTTGCAGGATGGAAGGTCACGCCTGCCTTGGTATTCCCGGTCTGTCGACTCAACCTACCTGACCGGCAAACGTGTATTTATCTTCGCCGATGCGACTCACGCACTCGCGGCGGCTCGCGTCGCAACCGATGAGCTTGGGTTCGAGGTCGTCGGGCTTGGCACGTACTCGCGTGAATTTGCGAGAGAGGTTCGCGCCTACGCCGAGTCGCTCGGACTCGAAGCGCTGATCACGGACGATTACCTCGAGGTTGAGCAGGCTGTGTCTGAGGTAGAACCCGAATTGGTGCTCGGCACGCAAATGGAGCGACATGTCGCGAAGCGCTTGGGCATTGGTTGCGCGGTTATCTCGGCACCGATGCATGTCCAAGATTTTCCGGCAGCGCACTCGCCGCAGATGGGCTACGCCGGCGCGAATCTGTTGTTCGACACTTGGGTCCATCCGTTAATGATGGGTCTCGAGGAACACCTACTCGGTATGTTCCGTGAGGACTTTGAGTTTGGCAACGGCGCGATGCCATCGCATCTCGGACACGCCTCGGGTCAGTCGACCACGGTCTCAGTGGCGTCGTCCGATGCGACGCAAAGCGGTGAGCTCGTTTGGGCCGAGGACGCTGAATCGGAGCTGGGGAAGATTCCGTTTTTCGTTCGCGGCAAGGCGCGTCGCAATACAGAGCGGTACGCCCGTGAGCAGGGACTAACAACAATCAGCGTCGCGACTCTGTACGACGCGAAGGCGCATTTTGCGCGATGAGGGACACGCGACGTTTTTGTCGCAAGGAATAAGCAATGAGCCAAGCACAGACAGTACAGCCCGTTAAGGTCAACCCAACGCCACCCGATGGCAAAGGGTCGGTTCAGGTCCATCTCGATCCAGACATGAAGATCGATGGTGCGAAGGTGTTTGCAGTGTACGGCAAAGGCGGGATCGGCAAGAGTACAACTTCGTCGAATTTATCTGCCGCTTTCTCACAACTGGGCAAACGTGTGCTGCAGATCGGTTGCGATCCAAAGCATGACTCCACGTTTACGCTGACCAAATGCCTCGTGCCGACGGTGATCGACGTCCTCGAGTCCGTCGAGTTTCATACCGAAGAGTTGCGCGTCGACGACTTTGTCTATGAGGGCTACAACGGCGTCATGTGCGTGGAGGCTGGCGGTCCGCCGGCCGGTACCGGATGCGGGGGTTACGTCGTCGGTCAAACGGTCCGCTTGTTGAAGCAGCATCATCTGCTTGAGGACACCGATGTCGTGATATTCGATGTGCTTGGCGATGTGGTTTGCGGCGGTTTCGCAGCACCGCTGCAGCATGCTGATCGCGCTTTGATCGTGACGGCGAATGACTTCGACTCGATTTTCGCAATGAATCGAATTGTCGCTGCGATCGGCGCGAAGTCGAAGAACTACAACGTGAGACTGGGCGGGGTCATTGCGAACCGCAGTGCCGGCACCGATCAAATCGATGGATTCAATGAACGGATCGGACTTGAGCGGGTCGCTCATTTTCCAGACCTTGACGTGATTCGTCAGAGTCGGCTCAAAAAGTCGACGCTGTTTGAGATGCCGAGTTCGCCTGAGCTCGAAGCTGTTAAAGAGGAATACCTACAGCTTGCTCAGCGACTGTGGGATGGCACCGAACCGCAAGTGGCGACACCAATGAAAGATCGCGAGATCTTCGATTTTCTGGGGTTTGACTAATGGCTGACGTGAGCTATGACGAGACTCGGGAGCGATTAACAACCTACTTCGATGACACGGCGGCAGATCAGTGGGCCAGACTGACATCGGATGAGCCGGTGGGCCGCGTCCGCGCCACTGTGCGCGCAGGCCGCGATGAGATGCGCAGTACGCTGCTCAGCTGGTTGCCGCACGACATGCGAGGCACGCGCCTCTTGGACGCTGGCTGTGGCACCGGCGCGTTGGCCACGATAGCCGCCGCGCGTGGCGCAGATGTCGTCGCGGTCGACGTGTCGTCGACGTTGATTGCATTGGCCGCTGATCGGGCGCCATCGATTCCAGGTGAGGGGAGTATCACGTTTCTTGTCGGCGATATGGCCGACCCAGATCTCGGTTTCTTTGACTACGTGGTCGCGATGGACTCGCTGATCCACTACGAACCGCAGGATATCGCCGGAACGTTAGGCAAGCTCGCTGGTCGCACGCGACGCAGCGTGTTGTTTACGTTCGCGCCGAAGACGCCTGCGCTGGCAGTGATGCACGCGGTCGGGCGGATCATTCCAAAATCCGATACCCGCGCTCCGTTCATTCGACCTGTGTCGGAGTCGCATATGCGTTATTGCATCGATCGCAGCGATGATTTGGATCGATTTGAGATTGAAAAGACTCGGCGGGTTTCGAGTGGTTTCTACAAGTCTCAGGCGATGGAGATCAAGAGACGATGACACGAACCGGGGGTAGCATCGCAGAGCGTTGGCGGCGCGTTGCGCCGGCGTTGCTGCCGTTCGCCGATGTGGCGAGCGAAGATCTACCCTTATCCCGGTTACTCAGGCTCTCGCTGTTCCAAATATCCGTTGGAATGGCCGTCGTCTTGCTCAACGGTACGCTGAATCGCGTCATGATCGTTGAGCTTGGCATTCCCGCCGCATTGGTTGCGTTGATGGTGGCGTTGCCGCTGCTAGCTGCGCCGTTCAGAGCGTTGATCGGATTCACTTCCGACAACCTCGTCTCGCACATCGGCTGGCGCCGAGTTCCGTTCATTTGGTTCGGCACGTTAATGCAATTCGGTGGATTTGCATTTATGCCGTTTGCTTTATTCATCATGTCAGGCGACACGACCGGGCCGATCTGGATCGGTCATGCAGCTGCAGCGGCTGCGTTCCTTTTGGTCGGCGCCGGTTTGCATACGACGCAGACGGCAGGGTTAGCGCTCGCTACTGACGTCGCGCCGAAAGCCGCACGCCCGAGAGTGGTGGCGCTGCTTTTCGTCATGCTGTTGCTCGGGATGTTGATCAGTGCGCTCGCCTTCGGGCAGCTATTGCAAGACTTCTCTCAGGTCCTGTTGATCCGGGTGATTCAAGGTGCTGCGATGGTCACGGTCGTTTTGAACGTCATCGCGTTATGGAAGCAAGAATCGATCAATCCCGAGCGGACCAAGCCGAAACCAGAGAAACCGCGTTTCTTGGAAGCATGGCGCAAACTCCGAAGTGATCGACGCTCGGGACGACTGTTGGTTGCGCTCGGTGTGGGCACGGCCGGTTTCACGATGCAGGACATTTTGCTGGAACCGTATGGGGCAGAGATTCTCGGTATGGGCGTTGCCGCGACAACGCAGCTCACAGCGACGCTGTCTGGCGGCATGCTGCTCGCCTTCTTCGCTTCTGCGCGTTGGCTTTCCACGGGGACGGATCCACACAGGCTGGCAGCCTTCGGCGCACTGATCGGTGCTTTGGCATTCATGATCGTGGCAATTGTTGCCGGTGTCCGGTTGCTCTGGCTATTCCAATTCGGTGTGTTCTTTATCGGTGTTGCGGCCGGTTTATTTTCGGTCGGCATGCTGGTCGGTGCGATGGACTTGTCACGGGTAGCTGGTACCGGTTTGGCGTTGGGTGCTTGGGGTGCGGTGCAAGCAACCGCAACCGGTGTCGGCGTTGCTGTGGGCGGTGCTCTACGCGATTTCTTGGCGCATTGGATCGAGGCTGGACGCCTGGGTCCGGCGTTCGCCGATTCAGCGACCAGTTACACCTTGGTTTATCAATTTGAAGTGTTTTTGCTCTTCGCTACGTTGGTCATAGTTGGGCCACTGGCGAAGTTCACGCGGGAGGCGAGTGCGGAGGACGGTGGCCGTCTAGGCTTGACCGAGTTTCCGCAGTAGCCGTTGAGGAGTCATAACATGACGAACAATGTAGTTGGATCCATCGACTTGGTGGAGATTTTATTTACCCTGTTCTGGTTGTTCTTTGCGATTCTGGTTTTTTATCTCCAGCGCGAAGCACGCCGTGAGGGCTTTCCGATTCTTGATGATGTCGGCAAGGGTCAAGTGGTTGTACGTCGCAACCCGGATACCGTCGAGAAGAAGAAAGTGTATATCCAGGCGCACGGACCGAAGTACGCGGTACCCCGGCCCATCGACATGGATCACGAAACCAATCTTGCAGCCACTTCCGCTGCGAATTTTCCGGGCGCGCCACTAGTCCCGACTGGGGACCCCTTGGTTGACGGAATTGGACCTGCTGCATGGTCCGACAGAGAAGATCGCCCTGACTTGTGCTACGAAGGTCATCCGCGGATCGTTCCTATGCGCAACAATCCGTCGTTCCATATCGACTCAAGAGATCCAGACCCGCGCGGGATGCCGGTGGTCACAGCCGACGGCAAGACGGTCGGTACTGTGTCGGATGCGTGGATCGATCTGCCAGAGCCGATGATCGTTTATCTGGAAGTCGGACTCGACGCGAGCGTCGGTACTGGCAACGTTTTAGTGCCGTTCGCGTTCGTCGACATTCGCAAGAGCCGCGACACCATTCAGGTGGACGCGGTAATGGCTGAGCAGTTTGCTCGTGCGCCACGTACCAAGGAATCGGACACCGTGACGCTGCTGGAGGAAGACAAAATCCAGGCGTACTTTGGTGGCGGTGCGTTGCTAGCAACGGCAGAGCGGTCTGAGCCTCTGATATGAGTGCGCAAGCCGATCGCATAGAAGGCGCGTTGCCTTCGGCTTTGCCGAAAGGGGAGCGCATGTTGTGGCAGGGTGGGCCGGAGCCAGCGCGCTTCGCTCGCCATGCGCTGCATGTCTGGAAAGTCGCAGCGTACTTTGCCGCGTTACTCGTGTGGCGAGTGGCAATGGTTTGGCGTGACGGTGGATCCTGGGAGCAGGCCTTCAATGCGATATTGACAACGGTCCTCCTCGGAGCGGTCGTTTGTATGGCGTTGTGGCTTTACGCGCGTTGGTCGGCGAGTGCGACGACCTACACGATTACGAGTGCGCGGGTCATCATCCGCAGCGGCGTTGCGTTACCGATTACGGTCAACATTCCGTTTGCCAAGATCGACAAAGTGGATCTTCGCAAACGCGATGCAGGCGGAGACGTCATTTTGCATATGCTGCAAGGCGCTCGAGCGGGTTACGTGATCCTCTGGCCGAACGTGCAGCCGTTTCACTTCTTGCGACCCCGTCCCATGCTGCGTTGCCTCGAGCAATCAGAGCCGGTGGTCGCAGCGTTGACGGAAGGACTAAAAAGCGAAACTGGAAACAGCGTCGCGCCGCAGACTCGTGGGGACGTGTCTGCCGGTGCTGCGGTACTGACTTGAATCTTGCCATCTGGGGGCAACGATGAGCGAACTACATGAAAATCCGGCACCCGCGGTGCCGTTGATTGCGGCATTCGGATTGATTGTCGTTACGTTGGTTGGTGTCGCCTGGCAGCAGTATTCAATCAATCCACAATCGCGACAGGCGGAGGCGGTTGCAGAGTCCCCGATCGCCGTGGTTCCGCTTCAGTTTGTTGATCAGCCTGACGGTGCGGTCCACGTCGTCGATGCCGGCGGTCAGCTACGCGCACGGATCGAAGCAGGCGAAGGGGGATTTCTGCGAGGCACGTTGCGCGGTTTGGTACGGGAACGTCGACTAACCAGTGCATCAATGTCGCCGGGTTTCGAACTGCGACGATTTGCAGATGGACGCGTTGAGTTGGTGGATCTCGCGACCACTCGATCCATTGACCTGCTGGCGTTCGGTCAACGGAACGCCGGTGAGTTTTTACGATTTTTTGAACTACCGCCACAGAGCAGCGCTGCTGCCGCTGACGGTTTTGAGGTAGGAGAATAGCCATGGTTTCTGCAACCCAAGAGATGCAGTCGGTCAACGAATCGACTCGGATCGCGAATACTGAGACCGTTCTGACACCGCGTTTCTATCGCACGGATACGGATGCGATGGATGCGTTGGATTTCTCTTCCGTTCGCGAAGAGTGGGATGCGTTGATGCAGGAGTTTGCGAACGACACCAACAAGAATCACTTCAAGCGGGACGAGAGCTTCAAGGAAGAAATCAAGGATCTACCACCCGCGTTGTTCGATGAGTTCATGGACTTTCTAGTGTCATCCGTGACCTCGGAATACTCGGGCTGCGCGCTTTACGCTGACATTAAGAAAGCAGTAGACAATCCAGACGTGAAGCAGGTGATGGCGTACATGGCGCGCGACGAGGCGCGGCATGCCAGTTTCATCAACCGAACGCTCGAAGATTACGAGCGACCTGTGAATCTCAGTTTCTTGCGCCAGCAAAAGAAATACACATTCTTTAAGCCAAAGTACATCTTCTACGCGACCTACCTGTCAGAGAAGATCGGTTATGCGCGTTACATTAAAATATTCCGGCTCTTGGAGTCTCACCCGGATCGGCGATTTCATCCGATTTTCCGTTGGTTCGAGCGGTGGTGTAACGACGAATTCCGTCACGGCGAGGTGTTCGCATTGATCATGCGGGCGAACCCCGAGCTGCTGCGCGGTCGGAATTTGTTGTGGATCCGTTTTTTCCTTCTGGCGGTGTTCGCAACAATGTATGTGCGCGATCACAGTCGGCCTGCGATTCACGCAGCCTTTGGTACAACCGCGACTGAGTACGACCGCGAAGTCATCGGTATCACATCCGAAATCAGTAAGCAGATTTTTCCGTTTACGTTGAACCTCGACGACGAACGTTTGTGGTCTGGATTCGAAAAGCTCCGCGTGATCAGCGAGGCCAACGATCGCGCGAAGGCGCGCGGCGGCATCGGCGGGACGCTTGCTTCCGTCTGGCACAGCGCTCGTGCGGCTGCGACTTTCGCACGATTGTTTTGTCTGCCCGTGCGGCGGCATGAGTTGCCGAAGCAGGTGCGGTTGGCGCCAAGCTGGTGATTCTTAGGCTGCGACCGTGACGTATCTTTGGCCAGCGCTCTGTGCGATTGGCATCTGGTGGCTTGGCACGCTGCTACTGCTGTGGCGCCTGCGCCTGCCCGATGCAAATACTGGAACCACACTGGTCTGGGTGTGGGCTTTCCTGGTGCTTGGCGTTGTTTTGATCGGCGCGAGTCTCACGTCCGCCACTCCGCTCGGCGCGTGTATGGCGTTCGGTGGGGCCATGGCGATTTGGTGCTGGCATGAAACGGTGTACATGCTCGGACTGCTGACCGGCCCAAGACCGGCGTCGTGTCCACCCGGTGTGGACAATCGCCAACGGTTTCATTTTGGCGTTCTCGCAAGCCTCTATCATGAGCTTGCGGTTTTCGCGACAGCGATTTTGATTTGGTGGTGGGCGTGGGATGCCGCGAACCTCGTCGGGGCTAAAGCATTTACGATGCTCTGGTTGTTACGTTGGAGCACAAAGATCAACATCTTTTTTGGTGTTGCGAATCTTCATACCGAGTTTTGGCCGGACCGCTTGCGTTATCTCGAGTCCTATGTCGGCAACAAACCGAGCGCGGGTGCCATGGTTGGCTCCTCACTGCTCGTTTTGTTGCTCGCGTTCTGGGCGCTGACACCTTATGGGCACGATGGTGGAATCTACAGCGACGCTTACGCTGCGAGTTCTTCGGCGCTACTTGTCACACTCGTGCTGCTTGGGGCCTTGGAGCATCTCCTGCTCGGTTTGCGTGTGAAAGATGAGTGGCTATGGTCACTCGCTGGACAGGATCTGCGAGCGCGAGAGCCTCTGTCTGTGCGAGCGTCGCTCGCTCGAGATGGGCGACTGCCAGATATTCATAAGCATAGGCCGCAGAATCGTCGATGAAAGTAAACGCTTCCCGTAAACCGTTTCCCTTCACCGCCATAGTCGGTCAAGACGAAATGAAACAGGCCATCTTGATTGCAGCGGTGGATACACGCGTTGGTGGCGTGCTCGTGTTTGGTGACCGTGGAACAGGAAAATCCACCGCGGTTCGAGCTCTGGCAGGCCTGCTGCCGAAGATGCCGGTCGTGCCCGGCTGCCCGTACAACTCAGCGCCAGGATGTGCAGCACGCGCATGCGATGGATGCCAGTCCTTTGCCAAGGGTGACCAAAAGCCTCGACAAGTGCCGGTTCCAGTCGTCGACATGCCGCTCGGTGCGACCGAAGACCGGGTTGTGGGCGCGCTGGATCTAGAGCGCGCGCTGGCACATGGTGAGAAGGCGTTTGAGCCGGGCTTGTTGGCGCGGGCCAATCGGGGTTTTTTGTACATCGACGAGGTCAACCTTCTCGAGGATCATCTGGTCGATCTGCTGTTAGACGTCGCCGCTTCAGGCGAAAATCTTGTCGAGCGGGAAGGCCTCAGTGTTCGGCATCCGGCCCGATTTGTGCTCGTTGGCAGCGGTAACCCTGAAGAGGGTGAGCTGCGGCCACAACTGTTGGACCGATTCGGTTTGAGTGTCGATGTCCGCACACCGACCGAGTTGTCGGATCGTGTCGAGATTATCCGTCGTCGCGACGACTACGAAATGGATGAAGCTGCTTTTTGCAAACGGTGGGCGAGGAAAGAAGGCGCCGTTCGGCGAAAAATTGCTAAGGCCAGGGAAGCGTTATCGTCGGTTGCGGTTCCCGAGTCGGTATTGGAGTTGGCGGCGAAAATCTGTGTGGGGTTGGGCACGGATGGGTTGCGCGGAGAGCTGACGCTGATCCGTGCCTCCCGGGCACATGCAGCTCTGGCAGGCCGCAGTGAAGTGACCGCGAGCGATATTCGCGATGTCGCGCAGCTGGCGCTCCGGCATCGACTGCGCCGTGATCCGCTCGATGACACAGACGCGACAGTCCGGGTCAAAAAAGCGTTGGACGCTTTGGATGACTGATGGCGGAGCTACGCGCAACCACTGCTGAGTACGCTGCGCTGGTGCTAGCTGTGGCCGCCGTTGCGGGCTCGGCAATCGGTGGTGTCTGGTTGCGCGCGCAGGCCGGACCCGCGCGGCAGCGCTGGCTCGAACTGCTAGCCGGCCTTCAGCGAGCTGACTCGCCTTGGGTACGTATCCCTGCGAGTGTCGATGAGGATCGCTTGCTCGGCGGTTTAGATCTCGGCGCCACGCTTAGCGCCGGAAAGCCGGTGCTACAGAAAGGTCTGTTGCCGGCGGCCAACGGCGGTTGTGTGGAACTGCGAATGGCGGAGCGCCAGAGTGCGGCAACCGCTTCTGCGCTGTGTGGCATGTTAGATCACGGCGCTTTGCAACTGGAGCGGGACGGATTCAGTGAGTCTTTGATGGTCGATAGTTGTGTGGTGGCCTGCGATGAAGCGCTCGCGGATGACGAGCCATTGGATGCGCGCCTTGCCGACCGATTGGGATTGGTTTGCGCGCTTGATGCTGTTCCGACCGCATTGATAGGGGTCCTCGAAACGCCGGTTGGTATCGACCAGGCGCGCCATCAGTGGCGCCATGTTGTGGCAGATGACGCTGACATAGCCGAGCTACAGCGAATCGCCGATGCACTACACATTTCGTCACCGCGGCCGGTTCGTGCTGTGCTAGCGACATCACGTGTGCTTGCCGCGCTCCATGGGTTGTCTGCGTTAGATTCGCAATCCGTGCTCGATGCCGCAGCCCTTTGCTTGATCAGTCGTGTGCCGGGCGCTTTGCAGCAGCTCCTTTCGCCACCACCGGAGGCGTCGGAATCCGATGCCACGCAAGATCCACCGCAAAGTCCGGAAGCATCGGAGGCCGATGCTGACGCTCAAAGTACCGGTCCGAAACCGGAAGAAATCGCCGCCGCAACGGCTGCCGTATTGCCGGATCAGTTGCTAGCGGGCCTTGCGACCGAGCAAGCGCGACACGCGAAACAACGCGCTGGCGGCAAAGCGAACAGTGAGGTGGAAGGCGGCTTACGTGGTAAGCCGATGCCATCGCGCGGTGGATTGCCACGCGGTGGTCGCCGACTGGATGTTCTTGCAACGCTAAAAGCGGCGGCACCGTGGCAGAAGTTACGCGGCGGTGAATTGGGACACCTTCGCGTGCAGCGCGATGATTTGAAAGTCCGTCGATTCACCGAGCAGACACGCACGACGACGATTTTTATTGTCGATGCATCGGGGTCGGCCGCAGTCCAGCGACTGGCCGAAACCAAAGGCGCCATCGAGCTGCTGCTCGCGGAGTGTTACGTCCGGCGAGACCAAGTTGCTTTGGTCGCGTTCCGCGGAGCGGGTGCAGAGATTCTGCTGCCAGCAACACGCTCGTTGGTTCGAGCGAAACGCGCGCTCGCGTCACTGCCCGGCGGTGGCGGTACACCGCTAGCTGCTGGATTGCGAGTAGCAACGCAGGTCGCCGACGCAGCGTTCAAGCGCGGCGAAACGCCGGTGTTGGTTCTCCTGAGTGATGGACGCGGCAATATTACGCTTGATGGTGACGCGGACCCGTCGCTCGCGACCGAGCAAGCGCTCGCCGTTGCCGGAGAGCTCGCAGTGCGTGGTTACTTGGCGCTCGCGATCGATACGGGACGACGCCCCTCAGCGCGCAGTAAAAAGCTCGCCGAAGCGATGCAGGCAAGATACCTCGCCTTGCCACATGCGGGCGCTGATGAGGTGAACGCGGCGGTGCGTGAGGTTGCAGCATGATCGGCAAAAAGATCAACGCCGCTGGCCTCGATTGGCATGTCCAACAGGAGGGGGATGGTCCCGATCTTGTGTGTATTCACGGTGCCGGCGCCTCGCTGCAGAGTTGGGATGGGCTCGTGCCTTTGCTGGCCGAAGCATTCCGAGTCACGCGGATGGATTTGCCGGGTCATGCGGACACTGAGGCGTTTCCGACGGGTCTATTTGGTTTGCGCCGCACGGCACGGGCTGTGGCCGCTTTGTGTGAAACGCTTGAGGTCGAGTCGCCGGTGATTCTTGGACACTCCGCGGGTGGCGCGATCGCGATGTCCTGGTGGTTGCAGGGGCAAGCGCCGCTGCCGGGTCGACTATTGGCGATCAATCCCGCGCTCCTACCTTTCAGCGGTGTTGCTGGTGTGATGTTTCCCGCGTTAGCGAAGATCGCTGCCATGTTGCCCTTGTTGGACAATGCGATCGCGAGTCGCGCGCGGAAGACCTCTGAAGTACAGAGGTTGATCGAAGGAACAGGATCCAATTTGTCGAGTCCAGACATAGCGCGGTATCAAGCGCTGATGGCAAGGCCGAGTCACGTTCGTGCGGTGTTAGAAATGATGGCGGGTTGGCGGTTGGATGGTCTGATCGACGCCTGGGCCGCGAATCCCCTGCCATTGGACATCCTGCTCGGCATGAAAGATCGCGCCGTACCACCGGGCAAGACGGCGATGGAAGTGGGTGACCTAGCCAACTATTTGCGATTGGCAGAAGTAGGGCACTTGGCGCACGAAGAGGCTCCAGCCCCGGTCGCGACTTGGATTCGCGAAATCACCGGACTTAACTATGAGCGAGAACACTATGGCTGATGGCACAAGTATGGGAGCAGGCTACGAATGGCTGCAGGATGATGTATCCGATATGGCCGTTTGCCGCGAGATGTTGCGGGTGGGATCGCATTCTTTTTATGCGGCCTCGTTACTACTGCCACAGGATATGCGCGAGCCCGCATGCGCTTTGTACGCTTTTTGTCGGCTTGCTGACGACCTGGTTGATGATGGGGAAGATGACGTCGACGCAGTCGCGTTGTTAACGGATCGTCTGGACCGAATCTACCGCGGCACACCGTTCAACCACGCGGCCGATCGAGCGATGGTCCATATCGCGGAGCGCTATGGGATGCCAAAAGCCCTGACCGCGGCTCTGATCGACGGTTTTCGATGGGACTTGGACGGTCGTCGGTACGCATCGATCCACGATTTACACGGTTACGCCGCTCGTGTAGCCGGTAGCGTCGGCGCGATGATGGCGGTCCTGATGGGGGTTCGCGATGCAACGGTGCTCGCCCGCGCGTGTGATCTCGGGACCGCGATGCAGCTGACCAATATTGCGCGCGATGTGGGGGAGGACGCGGAGCGTGGCCGTATATACCTACCCACTGATTGGTTGATCGAAGTCGGCATTGATCCAGACGAGTGGCTGGCGACACCCAAATTTTCGGACGCGCTTGGCGAGGTGATTTCACGGTTGTTGCATGCGGCAGATGAGTGCTATTTGCGAGCGCGTTCTGGGATTCACCAGCTACCCATAGGCTGTCGTCCAGGCATCTACGCCGCGATGCGCATCTATCGTGAGATCGGCGTCACGTTGCGAAATCGCGGATTGAACTCGGTTGACGAGCGTACGATTGTGTCCAAGGGACGCAAGTCTTTCCTACTCGGACACGCGATGCTCTCCAGCTTGCAAGGGCAGCCACTGAATCCTGAGCCTGCGCTGCCTGAGAATCAGTTTCTTGTCGATGCCGTACTCACGGCTCCAGAACCACGTCCCGAGTATCGCTATTGGTTTCGCGAGGATTAAAAAGCAGCGGAAGGCGTTGAACCTTTCGAGCGCTTAGCGACGCCTTGGCATTCTGAACGGCAACAGCGTCTGCACCCAGCGCGAACTGAACCGATTGAGGTCCAAGCTCTCATGCATGAGTCGGTATGGGTTGCCCGGATCGGCCGTCGTTAATAACGAGCGGATGTAAAAAGGTGTGTCCTCTAGCGTTCTTGTTGTCTCAATCGGATGTGCCGAGCGGAGTTGGCGTTTCACGCGCCAAGCGCCCGGAGACACGGCGACACTGCTTGGCGTTTGTACCTCGGTGAGGCCGTCCGAGGTGAGTGCCAACGTCAAATCACGCTCTTGTCCGTCGCGTTCGATCGTGTGGTAGGTGATCGCTGGCGTACGACCGTCGCTCGGTGCGGCCTCGCGTCGTGTCCAATGCCAACCCCGAAACGCGGACTCCAAAGGCTCACTCCCGAAATTGGTGTCGATGTAGCCGCTGCCTGAGAAACTCACGCGAGGTGATTCCAGGTCGACGACGGCTTCTGCAACCGGCGCGTAGGGCCACCAAGAATGGTGCCCATTGCTATGCAAAGAAAACGGGCGCGGGGTCATGATCTGTGGTGTCAGGGAAATCTTGCCTTGCCAGCGTGATGGCCAAGGATTGCAGCGCTCATCGATGCGCAACACCAGAGTGCCGCCATCCCAGCGCATACTGCTCGGTCCGACGGCCAATCCCTGTTGGTCAATAGTCAGGTGGCGTGCGCCACGCTCTGTCATGGCCCAGGCTTTGCTCCGGGGTCCATAGAGAATTGCGTTGATCGAGCAGTGCTCTCTAGGATCCGTCTTTTGGCGGCGTCTGGCTGCTGCGTAGTAGGGTGAAAAGACGCTGCCGATGAAGCCGATCACAACCAGGCAGTATTGATGATCGTCGCTGACGACATCGCAGTACCACCAGCGGTAGCCATCGTGGGCGACTTGGCCGTCAAAGTATTGGTGCGTCGACACTTCTGCGGTTTCTAACATGCGTTTGCAGTGCTTTTAGACACGGTTTCAGAGCGTGATGAGGATGATTGACGCTCAAGACCAAAATGTCTATGGTAATTGACACTAGTTTTGACAATCGATGTTTACGCACAGATTCGTCAGATCGACGCCATGGGGGCTAAATGGTCAGTCAATCTCGTATAGAGTCCGCGATCGAGCGCGCACTCTCAGCGCATTTATCCGCTGATTGCCCGCCCCGCCTAGCGAGCGCTGTTCGCTACGCGGTTATTCCTGGTGGTGGTCGTTTGCGGCCACGTTTGACGCTGGCTGTCGCCGAAGCCTGCGGGTCGCAAGACCCGGCGTGCGTCGACGCGGCGGCCGTGTCGGTTGAGCTGCTGCATTGTGCGTCATTGGTACACGACGATTTGCCCTGCTTCGACGATGCCGACCAAAGGCGCGGCCGTCCAACGGTGCATATCGCGTTCGATGAGCGTCTTGCGCTCCTCGTTGGGGACGAGCTAATCGTGATGGCGTTCGAGGTGTTAGCCAACGGCGCAGCGAAACGGCCCGAGCGCCTTAGGGCGCTGATGCGAGTCATCGGTGGGTCGGTTGGCGCGCCGCGCGGCATCATTGCTGGCCAGGCCTACGAGTGTGAGCCCGGGGTCGACCTCAGGGCCTACCAGCAAGCGAAGACCGGTGCCTTGTTTGCGGCAGCCTGCGCCGCCGGTGCGACCGCCGCGGATCACGATCCCGAGCCTTGGCAGTTGCTCGGCAAACGATTGGGTGAGGCATACCAGGTCTTAGATGATTTGCGTGATCGGTTCGGTACGGTCGAGTCTATCGGCAAGCCGGTTGGTCAAGATGCTCGTCACGCGCGACCGAGCGCAGTGTCCGAGCTGGGTGCCGAAGGTGCATTGCATCGACTTGAAAACTTGGTTGCTGCTGCTGCGGAGACGGTCCCCGAGTGCGTCGGGCGTGAGCCTTTGTCGCGACTGATCGTCGCCCAGGGTGCTGAGGCGATCCTCAGAATACGCGAACAGCGCGCTGCAGCCTGACCTCGGCCTCCGAAGGTATGCGGGACTGGTGGCGCGACTGGCGCATACGACTAATCTCAAACCCGAAGTTCCGGCAAAAAATCTCTCGTTTCTGGCCGTTTTCGCGGGTTGCGCGGCGGCATGCGCGACGGCTGTTCGATATTTCCGCCGGGTTTGTTTATAGCCAAACGCTAATGGCTTGCGTCGAACTCGACTGGTTCGAGCGTCTCGCCGCTGGTCCCGTCAGCCTGTCGGTTTTGACCGATGAATGTGTGTTGGGTCGGTCTGGCGTCGAGAGGCTGGTCGCTGCCGCTGCTGCTTTGGATTTACTGGAGTTACGGGCCGGCGAATACGTCGCACTCGGCCAGCTTGGAGCGGCATTGATCGGCGACAAAGGTGTCGTCGCCATGGCGGCCCACCACCACCTGCTGTATGCCGACTTGGCGAATCCTTTGGCGTTACTCGGTAGCGGCGAGTCCCGCACCGCGTTGGGTGATTTTTGGGGTTACGCCAAGTCAGATCCGAGTGGGCTGACCGCTGAGCGCGTTCGTGATTACAGTCAGTTGATGGCGGATTCGCAGCCGATGGTGGCCGAACAGGTACTGGCCGCATTCGACTTTAAGGGCGCCCAACGCGTTCTTGATGTCGGGGGCGGCACGGGCGCGTTCGTGAGTGCGGTCGGTGCCGCGCATCCGCATATCGACTTCGAAGTATTCGATTTGCCCGGTGTGGCGGAACTGGCGTCAGTGCCTACGACGCTGGGATTGGTCCGTCACGGGGGCAATTTTTGTACTGACCCATTACCGACCGGCGCCGACATCATCACCTTGATTCGAATAATCCACGACCATGACGATGATGTAGTCGATCAATTGTTGACAAATATTCGGCAAAGTCTGTCGGCTGACGGCGTTTTGTTGATTGCCGAGCCGCTTGCGCAGGCGCCCGGTGCTGAAACCGTCGGCGATGTCTACTTTGGTTTCTATCTGCTGGCAATGGGGAGTGGTAAGGCGAGAACCGTTCCCGAAATCAATCAGTTATTGCAGCGCAACGGTTTTGCGCCCGTCCGGCAGCATCCTACCCCTGTTCCCCTGATTTGTAGTGTTCTTACCACGCATCCAGTTTAGTTGACAGTGATAGTTGTCTATCTGACTTGACACTAGAGTGCCGCGGCGTAAACTCGACAGAACTATTACGAGGGCGCAGCAGGGGGTTGCGACCCGTCCAGGGAACCTTGGCATCCGATGGAAACTCTGGCTGTTGTAATGCAGCAACCAAAATGTGTTGAGCTGAGCCGACTAGACCTCGAGCAAACGTCTGGCGAGGATCTGGTCGTGGATGTCGCCTACAGCGGCATCAGCACAGGAACCGAGCGGTTGCTGTGGCAGGGCAACATGCCGCCTTTCCCAGGCATGGGTTATCCGCTGGTGCCCGGTTACGAGACCGTCGGCGTCGTCCGCGCGGCACCAGCGGGCCTCGAGTCGCGCGTTGGTGAATTTGTCTTCGTATCGGGCGCGCGCTGCTATGGCGAAGTGCGTGGACTGTTCGGTGGTGCTGCTTCGCGTTTGCTGACGCCACCCGACAAAGCATTTTCAATCCCGGAGGCTTGGGGCGAGCAGGGCGTCCTGATCGCTTTGGCGGCGACCGCACACCATGCGGCCTTTAGTGGTCATCAAACTCCGGACGTGATTGCCGGCCACGGCGTCTTGGGACGCTTAATCGCACGCGTGCTAATCGCGGCCGGCGAACGACCGCCGACGGTTTGGGAAACCAATGCTGCACGTCGCGATGGGGCGACCGGCTACGAAGTCGTCGACCCCGGGCACGACTCGAGATCCGACTACAAGACCATCTGTGATGCCAGCGGTGATCAGTCGGCAATCAATTCATTTATAGCCCGCCTCGATAAACGAGGTGAACTCGTACTTGCCGGTTTCTACGCCGGCGACGTGGCGTTCAATTTTCCGATGGCGTTCATGACGGAGGCGCGAATTTCCATCGCCGCCGAATGGGCGCCGGAGGATCTAAAAGCAGTAACAGACATGGTCCGGGACGGCCGTCTGTCACTAGATGGACTCATCACCCATCGGTTGCCGGCGAATGATGCTGGCGACGCCTATCGCATCGCGTTCGACGATGCGAATTGCCTAAAGATGATTCTCGATTGGAGGGACACCGAGTGAGCAAAGACAACATTACCGAAATCAAAGTTGACGCCGATATTCGACGTCGCGAAAACCTCCGCGCGGAGGCGAAGATTGAGCCGGACCCCGTGCCAAGCGGTGAGGTGACAAAAGAAACACAGATCATTGCGATCTATGGCAAAGGCGGTATCGGCAAGAGTTTCACGCTGTCCAATCTGTCTTACATGATGGCGCAGCAAGGCAAGAAAGTGCTGCTGATCGGCTGCGACCCGAAGAGCGATACCACCTCGTTGTTATTCGGTGGCAAGAGTTGCCCGACGATTATTGAAACCTCCGCTGCGAAAAAGGCAGCAGGTGAGGAAGTCGAAATCGGCGATGTATGTTTTAAGCGTGACGGTGTCTACGCGATGGAACTGGGCGGACCTGAGGTCGGTCGTGGTTGCGGTGGGCGCGGCATCATCCACGGTTTCGAGTTGCTAGAAAAACTTGGGTTCCACGAGTGGGACTTCGACTATGTCCTATTGGATTTCCTCGGTGATGTCGTCTGCGGTGGTTTCGGTTTGCCGATTGCCCGCGACATGTGCCAGAAGGTCATCGTGGTCGGTTCGAACGACCTTCAGTCACTCTATGTTGCGAACAACGTCTGCTCGGCGGTGGAGTATTTCCGAAAATTGGGTGGCAACGTTGGCGTCGCCGGCATGGCGATCAACAAAGACGATGGAACCGGAGAGGCCGCGGCGTTTGCTAAGGCGGTAGGTATTCCGGTGTTGGCTGCGATTCCTGCGGATGACGACATCCGGCGTAAAAGCGCGAACTACGAGATTGTCGGCAAGCCAGGTGGTCAATGGGCACCCCTCTTCGAGGAACTCGCCATGCAAGTGGCTGAAGCGCCTCCGCAGCAGCCGAACCCGCTCGACCAAGACGGATTGCTTGGTTTGTTCTCAAGCGAAGAGACCGGCGGCGACGTTGTTCTCGAGCCGGCTTCTGCCGCGGATATGCGGGGTGCGAACTATGCACCACGAGAATCATTAGAGGTCATCTACGACGCCGTCTAGGCGCGTTGTGTTGCTTATGGATACTCAAGACACAACGCCTGAAGCCGCGAAAGGCTGTCATGCCAAGGATGAGCTGCGAGACGCAGCCGCCAGGGCCGGAAACGGCGAGCTCATGGAGAAGTTCGCTAAAGACTACCCGATGGGTCCGCACGATCAGCCGCAGAGCATGTGCCCTGCGTTTGGGTCGTTACGCGTCGGACTGCGCATGCGCCGCACGGCGACCATACTTTCGGGTTCTGCCTGTTGCGTGTACGGGCTGACTTTCACGTCGCACTTTTACGGCGCGCGTCGGACGGTCGGTTACGTACCGTTCAATTCCGAGTCGCTCGTCACCGGCAAGTTGTACGAAGACATCCGCGATGCCGTTCATGAAATGGCGGATCCGGAGCACTACGACGCGATCGTTGTGACCAATTTGTGCGTGCCAACCGCATCCGGTGTGCCGCTGCAAATGTTGCCCGACGAAATCAATGGCGTACGCATCATCGGCATCGATGTGCCCGGTTTCGGTGTGCCAACCCACGCTGAAGCAAAAGACGTACTGGCTGGCGCGATGTTGAAATACGCACGCTCCGAAGCCGAGCTCGGACCGGTTGCGGCGCCACGCGAACGTTCAGATACGGATTTTCCAGGCATCGCGCTGCTTGGCGAGATGTTCCCCGCGGACCCCGTGACGATCGATCATCTGCTACGGCCCATGCAGTTGGCTGCGGGACCGGTGGTGCCGACACGCGAATGGCGTGAGTTGTATGAGGCGTTAGCCTGTCCTGCTGTCGCGGCGATTCATCCGTTCTATACCGCCTCGCTTCGTGAGTTTCATGCCGCGGGTCGCCCCTCCGTAGGTTCCGCCCCGGTCGGTGTCGATGGAACCGCAAACTGGATCGAGTCGATCGGCAACACCATGGGCGTGGCGAAGGCGCGCATCGCGCAGGCGAAGAACGCAGCGGTGAACGCGATCCAGGAAGTACTGGCGCAAGTGTCGGTCCAAGGTCGAATTACGCTGTCCGGCTATGAGGGATCAGAGCTCCTCGTTGCGCGATTATTGACCGAGTGCGGAGCGGACGTCCGCTACGTAGGTACCGCATGTCCGAAGACGCCGAGTTCTGCGGCTGACTATGACTGGCTGACGTCGCGGGGCGTACACGTCCAGTACCGAGCTTCTTTGGAACAGGACATCGCTGCCATGAACGAGTTCGACCCGGACTTGGCGGTCGGTACAACACCCGTCGTACAGGCAGCGAAAGAGCAGTCGCGACCCGCGCTGTATTTCACGAATCTGATCTCTGCCCGTCCTTTAATGGGTGCGCCTGGCCCGGCGGCGTTGTCCGCAGTGGTCAATGCGGCGATCGCACAGAAACCGCGCTTCGACGAGATGGAGGCGTTCTTTGAGGGCGTCGGTCGCGGTCACGCGGCTGGCATATGGCAGGACGTGCCTGCTGAGCCGCCGAAGCCAAGGCGAAAACCTGCGCCGGCGAAAAAATTGGTCGCGGAGTCGATAGTCTGATGTTGATACTCGATCATGATCGCGCCGGTGGCTACTGGGGTTCCGTTTACGTCTTTACTGCCGTTAAAGGCTTACAGGTCATCATCGACGGTCCGGTGGGCTGCGAGAACCTCCCGGTCACGTCTGTGCTGCACTACACCGATGGTTTGCCGCCTCACGAGCTGCCGATTGTTGTTACAGGGCTCGGAGAAGAGGAGCTCGGCCAGCACGGCACTGAAGGCGCCATGCGACGAGCTCATGAGGTGTTGGACGGCGATCAACCCAGTGTTGTTGTGACGGGTTCTATCGCCGAGATGATCGGTGGTGGCGTGACGCCAGAAGGCACCGGAATCAAACGCTTCCTACCAAGAACTATCGACGAAGATCAATGGCAGAGCGCCGATCGGGCGATGTATTGGCTTTGGACCGAGTTCGGTCCGAAAAAGGTCCGCGCACCTCGTAAGCGACCGGAGGGTGCAAAACCTCGCGTCAACATCATCGGTCCGGCCTACGGCCACTTTAATATGCCGTCCGATCTCGCAGAGATTCAGCGACTGGTGGAAGGCATCGGCGCTGAGATCAATGTGGTGTTCCCGCTTGGCACACATTTGAAAGACATCAACAAGCTGTGCGATGCGGATGTGAACATTTGTATGTATCGCGAGTTTGGGCGTCTTCTTTGCGAGAACCTCGAGCGACCTTACCTGCAAGCACCGATTGGGTTGCACAGCACAACCGCGTTCCTCCGCGAGTTGGGCGGGTTGTTGGATCTGGATCCTGAGCCTTTCATCGAACGCGAGAAGCACACGACCATCAAGCCGTTATGGGATCTATGGCGGTCGGTCACACAGGACTTCTTTGCAACCGCGAGTTTTGGCGTAGTCGCGAACGAGACCTACGTTCGCGGCCTCAAGAAGTTTCTGTCCGAAGACCTCGGTCTCCCGTGTCAGTTTGCCGTGTCGCGATGCGCCGGATCAAAGACTGACAACGCTGAGATCCGACGCATGATTCACGAGCAAGGGCCGTTGGTCGTATTCGGCAGTTACAACGAACGGATGTACATCGCAGAGGCGGGCAACCGCGCGCAGTACATTCCGGCGTCCTTCCCCGGCGCGGTCATCCGTCGGCATACCGGTACGCCGTTCATGGGCTACAGCGGCGCCACCTACGTCGTGCAGGAGGTGTGCAACGCGTTGTTTGATGCGTTGTTCAATATCTTGCCGCTCGGTACGCAGCTTGATGAGGTCAGTGAGACCCCTGCGAGAGTCGCCGGTGTGCCATGGAGCGATGGCGCGAAGCGTGCGTTTGATGCGTACGTGTCGGAGCAGCCGATTCTCGTGCGGATATCGGCCGCCAAACAATTGCGCGATGCAATCGATGCTGATGCAAGGCATCGAGACGCCAAAGAAGTTACTGAACACGAAGTCCACCGCGTGCTGGCTAATGCACGCCATGTTGCCGCCTGAGCGGCACGGAGCAAGCAATGAACGCAGCTACAAACCAATCCAAGCACAACCCAGCCAGTCAGACACATTTCCGTCTGCTCGCCGGGGTTTGTTTCATCGCAATGTTTCCAGTGGCACTGGCTGCACGCGCGTCGAATTGGCGCTGGCAGCCTTGGCCGCCCGGACGTCAAGGATATCGATCGGCGTATCGCGAAGCTAAGAACGCGGCGAAAACCGCGGCTGCGATCGCGCTATCGGCTTAAACAAGGTTTGGCGGCTGGCTTAGCGGCCGGTTGCCGAAATCCCCGCCGCACGGGATTTGTGCGGTAACGGCCATCTGGCCAACGTCAAAAGGAAAACCACTATGGCTGATAACGGAGGCTCGATGTCGGGTCTTACCGCCAACGGAGCCAAGGAGTATCACAAGCTATTTATGGCGAGCACCATCGGCTACGTCGTTGTTGCTGTTGTTGCTCACTTCTTGGTTTGGAGCTGGCGCCCATGGTTCCCGTCTGTGGATGGCTACCAATCCGCGCTTGATACGGTGGCTACGGCTGCTAGAACACTGCTTGGATAGGAGAGCAAAACTATGTGGCGTATATGGCTAATCTTCGACCCTCGGCGGTCGTTAATCGCTATGACAGCCTTTTTGGCTGTGCTTGCCTTTTCAATCCACTTCATTGTTCTGTCGACCGACAGATTCAATTGGATCGAAGGACCAAGCTCCTCAGTAACAGAAATCGACCTGACGCAGGCCGTTGCCCAAAAGCAACCGACTGCGCTGGACGTGCTCGGCTGAGGCAGGCGCTAACAGCCTGGCTGTCCTTTGACGATCGTCGAAGACAGTCATTGAAGGATAGTCGGGCTGTTTTTCCTTTTTGACGTGAATTTGGACAACTAAACAAGCCGAAAGCGGAACCCGGTTGTATCTCAGGGAGACCCGCGGAGGAAAACACAATGTCGATGTTGAGTTTCGAGAAAAAATATCGAATTAAG
>JBCAZH010000012.1:53237-66723 GCA_038533155.1 Pseudomonadota bacterium | reverse complement strand
TTTTTTGTTTTCGTTGTGCCATGCAGCATGAACGCAACAAGCCACCGGCAGCCCGCATAGTTGCTTGCTCCGGGTGTGTTGGCGTATAACGACACGCAGGGTAGGCCTTCGGGCCGTTGTAGGTCGTCGCGGGGGTGATGACCGTAATCGTCTTTTTTAAGGCGGGGGGTAAAATCTGTGAAGTTGAAACCGTCACGGTTTGCGGCGTTGTCGCTCGTGCCGGGTTTGGCAGCTTTCGCGCTGTCAGGACCGGTAATGGCACAAGACGACAGTGAGTCTGCTGATCCAATCGAGGAACTGGTTGTTACCGGTTCTTACATTCGTCGAACATCTCAGTTCGATTCACCATCACCGATCGACTCGGTGGATTCGGCGCAACTGGCGGCGATCGGCGCGACCAGTATCGCCAATGTGGTGCAGACGCTGACGATCAACACGGGTTCGCAGAACAACCCCGATGCGTTCACGCAGAACTCGACGGTAGGTACCTCGAACTTCAACCTGCGCGGCTTGGGCGTTGCGTCAACGCTTGTTCTGTTGAATGGCAAACGGCAGGTACTGACGGGACTGCCGACGAACGATGGTTTGAATTTCGTCGACACAAGCTCGTTGGTGCCGCTGATCGCAATCGACAACGTCGACATCCTGAAAGATGGTGCGGCAGCGCTGTATGGCTCTGACGCAGTCGCGGGCGTTGTGAACTTCAGGACCCGCAATGACTTCGAGGGTCTGGAGATTTCTGCCGATTACCAGACGGTACAGGACGAGGGAGATTCCTCCGAATATCAACTTCAGGCAATCTTCGGTGCGCGCGGCGAACGTTCACATGTCATGGCAGCAGTGAGTTTTGCGGAGCGCACGCCTTTGTCGACGACCGAACGACGTCTGAGTCGGCCGCAGGACGACTCCAGCAATCTCGGAAACCCAGGGTCGTATTTCTTCCCGAGTGGTCCCCTGGTTGGTCTGCCAATAATCGATCCGACGGGTTGCGATTCAGTCGGCGGTATTCCAGCGTTGCTCGCGCCTCCGGGTACCGTTCCAGGACTGGATGTTGGTCTTTGTCAGTTTGATTTCGGTGACTTTTTCAGCTTGATTCCCGACGAAACACGATTCAACGGCTTCGCGCGGGGTTCGTACGATCTAACCGACAGCGTAGAACTGATCGCTGAATTCGGATTTGCGCGCAACCGCGCGATCCGTGGCAATTCGCCGACCTTCCCGAACTTGAGGTTCCCGAATGTACCTGCAAGCAATCCGGGTAACCCGTTCGGAACCGACGTGAACTTTTTCGGTCGGGCCATCGGTAATGGCGGCACCGTGGCACCGACCGTCAACGAGATCGATACCTGGCGCTCAACCATTGAGCTGAACGGCGACCTCGACAACGGCTGGTATTGGCAGGTTGCCTATGTCGGCGCCAAGAATGAAGGCGTCAACACGACCGCAGATACCTTGGCGGCTGAATTCCAAGATGCGCTGAATGGGTTCGGTGGCACCGGTTGTGCGGGTCCGACCAACCCGGCCGCTCAGCCGGGTGTCGGTCCTTGCCAGTATTTCAACCCGTTCGCTTCTTCTTTTGGTCCGCTGCCTAACTCGCAGGACGTGATCAACAGCTTCACCGCCGATCAGGTATTGGACACTACTACCGAACTTCAGACCGTCGAGGCAGTGGTTTCGGGCGATTTGTTTGAGACTGCGGCCGGCACGGCGAGCATCGCAATCGGTGCGCAGTATCGGAAAGAAGAGTTGATGCACGACTACAACAGTCTGGCCAACCAAGACCGGTTCGCGTTCGTCATCGGTAACCCGGACTTCAGCGCTGACCGAGACGTCAACGCGGCGTTTGTTGAATTGGGCATTCCATTAGCGGATACGTTCGACCTCCAGCTCGCGGTTCGCTATGAGGACTATGGCGGCGCAATCGGCAGTACGACGGATCCGAAGATCGCCGGTATCTTCAGACCGAACGACACGTTCACAGTTCGCGGTTCTTACTCGACGTCGTTCCGCGCACCATCACTCTTCCAAACGAATGGTGGCAGCACCTCATTGAATCAGATTTCGGATCCGCTGAACCCGGGTCTGAATTTCGCGGCAGTGCGTTCTTCGGCGAATCCCGAGTTGCAACCGGAAGAGTCAGACGCGATCAACATTGGTACGTCGATTGAGATAGTCGAGGACCTGGTGTTGGATTTGGACTACTGGGCGTTTGACTTCACCGATGTCATTATCCAGGAGAACTTCCAAGCCGTACTGAACGCGTTTCCGAATGATACGTCGCGGGTGCAGCGCGTTGCGGGTCCCGGGACACCGGTGACTCAAATCAACGTGGGCTTCGTCAACGCAAGCTCGGTTGAAACCGATGGCATTGATTTCCGGTTGAAATACCAATTCGACGCGGGTGCGAGCACGTTCCAGCCGTTTATCGAAGGTACCTATATTCTTGGCTACGATCTTGAGGATCCACAGGCAGGTAATGTGGACGGAGCTGGTCTGAGGAACTTCAACAATTTCGGCAATCCTACGCCCGAGCTGCGCATGAATGCTGGGATCGGCTGGATCAATGGCGCACATGCCGCAAACTTGTTTGCGCGTTACATCTCAGGTTATGACGACGATCAAAATTGTGCGGACGGGACAGCATCCGTTAGCGGTGCATGCCCAACCGGAACGAGCTTCTTTGAAATCGATTCTCAGTTGACCTTCGACGCCCAGTACTCGTTCGATACTGCTGTCGGTTTCGACTGGGAGACCGGTCCGCTGCTGACGTTGGGCGTGATCAACGCAACGGCTGAGAAGCCGCCACAGGTGTTCACCAACGGTGGTTATGATGCTCGGGTTCACGATCCTCGCGGTCGACTCGTGTATCTGCGCTTTGTGCAAAGCTTCTGACCTAGCCGATTTTGAAATGGGGGAGGGGTCATCGACTGCGGTCGGTGGCCCTTTTCTTTTTTCGGGCAGTAGTGCATCCGGTGGCGCTCTCTTGACTGCAACGGTACGAGTCAACCCGCGAAGTCGATACCCACTAGCGCGGTCTGTTCGCTTGGGCTTCGGCGTCGGTTGACCTAGAATTGGCGCCCTACTCGAAACTCCGACGCTATGTTCACCTATCTCGACCCCGATGTTCGCCGCCGTTTGATCGCGGCCGATAAGCTTCGCCGTATCGATGCCAAGGGCGAGTTGCTGGATATCGATGCGCCGCCGAAACCGGGGGCACTTTCGGTCAATCTACTCGGCCCAATTCCATTGCCGGTGTCGATCGGCGATTGGAAACACACATTCCAGTGGTATGCCGCAGTCCGCAATACAGAGTTGGCCAAAGTCGAGGCGCTGGCGGCGTCGCTTCGGGCTGAAGGCGGGCAGCGAATGTTCGCCGAGTTGGCGACATCGATGGCTGTCAATAGCGTGCTAATCGATGGTGATCTGGCGAGCCAGCAAACACCGATTGCACGAGTCCACTCTAGCTGCCTGACCGGCGACGTGTTCGGTTCTGAGCGATGTGAGTGCGGCCCGCAACTGGAAGCCGCGATGCGCAAGATCGTCGAACATGATGGCCCCGGCATACTGGTCTACATGGCAGGTCACGAAGGACGCGGTATTGGTTTGTGGGCGAAGGCAGCGACATACCTCCTGCAGGACGATGGCGAGGATACCTACCAGGCCAATCGAAGTCTGGGTCTGCCTGATGATTCTCGCGATTACAGCGAAGCGGCCGCATTGTTGTTGCACTTTCTGGGCGATCGGCCATTCGACCTGATGACCAACAATCCGAAGAAGGTCGAAGATCTAAAAAATGCAGGTCTGAATTCGGTGCGTCCGGTGAAACACCTAATCGGCGTATCGGGATGGAACCGACGGTACCTTGCTGCGAAAGCAGACAAAGGCCACCGAATCGATACCGAAGATTTGGGCGAAGATTAACTAAACCTTTTCCGTTGTCGGACGTCTTATCTCCAATCATCAATGACTGGGGGACGCACATGGATGGGCTAAGGGCTGCCGCTTTGATTGCGACGATCATTGGTTGCAGCGCAGCATCAGCGGATATCGATATTCCGCTCGTCAATGGCGCGCCCGAACTCGATGGTCATCTCGATGAGGCGTTTTGGGCGGAAGCGACGACGGTCGAGCTTGGTTACGAGACACGACCCGCTGAAAACGAGCCAGCCAGTGTCCGAACCGTGGCTTACCTTGCAGAAAACGGCAGCGATCTCTACGTTGCGTTCCGCGCGTATGACCCCAACCCGGATTCTATCGTCGCGTTTCTCGCTGATCGCGACGATGCTTACGACGACGACTGGGTAGGAATCGTTCTCGATACGTTCAACGATCAGCGTCGTGCGTTCGAGTTTTTTGCCAATCCGTTTGGGATTCAGATGGACCTGACGTTCGATGACGTCAACGGCAATGAAGATGACAGTTGGGACGCGATTTGGGATTCAAAAGGTGCGTTGGATGAGGAAGGCTATGTCGTCGAGATGCGCATACCCTTCCAAAGTCTGCAGTTTCCAGCCGGTGATGATGCCAAGACGTTTGGTTTCGACCTAATCCGCGTCCGCCCGCGCGATTTTCGCTACCGACTCTCGAACAATGTCCAAGACCGCAGCGTGCCGTGTTATCTCTGCCAACTCGACAAGATGCGCGGTTTCGCCAGTGCCGACCCTGGCCGCAATCTGATTATCGCGCCATCTGCGACCGCGATTCGGACAGATAGCGCGGCGGACACCGATGTGCCGGAGCCTGTGCTCGTCGAAGGCGATATCGAGTTCGAGCCCGCGTTGGATGTACGGTGGGGCATCACGCCTGATATCAATCTCACTGCGACTTTGAATCCCGATTTCTCTCAGGTGGAGGCAGACGTCGCACAGGTCCAAGTGAACCAACAATTTGCGCTGTTTTTCCCGGAACAACGTCCGTTCTTTTTGGAAGGCGCGGACTTCTTCGCATCACCGATCAATGCGGTGTTCACACGAAACCTAGCTGACCCTGACTTCGGCGCCAAGATCACCGGCAAGGCGGCCGGTCATACTTTTGGTGCGTTTGTCGCGAACGATACGACGACAAATTTGCTGTTGCCGGGTGCGCAAGGTTCCGAGATCACCACTTTGGATGAAGAGAGCGAGGCTGCCGTCGCGCGCTATGCGTATGACGTCGGGCGCAACTCACGAGTGGGCGCACTCGCGACGCAGCGCCAGGCGGGTGACTATCGCAATACGGTGATCGGTGTCGATGGCCGCGCTCAGTTCGCTGACTACTACACGATCGAAGGTCAGTTCTTGCAGAGCAACACGCAGAACCCGGAGTCAATCACCGAGGAGTTTGGCCTCGACGATGAACAGTCCGGCCACGCGCTACGTGCTCGCTTCGAACGGCGTTCAAGAAATTGGCTTCACTACGCGCAGTATCTCGATTTCGGCCGCGACTTTCGTGCGGATCTGGGCTTTGTGCCGCAAGTAGATTTCGATAAATCCATCATCGGCATGTTCCGTTTCTTCAACCCGGAGGCTGGTCTTTGGTGGAGTCGTGCCTCGATTGGCGGTGACTACGACATCACGCATGACGCCGACGGGCAGTTGCTCGAGCGCGAGCTTGAGATGCGCGCGGATATCAACTTCGTTGGTCAGAGCTACGCTGAAATCGGTTTGGTCCACCGTGACCGCTTGTTCGAGGACACGTTGTACGAGGAGTCTCGGGGGTTCTTGTACACCGAGACGCAACCGACCGGATCGGTGTTTCTTGGGCTGCTGGTATCAGGGGGTGACCAGATCGATTTCGCGAATTCGCGCCTTGGTAAAAATTTGACGATCAGCCCGCGAACCACGTTGCGGCTGGGTGACGGCTTGGCGCTTCGCTTGCGGCATACCTGGCAAGAGCTCGAGGCGGAGGGTGACAGGGTATTCACGGTCAACCTAACGGACCTCCGTGTGCAGTACCAAATGAACCCGCGCACGTTCTTTCGCGTGGTGTTGACCCATCGCGATGTGGATCGCAACGTGTCGAATTTCGTCGATCCTGTGGATGCATCGACGCGCCGATTGTCTAGTCAGTTGCTTTGGTCCTACACGATCAATCCGCAAACGGTGTTCTTCCTGGGCTACGGCGATAGTCGACTCGAAGATGACACGATTACGGATCTCACCGAGGTCGATCGTGGGTTCTTTATGAAGGTAGGCTACGCCTTTCTGCCTTAGGCTGGCGTCCCAGCGGGCCGCGTTTTATCGTAGGGCCTGTTTCGATGGAGTCGGGGGACGACCAAATGCTCTTTTACGATTGCCAACCAGCGCCCAGCCCACGCCGAGTGCGGGTGTTTATTGCCGAGAAAGGCGTTGATATCGCTGTTCAGCAAGTGGACCTTGGGAGTGGCGAGCATCTCGGGGATGCCTTCCGAAAAATCAATCCGGACTGCACGGTGCCGGTTCTACAGCTCGATGATGGGACGGTGTTCACCGAGACCATCGCGATCTGCGACTTTCTAGAATCCGAGTTTCCGACCCCAGCATTGCTCGGGTCTTCGCCAAAAGCACGAGCGGAAATTCTGCAATGGAATGCACGGATTGAGCAGCAAGGTCTTGCTGCGGTCGCGGAGTCTTTTAGAAACCACGCTAAGGGTTTTAAGGGGCGGTCGATCACAGGGCCGGCAGGTTTTGAGCAGATTCCGGAGTTGGTGCCACGCGGGCGTAAGCGCGCTGAGTTGTTTATGGCGAGGCTCGACGCTCAGCTTGCTGATCGCGAGTTCATCTGCGGCGAGCAATACTCGATGGCAGACATTACCGCGCTGATCACAATTGATATGTGCGCGTGGATCAAGTTGCCGATTCAAGAGTCACAACCGAACTTGCGCCGCTGGCATGAGGCTGTTTCGAGTCGACCAAGCGCGCGCGTCTGATTGATGACACAAGCCACCGATACCGTGTTTCTGGTCAGACCGTGCCGGTTTCAGTCGAACCCGCACACGGCTGCCAGCAACGCGTTTCAAGCGCGCGAGCCAGATAAAGACCTCTCCGCATCCAACATGCTGGCGCAACAGCAATTCGACGGTTTGGTGGTTGCGCTCAGACGGGCGGGTGTCAATTGCCTCGTTTTTGACGATACGCCGGAACCGCATACACCGGACTCGGTGTTTCCCAACAATTGGGTAAGTACGCACCCTGACGGACGAGTGTTGTTGTATCCAATGGAGGCGGTCAATCGCCGAACGGAGCGACGCATGGACATCGTCGACGCGCTAGGTCGGATTGGGTTTGATGTCAAAGAGATTGTCGATTTCGCCGACGCTGAATTGGAAGGGCGATTCCTGGAGGGAACAGGCAGTCTCGTCCTCGATCGCGTAAATCGTATTGCCTACGCTTGTCGATCGTCGCGGACTGATTCGGGTCTTGTGCATGAGGTCTGTGATCGGCTGGGTTATCGCGCGGAGCTATTCCTGGCGCAAGACCGTGAAGGGCTGCCGATTTACCACACGAACGTCATGATGTTCGTCGGCAGTTCGGTGGCAGCGGTGTGCTTGGCATCGATCGTCGACGAAGACCGCGCTCGCGTGGTCGCCTCGCTCGAGGCGACCGGCCATGAAATTGTGGACATTGGCTTCGATCAGATGGAGCGATTCGCCGGCAACATGCTTGAGCTCAAAGGCGCGGATGGTCCAGTGATCGCAATGTCTTCGCAGGCACTCGAGAGTTTGACCTCGGCGCATCGCGAACGGTTGGCCGACCATGCGCAGCTCGTCAGTAGTGACATAAGCCATATCGAGCAACAATCCGGGGGCAGCGTACGCTGCATGCTCGCCGAAGTTCATCTGCCCAAACAGACCTGATTCGGGCGGCCGGAACGGCTACACTTAGCGCCTTTTTTGAGAGCGCTCAGCGAGATATTTTGATGAACCAACGAGATAAAATTCTCATGTGCCCGCCGGACTATTTTACGGTGGATAACGCGATCAATCCTTGGATGGCCGGCAACGAAGGACAGCTCGACCGCGCAAAAGCCCGAGAGCAGTGGGAAGCGCTGGCTAAGAAGGTCGGCGAGTTCGCCGATGTTGTGACGATTGCGCCGCAACCGGATTTGCCAGACATGGTGTTCACCGCCAACGCCGGAGCAGTTTATGGTAACAAGGCGATCGCCAGTCATTTCGTGCCGCACGAACGGCGGCCGGAAGAGGCGCACTTCAAAACCTGGTTTCGCGACAATGGCTACGAGCTTCTTGATCTCGATGAGAAGCTAGGCTTTGAGGGGGCGGGCGATTGCCTGATCGATCGTGGCGGTCCTTGGTTGTGGACGGGGTACGGTTTTAGAACCGAGATTGAAGCACATCCGGAAATCGAGGCGTTCTTCGAACGGGAGCTGGTTTCGATTCGACTGACCGATCCGCGTTTCTATCATATCGACACATGCTTCTGTCCATTGACGGATGGATTTTTGATGTATCACCCGCCAGCCTTCGATTATGAATCGCGCCTTGCGATCGAGACGCGGGTACCGCCGCATAAACGCATTGTGGTGGACACGGTGGATGCCGGGAATTTTGCCTGTAATGCGATCAACGTCGGTCACGAAGTGTTTGTGCATCAGGCCTCGAGCCCATTGAAGGCGCAACTGATGCTTGCTGGCTTTACGGTGCATGAGGTGAATCTCTCGGAGTTTCTGAAGTCGGGTGGTTCGGCGAAGTGTCTGAGTCTGAAACTGACGGAGCCGGTCTCGCACTAATGGCCAACTTGCGCTACCACGTTGCGGCCTCGAACCCTGCAAGCCACGAGTTTGAGGTTCAGTTACGGATTCCCGCCCGCTCGGTGACTGGAGCGCTGGTCATCCGGTTGCCGGCGTGGATTCCGGGTAGCTACATGGTGCGTGATTACGCGCGCCACGTGGTGCGTGTGAGCGCCAAGAGCGAGTCCACCGAACTTGCTGTCGAGCGGTATGACAAGTCGAGTTGGCGCATCGCTGGGCCCGATGCCGGTGACTCCGGCGACGCCGATATCGTCGTGGATCTATTGGTTTACGCCTGGGATTTATCCGTGCGTGGGGCGCACCTGGATCTGCATCACGCGTATTTCAATGGCGCTTGTCTGTTTCCTGAAGTCGTTGGGTACACGGGCGACATCGAGTTGGAGATTGCGCCGATGCCGGAACTGCCGGACGAGGCTTGGGTAGGCACTTCAATGCGGCCCGTGGCGGTCGACGAGCGCGGCTTCGGTCGCTATGTCTGTAGCGATTATGATGAATTGCTCGACCATCCCGTGGAAATCGCGGTGCAGACTAACATCTCCTTTTCGGCCGCCGGCGTCCCGCATCGTTTGATGATCCGCGGTGGCGGGGATTTCGACGAAGCGCGACTCGCACGTGACTGTGAACGGATTTTCGCAACCCATCATGAACTGCTTGGCACGCCAACCGATTTGGATCGCTACGATGTCTTGGCTTTTGCCGAGGTCGATACCTACGGTGGGCTTGAACATCGATGGTCGACCAGTCTTGCCATCGGTATCGACGATCTGCCGCGCGCGGGTGCCGCGCATAACCCATCGGCTTATCGGAAGCTGTTGGGGCTGATCAGCCACGAGTACTTTCATCTGTGGAATGTCCGAAGGCTCAAGCCCGCCGCTTTCTCGCCCTTGGATCTGTCCCGCGAGGTGCATACGAGTCTTCTGTGGGTCTTCGAGGGCGTGACGAGTTACTACGATGATCTTGCGCTGGTACGCAGCGGAGTTATCGAACCCAAGGAGTACCTCAATCTTCTGGCGCAAAACCTGACGCGAGTGTGGAGAACGTCCGGTCGGCACCACCAGACTCTGGCCGACTCAAGCTTCGATGCGTGGACCAAGTTCTACAAGCAAGATGAAAACGCGACCAACGCGATTGTGAGTTATTACGCAAAAGGTGCGGCCATCGCGTTGGCGCTTGATCTGACGCTACGTACCCGAACCACGACCACGCTCGACGAGGTTATGCGGGTGTGCTGGCAACGTTTCTACGTCGATGGACATGGGATGCCAGAGGCCGGATTGGAAACCGTCGTCGCGGAGTTGACCGGCGGCGCGTTGCAAGGTTGGTTCGATCGTTTTATCCGGGGTTATGAAGACCCGGATTTTGAAACCTTGTTCAATGCGGTCGGCATCCGTTGGGTCTTGAGGCCGGCAACGGGTCCTGCGGATGCAGGTGGTATGAGCACATCGAACCCGGTTCCGGGTTACTTGGGATTTCGAGTCGCTTCTGGCCAAACACGAGTTGCCGCTGTGATGACCGATGGTCCCGCGCAACGCGCCGGCTTGTCGGCTGGCGACGAAATTGTCTCAGTCGACGGCCTCAAGGCGGATCCAGCGCGCGTGGCGAGGATGTTCACCCAATCGGAGCCGGGGCAGACCGTCGAGCTGCACGTGTTCCGACGTTCTCGACTGTTGCGTTTGATGCTGACGGTGGCAGCCGCAAAATTGGATACGGTGGTGCTAGCCGAGCGGGATGACGTGTCTGATGCTGCCGTTACGCAACGCCGGGCGCTCTGGCTGGCGGCACCGATCGACGCTTGAGTCGCCACGCGAGGCGCAAGCCGAGTAACGCGGCAAGGATTATGGCGTAGGCCAACGGTTCGGTAATGTCTTTCTTGACCTGCCACCAAAAGTGCCAAACACCGAGAATCCCAGCGGCGTAAGCGCCGTAGTGAATCTGCTGCCAACGTTTTCCAAGTCGCCGCCGCGCGCGTGCGGTCGAGGTCAGTGTCATTGCGAGCAAAATCAATACTGCGGCAAACCCGACAGTAATATAGGGACGCTTGACGATATCTTCGAGGATTGGCGCCAGTGCCAGTCCTTGGTCGAGTACCAAATAGACGCTGAAGTGAAGCGCCACATAGAACGCGCCGAAAAGTCCGATCATTCGGCGAAACCGGGTGATCCAGACAAGGCCGGTCAGTTTTCTTATTGGCGTGACGGCAAGTCCCAGCAAGAGAAATCTCAGGCCCCAGATGCCGAAATGCTCCAGTAATGCTTCTGCGGGATTTGCACCCAACGATTGGCCGGCGACACCGAAGATTCCCGCGGCTGCGAGCGCAAATGGAACCAGTGCGATGGCAAACACCGCAGGTTTCAAAATGAAGCGCACGCGATTGATCGTGTTCATGCCGTGGCCGTTAGAAATTGCGACGTAGGTCGAGTCCGCTGTACAAGTCCGCCACCTGGTCGGCGTAGCCATTGAACATCAGCGTCTCTTGCTTGGGCGCGAAGAATCCCGCACCGATCCTGCGTTCTCGAGCTTGGCTCCAACGGGGATGGTCAACCTCGGGATTGACGTTCGCGTAGAAACCATATTCGCGGGCGTTGGCAAGATTCCAGCTCGTCGCCGGTTGCTGCTCCGTGAAGCGAATGCCGACGATGGACTTGATGCTCTTGAATCCATACTTCCATGGCACGATCAATCGCATTGGCGCGCCGTTCTGATTGGGAAGTACTCGTCCATAAACCCCAACCGCCATGATGGTCAATGGATGGGTTGCCTCTTCGATCGTCAGGCCCTCGCGGTATGGCCAATCGAGAACCCGCGATCGTTGTGCGGGCAGCATGTCGGTATCGTAAATCGTCTCGAATGCGACGTACTTTGCCTTTGAATTCGGGCGGAAGAACTTCACGATATCGGCCAGTGGAATGCCTACCCATGGGATAACCATCGACCAGGCCTCGACGCAGCGAAAACGGTAGATTCGGTCCTCAAGCGTAAACGGCTTAACGAAATCTTCGAGGTTGAACTGACCGGTAATGTCGGCCTCGCCGCTGACTTCAAACGACCAAGGACGAGGTTTGAGTTGATCGGCGTTTTTCGCCGGATCGGACTTGCCCAGGCCCAACTCGTAGAAGTTGTTGTAGGACGTGACCTCTTCGAAGGTGTTCGGTGTTTCGTCCGTTGACAACTCGCTGCTCTGAACATCATCGAGCATGCCCGATCTTGGCAGCGTCGCAGCTCGACCTGCCGCAGGAATCAAAGCCGCGCCCGCCAGTGCGGTGACAATCTCCCGTCGAGACAGATAGGCGGACTCACTGGTGATTTCGCTAGGCTTTATCGAGGTAGGGCGCCGAATCAACATGACATTCTCCGGTTCGTATCACTTGGCGGGGATGGGTGTGCCATTCAGACTCCAATCGTAGTCGAAATAGCTGAATTTCCAGGTGTCGCTTTGAAGGCTAGCGGCCACATCGGGATCATCTACATACCGGGCGAGATAACCGCCGAGCGATCCACCACCCACTTTTTCGAATTCATCGCCATACCATTTGAAGATACGCGACAGACGCGCGGTCCGGTTGACCGCGTCGAATTGGTTGCTGCTCGGGTTGTTCACGAACGCACGAGTGACGGCGTCCAGCTCAGCATCTAAGCCCTCTGCCGTATACAGTGTGCTGCGCAACGGCGGGCAGGATTTCGATGAACAGACAATCGCAAAGTGGATGCGCGGATCCCCTTCGTTGATGATCCGTTCATGCTCGAGCTCGAACAGTGACATCGATGTGTTGAACAGCGCGTACTGGCGTCGCTTAAAAAACCTGAGCCGCCCCCAGATTGTCGATGGCGAGAAGCCGTCGAGAATGCCTTGAATGGATGTGGCGTTGTAGGCATTGATGTAGAAGGCCAAACGCGTCGCCTGGTCAGCGTTCCTCGCCGGCGCGGTGTTGGCCAGTTGCGTCATCATTGCAGCAAAACTCTCGGAGTTTGCAAAAGCCGGGTAGTTCACATCGCCTTGTTTGACATCGGATTCCAGGAGTTCGGCAAACGGTTGGAACACGTCGTGCAACTCGTCAGCGTTGACCGAGCTGAACAGACTTACCCCTAGCAACAGCGCCAAGACACTACCAGGGAATCTCCTGACCATCCCACGCAAAGAATTTTCCATTGTCTTCATCATTCAAGTTTTCCAGTACATTCATAAGATGTCGCGCCGACGTTTCAGCGTCGAACAACTTGTCTTTTGCAACGCCACCGCGGAACGGTGCACTGAGTTCTGTGGCAACCGTACCAGGGTGTAGCGCAACGCATCTCACCCGCTTGTAGCGACGTCGTAGTTCAATAGACATCGTTTTCGTCAGCATGTTCTGCGCGGCTTTCGACGCGCGATAGCTGTACCAGCCGCCTAGTCGATTATCGCCAATACTGCCGACACGGGCCGACAGATTTGCGACAACACATGGTGCTTGCCGGGGCAGCAGCTCGGCGGCATAGCGCACCAACAGCAGCGGTCCCACACTATTGACCGCGAAAACACGCAGAACATTACTCGGATCGACGTCGGCCAGACGACGCTCGGGCTGTATCTCGCCTTCGTGCAACAGCCCTACTGTGTTGATGATCCACTCCAGTTGGCCGGATTTCTGCTGGATGTGATCGATCGCCGTCTGGATCGTCTCAGCGCGCTCCACGTCCATGGTCAGTGGTGTCACACGGTCGCCAAACGCGTTGATCAGCGACTGGATGCCAGTCGACTCGGCGCCAGATCGGGCAGCGCAGTACA
>JBCAZH010000012.1:46399-53137 GCA_038533155.1 Pseudomonadota bacterium | reverse complement strand
TCCCGTCGCGGCGCAAACGGGATGTTCAGATTGATGAGGCCTTTCACTCGCTCCGGTCGCAGCAGTGCGTACTGCCACAACAGCAGTGCGCCCCAGTCATGGCCGACCCAATAAGCATCGTCATAACCTAAGGCGGCGAGCAAACCGTCCAGGTCACCGATCAGCTCGTGCTGACGGTAAGAGGCGACACCGTCAGGACGATCACTGGCGCCGTAGCCACGCATGTCCACGGCGATCGCTCGAAAGCCGGCCTTGGCGATGGCCGGCAGTTGGTAGCGCCATGAAAAGGCGAGTTCCGGAAACCCGTGGCAGAAAATCACCGGATCGCCAGAACCTTGCTCATACAGTGCCAGCGTCGCGGAACCACAGTCGACCATTCGGGGGTGATCAAAGATGCTCATGGACGCAGTATCTCACGAGCGATATGCGAAACGCTTGCCTTTTCAATGATCAATAGTAAAGTGCAGCGATGGGCCAATGGCCCGGTCCGCCGGCCACAGCGCCGGTATTTTTTTGCCGCAGTAAATCGAAAAGACGCAGTTTCTCTGGTTATGAGTTTTGACCCTGTGACAGGCCGCTATGACGGACCCTCGCTCGAGGCCGAGGTGCTCGAGTTTTGGCGTGAGCATGACGTTTTCGCAAGATCGCTGAAGAACCGTGAAGGCGCGGAGCGCTTTAGCTTCAATGAGGGCCCGCCCACCGCCAACGGCAAACCGGGTATTCACCACGTGCTTGCGAGAACGTTCAAAGACGTATTCCCTCGCTTCAAGACGATGCAGGGATTTAGCGTGCCGAGAAAGGCAGGCTGGGACACTCATGGTCTGCCGGTTGAGCATGAGGTTGAAAAGCAACTCGGCATCTTCGACAAAGCCGAGATTGAGGCCAAGATTGGCGTTGAGGAGTTTACACGTCGGTGCCGCGAGTCTGTCATGACGTACGTGGCTGACTGGGAACGCATGACAGAGCGCATGGGTTTCTGGGTCAACATGGAAGATGCCTACGTCACGTTGGACAACAAGTACATCGAGTCGGTGTGGCACTTGTTGAAGGTGATTTGGGATCAAGGCCTCATCTATCGCGGTTACAAGGTCGTGCCGTACGATCCTAGAATCGGTGCGACATTGTCCTCTCATGAGCTCGCGCAGGGCTACAAGGAAGTTGAAGATCCTTCGATCTTCGTCCGGTTCTCACTGCAAGAGGAGCCTAATACCCATTTTCTGGTATGGACGACGACGCCGTGGACGCTGCCGTCGAATCTGGCCTTGGCCGTTCACCGCGATGTCGACTATGACTATGTGAAAAGCGGCGATGAGGTTCTGATTGTCGCGAGTGCTCTGCGTGAACGGGTGCTACAAGATCTTGAGCAAACGGTGCTCAAGACCGTTAAAGGAAGCGAGCTGGTCGGCAAGCACTACCGGCGAATGTTCGACTATCTCGACGTGCCCGATGACTGCCCGGCATTTCAGGTGTTCCATGCCGACTTCGTGACCGTCGAGGATGGCACCGGTATTGTCCACACTGCGCCGGCTTACGGTGTGGACGACCTTGCCTTGGGGCAAGCCAACGGGCTGCCTGTGTTGCATGGCGTCGGATTGGACGGACATTTCAAACCTGAGGTCGAACCTGTCGCTGGGATGTTCTTTAAGGACGCCGACCCGGTTCTGATACGGCTTCTTAAAGAACGCGGCGTGATGTTCCGCGCTGAGCGCTACCTACACAACTATCCGTTCGGTTGGCGGACGGGCGACCCAATCATCTACTACGCCAAGAACGCGTGGTACATCCGCACGACAGAGCGTAAAGATCAGATGGTCGAGCTCAACCAGACGATCAACTGGGTACCGGAGCGCATTCGCGACGGTCGCTTTGGAAATTGGCTCGAGAACAATGTCGACTGGGCCCTTTCCAGGGAACGGTTTTGGGGTACGCCATTACCGGTTTGGACAAACGGCGAAGGTGATTTCCGGTGTTTTGGTAGCGTTGCCGAACTCGCGGAGCTGTGCGGTCGTGATCTCACCGAAGTGGACTTGCACAGACCCGCTGTGGATCACATCGAGTTCGAGGCCGATGGGCACACGTGGCGTCGCGTACCGGAGGTCATCGACTGTTGGTTTGACTCTGGTGCGATGTCTTATGCCCAGTGGCACTACCCATTCGAAAACAAAGACGAGTTCGAGGCCCATTTCCCCGCCGATTATATTTGCGAAGCGATCGATCAAACGCGCGGCTGGTTCTATACGCTGCACGCCATAGCGACATTGGTTTCGGACAGTATTGCGTACAAAAACGTGATCTGCCTCAGCCACATCGTCGATGCGGATGGCAAAAAAATGTCGAAATCGAAGGGCAACATTCTTGATCCCTATACCGTATTCGACGCCGTCGGCGCTGACGCATTACGTTGGTACTTTCTCGCTCGCGTTGCACCGGATCTTCAAAAACGGATCTCGGTGGATATCGTCCAGGACGTTGCCAGCAGTTTTCTGAATACGCTGTGGAATACGTACGCGTTTTTCGTCATGTACGCGCGCTTGGACAACGTGGACTTCACCGATCGGTCCGCACTGTCAGACCGTCCAGAAATCGATCGCTGGGCTGTTGCATTGATGAATCAGACGATCGTCGACGTGACGGAGTCGTTAGAAGCGTTTGACGCACAGCGAGCTGGCGAAGCCATAGAGAGTTTTGTTGATCAGCTATCCAACTGGTATGTGCGTCGGAACCGCCGCCGCTTTTGGAAAAGCGACGATGCGACGGATCAGCGTTACGCCTACGACACATTGTACGAGTGCCTTTGCGCAACGACGTATCTGGCAGCCCCGTTCATGCCGTTTCTGGCTGAACAGCTTTACGGTAATCTCATTCGTGGCGTGCAGTCCGATGCGCCGGTGAGCGTTCACCTAGCGGATTGGCCCGAAGCCCATGCGGATGCGATCGACCAGTCGCTGCTGGACGAGGTGAGTGTCATTCAACGTGTGGTTGGACTTGGGCGGGCGGCTCGGGCTCAGAGTGGTGTTCGCACGCGCCAACCGTTAGGGCGCTTGTTGGTGCGCACGCCAGGTGCTAGCGCAGATCACGCGGTACGAACGCATGCCGCTCAAATTGAAGAAGAGCTCAATGTTAAGCACATTGAGACCATCGCGCAGGACGCGGATCTGGTTGAGTATCGGATCAAACCGAATCTCCCGGTCGTTGGGCGTAAATACGGCAAACAAGTACCGGCGATTCGACAGGCCTTGTTGGCGTCGGACGGCGGCGAGATCGCTCGCTGCGTCGCTAAAGGTGAGACTTTTTCGATTGAAGTCGAGGGTCAATCGTTGGGTCTTGGCGCTGAGGACGTGCTGGTCGAGACCGCCTCCGCCGACGGTTATGCGTGCTCGGAGGAGTCGGGCTACCTCGTGGGTCTCGACACCTCGCTAAACCCAGATCTGATTCGCGAGGGACTTGCTAGGGAGTTGATTCGAGGCGTCCAGGAGGCTCGCAAACAGGCCGGGCTGGAAGTTTCTGATCGAATTGCCTTAAAAATTGAAGGATCGGCCGGTATCGAGGACGCGATTGAGGCGTATCGCGATTTGATAATGAACGAAACTCTGGCGTTAGAGTGGGCTGCCAGCGTCGACGGGTTCCGGATGGATGGTGGACTTGACGCTGAACAGTGGACGATTGAATTGACACGAATCGACACCTAGTTTCTTGTGAAATCTGACTGATTTGGTGATTTCGTCAAGCTTTGCTATAACAGTGAGGCAGAGGGATTTTGCATACGGGCAAAGACGGCGGAGACCGCTCCTAGTCCCGAATCTACATACTGACGGATTAGATTTTCGCCCGGGAGTTTGAAGGGGGTGGCGGATGTCTTTGCTCAGAGACAAGCTACACGACGCGATGCTGGTTTTGACCAGCCATGAAAATGCAAAAGCCAGGTTAACAAAAGCCTGGGTCGATCAACTTGAGACCATACCTTCGGACGAGATTCCGGATACGGTACGGGAACGGTTCCAGGCTATGCGGGACCGTATCACTGCGCGTCGTCCCGTGAACAATGAGCATCCAATCGTCGCCACGATCCGGAAGATGTCGCCAATGGAAGCCTCAGACTGCGGTCGAGACATCGTCCAATTATATTTTCAACTGATGTTGGACTCGGCGCCGGTGCAACTACGTCTCGTCGAGACGACCGCAGAAGAAAAACCTCAAGCTACTGAAATCCCAGAGTTTTTGACGCAGCACTAAGCTTCGCTAGCTGTGTCCCACGCAGTTGCTACGCGGTTCGAAGTCCGCACATCTGGATAAACTCTGCCCGAGTTCTGGCGTCGTCGCGGAATTCCCCCAGCATTTGACTGGTCACCATGGACACTCCGGTTTTGTGGATGCCACGGGTTGTCATGCACTGGTGGCTTGCTTCGATGATGACGCCCACGCCACACGGCTTTAACACCTCATCGATGCACTGGGCGATCTGCGCGGTCATCTTCTCTTGCACCTGAAACCGGCGGGCGAAAGCCTCAACGACTCTCGCCAATTTGCTAATCCCGACCACCTTCCCTCGAGGCAAGTAACCGACATGAGCCTTGCCGATGATCGGGGCCATGTGATGTTCGCAGTGAGACTCGAAGTGAATGTCGCGGAGCACGATCAGCTCGTCGTAGCCCTCGACTTCTTCGAACGTCCGCCGGAGGAACTGCAATGGATCGTCACGATATCCCGAGAACCAGTCTTCATAGGCCCTAACCACCCGCGATGGCGTGTCGAGAAGACCCTCACGAGTAATGTCATCGCCCGCCCAGCGCAACAGTGTTCTGACGGCATCTTCAGCCGCTTTTCTTGACGGTTTGCGGCGCGATACGGTTTTCTTTTTCGAAGCCAAGATACTTGTTCCTGCAATACCAACGAAGTCACTGATCCTCTGATCAGCGGACGATTCACTCAATCTGGTTGGGTATTTGAGACCTTAGGCAGATGCGGGGCTTAATCCGATAGGGCAGCTGACGCCGGTCCCACCAATGCCGCAATATCCGTCCGGGTTCTTAGCCAGATACTGCTGATGGTACGCCTCGGCGAAGAAATAGGGTACGTCAGATGCAATCTCCGTTGTGATCGCACCAAAACCCGACCCTTGCAATTGCGCTTGGTAAGCGTCGCGTGACGCTCGCGCAGCACCTAGCATGTCCGGATCATCGACGTAGATCGCCGAACGGTATTGTGTGCCGCGATCGTTGCCCTGGCGCATACCTTGGGTCGGATCATGAGACTCCCAAAAGGCACGCAAAATTTGTTCGAACGAGACTTCGCTGGGATCGAAAACCACCTGCACGACCTCCGTGTGGCCGGTGCGCCCGGAACACACTTCTTCATACGTCGGGTTGGGCGTGTGACCTCCAGCATAGCCGACAGAGGTTGTGAAAACGCCAGGAAGCTGCCAAAACACACGCTCTGCGCCCCAAAAGCACCCCATTCCGACCAAAACGGATGCATAGCCCTTTGGAAACGGCGGTGTCATGGCTCGGCCATTGACGAAATGGGCAGCCGGGACTTCCATTGCAGTGCTGCGGCCCGGCAGCGCATCCTCAGCGGATGGCAGCGTGGTCGGCTTCTTTGCGAATAACATGATGGCTCTCTTGTCGATCGGTGTTACCGGATAATCGATATGCCATCGCCATCGGCATTTTCAAGAGATTCCTCCGAAGGTGGTTGGCCCACTTCGGACTCGGACTCGGACTCGGATTCGGACTCCGGCTCAGGTTCCGGCTCGGGCAGTGCATCCTCAGGTGCGATGGGTGCGCGTGATGCTTCGCGCTCCGCGAGTCTGGCCCGTGCGCGTTCCGTCCGTTCGATGTACTTGCGTTCCCGGTCGGACAACCGGCTCTCGTCATAGCGATATTCATGTCGGAACCGAATACCGAAGCTGCGGATGGGCGTGCCGTTGATGAACGTTGGGCGATAAACGAATCGTCGGACGTTGCGTACAACGATAGCGTCCATTAGTCCGGCTGGCTCGGAATCGACAATACGCAGATTGTCGGGTCGGCCGCTGACTGTCAGGTCATATTCCAGTTCAACAAAACCGCGATTGGGGTAAGCCTTGGTGCCTGAGCCACCGTCATTGAGGTGATATACCGATCGCATGGGTTGCGTCACCACCGCCACCGGCTCACCAAACAGCTGTTGATGTAAGTCCGACAGATCGGGATTGTCGTTCGTCAAGTTGTAGGCTTCGAGATACGAATCTCGTGCCGTCCGGGTCGCTGTGGCAAACAACAGAAAATCGCCTTCCGCGACCAGTGTCGACGGCAGCAATGCCGGATCCGAGTTGCTTTGCTCTCGCGCAATCCTCACCGCACGGTGCACGGCGCGCCTCGCTTCCTTGAGCGCCAGCTCAGGGGTGAACCCTGGGGTTGCCTGGGTTTGCCTGGGTGTCACAAATGCGAGCGCCACGAGTGGCTCAATCAATCGTGGATCATCCCGACCATGGAACTTCGCGATTGTCCGCTCCAATCTGCGGTACGCGAACATCGCTTCCGTAAAGTTCCCAATTTGGGTGTACCAATCAGCACGGCGTTTCAATGCGTCAAGGTATTGGTCCGAATCCGCTGAAAACCGCCGCTGCTGTAAGCGGAATATGATGTCTTGGATTTTGTTGGCAGTACGCGTATCGCCAAGGAAATAGTGCGTTCGGCTCAACGAATCCAAAGTGTCGAGCTGCTCGAGATTGTTGGGTCCGGCGGTGACATGTGAGAT
>JBCAZH010000012.1:0-46299 GCA_038533155.1 Pseudomonadota bacterium | reverse complement strand
AATCCAAAGTGTCGAGCTGCTCGAGATTGTTGGGTCCGGCGGTGACATGTGAGATATGTACGGACCGCTCGAACAATGGAACTGCTGCCTCAAGGTCATTGAGCGCAATCGACGCATTTGCCAGTCCATTTAATGGATTGATGAGTTCCTTGCCAACAATATCGGTCCCAGCAGCCTCTTGAACCTGGATAGCTGCAACGAAGTTTTGTTGTGCGGCCACAAAGTCGGCCGTTTCGGATTGCGCGATCGCCAGATTGGTCAATGCTTTGGCTACCTGAGGGCTTTCACCACCCCAGATCCTCGCCGTGAGCTCCACCACGCGCTTGGCCTGATCGAGGGCAGCCTCATACTCCCCACCGGACAATTGCGCACGAAACAAGGTTTGGGCGGCGGCTAACTCTTCGCCAACCTCGGTTTCGGCTACCTCGGGCTCAATCTCAATGAGCTCGGTGACAGCCCGCGCGACCTCCGCTTCAACCTGCGGTGCCAGCACCCAAGCGAGCATCATGAAACATGTGGGCAGTAGCGGTCTGAGTGACTGTAGACGATGCTTCATTTTGATCATATGGCTCATAGAGTTAAGTTCTTTTCATCGCTACTAGATATAGACCCGATTTTTTACACAAAGTTTTCAAAAGCGCTTGCAAGGCCCTGGTACCGTGAGCAGCAACTGGCAATTGAGGAGCCCACTGATGAAAAACACAACAATCAAAGCCATGCTTCAATCAAGCACCGCTGTGTTGTGCGCTGCAGCATCGGTAGTAGCGTTCAGTGACACGACACTCACTATATATAGCAAGGCGCAGCCGGGGGCCGTCAACCCCGATTTGTATCGACCATCACCTCGCGCCGGCAGTTACTACGGTCAAAGCATTCCAGGCTATGCCATTGTTCGAGATGATCGTGGTCTGTCTCTCGCACGCGGTCGCAGCGCAGTTTCAATCACCGACGTGGCTGCGCTGCTGGATCCGACGACGGTCCGTTTGACGTCGTTAACGGACCCATCAGGTACACAAGTGGTCGAGCAGGACTTCCGGTTCGATCTGGTCGGCAGCGACAAACTGTTGCAGCGCTATATCGATCAACCGATTACGGTAGAGCAGCTATTCGCGAACCGAGTACGCGAAGTCAGTGGTCGGCTGCTCAGCACCGATGGCGGTTTGGTGCTGCAGGAGGACGATGGGTCGGTTTCCATCGTGCGGGAATGGCAGAACATCGAGTTGGGGTCGCTCCCTGGTGGTCTAATGACGCGACCGACGTTGCTCTGGGACATCAATGCGCGTCGCGCAGGACCGCACGATATGCGCCTTACCTATGAGACTCAGGGAATGACGTGGTGGGCTGATTACAACCTCACTTGGGCGCCAAGTGCCGATGATCAGTCCGGCACGTTGGATGTCAGCGCCTGGGTCAGCATACTCAATCAGACTGGCACCAGTTTTTCTGATACGGGACTGAAGTTGGTCGCCGGCGATGTGCAGCGCGCACAGGCGCCAAACGACATGGAAGCGCGCGTGTTTCTGGAAAGGGCAGCGGTCGCTGACGTCGCATCAGTCGCCGGTTTCGACGAAAAGGCATTCTTCGAATTTCACTTGTACACACTCGGCCGGAAAACGGACTTGCCGGATCAATCCACCAAACAAATGGCTTTGTTCCCGTCTGCGGCGAATGTGCCGGCACGCAAGCGGCTGGTGTTCAATGGGCTGAACGTGCCATCTCGCATGGGCTATGGCGTCACAGACCGCAACTTTGGGTCTGGCGGAAATTCCAAAGTGGATGTGTATCTTGAGTTCGAGAATCTCAAGAAACATGGTTTGGGTGTGCCGCTACCAGCTGGTCGGATTCGGGTATCACAGCTCGATGATGCGGACGGCAGTCTTGAGTTTGTCGGCGAAGACATCATCGAGCACACACCGAAAAACGAGGACATCCGGATTCGGTTGGGCTCATCCTTCGATGTCGTCGGTGAGCGCAAACAGGTCGATTACAGCATCGACACGCGAGCTAAGGTCATCACAGAGGCGATCGAAATCACGCTGACCAATCGCAAAGACATAGCGCAAGCCGTGACGATCGCCGAGCCTCTGTACCGGTATGCGACCTGGACGATCTCCGGCAATTCCGACCGCTATCGAAAAATCGATTCGCGGCTGGTCCACTTCGATATCGAAGTGCCGCCCGACAGCAAGAAGACGGTTCGTTATTCGGTGCGCTACACCTGGTAGTGATTAGGCGAACGCGACGACGCTTGCCAAAGAGATGGTCACGACAATGGTCAAAATGGCACGCAGTCGTCGAAACCAGTCGGGGTAGCGAGCCATGATGCCCGCTCGCTCCCAAATGAACCACGCTGGGAATGCCAACACGAGCGCCAGTAGATCAGCGGGCGATTTCAATGCGAGCACGACCCAGGCTAGTAACGGCGGCACTACACTGGCGACAAAGTCTCGGCTGCTGTGTGAGTCTGGAGCTGCGACGGCAAAGCCCCAGTGCACGGCGCCCAGAAAGCTAAGAATGGTTACTGCATAGCCGACAAGAAGACTGCGATTCGAGAGGCCGTCGATCTCCCATCCGAAGATGAGACAAAGGCTAAGGCCGACGAAGGGGATCAGCCCACCGTAGCCAAGTAGTTCCGCCGTTCGGCTACCGTCCGCCGACATGCGTTAGTCCGACTCCGACTTGACGAGCGTGACTTCGCGTTGCGGGAACGGGATCGAGACACCCGCTTCGTCGAGCGAAATCTTGATGTTGCGCAACAGATCGAAGCGCACTGGCCAATAGTCGCTCGTCTTGACCCATGGGCGAACCACGAAATTGACGCTCGAATCCGCCAGCTCACTGACCGCGATTGTCGTCGTTTCGGTTGTCAGGATACGGTCGTCCGCATCGACACATTCGCGCAGGACTTTTTCGGCGGTCTTCAAGTCGTCGCCATAGCCGACGCCGATGGTCAGATCGATTCTGCGTTTATCGAGAATGGAGTAGTTGACGATTGAACCCGACGTGACACTGGCGTTCGGGACAACGATGCGCCGGTTGTCCGGTGTCGTAAGGATCGTATTGAAGATACTTACCTCATTAACGGTCCCGGAGACGCCGCCGGCATCGATGTAGTCACCGACGCGGTAGGGTTTGAAAAACACAATCAACACGCCGGACGCGAAATTCGACAGCGACCCTTGGAGTGCTAGCCCAACGGCCAGACCGGCCGCGCCGAGGACCGCTACGACCGAGGTCATTTCGAAGCCAAGCTGAGTCAACGCCGCGATGATGATGAAGACGGTCAAGAGAATATTCAGGATATTCAACATGAACCGTTCCAACAGAGGATCGAGGTCCACGTTGTCCGCCAAGCGGCCGGCGCCTTTCATGATAATTCTTGCGATGAGCCGACCGATAACAAAGACGGCGATCGCAGAGAGCAATTTTATCCCGAGCTCAACTCCGGTGGTGGTTAGGAGTTCGTGGATCTTCTCGAAGTCAACAATCGACGACAGTTGCAACGACATCAGCATTTCTTTTTACCCCGCGGCAGGTCAAAGCCGCGAGTGTACGCGTTCACTCGCGAGCTTCAACCGTTAACGGCGCGCGGTTCAGGCGGCTTATGCTTCACAGAAAGCGCAAGCGCGTTACCTGCCAGCGCCAAAGCCAAGCCAAGGGCGGCGAGCAACGTCCACTGATAGCCCTCGACGATTGTCGAGATCATCAACGCCACCACCGGCAGCATCACGGATATGTATGACGCTCGCGTCGCTCCGATTCGGTCGAGGATGACAAGGTACATGCCGAAAGCGATGGCCGTACCTGGGATCGCCAGAAACAACAGTGAGCCGATGTAACGGAACTGCCAGTCGACAATGAACTGCGTTCCGGAGACCAACGCGTAGGTTGCCGATGCTGCGGCACCGATCGCCATGCCCCAGACGTTGACTGCGACAATCGGTAGCTTGCGGCGGGTGTTTCGAATGGCGGCCATGTTGCCGAGCGACGCCATGAACGCACCTGCTAGAACCAACCCCACACCGCGCAGAATCGTGTTGGATAGTGCAAGCTCAGAGATTTCTGGCCAAAACATGAGTGCGATGCCGCTCAACGCTAGCAGTCCCGCAAGGATGCTGATCGCGCTGATTCGAGTGCCAAAGAAAACGCGTTCGTTGATCGCATTGAATAACACCAGCATCGTGAACAGCACAGCGACGAGGCCGCTCGTCACGTAGGCGGTGCCCGCGTACACAAAAAAGTAGTTCAGGGAGAACATCAAGATCCCCTGCAGTGCGACCATCGGCACATCGCTTTTCTGCAGACCTAAACGTCGGCCGGTGATACGTCCGTACACCGCGAGAACCAACGCAGCGATCGCGAATCGGTAGGTCAACGATGCTTGCAAAGGGACCGTGCCGAGCTGCCATGTGATCATGACCCACGTAGAGCCCCAGATCAGTACGATCAGAGCATAGAGCGCGGCGGTAGGCATCCCCGTTACTCGACGGCGGCAATCTTAGCGGCGAGGCCGCCCAATTCGAGAATAAAGTACGGGGCGCCAGCCTCCGTGGCTTTCTCGCCGCGCAGGAGGTAGCTGGGCAAAGCGCTATCGGCGATCAGCAGCGATCCGGACGGCTGCATCGCAAGGTCCGAGCCCCAGCGGATTTGCGTCGTCTGTACCACGGTAGTCATGGTCCGATTGGCTTTTACAAGGGCAACCGCATGGTTGTTGAGGTCAGTGACAAGGATACGCCCCTGAGGAAGGACCAATAGCCCGCCCGATAACGGTTTGTCCGAGTATCGCTCAATCTCGAAATCCAGTTGCCTCGATAGCGATGTCACCGATTCCAGAGCGACGCGGTAAAGGCCGTCGTTCGTCGTCGCGCTCAGATAGAGATACTCGCCTTCGGGATCGATAGCGATCGCTGAAAGTCCAGGACGCCACGTAAACGTCCCGGCTAGGAATTGGACGGGGCCTTCGCTGGGCGTGATCCGCCATTTCTGCGCCGAAAGTGCGGCGTGACCCGCCAGGACTCGGTCGGGTTTGCCTGTCTTGAGGTTGATGACGACCAAAGCGGCAGTCCTGCGCCATGTGCCGGCGTCGGCGATGAGCGCGAAGTCAGCGCCGTCGGTGACGACAATGTGACTGAGATGCGACCCGAGCGGCGCGACTGCTTTGAGGTCTATCGTCTTTATCCAATCGTCGTCCGACGCATCAAAGACATGCAGGGCCGGGCTACTCACCCCGTAGTTGCCGTGATCGAGGACATATACTCGATCGCTCGTGACAAAGACATCCGACGGGCTGTCGAAAAGACTCTGTTGGGTGGTGGCATCCGGATACGGCAATGCGATGCCGTCTTGGACTCGCAGCAGCTTGTTCTCATCGCCGGTCGCAGCCGGTTCGACGGTGAAAAACACGTCGCCTGAAGGCGCGATACTGATCGATCGCGGCGGTTGGTTAAACCGCTGGAACGTCGTTAGCTGCTGTGCATCAACGACCGGTGTTGTCGCGACAAAAACGTAGTCGCTCCCGCCACCCCAGAAAATCCGGGCGGCGAGCAGGAGGAGGGCAAAGGCAATGGCAAACCCAAACAGGACACGAGTCATTTAAGGCGAGGATCACTTGGCATGCAGACGCAGGAATTGTGTCACGCATCGGTCCAAGTGGGCAGTTTTTTCCGCCTCATCGATCGAGTCCACGCTATGCATTAGCAAGCGCATTAAATAGTGTCCCTGTGCCATGCACAGAAAGTCTTCGGCAGCTTGGGTCGGGTCGTCAATCGGCGCGTAGCGATGATCCTCGCTCTGGGCCAAGCACCGCGCCAGCGAGTCAATCGTCGCCTGCGGGCCGTTTTCCCAGAAAGACTCTGCCAGCGTGGAGAATTCTTTCGTTTCCGCGATTAGCAGTGCATGCATTTGAATGACACCGGGGTCGCACAACAAATCCAACAAGCGGCCACCAATGGTGGTCAGCACCATCTCCAAAGGGGTATCCGGTGCTGTATCGCGCATATCAAGACCATATGCGGTCACCTTATTCAGAATGCAGCTTCGAAAAAGCGCGTCCTTGTTCGCAAAATGCGAATAGACGGTCTGCTTCGACACACCAGCGTCGTGAGCGATCGCATCCATCGACGTTCTGGCAAACCCGATGTCCATGAACAAACCGCTGGCTGCTTGCAAAATTGCATCTCGCTTGATGCAGCTTTTCGGTCGCCCGACCTGGGGTTTCAAATTATCATCCGAAATCAAACTAGACAGTTCCGTATTAAGTGTTAGAATCAAACTGTACGGTCTAGTATATCAGAAACCCCGAAGCCCGACAGCCGCGCGTCGCATCGCTTCGGAACACGCAGGACGCCTAACTAATGAGATTCGATAAACAACGCTTTGTCCCAGTGCTTGTAGCTGGTTTCGCGTCGGCATTGCTGACCGCGTGCGGAGGCGGCACGCCTTCCGAGCAAGCGCCAGCCGCTTTGCTGGTAACACCCTATTCGGTGTCGAAATCGACGGAGTACGTCAGTCAGCAACGGTTCAGCGGGCGAGTCGAGGCGGGGCGCAGTTCTCAGCTTGGATTCGAACTGGGTGGTGAGCTTTCCGACGTCACCGTCGACGATGGCGCACTGGTACGTCAGGGCGACGTATTGGCGAGGTTGGACGCGGCGAGATTGCGCGCGGCGCGTGACGCGGCTGAGGCGGCGTTGCAGCAGGCACAGGCGCAAGCGACCCTGAGTGCTGCTACCTATGAGCGGGTTTCAGAGGCACGCAAATTCGATGGCGTCTCGCAACAGGAGCTCGACGAGGCGCTTGAACTGAAGCGGCGCACCGAAGCTGCGCAGCTATCTGCGCAGGCACAGCTCGACCGAATTCTCGTCGATTTGCGCAAGACCGAACTGCGAGCGCCATACGATGCGCTGGTGGTGTCTCGAATGGCAGATGAGGGCCAGGTGCTGGGCGCCGGCCAGGCCGTGCTTGGCATTCAAGAGTTGGCGGCGCTTGAGGTGCGGCTTGGCGTCACAACCGATGCGTTGGAGCGGATCGCAGTCGATGACGAGGTGCGATTGGACATCGCGGGTGAAGGGGTCATGGCTATGGTGACTGCCGTGGTGCCACGTCTGGATTCCCGCACGCGAGCCGTGGACGTGCGGTTGCAACTGCCTGAGCGAGCGGCCGCGCGCGTCGGGGATGTCGCCGAGTTGAAATTTGAGTCGCGAATTTCGCTGGACGGGTTTTGGGTGCCGCTCGACGCCTTGACCGAAGGCGCTCGAGGCGTTTGGCATGTATTGGCTATAGCTGACGGTACCGGCGTCTTAAGCCGAGATTCGCAACTCGAAACCGGCGCGACGCATGTGCTCGAGCGCAGACCGGTCGAAATTCTTCATTACGACGAAGCCCGCGTGTACGTGCGTGGCGCATTGGAGGATGGTGATGAGATCGTGGCTGAAGGTCTTCAGAGAGTCGTTGCCGGGCAGGGTGTCCGGGTGGGCCAACCGCTCGACTTCGTACCCGAAACCGTAGCGGCGCCAGCATCATGAGCGAGACGACCAACGCCGGCGTCGCCCGTCTCGCCGAGGCGATGTATCGCAACAAGTATCTTCTTTGGCTGTCGATCGTCATCATCTTGATGGCGGGTTCGGCGGCCCTCAGTGGTTTGCCGCGGATCGAGGACCCTCGCATCACGAACCGCTACCCGAGTGTGATCACCGTGCTGCCGGGTGCATCCGCCGAGCGCGTGGAGCTGCTGGTGACCGAGAAGCTCGAGAACGCCCTTGAGGAGTTGTCCGAGATCAAGTTCATTCGTTCGACCTCGAGAAACGGCATATCAGTGCTTGCGATCGAATTGCAGGACGCGGTTGGCCCGGGAGAAAACCAGCAAGTGTTCTCGAAGATCCGTGATCGCATCGCGGACGCCGCTGCCGAGCTGCCAGCCGGCGCGTTGGAACCTGTGTTCGATGACAAGACGGAAGCCATCGCCTTCAGCATTCTGTTGTCGCTGCGTTGGACGCAAGACGGCGTGCAGCCACCGATGGGTTTGATGTACCGACTCGGGCAACAACTGGCTGATGAGTTGTTGACGATTCCTGGGACGGATCTGGTGCGCTACTACGGTGCGCCCGAAGAAGAGATTTCCGTAACGATTGACCCCGAGACGCTCGCCGAAATGGGTCTAACGACGCAGGATGTAGCCAACCTATTGGCAGCAGGCGACCCCAAAGCGCCGGCAGGCGCACTGAGAAATGAGGATCGGGCGTTGCTGCTTGAGGTGGACGGCGACTTCGACTCGGTTGCACGCGTGCGCGACACGACGCTTGTGCCTAGCGCGACCGGCGGCGCCATCACCTTGGGTGACGTTGCCGTGGTTGAACGCGGTTGGCGCCAGCCGGCGGACCAAATCGCTTTCACCAACGGCGCGCGAAGCATCCTACTGGGGGTTCGCACAGCCGGCGATATTCGCTTGGATCGGTGGGCGGTGACCGCGCGTGAGCGCATTGCGCAGTACAACCGATCTTTAGGTGGCGGCATCGAAGCGACGATCGTATTCGATCAAAGCGTCTATACCGAAGCGCGTCTATCAACGCTCAGTTCCAACTTGTTGGCGGGCGCGCTCGTCGTGATGTTAGTCGTGTTCGTCGGGATGGGATGGCGCGCGGCACTAATCGTGGGCTCGGCGCTACCGTTGTCCGCATCCATTACCGTGTTTGGGCTGGGTCCAGCCGGTCAGCAAATCCACCAAATGAGCATCTTCGGCATGATCGTCGCAATCGGTTTGCTGATCGATGCGGCAATCGTCATGACCGACGAGGTGAAAAAGAAACTCGACGCTGGGGCAGAGCGTATCGCCGCGCTTCGGCATGCTGTGCAACACTTGTTTGTGCCCCTCTTGGCATCCACCCTCACGACCGTGCTGGGCTTTATGCCGGTCTTCCTTTTGCCAGGTGCGATGGGGGACTTTGTCGGCCCGATCGCGATCTCAGTGGTTACCGCATTGATCGCCTCATTCGGCTTGTCGATCACCGTCATCCCGGCGTTGGCTGCCTTGTTCATCCGCCGTTGCGAACCTGGGCAAGTCCGCCGCTGGTGGAGCGATGGCGCCAGTTCTCGCCGCCTTTCGGAACCGTACCGTAATCTCGTTCGATTGGCCGTCAGACGACCCTGGCTGACGGTGGCCGCGTCGTTGGTTCTACCGATAGCCGGCTTCATTTTGGCGGGCACGCTCGGGCAACAGTTTTTCCCAGCGGCGGATCGCGACCAGTTTGAGATTCAAGTGTGGATGCCACCGGGCACGTCCATCGATGCGACCGCGGCGTTGACGCGGCGTATTGATGCCGAGCTTGAGGACGAGCCGCGAATCACCGATATCCACTGGCTTGTCGGTCACAGCTTTCCGACCGTCTACTACAACCGGGTCATGAAAACTCGGGGCAATGGGACTTACGCCCAGGCCGTAGTGTTTACCGAGGATGTGGCAGGTGCCAATGCGCTCACGCGCGAATTGATGTTCGAATTGCCGGATAGCTTTCCGGGCGCGCGTATCGTGGTGAACCCGTATTCGCAGGGCCCACCGGTTGATGCACCGGTCGGCTTGCGTATCGAAGGGCCTGACGTGACTGAACTGGTGCGCATTGGTCAAGAAGTGCGGCGGATCATGCATACCATTCCGGCAATTACGCAGACGTACGCCACGATCACCAACGGCGAACCCGGTCTTGCGTTTGTGCCCGATGAGGTGGCGCTGCGTTCGGCGGGTCTAACGCTGGCCCAAGTGGCCGGTCAAATGCAGGCGAGTCTCGAAGGCAGCGTCGGCGGCGCGGTCCTCGAAGGTCGTGAAGAGCTACCCGTTCGCATTCGTTATCCCAGCGATGCACGGGACTCGGTCTCGCGTGTTGCTAGCACGAAGTTGATCGGCAACGCGGGTGCCGTGAACGCGCTCAGCGTGGGCGAGTTAGAGCTGCGTCCCGAGTACGTCAGTATCACGCGTGAAAACCGTGTTCGTGCAAACCGAGTCTTTGCATTCATTCGACGCGATGCGCTGGCTGTGGACGTTGCGAACGACGTGCGTCAACGGCTTGAGGCATCCGGATTCGAATTACCCAGCGGTTACCGGTTGTGGGCGGAAGGTGACTCCGATGCGCAGGCCGACGCGATCGGCCAGCTGACGACTTATCTACCGATTCTTGTGTTGCTCATGGCCGCGACCATCATCTTGTCGTTCCGCAGCCTACGTTTAGCGAGTGTGATCGCGACGGTCGCGTTTTTGTCCGTAGGACTTGGCATGCTCGGATTGTGGCTCGGTGGCTACGCACGAGGATTCAATGCGGTGATCGGTATCGCTGGGCTGATCGGCGTGGCAATCAACGGCACGATTGTGGTGATTGCCGCCATACGCGCGGATGCCGGTGCTTGCGTCGGAGACTGTGAAGGCATCGTGGAGCAAACGGTCGGCGCGACCCGCCACATTGTGTCGACGGTGTTCACGACGATTGGTGGTTTTGTGCCATTGATTTTCTTCAGCGGTGGTGACTTCTGGCCGCCGCTCGCCGTGGTGATTGCAGGCGGTGTCGGTTTCTCGATCACGTTATCGTTGTTCTTCACGCCAGCGATGTACCGACTTCTTTGCCTTTGGGGCGAGCGTATGCAACGCCCGCTGCATGCCAGTGCGGTGACCGCATGAACTTTAAAACTCTAACGGTTGGTGGCCTGTTGCTGGTTTCCGGCTGCGCCGTCGGCCCCGACTACGTCCAACCGGAGTTCGGTGAGAACGCCGAATGGAGTGAGCGTGTCGAATCGATCGACTCCTCTGGCGCATTGGAGGTCGATTGGTGGCGGGTCTTTGGCGATGAGAAGCTTGATGGCTACATTGCGGCTGCGCTCGCGAACAATCGTGAACTCAAGGCCGCCGTGGCACGAGTCGACGCAGCTTTAGCGGGTCGCGCGGCCGCGAACGGTGCACGATTGCCGTCGTTGTTGTTGGACGTCCGGTATACCGAGTTTGAGCAGAGCATCGAGTCACCGCAAAGTGCAGGGCCGTTGATTCGAGCCGGAGTCATCCCGCGCGACGGATCGTTCTACAACTCGAGCGTACTCGCTGGTTGGGAGCTCGATCTGGCCGGTCAGTTGCGGCGGCGGGCGGAGGCGGCCGATGCAACGTTCGGCGCCCAAATCGAGCAGGCAGACGGTGTTGCGCTGCAAGTGGCCGCCGAGACGGCCGGTGCGTATTTGGACTGGCAAGGGTTTTCCGCGCGTGCAGCAATCGCGAGACGCAATGTCGCGCTGCAGTCCGAATCTCTTCGGGTGATTGCCGGAAAAGTCCAGCTCGGACTGTCGCGCCGTTTGGATGAAACTCGTGCGCAAGCGGAACTTGCCCGGTTAGAGGCCACGGTGCCGCAATTAGAGGCGGCTGCGCAAGCGGCACGCCAGAGACTCGCGCTCCTGACAGGTGCGACCGCATCGGGTTTGCCGAAGACCGTCGATGGTGTCATTCCGCAACTGCCGGAGAGCGTCCCTGTCGGGACACCCGCAGACGTGCTGCGCCGTCGCCCGGACGTTCGAGCGGCCGAGCGCTTGCTGGCTAGGTCAGTGGCCGAAGTTGGTGCCGCGACCGCGGCTTTTTTTCCGACGTTGTCGCTCACGGCCAGTGGCGGTTTCGAAGCTGCGGAATTCTCGACACTCGGAAATGGCGACGCGCGGCTATTCGGAATTGTGCCATTCGTGCGATGGCCGATTTTTCAGGGTGGCCAATTGCGCGCGGCGTTAGACGCAGCGGATGCGAACCAGGCGGCGGCGCTCGCGGACTACGAACAAGCGGTCTTGCGAGCGCTGTCCGATACGGAGAGCGCGGTGGCGGCATACGACGGCGCGCGAAATGCAGCGCAGCGCCTGGATGAGGCCGTCACGGCTGCAAGAGAGTCGGAGAGTCTGGCCAGCAAACTCTACGGGCAGGGTCTTACGGATTACCTGACATTGCTCGATGCCCAACGTCAGCTAGCGGCCATTGAGGATGCTGAGTTGGCTACCACAGTGACCGCCGCCCAATCTGCGATAACATTGTATCGCGCATTGGGAGGGGGTTGGCCGGCATGGCAGGAAGCGAAGAGATAGCAGAGCAGAAACGGCGGCGTCCGTTTGTCGCGCTTCTGGGGCTCGTTCTGGCACTGGTCGCTGGATACGGACTCTGGAGCTACATTCAGCTCGTGGCGTTCGTCATTGACGCGGCCGGCAGCGGGTCTCTGAGTCTTGACTACCTGCCGCTCGGTCTAGCAATTGGCTGTACGCTGGTGGCAGGACTCAGTTTGCTGGTGTCCGCGATCAATGGTCGCAGTCGAAATCTGGTGCCAGGTCCGACATTGTATCTGCTCGGCCTCTCGATCGCGGTGGTCGCGATACAGGTTTGGCTGACGACAGGTGATCCAATCAGCCTGCTGGGCTTGCTGGTTGGCGCTGTGCTGATTGTCCTCGAATATCGCTTGGATGTTCTCTAGCGAGCCGACAGTGCCTCGTAGAGCGCTCGCGTACATTCGCCGACATCCGCCTCGATTTTCACGGTTGCGAGATCGTCTCCCCGCGTAATGCCGCGATTGATGATAATGACGGGCTTGTCGCTTTGGTGCGCTGCGCGCACGAACCGTAGGCCCGAGAACACCATCAACGAAGACCCGACCACCAACAAACCCGCGGCGGAATGCACCATATCGAAGGCCGCCTCGACGCGCGGTTTTGGCACGTTTTCACCGAAAAACACGACTTTCGGCTTGACGATCCCACCGCAACGGTCGCAGTCGGGCACGACAAACGACGCATAGTCCGCACCTTCGACGATCGCGTCTCCGTCCGGCGCATCCCGAACGCTGGATACCGTAGCAGCCCAGTCCGGGTTCAGATCAGCGATTCTCGATTGCCACTCGCGTCTTTGCCATTCAGCACCACAAGATTGGCATTGCACCTCTTCGAGTGCGCCATGCAAATCGATAGCGCTACTGCCTGCCCGCTGATGCAATCGATCCACATTTTGCGTAATGATGCCGTTGATCCAGCCGGCATCTTGCAAGTTAGCCAAAGATCGATGGCATTCGGTAGGTTCGGCGAGCGCCATTCGCGGCCAGCCGAGCATGCTGCGCGCCCAATAGCGCTGCCGAACGGCGTGTTGCGCCATGAAGTCGGCGTACTGCACAGGACGCGCATGCTTCCATTCACCATGCTTGTCTCGGTAGTCCGGTATGCCTGCGGATGTGCTGCAGCCGGCGCCCGTCAACACCGCGAAGGGCTGATCGTCGGGCCACAGCGCCACCGCCGCTTCGACGTCAGACATCGGCGAGCGCTGCGATGTCGACTCGACGACCCGGAATCGCGCGATGGACCCGAGCGCCGTGATCTTGCTTCAGACGATCAGCCAAGGCTTTCCCAGGTTCGGGCTCACCGTGCACGAGCCAGACCGGCGGTGTGTTCCCTAGCGCACCGTACCACCGCGACAAATCACCGGAGTCTCCATGCGCTGACAAGCCACCCAGTGTGTGGATGTTGGCGGCGACTTCGACGGATTCCCGGTGGATGCGAACGCGTTTGCGGCGCTCGACCAGTTTTCGACCGAGTGACTGAGGCGCCTGGAAACCAACAATGACGACATGCGCCTCAGGGCGCCAAAGGTTGTGCTTGAGGTGATGTAGGATTCTGCCGCCATTGCACATGCCGCTACCCGCGAGAATGATCGCGCCGCTGGACAGTCGGTTGATCACTTGAGACTCGCCCGCGGTCCGTGTCAGGTGCAGATGTTTGATCGGTGGCATCTCGTTCGATTCGCGCCGGAGCTTCGTCGCATCCTCGTCGTAGAGGTGCGGGTAATCCCAGTACACCTCGGTGGCTTCGATCGCCATCGGGCTGTCCAGGAAAACGTGCCAATCGTCCAGGTGCCACTCCCGTGCATGCGCGCCGAGTTCATACAAGAGCTCTTGGCTCCTGCCGATAGCGAACGCGGGTATCAAAACATTGCCACCATCGGCACGTGCTGCAGCCAGAATCTGACCAAGCTCTTCGATGGTATCGGCCCGGCTACGGTGAGTGCGGCCGCCGTAGGTGCTCTCCATCAACACAGCGTCGATGCCGCTGAGTGACTCAGGATCACGCAAGATGGGTGTGTCGTATTGGCCGAGATCACCACTGAACAGCAACCGACGTTCAACGCCATCATGGCGCAATCGAAGTTCGACCACAGCCGACCCCATGATATGGCCCGCGTCATGAAAGACGACTGACACTTCCGGTGTCACTTCAAACGCTTCGTGGTAGCGATGCGACACCATTTGCTGGACGGCGCGTTCTGCGTCGTTCAGTTCGAACAGCGGCTCGAGGAGCGGTTTGCCCGCACGACGGCGTCGGCGGTTTTTTCTTTCGGTGTCCCGGACGCCAAGATGCGCGGCATCAGCCAGCAAAACACGGCTGAGGTCTTTGCTGGCGAAATGGGTATGGATCGGCCCTTTGAACCCGCGCCTGACCAAAAGTGGCAGTCGACCGCTGTGGTCAAGGTGCGCGTGACTTAGAACAACTGCGTCGACATCTCCGGCAGAAAACGGAAATGCGTCACGATTCCGCATTTCCGCGCGCTTACCGCCCTGGATCATCCCGCAATCCAGCAAAATTGTGCGCCCTGCAATGCGGAGGATGTGACAGGAGCCAGTGACCTCACCGGCTGCTCCGAAAAACTCTAGTTCCATCAGTTGTTTATAGCCTTGTCGAAAAGAATGCGCGATCCCCGGATTTGCTGTTTCTGGTCAAATTGATTCAGGCAGACCTGTCTGATGAGGCGAATTCCAACGCAATGACGGGGTTCGGCGCTGTTTTTTACAAAATCTTTTTGATTTCATGTGAAAACCGTCACGGACGCTATGTCGCCATTCGCATACGGTGGCTGCCGTGGAATTCAGGTAACTGTCAGAAGCTCAGGACCATGCTGAAAAAAATCCTCATTGCAATGATCGCGATGTTGATGGTGGTGTTGCTCACCGTACTCGTGCGTGAATCGCGCACCGTTGATGCTCAATTCTACCTCGACTACAGCAATTACGTATCTGCGTTACGTCAGAGTCAGCGTGATCACGAGACTTTGGCCAGTACGCTGAGTGTGTATGCCGGCGAGGCACAAGCGCTCCCTGAGACGGTCGCGTCGCTGACCGAACGGTTGAGTGCGGGTGTCGATGTTCTTCGTGCGCCGCCTTCGTCGATTCGTGATGCGTCCGTCGGACAATCAGCGGCTGCCTACACGCGAAGTGTTGAGAAACTGCTGTCAGGTGTGGCTGGGTTTAGCGAAGTGCAGAATCGCCTGGCTGAATCGGCCAATGTGCTGCGCGAGGACGGCCCGGCAGTGGTGCGGGCACTGCGTGAACGCAACGAAGAAACGTTGTCGCAGTCTCTTTTCGCGCTCACCGTCGACATCTTAGATTACGCAACAGGCAAGTCCACGCTTGCGGAGAGCAGCCTCGAGACGCGGCTGGACGCATTCGTTCAGAAAGCGGATGAGGTCAGGCGTGCGCCCGGCGGGCTAGCAGGGCTGCTGGACGCATCGCGCACGGTCCTTGTGACGCGAACCGACGCATTAGAGGCGCTCGACGAGGTTGAGGCTGCGAATTTCCCTGCCGTGGCACAACAGCTTTACGGCGCTGTGTCGGCCAACAATGCGCGGGTGACTTCGAAAGCGGATCGCGCGCGCTTGCTGCTCGGTGGCGTGGCCGGATTGATGTTGCTACTGACCGGCTTCGCCCTGGTTCGATTGCGTCAGAGTAACGAGCAGCTCAATGACACCAACGCGGAGTTGGAACAATTCAACATCTCGCTCGAAGAGCGCGTAGCTGAGAGAACTCGTGAGTTGTCGTCGGCTTACTCCGAGCTTAAAGAGTCGCAGGCGCAGTTGGTGCAGGCCGAGAAGATGTCTTCGCTGGGTGAGTTGGTGGCTGGAATCAGCCACGAGATCAACACGCCGCTTTGGTATCTGTTGAGCAACACCACGCTAATTAAAGAGCGGCTATCGAGTTTCAATCAGTTCGTGGCCATTACGGATGACATGTTGGGCTTGTTGCGCGCTGGCGGCGCGGACAAGGATGCCTTCGTCAAGCAGCTGCGTCGGCTTGACCAAGCGCTCAACCAAGAGGGCATGCGCGATGACCTTGAGGAGTGTAACGATCTGCTGGACGACAGTAGTGAAGGCCTTGAGCAGCTTTCCGAAATGGCACAATCGTTGAAAGACTTCAGTCGACTGGATCGCGCAGCGACTGACAAGGTTAACCTGAACGATGGGGTCGACCGGACGCTAGTGATCGCGAAGAACGTATTGAAAGGCGGAATCGAGGTGCGCAAGAACCTTGGAGATTTGCCGCCGGTCACCTGTTCGCCAAGTCAGATCAACCAGGTCCTGCTGAATCTGATCAAGAATGCTGCCGACGCTATGGGGCGCGATGGCGTGCTGACTATCACCACCTGGTCAGAGAACGAACGCGCGTTTATCAGCGTGAAGGACACCGGCGAAGGGATGGACGCGGAGACCTTGTCGAAGATCCGCGACCCGTTCTTTACCACGAAGGAAGTGGGTAAAGGCACCGGGCTCGGTTTGTCGATCAGTCAGAAAATCATTGACGCGCACGACGGATCGTTGGACATTCAGTCTGAAGTAGGAAAGGGATCTACTTTTACCATAAGCCTGCCGGTCGGTGGAGACGCCGGTATGAGCGACATGGCACGCGAGCTCGAGGAGCTTGAAGCATTAACCGAAGCGCTGGAATCCGGTCAATTGACCGAAGGCGAGGGTGACCTTGCGTTTCCAGCCGAGAAAACAGCATAGGCGCCCGGCAGATCATGGCTTTAACGCAAGCGAGTGAAGAATTGAACGGAGGCGCGCGACAGCGCGATCCGTCGCGTAAGCCGCGGGTTGTCTTCGTCGACGATGAAAAGCGCGTACTCAATGCCATGCGGGCACTGTTCCGCCGTGATTATGAGTTGTTTCTGACCACATCTGGCGAGGAAGCCATTCGGATGTGCGTCGAGCAAGATGCTGATGTGATCGTTGCTGACCAGCGGATGCCGGAAATGGAAGGGGTGGAAGTGCTGGGCGCGGTGCGCCAGCAGGCACCTCGGACGATGCGCATTTTGCTGACGGGTTACGCGGATCTCGATGCGATCGAGGGATCGATTAACGTCGGCGAGGTTTTCCGTTTCTTGTCCAAGCCCTGCCCGCCGGAACATCTGCGGGCCACGATTGAGCTGGCGGTCGAGGCGTCGGACGCCCCGATTCTGGCGCCAACGCCAACCGATTTTCCTGAGGCCCCTCCGGCGCCGAAAAGTGAAGCGCCACAGCCAGCGCCAGCCGCTGATGACACTGGAGATGCGGCAACCGACGATACGCCCGATGCGGCGATTGGCACGCAAACCCGGCCGATTGGTCGTCGTCGAGGGCCGTCTTTGATTCCAGCTATGCTTGCCGCTCGCGGCAAAGCTGAACCGGTCGAAGACGCGCCGGAGCCCGAGCCGACTCCTGACTCAACGGCAGAAACCGGCGAGCAAGTCATTCTGTCGGGCGATAGCGTGCATCATGGCGCTCGTTCGGACGCGTTCCGCGATATGGAAGGCGTCGGCGTTGTGGTCTTCACACTGAGCGACGAGTTTTTTGCAGAAGTGCAATCAGTCCTCGGGTCGCGCTACAAGCTCTATCACGCGAACAGATTGATCAAGGTGCTCGAACTCATCATGCAGCGCAAGGCCGGCGTCCTGATCTCTGAGGTCAGCAGCGAAGGCTCCGTATTGCGCAAAGTCCTGAACAAGTTCAAGCAGCATCTACCGGAATTGATTGCGATCGTTGTCAGCGACGACCGTGATGCTGCGGAGATGATCTCGTTGATCAACCATGGGCAAGTATTCCGTTACATGTCGAAGCCTGTGGCACATGATCGACTGCTCCAAAACGTGAATGGTGGTGCGCTGCGACACCTTCAGATGCGGGCAGATCCGAGCTTGATCCCGAGAATGCAGGTCGAGACCAGTGAAGAGCTCGATCGCGTTAAGACGGGCGCGATGGACACAGTGATCGATCGTATTAAGTCGCTCAGTAAGTTCTGGCGTCGTAAGTCGTAGGCCCAGGCAATGGCAGTGAGTGGCGAACATATGGATAACCTCGAGCAAGGCATGGACGACGAACCAAAACGTTCGATGGACACGCCGTTGCTGATTGCCGCGTTGTTAATCGCAGGTGCGATGCTCGCGTATTTCTTCTTTGGCAAAGACTCCGCGGTGGTCGAAAGCGAGCCACCGATGATTGTCGAGGCGACGCCAGAGGAAGAGCAGATCCAAGCGGTCATCGCGTCCGATTCCGTGTCGGACGAATTGTTGACGAGAGCTCGGCTGGCGGTGCAATCAGGCATGTTGGTCGAACCATCGAGCAACAATGCGTTGTACTACTACTCGCTTTATCTGGAGCAGAACCCCGACAATGCTGATGCGGAAGCGGAACTTGCAGCGGCAGTTTCTGAGATTGGTGAGCTGGTCGCCACCGCTGTCGCTGAACGGGAATGGCAGCGAGCTGCGTTTCTGTCCGAGCAGATCAGCAATGCGGGCGTGACATCGAGTGCGGTGGACGCTTATCGCAGCGATTTAGAACAATTCCGTGAAGCGCAAGGTGCTGCTGCGATCGCCGCCGCGCGCCGCGGCGCCGAAAGCGATGCGAATGAGATACTCGACGCGCTAGCTGAACTGCCGCGTGCGGAGCCAGCCGCTTTATTGGAAACACGGTCTGCGGTGCGCGATGCGTTGGTCGCGTACCGAGTCGATCAACAGGCCGCAGCGGAAGCGGCCGCCGCGCGTCGGGAACGCCAACAGCGCGAACGACAGCAAGCTGCCGCGCAAGCGCGCAGTCAGCAAGCAACACCTCCTCCAGCTACAGCTAGCGCATCGGTTGACCCTCTTTCGGGCGTTCGATCTGCGTTGCGTGACGGGTCGCTGACAGGGCCCAGCGGCGCGATCGCGCAGTTGTCCGATGTTCCAGCTGATGCGGATGGAAGAGGGGAAGTGCAGGCACAGCTAGTGGCGCTTCTCGGGACCGAGGCAAGAAATGCAGCCGGTACTGGCGATTTGGCTTTAGCCGAGTCGCTGCAAGGCGAAGTCGCCGCCTTGGATGCGGCAGCTGCCAGCAATCTACAGGCGACGATCGATCGTGCATACATCGATTTAGCGACGGCCGAGACGGTCTCAGCGGCCACTCTGCGCCGGACCCAGGCGGTGGCTCCGGTGTATCCGCGCACCGCACTGCGGCGTGGGCTCAATGGCCGTCTGAAGGTCGAGTTCACTGTGGCGGCCGACGGTACAACACGCGACATCGAAGTGGTCGAAACCAGTGCGTCATCCAACGTGTTTGACCGATCTGCAATCCGCGCTGTATCCGAGTGGCGTTACGAGCCCCGTGAAGTGCGTGGGCAAGCCGTGGCACAACGGGTGTATGCTTACCTGGATTACAATCTAGAGTAACCAGGGCGGGCCAGCTTGGCAGGAATCGACCAAGCGCAACTAAACTTCAACCCCGACGCGCTGCTCGCGCTGAACGTACTGTTGGCGCTGATTATGTTCGGTGTGGGTTTAGACCTGCATTGGCAAGACGTCAAAAAATTGCGCGGCCGATGGCTTGTACTCCTTGTAGGTCTATTTGGGCAGTGGTTGTTGCTGCCTGTCTTAACCGTCGGCTTGGCTCTGTTTCTCAAGCCCACGGCCTCGCTTGCGCTCGGTATGATCATCATTGCCGCGTGCCCCGGCGGAAGCGTCAGTAATTTCTTCTCGCATTTGGCGCGTGGTGATGTCGCGTTGAGCATCGCGTTGTCGGCCGTGACAAGCGCGATCTGTTTTGTGACGACTCCTTTCTCTATCGCGTTCTGGGGGCAATTTGTTCCCGACGTCGCGCAACTGTTACGTGAGGTGCGGATAGACTGGCTGGAGATGCTCGTGCTGGTTGCTGGTGTACTGCTTTTGCCAGCATCGATCGGCGGGTTAGTCGGGACATTTCTGCCCGCGCTCGCTAAAAAGCTCCGCACGCCGTTTAAGGTTTTCTCAATGGGTGCGTTTGGCTTGTTCGTGGCCGCAGCGTTCGTCGCGAATGGACGGTTGTTCTTGGCGCAGGCGCATGAAATCGTCGGTTTGGTCGCGATCCACAACGGTTTGGCGTTGTTGGCCGGTATCGGTTTGGCGAAGGTTTGCCGTCTCCATGAGACAGAGGCGCGGTCAATCGCGATTGAGGTCGGGATTCAGAACACCGCGCTCGGCCTGACTGTGATATTCACATTCTTTGGCGGTCTCGGCGGCACCGCGCTGGTTACCGCTTGGTGGGGCGTTTGGCACCTTCTGACGGGCGCGGGAATTGCCTTGTGGTGGCGCCGACGGCGCCTGCCTCAGCCCGAACTCATGTCTACGATGCATAGCGACTAACAACGCAGTATCCTCAGTCATTGGGTAGACACTGGGTAATGCGATGAACGCCTTTAATCGACAACTGTGCGTGCTGCTGGTCTTGATGTCAGTAGTAGCAAACGGTCGCGCCGAAGTACTGCATGCGGAGAAGACCGGGTTTGTGGTTCGTCACGAGCTACGTGTTGTGGCGCCCAGGGAAACCGTCTGGCGTATGTTACTCGGGCATGTGGCGGAGTGGTGGGATAGCGCGCATACCTACTCGGGGGATGCGACGAATCTCTACATCGAACCGCGAGCCTTGGGTTGTTTCTGCGAGGATCTTGGCGCCGCGGACGCAGTCGTGCACCTTACCGTCACAGCGATTCGCAAGGAAAGCCTGCTCCGGCTTACCGGCGGGCTTGGCCCGCTCGGCCTTATGGGTGTGGACGGCAACATGACCTTCAGTTTCGCCGATGATGAGAGCGGCACAGCGATGGCGATGGAGTACCGCGTCGGCGGATACGATCCCGATGGGCTGGATCAGATTGCGCCCGCCGTTGACGCGACGCTCGGCCTGCAGTTGGAGCGCCTCGTCCGGCTCATCGAAACGGGTTCGGCAGAGCCTTTGTCAGATTCGCCGTCAGAGACTGATGAAGCAGAGGACTCTTCTGCTGAGGTCGAGGAAATGGCGACAGACGAGCTGCCTGAATCCCAACCCGCCGAGGACATAAGCGAATAAGCGCGAACCTATCGGCGAGCGGCTCGACGTCGAGATAGAGAAAAGGGCCAGCGCCTTGCGGTGCCAGCCCTTTCCATTTGCAGACGGAAACGACACTGTCTGCTCGTTGCGGTACCTCTCGATACCGGTTAATTCAGATCACAAGATCGGATCGAACGCCGTCAAGCTGTCACGCAGCGCGACATTGCCCAGTCCATGTTGCGGGAACAGTGTTTCGAAAGTTGCCTGTTCGCCATGAATGGCCAAGTAGTTCAGGACAACGGCTTCCACCAGCAGGTTTACGTTGTTGGCGATCGGCGTGCTGCCTCGCTCGCCGGAGCCATCCGGTCGGAAGTAGCCAATCTGCTGATGATTCTCGGGCGCGATGTTATCGCCAGTGAACAACTGCGGACGACCGTTCGGGTTGTAGACCAGAATCATCGCTGCCGCGGTGCTCTGGTTGTCGCTCACCCATTCGTACTTACCGCGTCCTTCCACAGTATCGTCGATTACGCCGTTGCTTGATACGGAGCCATCGCTGAAGACGTACATAAACAGTGGTACGTTGCGGCGTGCCGCGTACTCAAGGGCTGCGCCCATGCAACGTCCAGCGCGCAAGTCACGGACCTCGCCGCGTGCACGACGGCCGCCGTGGTAATCGTAGCCACCCATTGTGATCGTGCCAGCACCCGCATAACCGTTTGCGACGAGCTTCATGATCGACGCGGTCTTGCGGAATTCGCGATCGTCATCGTACTCAGCTTGCGAGAAAATGCCGGTCGGTCCAACCAAATCGGCATCCAGCGAAGGGTTGAGCTGTGACGGATCGCCGAAGCGGTCGGCGAGGTCAGCTGACTTCAGATAACCACAGCGAACGAGGTCTTTGACCACTGCATCAGCTGTAATCTGCGTATTGACGTTGTCCATCTTGCGATCACTGAGACGGTACACCGACTCGAGCACCGCAACGGCGTCTTCCTGCGACAGAAGACCAACCAGCTTTCCGGTATCGACCAGACCGGTGACATCACTCGGTCGATCCACTTTCGTGGGTCGCAGTGCCGCCTCGATCATCGCAGCCGGAGCCATGGAGTTACCGCCGGACTCACTCGTACGAGAGCCGATCAGATCTAGCAACTCACCCCGCGCGCCGGTGCGCGCGATCGCGTACATCGGGTTGTGAGGGTTGTTGCCCGTATCGTTTTCGGACCGGTTGACCAAGATTGCGCCGTTAGTGTTGGCGATCGTAGTTGGCGAGCAGCGTTCCAGGATGCCACGTAGGAACGCGCTGTCCGAATGGAACGCCAGCCCGAGATCGGTGCGAATGAAATCATTCGTGCCGGTATCGGGGTTAACAGACGCCGGTGTCATATCACCCGGCAGGCCCAGCTTGTTGTAGCCCGCGGTGGTCAGGAAATCGAGCTGTCCGCCAGGGCCACCGACCAAAGCGTTGGAGCCTGCGATATTCGCACCACCAGCGAGGTCGAAGCACACGAAAGGTACCTTGCCCGCGCCGACGAGTTCGAGCCCGCAGCCGGCTCTCAGCGGCTGCAGATCCGAAGATAGTGCCGCCGCAGCCTCCCGTGGATTGGCGAACAGACTGAATAGACCGCCCGTCAACGCGGTGCTAGCACCGGCCATGAAGCCCTGAGCGATGAACTCACGCCGAGTCACCGGCCGTTTGTGGTCCGGGTGCAGCAGCGGCGCGTCCGGATGAAGATTGACTTTTTTCTTACCCATGATGTTTCTGCCTATGTTGTTACTGCACCAGCATTGCTGCACTGCCTAGAGCGGCTGAGCATGCAGCGATGCCAACGGTTTGTGTACGACCTGCGTCACAGCTTCCGCCGCACGCCGTCAATCGACCAATGAGATTGTTGAGTTCGCCTTGAACAAGCGTTCGTTCAGGTTGACTCGCCAAACCATTGCCGACGACCGCGTCCAGGATCGGTGTGATCAAAAGATCACGACCCGCCTGGTTCGCGAAAGCGCTATTCGCTGGCGCATTGAAGTCCATGCCCGGGAAGAAGCTCGCACGAAGCCCGGTGTCCGAGACCAAGGCGTTGCAGTACTCGACCGCGAGCTGCGAAATACCGACCTGGTGGGACGATAGGAAGCCATTCAGCGCGTCCGAGTTCGGCATCTGCTGACGAACCAGCTCGTACGTTGTACGAACGTCCGGTTGCGTCCTCGGGACGCCCGTGATCATCGACATCGTCGCATCGATCTCTTCGAACGTGCGAACGCCGATGTCAGCAACGGGCTCGCCATCGACGGCCGGTGGTGGCGCCAGCGGCACTGGATCCAAACGCACATTCACGTTGTCACCAAGTACGTCGAATGACAGGAAGAACTCGTCGGCTTCCGGGCCTTGCTCAGCAGCGAATACTGCGCCGAGCTCCGTCAACGGTTGGCCCAGTTCCTCGAGAACCGTGCTGTCGAGCATGACGTCCAAAGTACGGTAGGTCTGACCGATTTCGATTTCCCGACCGTTGATTCCTACACGCAGTCCCTGCAATGGGATGCCGGAGAATTCAGCGGTTTGATCGAGGCTGAGGAAGTGCGGCTCACTGAACAGATAACCGAAGTTATCGAACTGAGCGACCTCAAACAGAATGTACGCCTCTGGTACGTCGATCAGATGCGACACGCCGAACAGCAAGTAGAACTTCTCACCGACACCGGCATCAAAGTTCTGCAGGATCTGCGCTTCCGTCAACACACGGTTGTGGACTGATACGAAGCGGTATGTACCGGCAAACTGACCGTCACCGCTCACTTCGTTGCCGAGTACGAACGCGTAGGTATCATCCCACTCGTCGATAGAGCCACCGCCGGCTTCATCATTGGATTGAATCAGCTGACCGTTGACGTAGATCGAACGACCGTTAACCGGATCGAAGTTCGCTACAACGTGTTGAAGCGTCGATTGCAGCACTTCGTCCGCGCTTGGCGTTTGAATCAGCGGCATGCCGTTGGCGTCGGTGACGCTGCTGCGGTTTTGGAACGTGTAGTCGTACAGCGTCTGGGCTAGCGTGAAGTTGCGCGCCATCGCGCCAGCTGAGTAGCTGACGATACGCGCCTGCTCCTGCGTAACGTTCGCCGGAACGACCCATGCCTCGATTGAGTATTCACCCGTCTGCTGGATCATATCGAACAACTTGCGGCTGTCTGCAGTTCTAGCCTGTCCGCGACCTTCACGAATCGTGACGCCGAAGCCTCCGACCCAGTCGTAGTCGCCCGACAGCGTGAGATCCATTGCTGGCGATACGCCGCTGGTGTCGAACGCGGTCGTGCCTTGACCTGTCTTGAACTCATACGTCGCGATTGCGTTAGCTTCGTAGCGGTTACCGCCACTCGCCGCGACACCGTCAAAGATGGTCAGCGCCCGGCTGATCGTCAGTGATGGATCGACCTGCGTCGGTGTGATGCTGTCGGCCATCGCTTGGATTGCGCTTTGCATCTCCGCCGCGTTGGCCGAACAGTCGCTCCAGCAGTTGTGGAACTCACTGCCCAAGCGCAGGACCAACCGAGAATTCGATGGGTCATCCAAAGAGATCTTCGGCTTGGCCGCATCGTAGGCAGTCACCAAATCTGCTTCGGCGAAATACGGTGACTGCGAGTTCGCAGAGCTAGACGTATGACAGCCAGAGCAGTACTGAGTCAGGATCGGGTGAACCGTGGAAGCGAAGAGGCTCGAATCCGCAGGGAAGTTGCGGCTAGAGCCAGGCTCTTTCGGCACCGGCGCGTCGAGGTCGATGGTACGGCCGCCGCCTGCCACGAGATCGCCAGCCCAGCCGGTGATCCACGTTTCCATCAGGTCAGCACACACGGCGTCGCTGCTGACCCAGCAGTTGTGACCGCCGCCGACTTTCGTTACCAGGCGTGAGGCTTCTGGCGCCGTCAGATCCGCCAACGGATTCGAATCGGCGTAAGCCAGGTTGATATCATCGGTCCGCGCGAAGGTCGGCACTTGGCCGCCCGTACCGTGGCAATCACCACAACCCGCTTCAGCCTGAATATTATCCCAGACGTTGATGCGGTATGACTGAACATCCGCGGTCGCTGGCGCAGGGCCGTTATAGCTTGTGCTATCCGGTACGCTAGTGACCGGGTTCTGAGTCGTCTCAGCACCACCCGAGCATGCAGAAATCAGAACGGTCATGGCGACCAGAGCGATTCCATTTCTGGCACGACGTGGGAGTTGCGCAACAGTTTTCATTAGTGTCTGTTTCATCGTCCTCTCCTTAGTCGCCCATGCAGTAGGTTGCGGCTTCAGCGAATGACTGCTTCAGGTTGTAACCCCCTGTTGTCAGCGAATTCACCATGCTGCCGAGCTCTGCACGATCGGCGGCATCCACCGGTTCGCGTAGGCATACGTTGCGGAACACTTTGCGGGCTTGGCATTGAGCGAACTCTGCACTGTTCGCCAACTCTTGACCCATCGACTTGGCACCGTTGCCTTGGCCTGGCAAAGATTCATCCCAGCCAAGCAGCGCGTTACGCCCCTGGCGCATGCGGTTTTCCCAAGCGTCGTCCGGCGTTCTGAAACCGAACGGGAAGTTTGCGTCGTTATTGAAGTACTTCGGATGAACCGTGCCTTCCGTGTACTCAATGCGTCCGGTTTCGTCATTGAAGTTGTAGTACGCAAAGGCCTGAGTCATCGGGTCCATCACGCTGTGGCAGCCGATGCAGTTGTTCAAAAACAGCCGACTGTCGCCACCCGGCGAGCGCGTCACGTCCTGGCGTATGCGATCTGGCGGACGAGTGACGTCTTTAACTTGCTCGAGGTCGTCGCAGAGATGATTGAGCAAGGTCCAGCGGAACATTGCGCGGTTGGTACCTGCAATAAAGAACGCTTCCGCGGCGGCACGCGTGGTCATCACGCCAGCAGTCGCGTTTGCTGGGAGATCGGTCACTGCGGATTGAGTGGTTCGCACCAGGGCGTCCTGCAGCGGCAAGGCGCGCGACTCCAACTCCTCGTACAGCCGGTTGTCCGTCATGGAGTAGCCAGGCAGCCCAAGCCCGGTGTCGGCGACGTACAAAATGTCAGCAGACAGCACCTGATTAAACGGTACTTCGTCTCTCACCATGCCGATGACAGTGGCCGTGTAATCGTTTAGCGGTGCGAAGACGTCTCCGTCCCGGTTCGTCCAGGGCGTCACGAAGTTCTTCAACGTCACGTCGTAGAACGCGTCGTTCTGCATCGCGATCTGTGCGGCGCTCTCGGGGTTGCCGCCTGCGATCGCAGCCTCCATCGCGCTCAACACTGCCTCCGTCGGCGGCACGCCGGCGAGACGATCGTGCATCCGTTTCGCTTGCTCGCGCGGCCCAGCGTTCGCGGTGGCCGATGCCATCGTTAACGCGAGACCGAGGGTCGCTAGCAGCGCTGCTTTGCATCTCTGAATTGTGTTCATGTGCCCCTGCTCTCGTTGATCGTTGGAATCGCTTCCAACGGGTAAACCGATAACTTTCTCGCCGATCCCGTAGCGCAGTGACACAGATCCATGTGTTCGGTCGCTAATGTGGTCGAAGTCGACAGAATTTGCAGTGATCACGCTCACAAACTGTCGGAATCGACCCAAATCCGTCCTTGGGGAGCGGTTTCGGCCTTGTCAATGGTTAGAAAGCAAAGGCTGTGCCAGTCCGAACCACATTCGGCCAGAAAAACAAAAAAATAAATAAAAACAATTGATTACACGACAAAAGCTGTATACAGCATGACAATGACTATGTAAAACCGTTGTCGTGATGATTCGACAGCAGCTGAACGGGTAGGGGCTAACTATCTGTATTTATTGAAAATAAAATTTGTCGCTCGAAGCAGACATAGGTGCCGCGCGTTGGCATCGGCATTCTCGGCTACCGTGCCTCGATAAGTTCACAGTTTCAGCCGCAGGCAGTTCCAGCGGCTCGGGTGAGGAGTATCCACGCCGATTCTTGAAATCGCTGCAATTACAAGGGTTTCGCGACTGAGCAGGTCAAGCGCGAGGCGTTTCGACTCGGGTCTGTCTTGGTTTTGAGACATTACAACCGCCAAAACCTCCTTTTTATACTTCGCCCACGTTCACAGGTAGGGACACCGCCGACCGTTACGCAAAGCGACGAAGTGCACGGTTCTGCGTACTGCGACGGTGGTCCATGTCGAACTGTGATGTTGTTAACAGAATGCCCGGCGGCCGGTCGTCACCATGCGCATTACGTTCAATTGCGAGGTGCGACGGACGAGTGAAGCAGGTCTCTCGATGAGGCTAGGCTGCCGGCGGCAAGAGGCCGAGGTGGTGTCCATGAAAGCGATGAGTTTCGGATTGCACACAAATTGGTTGGTTCGCGGGCTAGCGCTTGTCAGCGCTTGCGCAATCGTTGCGGGTTGTAACAGCGGCGGCGAGGAAGGCGACCAAGTCGGATTCGGCGGTGGTCAGGACCCGGATCCGGTAGCGCTCGAGTTTCCTATTCTTTACGTGAAGCGACCGTTGCCGGTCGATGACGATGGCGCGCCGATCATCGAGGACATCCGAGTCGTCTTGAGCTTCAACCCTGGTGCTGACCTGTTCTTCCGCGATCGCGCCTCCCCGAGCACGCCAGACGTGGATTTGACCGGTGGCTTCACGGAAGGCCTCGCGGATATTCGCGATGTTTCCGTGTCGTTCGACGCCACGAAAGTCGCTTTTGCGATGCGTTACCCGTTTGACCCCGACCTTGAAGAAGAGGAACAGGTCACCTGGAACATTTGGGAATACGATATTCCGACCGAGACACTCCGACGGGTAATCGCCTCCGACATCACCGCCGAGGCAGGCCACGACATCGCGCCGAGGTATTTGCCGGATGGTCGCATCTTGTTCAGTTCGACGCGTCAGCGACAATCGGTGGCGATTCTCCTGGACGAGGGCAAACCGCAGTTTCCGGCGCTCGATGGCGACCGTAACGAGCCTGCTTTCAATCTACACGCGATGAGTCCGGACGGCTCGAACATCGAACAGATCGGATTTAACCAGAGTCATGAATTGAACCCTGTCGTTTTGGACGACGGAACAGTTGTGTTTAGTCGCTGGGACAACATCGGTGGTACCAACGAAATCAACCTGTATCGGATGAACCCCGACGGTTCCGCACTTGAGTTGCTGTATGGCGCGAATAGCCATGACGTCGACGGCGATGGTCAGGAGGAGCAGTTTGTTCAACCTGAGATTCTGCCGGACGGCACGCTCGTCGCGCTGCTAAAGCCCTTCATGGCGGAAACGACTGGCGGTGCGCTTGTCGATATCGATGTCGACACATACGTTGAAAATACTCAGGCGTTGGCCGTTAACACTGGAATGAGTGGGCCCGCACAAACCGCAGCGACAATAAACAACGTTATTGCTGGTGCGGCAGCCGTCTCGCCTGGCGGTCGCTACCGATCGGCTTATCCGTTACGCGACGGTACAGACCGCTTGTTGCTGAGTTGGAGCCAGTGTCGCTTGCAGAATGCTGAGATGCAGATTTTGCCGTGTACCGACACGAACCTGGTCGATCCCAACCTTGTTGCAGCGCCCGCTTTGTATGGTATTTGGATTTATGACCGCGAGGACGAGACACAACTGCCGGTCGTCACGCCAGAGGAAGGCGTGATCTTCTCCGACATCGTCGCGGCGGAGCCCAGAACGAATGCACCGGTCATCCTGGCGGGTGCCAATGTGTTCGGCCTCGATCCGACTATCGCGGATGAGGGCGTTGGCGTTGTCAATATCCGAAGCGTGTATGACGTGATGGGGGCTGATACAGCGCCCGGCGGCATCGATGTGCTCGCTGACCCAGCGCAAACGACCGCAGCCGAGCGGCCCGCCCGCTTCCTGCGTCTCGAGAAAGCCGTATCCATCCCGGACGAGGAGATCTTGGAGATCCCAAACTTCGCGTTCGGTCGAGTCGACTACATGCGCGAAATTCTGGGCTACACACCGATTGCACCCGACGGTTCGGTCGTCGTTAAAGCACCGGCAGATGTGGCTCTGACATTCAGCATTGTGGACGGCAACGCGCGACGTATCGGACCGAGCCATAACAACTGGCTGCAGGTTCGTCCGGGTGAGGAGCTGCGTTGTACGGGTTGTCATGACGGTGGCAGCGGGCAATCGCATGGGCGACGTGGTGCCTTCGATAGCGCGCATGACGGTGCGACTCAAACAGGATTGCCATATCCGAACACCAACCCGGCGTACTTCGCTGACGTCGGCGAGTCGATGGCCGAAGTTCGTGCTCGAATCAGCTGTGGCATCGACAACTGCGCAGCGATCGAACCGTCTATGGATGTCGTGTTCGTGGATGATTGGACCGATGCAGCGACCGCGGGTCGTGCCCCGGATGAGCCGTTTTCGTATGAGTACCGCCTGTTGAACACGCTGACGCCGACATCGCAGGCATGTGTGCAAAGCTGGGATGCAAGTTGCCGCAGCACCATCAACTATGAAGAGGCGATCCATCCCCTATGGTCCTTTCCTCGAATCACGCTGAATGCGCTTGGTGAGCCGGTCAGCGACTTCACCTGCGTCAGTTGTCACTCCCCGCGCGACGCGGCGAATCAACTTCGTGTTCCCATTGCACAGCTCGACTTGAGCGATGGCTTGTCAGATCAGGATCAGGACGTTTTCACGTCATTCCGAGAGCTCCTGTTCAACGACAACGCGCAGGAGTTGAACATGGGTGCCTTGCAGGATTTGCTGGTGGAAGTAGGCATCGATCCAGATACCAACCAACCTATTTTTGAAACCGTGAACGTCCCGGCCAGCATGTCATCCAATGGCGCGAACGCTTCGGAACGTTTCTTTGGGCGATTCGCTGCGGGCGGCACCCACGCTGGGTATCTCACGCCCGACGAGCTCCGACTGCTAAGCGAATGGCTCGATGTCGGCGGTCAGTACTACAACAATCCTTTCGCGATTCCGATGGACTAGGCCTCAATGCTAAGAACGACTTTGCAAATCATGGTGTTGATCGTATCGCTGGCTTGCGCCGCGGTACTGCAGGCGCGTGAGTATCGCGAAGTCGCTGTGGCAGACCCGTTTATCGAGATGCGGACCGGACCCGGGAAGGGCTATCCGATCACTTACGTCGCCGAACGTGGCGAGAACGTTGAGATCATCCGACGCAAGACCGATTGGTTCAAGGTCAGGACCGATCGCGGACGCGAGGGCTGGGTCAACATTGTTCAAATGGAACAGACGCTGGATGAAGCCGGCGAGACCACCGAGTTCGAGCGTGTTGGTAGAGATGAGTTTCTACAACGGCGTTGGGAGACCGGTATTCTCAGCGGGGACTTTTCCGGTGCGGATACTGTATCGATCTACGGCGGCTACTCGATTTCTCGGAACCTCTCGGTCGAGGTCTGGGGTACGCAGCTGATCGGTAACTTCTCGACAGGATGGATAGGCACGGTCAACGTTGTACATGAGACGTGGCCGGAATGGCGCATCTCGCCGTATTTCACCATGGGTACGGGCGTTGTGCAGACGCGACCGAAAAGCACTTTGGTGAGCACGCCGGATCGGACAGATCAGGTTGCGGTGGTCGGCGCCGGAGCAAGGATTTACGTGACGCGGCGTTTCGTGCTGCGTGCCGAATACAAGAACAACGTGGTGTTGACTAGCCGCGATGAGAACGAGGAAGTGGACGAATGGAAAGTCGGTTTCGGATTCTTTTTCTGACGTTGACCGGCGTCGCCGTGATGCTGACGAGTGGTTGCTCTTCGCTGCCGTTCTTCGGCAAGGCGAAGGATACGGGCACTTCGGAAGCTCCTGAGCAGGTGATCGAGCCTGAGGTCGAACGCCGCGAAATTGTGAAGCCGAAAATCGATACGGAAGACTTCGAGATTGGCGGTTTCGCCGGCATCATGAGTGTCGAAGACTTCGGCGCGAGTCCTGTCGTCGGCGCGACACTCGCCTATCACTTCTCGGAGTCCTTGTTTGCAGAAGCCGCCATCGGTCGAACCGACACTGAGGAGACTAGTTTCGAAAGGCTGTCGGGTGCCGCGGAGTTGCTCACCGACGATGAACGACAATTTACCTACTACAATGCGTCAGTGGGTTGGAATCTGTTCCCGGGAGAGGCGTTCTTTGGTCGCAACCGTGCGTTCAACCAATCGTTCTATTTGATTGGCGGGCTCGGGAGCACACGATTCGGGGGCGATGATCTGTTTACGATCAACGTCGGTGCCGGCTATCGATTGTTGTTCAACGACGTGTTCGCACTCCGTGTCGATTTCCGCGATCACGTATTCGACAGTGATCTACTGGGCGAGAGTAAGACCGTACATAACCTGACCGGTCATATGGGCTTTACGTTTTTCTTTTGATTTTGGAGGAGTAGACATGACGATGTTGAAATCTCTTTGCAACGGACGAGTGGTCCGATTCGCGTTGGCAGCTGGCGTACTGTTGGCCACCACAGCGTGTTCCAACGTGGAACCTTGGGTTAAGCCGTACGAGCGAGATCGTCTCGCGGACCCCATCATGTTCCTTGAGCACGACCCAGTATCGGCGTCCTACATGCATCACGTGTACGAGTCCCGTGAAGGTGCGCGCGGCGCTATGGGAAGTGTCGGTGGGGGCTGCGGCTGTAACTAAGTTGCGATGGGTATGACCTGATGACTATGACTCGTTTGCTATGCGCGGTGTTTTCGATCTCCGCAATGCTTTTGATCGATACGGCGGATGCCGCTGTCCTTCCGGACGACCGAACCGATGTGATGTACCACCGCTATGAAGGTGACAACATCACGATTGAGGGTCCGTCCGTTTTGCTTCGCAAAAAGCTGGGCAAGAGCGTGTCAGTCACTGGCAACTACTACGTCGACATGATTTCCAGCGCATCAATCGATGTTGTGACCACGGCGAGTCCGTACGAAGAAGAGCGTACGCAGTACTCGGTCGGTATCGATTACCTTCGTGGCGGAACCATGATGTCGTTGGGTGTCACGCAGAGTGACGAAAACGACTTTGAAGCGAGAACCTACAGTCTTGCGATTAGCCAAAACCTATTCGGCGATCTGACCACCGTCACGCTAGCGTATGGTCTTGGTGACGACGTCGTTGGTCAGGTAACCGATCCGACGTTCGCCGAGGATGTATCGCGACAACAATACGGTATCGGCATCAGTCAGATTTTGACGAGAAATCTGATCATGACTTTCAACTTTGAAGGCATCACGGACGAGGGCTTCTTGAACAACCCTTATCGTTCGGTTCGGTATCTCGACGAAGGTGGCGCGACCTTCAGTTTACAAAGTGAGCGCTACCCGAATACAAGAACCAGTGGCGCGGCCTCGATCGGCGCGCGTTATTACTTGCCTTACCGAGCGGCGCTGCATGGCGAGTACCGATACTTCTCGGATACGTGGGGTATCGTCGCAAGCAGTTACGAGCTTGGCTACACGCATCCTTGGCGGGATTCGCTGACCTTCAGCGCGCGCTATCGGTTCTATACTCAGGATCAGGCGGATTTTTACGCGGATTTATTCCCGAGATTCGACTTTCAGAACTTCTTAGCGCGAGATAAAGAGCTCAGCACATTCACCAGCAGTACCATCCGGCTCGGCGCAGCTTGGGACTTCGGGAAAGAAGGGATGGGTTTCCTAGATCGCGGTCGCGTATCGTTTTTCTGGGATCGCATGCTGATCGATTATGAGAACTTCCGCGATTTGAGGGATACCACCGCTTTGCCTGGACAGGAACGCTTGTTCAGCTTGGAGGCGGATGTCGTTCAGCTATTCGTCTCGTTCTGGTATTGAGTCACCCTTCAAAGGTAGCCACCAGCCGCTGAATCTCTCTCGTTTTTGGGCGAGAAAATGAACTGTGGCCAGTGCGGTGGCCGCAGGGTTCCTGCCGACGATGTAGTAGATTTCAGCGTGCGGGTTTCGCGGCACAGCGAACACCGCCGCGCCTTGTGAATTCGCGACCGCCGCCAATGCCTGTCGCACGGGCTGATCGGCGATACCCTCCAATCGATGCAGGCTATCGACGTCGGACAGCACAATGCCGGTTAGTCCTCGGTACTGGGCAAGTGCTGTGGCATTCGAGTCTCCGTCGTTGACCACATCGATCAGAGCGGTCCGAATCTCCAATCGATCGCGTAGCAGTTGGTAGGGCGCTTCGAAATTCGGCCCCGACTGGACGACCGCGCTCATTCGCATCCGCGCTTGCAAGTCGGCGCACCGACGGCCCAAGACTTGCTCTGCCAGCGCGATGTAGTCAGCGGCAAACTTGCGATCGAGCGGTGCGCCGGAGGACAGCTGCCGAGTCAACAAAGGTACGATCGCTTTGGCCATAGCGTCGATATCCGGATCGGCATAGAAACTCTCGGACGTGCTTCGATAGGCCGTATCGTCAGCTGATTGGTACAAGCTCGCAGCGACGATGCCGTCACCTACCGCAGTCGCGATCACCTCTTCGAGTAAGTGGTATGCGGGTGTGGTGCATCGCGCGTGTGACTGCTCAAAACCGTTCAGCAGATCATCCGCGACACGGTGTGACATTTGCTCGAATAGATGATGTGTCCATTCGTGTGCGACGACAGGCAAGCGGTTGCGACCGGTGTCGTCTCTGGGCGATTCGACAAACAAGAATTGAGTGTCTCGGGTCCCAATGCTGCCGCGACGAGAATCGGTGGTCGCGATAAGCACGATGTCGGGCGGAGGGCTGGTTCGGACGCCGAACAGTGCCGCGACCGATTGCATTGTTTGGGGCAGATCGATATCTCGAGACCTTAGTTCCAGCTGCAGCGCGACATGATCGAGCTTTGACCGCTGCCGGTCTTGCCACAAATCGCTGAGTCGTGCGGCCACGGGCCTGGGTAAGGACTGTAGCGCTTCCGACGGGTCTGGATTCAAATTCGTCGTGCCACGACTCGATACGCCGTGCCAGGAGTCGTGGGTCGGCAACCAGCTATGCCGTTTCGTGTTTGCCGATCGACTCGAATTCGCAGCCACGGTTCGTAGTCGTCGCCACGACGTAGCATCGAAACCCAATGATTCAAGCGAGCTCAGCGTGCTAAATGCACTCGGTGTGCAGAGGATCAGTCCGGTCGCGCAGTCCAAATGGTAGACCGCGTTTTGTTCTCGGCTGACAAGCACCTTGGCATGTGTTGTTGGTGTCACAACGGCCCACAGTAAGGTACTGATGAGCACGATCCACGAATGGGTGATTTGCCGGTCCATACTCGCGACCATAAAAAAACCGGGCCCGGAAAGCTATCCGGGCCCGGTTTGCTGAGGCTCTAGTTAGTTGCCCCGGTTCTTGTGCGAAGGTAGAAATCCTTCGGCTTCGGCTAACGTTCCTAACGCCTCTTCCATGATCGCCCTTGCGCGTGCGGTCATGTGGTAGAGGTAGTTGTGCAGTTGGGCATCCGATTCACTGCGAGATTCGCACTGTTGGCTGTACTCCTCGAATGCACACAAGTTCTGTACCAAATCGGCCGTGTGTTTTGGGCATTCGCATTCGACCGTGGTCGACGTCCGAGCAAGCTGAGCGAGCTCAACATCATTAAACCGGCGGCGCGGTACGCTGTCCTGTGCATTCACCTCGAAATGGTTTTGCTGTGGTGGCGCAACATCTTCGAGCACCGGGCGATTCTCTGCGCCACGGCGTAGCAGTTGATAAAGCGTTTGGGTAGTGACCGGCGAGCGCAGTAGCTCCACACGATCGGCCGCTAACGCTTCCAATTCCTGCGTAGTGCCGAAATTGAACAAGACGATTACCCGGCGGGTGCCAGCGAGTCGACGCAGTTTACCCACGGTAAAACGCGTGTCTGTGTCGATGACGGGGAACTCCAAGAGGAGTACGTCGGGCTCGGCGCGTTGCAGTTGGTCCGCAAAATCGTCCAAATCCGTCGTGCACAGCGATACTTCAAGCCGCCCGGGGTTGTTGATTCGATCTGGGAGGTTTTCCAGCGCAAAGCCGCCATACGCCGCGACTCTGACCAGCCCTACGTTGGCGACCAGTTGCAGACTGTTGCTCTGTTCTATCAGTTGATCGCGTCGTGCTTTCAACTCTTCGGTCGAGAGATTCGCGATTTGGCCGATCGACGACCCGTTGTCGGACAATGACTTCAGAAGCGCCAGCTTCTCAATATCCGATTTCGAATAGATACGGCGCCCGCTATCTGTACGGTCCGCTACGATAGCGCTGTAGCGGCGTTCCCAGATTCGGAGTGTGTGTGTTGAAATGCCAGTGAGTCGGGATACCGCGCCGATGGAATAACCGGTCGTTTTGGCAGACTCACCGATGGCGTCGGTTTTGTCAGTAGCCATAAATGCTCCTTGGTATGGCCGTCGTGACGACAATACCCCCAAGTTGATCTTCGCGTGTTCGACAGTATCACATCAAGCTTGTACAAAGCTACTTCTATGTCTAAGTTTCAATGAATTGCTGTCAAAATTTTGGCAAGTGATCTTCCGGTTAGGGATTTATCATGTTTTTCAGAGACTTGAGTAGGTGATCCTTGAGCTACGATTCGTCCCCCGGCGATACCGCCTTCAGGTCCAATATCGACAATCCAGTCAGCTTCCGCGATCATGTCTAAATTGTGTTCGACAATGTATACAGAGTGGCCGGCGTCCACGAGCCGGTGTAGAACTCTGATCAACTTCTCCACATCTGCCATGTGCAACCCAATCGTTGGTTCGTCCAAAACGTAGAGCGTGTGATTTGGGTTCTCTGAGACCGAACGTATGCCCGGCTTGGGTCCCGTTCTCGCTTTGGCAAGTTCGGTGACAAGTTTGATCCTTTGTGCTTCGCCACCCGATAAGGTTGGGCTCGGCTGGCCCAACGTGAGGTAGCCTAAGCCGACGTCGCGGAGCAGTTCTAGCGGATGCAAGATCTTCGGGTGTGCGGCAAAGAACGGGATAGCGTCCTCTACTGCCATCTGCAGAATCTCGCCGATCGACCGGTCGCGGTACTTCACAGACAGCGTGTCTGGCGAAAAGCGGGTGCCACCGCAGGCCTCGCAATCGACTCGAACATCTGGCAGAAAATTCATCTCGATCCGTCGCATGCCTTGTCCATCGCACTCCGGGCAGCGTCCGTCGGCCGTATTGAACGAAAACCGGCTGGCGGTGTAACCGCGAATTCGGGCCTCAGAGGTCGCCGCGAAGAGTTTGCGAATTTCGTCCCAGAATCCAACGTAGGTCGCCGGACAGGATCGGGGCGTCTTTCCGATGGGCGTCTGGTCGACTTCCAGAACGCGTTTGATCGACTCCCAACCGTTCAATGAACGACAGTCTTCGAGCGGCGGTAGTCTCCGTTTGCGTGCATTACGAGAACTGATCAGTCGCTCGAGGTTGTCTTGCAGAACCCCGCGAATCAGGCTGCTCTTACCGCTACCTGAAACGCCAGTGATCGCCACAAGCGCGCCAAGCGGTAGTCGAACATTGACGTTCCTTAGGTTGTTCCGGTTGGCGCCCTTGATCTCTAGAACTGGGGCATTTTTGCGGCGAGGGTTTACATCGCGCCACTGTGCCCGAAGCGGGTGTACCAGGGGCTCCCGCAACATCTTGCCGGTGAGCGATTCGCGACTGCGTTGAATCGCTTTCGGTGTTCCCGTAGCAACAACATGTCCGCCGCGCTGACCTGCCCCGGGGCCGATATCGATAACATGCTGTGCGGCGCGGATTGTCTCTTCATCGTGCTCGACCACCACGACCGTGTTGCCTTGCTTCTGCAAGCCGATCAGTGTGTCCAAAAGTCGTTGATTGTCGCGAGCGTGCAAGCCGATCGTAGGTTCATCGAGAATGTAGCAGACACCGCGAAGGTTAGAGCCGAGCTGCGCGGCGAGCCGGATTCTTTGGGCTTCGCCGCCGGATAGCGTCGGCGCCGCACGCGACAATTGCAGGTACCCGAGTCCGACGTTCTGCAAAAACTGGAGTCGAGCCGCCAGTTCTGTCATCACATCCCTCGCAATTTCGGCGTCTCTGCCACTGAGGTTGATTGACCCAAAATATTTTGCCGCTGCCTCAACCGACAAGTTGTTCAGCGTCGCAATGTTTTTGCCCTGAAGTTTCACCGCCAGCGCCACTGGGTTCAAACGTGTGCTCTCGCATGTTGAACACGACTCTGAAGGTCCACCCTCTTCATCGGTGATTTGCCCTGTCCCCTGGCAGTCGCCGCACCAGCCTTGTGGGGAGTTGTACGAAAACAGCCGCGGATCGAGCTCCGGGAAGCTCCTTTGGCACGATGGGCAAGCACGACGCGTCGAGAAGAGTTTGCGGGTTTTCGAGGTCGCGCTCGATGCGACGATCGCAAGTCCGTCCCCGAACTCAAAGGCTTGGGTTAGCGTATCCCGGAGCGCCTGTTCAGAATCCGGTGCTACCGTGACCGTGCCCACCGGCAGATCGATGTCATGGGTTTTGTAACGATCGAGTCGAGGCCAGTTGTTGACGTCGAGCGCCTCGCCGTCGACGACGAGACTCGCAAAGCCTTTGTTCGCGACCCATTGTGCCAAATCGGTGTAATAGCCTTTCCTCGCCACGACCAACGGCGCAAGAATGCTGATTTTCTTGCCACGTTTCGTGCGCATCAGCGTTGCGACGACTTGATCGATGCTCTGAGGCTCGATCGCGACATTACAGTCCGGGCAATAGGCAACGCCGAGCTTAACAAACAGCAGTCGCAGGAAATGATAAATCTCGGTCAGGGTGCCGACGGTGCTGCGTCGGCCGCCTCGGCTCGTTCTTTGCTCGATCGCTACCGTGGGTGGAATACCGTTGACCGCATCAACATCGGGACGAGAGGCGGGCTGCACGAATTGTCTTGCGTAGGCGTTCAGCGACTCAAGGTAGCGGCGCTGACCCTCGTTGAACAGGATGTCAAACGTGAGCGTCGATTTGCCGCTCCCTGAAACGCCCGTCACCGCCGTGAACTTATCCCTTGGAATCTCCACATCAACAGACTGAAGGTTATGTTCGCGGGCATTGTGGATGCTGATTGATGCTGCTGCTGATCGGCTGGATTGGTACGTTGCAGCGCCATCTTCAACCCCAAAGCCAGCACGTAAAGCGGCACGGTATTTCTTAAGCGCTTGACCGGTCGCATTGTTGGTCTGTTCGACGAGATCCTCCGGAGATCCGTTGAACAGCAGTTCGCCGCCGGATTCGCCACCTTCTGGACCGAGATCGAGCACCCAATCCGCCGAACCGATGACATCGAGATTGTGTTCAATGACCACAATACTGTGTCCTCGGTCCAACAACTGGTCGAATGCACGGAGCAGAGTTTCGATGTCACTGAAGTGAAGGCCAGTCGTCGGCTCATCAAACAGAAACAGCTTTCGACGTCCCTTGCCTTTCGCTGCTTCCGCCAAGTGTTTCGCGAGTTTGAGTCGCTGTGACTCACCGCCGGATAGCGTCGGCACTGGCTGACCGAGCGCGACGTAGTCGAGTCCGACGTCGAGCAGGGGCTGCAGCCTCGCCAAGACGTCGGGTGCATCACTGAAGAATTCACACGCTTCTCTGACAGTCAGCTCCAGTACGTCAGCAATCGACAGGGGTTTGGAGTCCGAATTGGCGGAGAACAGCTTAACTTCGAGTATCTCATCTCGGAACCGGCGACCGTCGCAGTCGGAGCACCGCAGGTAGACGTCGGACAGGAATTGCATCTCGATGTGCTCGAAACCGTTGCCGCCACAGGTGGGGCAGCGGCCAGTCCCAGAATTAAAGCTAAACGTTCCAGGTTTATAGTCGCGCTCAATGGCGAGCGGTACCTTCGTAAAGCGTTTGCGAATCGGATCAAAAGCGCCAACGAAACTCGCCGGATTGGAACGCGTGGTTTTCCCAATCGGGCTCTGATCGACAAAAATGGCGTCGTCGAGTTGTTCGATACCGTCGACGGTATCGTGCGGCCCCGGGGCCGGACCGCCTTTGCCCAATGCGCGGCTCAACGACGGATAGAGAATGTCGCCAATCAAAGTGGACTTTCCGCTGCCGGAAACACCGGTGACACAAACCAGTCCGTCGAGCGGAATGGTCACATCAACGTCTTTTAGGTTGTGTTGGCGCGCGCCTGTAATGCGAAGTGCGGGGCCGTTCTTCGGCAGCGTCCGTCGTGTTCTTGCATCGGCGGCATTGCGAGCGCCGGTCAGATACGGTGCAGTCGGGGATTGTTTACTCTTTGCCAACGCGGTCGGCTTTCCGTTGAAGACGATCGAACCGCCTGCCTCGCCCGGCCCCGGCCCCATGTCCACAATACGGTCGGCCGCGAGCATAACTGCCGGATCATGCTCGACGACGAGTAGCGTGTTGCCGGCGTCTCGCAGTCGCAGCAACACTTCGTTGATGCGATCGAGGTCTCGTGGATGCAATCCGATGCTGGGTTCGTCGAGAACAAACAGTGTATTGACCAGGGATGTGCCGAGCGCCGTAGTGAGGTTGATCCTTTGCACTTCCCCACCCGACAGCGTTCGCGATTGACGATCCAGCGTCAGATAGCCGAGCCCAGTGTCCCGCAAGAAGCCGATTCGAGTTCGGATGGCGTCGAGCAGGAGATCCATCGCTTCATCCGATTCGCGATTCAGCGTCAGTCGATCGAAGAATTCTGCAAGTCTCTGAATCGGCAGCAGCATTAGCTGGTGGATGTTGAGTCCCGGCGAGGGCCCCGCATGTTCCGGTGCGAGTGCTTCGGTGAGCGCTTTGTCACCGAGACGCCAGCAAAGCGCATCCTGTTTGAGGCGAGCACCCTGGCAACTGGCGCACACTTCATAGCTGCGATAGCGCGATAGCAGCACCCGCACGTGCATTTTGTAGGCCTTGCTCTCGAGCCACTCGAACACTGCATTGATGCCCGGCCAGTATTTGTTGCCCTTGCGGTGGTCGTCCCCGACCATGACCCATTCCATCTCACGGTCTGTTAGCGCGTGCCACGGTTTGTCGATGTCCACTTTCGCCGCTTTCGCCCGACCGACGAGTCGCGTTTGCAGCTCGGCGAACTGGCCGGTTTGGATCGGTTTGATGGCGCCATCCCGAAGCGTTGCATTGGAGTCCGGCACCACGAGATCCATGTCGATGCCCATCGTGCGACCGAAACCTCGGCAGGTTTCGCAAGCGCCGAGCGGAGAATTGAATGAGAACCGGCTGGGCGTTGGGAAGTCGAACGTTTTATCCAACGTCGGACAGTACAGCCTGTTCGAGAATAGGTGCTCGCTGTGGTCCTCGAGATTAATGATGGTCACGCGGCCGTTGCCACGTGCCAGCGCCGTCTCCACCGCCTCGAAGAAGCGGTCTTTGGTTTGTTCGCGGACACGAATGCGATCCTGCGTGATCTGCAGCACGTCGCCTGCTTTTTCTTTGACGCGTGTGTAGCCCTGTTGAGACAGAAATGCTCGCATTTCGTCCACGGTGAATTGGTTGGGTCGTTCTTGATCGAACGCTATCGCGATTTTCGCATCGGGCATGCGGTTTGAAATCTTCGTCCAGATCGTCTGGGGTGAGTCCTCGATAATCGGTTCGTCGGAGATGCCGTTGTATAGGTCTGCCGCTCGGGCATACAGTAACTTCAGGTGATCATTGAGCTCAGTCATCGTGCCGACGGTCGAACGCGACGTCCTGACCGGGTTGGTCTGATCGATTGCGATCGCTGGCGGAATTCCTCGCACCTGATCGACTTGGGGTTTATCCATCCGATCCAAGAACTGACGCGCGTACGGGGAAAACGTTTCGACATAGCGTCTTTGGCCCTCGGCGTAAACCGTGTCAAATGCCAGCGATGACTTGCCGCTGCCAGAGACGCCCGTAATGACGATCAACTCATTGAGTGGCAAATCAATATCCAAGTTTTTGAGATTGTTCTGCCGGGCACCAGTTACCTGGATGCGCTTGCGAGAGCGGGGCATGCGGTCTCCGATCAAAAGATTGGGCGAGGTTTGCGCGGGCTAGTCGTTATACTGACTCAAATCCTCCAGGACAACGCCTGACCATGCAGCGACTCAACCGACAGGACACCTTTCCGCCCGTAATTTTTGGCTTGCTGATTAGCTGCGCTGTGGTTTTCGTCCTGCTCCAGTCGACGTCGCTGGGACGCTACGGCGGCTACTTCGCGCTCTGGACGTTCGAGCCGAACTTTCGATTTTGGCAGCCCGTTACCTACTCGTTCCTCCACGGAAGTGTGACTCACCTGGCGTTCAACATGTTCTCGCTGTGGATGTTCGGGCGAGAGCTGGAGTATCGATGGGGTTCGCGGCGATTTCTGGTGTTCTATTTGGTAAGCGTGTTGGGCGGCGCCGCTGGACAGTTTGCACTGAGTGTGGCAACCGGAGGCATTGCTGCACCGATGATCGGCGCGTCGGGCGGAGTCTTTGGTGTCCTTTTGGCGTACGGGATGACCTACCCAGAGCGTGAGCTCATGTTGATGTTCCCGCCGATTCCGATGAAGGCTAAATATATGGTTATCGTCTTCGGTGTCATGGAGCTCTACCTCGGCGCCAGCGGCATCAGAACGGGCATTGCGCACTTTGCGCATCTTGGTGGCATGGTTGCCGGACTCGGCATGATGCTTTACTGGCGGTCACAGACGCCGCGCCGTCGGTTTTGAGTCTGCCGTTGGTGATCCGGTATCCGTCGATGCGCTTGCTTGCCGCGCTAGTTTTCAGCCTTGTGGTTGGTGTTGGGTGTGGGCAACGTCCCGCACCATTGATGCCGGATCATCTCGGTTCAGCGACGAACAACACCGAAACTGCCGCACCGAGAGCGCTGGTCGCGACCTTACTGCCGACAACAAGTCTGGGAGTTGAGGGCGCACTGGTGGCTTTGCCGGATGGGAACCGTGTCGTGTTCGGCGGCGCTATCGATCGGCTACCGATAGGCCAATACCAGTTGTCCACTGGCAGTGCGGGGGGTTGCACCAATCCAGCGCCGAACCGCGCAATCGGCGAGTTCGCCGCATCCGAATTCGGTCAGGGGAAGTTTTCGTTAGAGGGCCCAGAGGCGGAGGGTGCCGCGAGCTTCGATCAACTCACTGTACTCGTGCAAGGTCCGCTGGCAGACGATGACTCGCAAGCACCGCAAGTCGTCGCGTGCGGCGTGCTAGAGATTTATGCAGGATAACCGCTCGCACTGAGTTGAAATGGGGTGCGCATCGCATCCTGTTGTTCTCTCAATGCGAGGATATGCTCGTTCCAATAGCGTGCGCCGTCGAACCATGGGAATGCTTGTTGGAACGCCGGATCATGCCATCGTCTCGCAAGCCAGGCGGCGTAATGCACGATTCGCAATGTCCGTAACGGCTCGATTAAGGCCAACTCGGAAAAATCAAAATCACGGAACTGCTGGTACCCGTCTAACACGGTGTCCAATTGCTGCGCTTGTTGTTCGCGCGGGCCGGACAACAGCATCCAGAGGTCTTGCACGGCTGGACCGTTGGCGGCGTCATCGGTGTCGACGACATGCAGTACGGGGCCGTCCTGCAGTAGGTTACCTGGGTGCAAGTCGTTGTGGATCGCTAGGTGCTGAGCACTAACTTGCGAGAGTTCCGATTCGACTTGATCTAGTAGGTCATCGGTCACGGATTCATACGCGGCTTCAAGTGCCTCGGGGATAAACTCGCTGTTCAAAACGGCATCGCGTGCTTCCCACCCAAACCGCGTCACATCAATCGCGGGTCGGTGGTGGAATTTCATATCACCTGTGCTGAGGTGCATACGTGCGACCAAACGACCGACCTGTCGCAGCAGTTCTTCGTCTTCTAATGCCGGCCAGCGCCCTCCGACGCACGGATAGATGGCCAGTCGAAATCCATCGATATGCAACAGCGACGCGCCATCGAACACAAGGGGCGCCACGATGTCCAGATCTGCTGCTCGGAGCCGCGTGGCGTAGTCATGCTCTTCCTCGATGGCGGCATTCGACCAACGTCCAGGTCGATAAAACTTGGCAACAACGCGTTCGCCTGAGTCGAGAGCGGCGCGGTAGACGCGATTCTCGTAACTGTTCAGTGCGAGCAACTCGCCCGTGCAACGAAAGCCTGCTTGCTCGATGGCGGACAAGATTTGCTCTGGTAGTAGAGTGTCGAATCCGAGGGCCATGTTCAGGGCGTCCTCGCCGTAAACAGCGCGCGCCGAGGGGCAGGGTGACCCTCGACGGTTCGTGAGGCGTCATCTGGTGCCAAAGCGTTTGCCAGCGAGTCAAATTGCATCCAGGCTGTCGGGCGCTGTTCCTCTACGTTAGTCGCAGTGACGTCGTGGCACTGGATGTCTTCAAACCCGGTTCTTTCAAGCCAGACGGTTAGAGCATCTACGCTCGGCAGGAACCAGACGTTTCGCATCCTTGCGTAGCGGTCCTTCGGCACCAGGACTGAACTAGATTCGCCTTCGATGACGAGTGTTTCCAGCGCCAGCAGCCCGCTCGGTGCGAGGCGTGCTTTGATCGACTGCAGGTGTTCGAAGGGGTCACGCCGGTGATACAGCACACCGAGACTTAACACGATATCGAAGGCGCCGATGGCCGGCAGAACCTCGAACCGCAGCGGCACCATAGCGACCGATCGAAGTCTCGCCAGTCGAGCGAAGGCGAGGAATTGGGCATAGAACAATAACGTCGGGTCGACGTTTAACACCGCCGCCGCACCTGCCGCCGCCGCACGGACCGCGAAGTAGCCGTTGCCGCCGCCGATATCAAGCACTCGCGAGTGTGTGAAATCGATGCCGGCGTCTATGATTCGGTCCCACTTCCAATCGCTACGCCACTCGCAGTCAATGTCGACCGCGCCGAAGCGCCATGGGCCTTTTCGCCATGGGTGCAGGCGCATCAGATTCTCTGCCAGCGCATCGGCGTCAACGGCTGGACCAAACGTGAGCGCGGGAATCGGGTCCAGCGATACCGATTCAACGGATTGCGGTAGCGCACTGATCGCCTCGGCCCACTCCCCCCAATCTCCATGCTTCAGGTGTTGCTCGGTGAGCGCTTCAGTCAGCGCCCCAGCGTGTTGGTCGAACACCGTCGCCCGCAGCGTTTCCAGAAAGTGTTGCTCTGTGAGCTCAATCATCTGGGCGGATCGCTAAAAACGCGCCGAAGTTGATCGCCGCGTGCCACAGTACAACCTCCTTAAAACCGATCGATGTCAGGCGATCCAAATGTGCTTCCCGCGTTTCGGCAATTAGAACGTCCTCGAGCGCGGCGCGCTTACCGGCGATCTCTAGATCTGAATAGTGGTGGGCGCGCTTGAAATCGTGATGCAGATTCGTCATCCGCGACGCGATGTTGGTGTCATCGAAGCAGAACTTTTCGGCCAGTACCAACGCGCCTCCCGGGCGCAATGCATCGAAGATTCGCTGCAACAATGGTCCTCTGGCTGCGGGTTTCAGAAACTGCAGCGTGTAGCTCAAGATGATGAGATCCGCGGCTTCGAACTCGAATGTTTCCAGATCCGCCAATTCGAACTCGAACCGCTGCGGGCGATCGATAAACCGGGCGTCAGCCTTGCAGCGATCGATCATGGCCGCGCTGTTATCGACACCAACCAATGTGGCTGGTCTGTCGCCGATACCCTGGGCCGTCGCCAACAGGGCTGCGCCGAGTGTGCAGCCGAGGTCGTACACCTTCCCGCTTGGTCGAACCACCTGATGTGCGATCAAGGCGATCCCATCGAGTGTGGCGGCGTAGCCCGGAACCGATCGGTTGATCATGTCCGGGAACACGCGGGCAACCGTATCGTCGAAGCGGAACTGAACCCGACCCGCGGCCTCAGAGTCGAAGAGCGTATCTTTTATCATGCGCGCGTATTGTATCCGCCACAGCGCTCGCTCGCTGACTGTTACACTATTTACCGCTTGAAGTAGGGGGCCACGGTGTCGGCAACAAGCCTTGCAGAAATTCTGGAGACCATTGGGATTCCGACCGACTATGCGGCGCGGCATGAGTTGCCGGTTTTCGGCGAGGCCGAGTCGTTGGTTAGTGCCGGTCCGAATATCATGGGTAGAGAGCAGATGTTAGAGCCTGTGACTGCCGGCCAGTGGGTGGGGATGCGTCAAGCGGCGGCCGCGGAGGGCATTGACCTTCTTTTGGTGAGTGGTTTTCGCAGCTACGAGTACCAGGCCACGCTGATTCAACAAAAACTCGAAAAAGGGCAGTCTCTCGACGAGATATTGCAGGTAAACGCCGCGCCGGGTTGCAGCGAGCATCACACCGGTTGCGCTGTCGATATAGCGACGCCGGGCGTGCCGCCACTGGTCGAGGCATTCGAGCGCAGCCCAGCGTTCGACTGGCTGAAAAAAAACGCCAAAGATCATGGGTTTACGATGAGTTACCCACGCGATAACCCGCACGGTTACATCTACGAACCGTGGCATTGGTGTCGTCGGGCGCATCTCGTCTAGCGAGCGAACTTCCGGTCCGGCGGCGCTCGGTGCCGCGGGTGCTGCAATCAAGCCCTGCCATCCCACCGGTTTTTTTGTCGGACCCGGTTGACACCAGAGGTGGCGCGGATGGAGAATACCCGGCTGTACTTCGCGGAGGGGTACTCAAGCGGTCAACGAGGGCAGACTGTAAATCTGCTGGCTATGCCTACGTAGGTTCGAATCCTACCCCCTCCACCAAACAGAGCGATATATATAAGTGTGGATGCAGGGCCGTTTCGGGCGGTCTGCCGGGTCATTGATGGTGATCCGGCTTTTTTAGCGGCTGGGGAAAAGGCTTCAGGGCGCGGATATGACAACTGGCGCGTGGCGATCAGGCGGGTGTAGTTCAACGGTAGAACCTCAGCCTTCCAAGCTGATGATGTGGGTTCGATTCCCATCACCCGCTCCAGGTTGATTACCGCGTTAGAAAAGAAACATGGCCCATATAGCTCAGGCGGTAGAGCACTTTCTTGGTAAGGAAGAGGTCACTGGTTCGACTCCAGTTATGGGCACCACGTTTGAGATTTGTGTTTGAGATTTGTATTGAACAGACCGGAGAGTTAGGTCGATGTCGAAAGAGAAGTTTGAGAGAACCAAGCCCCACGTGAACGTGGGTACGATTGGCCACGTTGACCATGGTAAGACGACGCTGACGGCGGCGCTGACCAAGTGTATGGCGGAGAAGCACGGTGGTGAGGTTCGCGCATACGATCAGATTGATAACGCGCCTGAAGAGAAAGCACGTGGCATCACGATTGCGACCGCGCACGTTGAGTACGAGAGTGACACGCGTCACTACGCTCACGTTGACTGTCCGGGACACGCTGACTACGTGAAGAACATGA
>JBCAZH010000011.1:0-67901 GCA_038533155.1 Pseudomonadota bacterium | reverse complement strand
CCAAGCGCGCCGACAACCGTCACCGTGCCCGATATCGGTGACTTCGACGCCGTGGATGTGATTGAGGTTGCCGTTTCCGTCGGCGATCAGGTCGCCGTCGATGATGCGTTGATTACGCTAGAGACCGACAAAGCGTCGATGGACGTACCGTCGACGGTCGCGGGCGAAGTGGTCGCTGTGCACGTCAGTGAGGGCGATCAAGTGGCTGAAGGTGCAGCTATTGTTGAAATCGCTGCTGCTTCGGCCGGCGCAGGGGATACCCAACCCGCAGTGGCGGCGCCAGCGGCGCCCGCGCCCGCGAAGACACCGGAACCCCAGCCAGCGCCAGCCGCAAAACCGACGGCTGTCACCAAGGCACCGGAATCTGCGATCAATGAAGCGGGATTCTCGAAAGCGCACGCGAGCCCATCGGTACGCAAATTGGCGCGCGAGCTGGGCGCCGATCTGGGTGCGATCAAAGGCTCGGGTCACAAAGGCCGAATCATGGCCGATGATCTCAAGGCGTGGGTCAAGAAGCGCCTGACCGGTGGTGCGGAAGCGGGTGGCAGTTTGCCGGCTGTACCGAAGGTGGATTTCGCGAAGTTCGGCGAGATTAGCGAAGCGCCGTTGACCCGGATTCAGAAGATTTCGGGACCGCGATTACAGGCGAGCTGGATCAACTTGCCGCATGTTACGCAGCACGATGAGGCGGATATCACTGACATGGAGGCGCGGCGCAAAGCGTTGAAAGCCAAAGCCGCGGAACGGGGTATCAAGTTGACCCCGCTCGCTTTCATCATGCGCGGTGTTGTCCAGGCGCTGCAGGCTTATCCGCGGATGAATAGCTCACTGAGCGCGGATGGTGGCAGTCTGGTTCAGAAGCATTACATCCACATCGGATTCGCAGCGGACACCGACGATGGGCTGGTCGTGCCTGTCATTCACGACGCGGACAAAAAAGACGTTTACGAATTAGCGGAGTCGCTAGCGGAACTGTCGGCGCTTGCGCGAGACGGAAAACTGAAGCCGCAGCAGATGCAAGGCGCGACGTTCACGATTTCCAGCTTAGGTGGGATCGGGGGCACTGCGTTCACGCCGATCGTAAATGCCCCCGAGGTCGGCATCCTCGGCGTATCGCGCTCCAGCATGCAGCCGGTTTGGGATGGTGAGCAGTTCCAGCCACGGCTGATGTTGCCTTTGAGCCTGTCCTACGATCATCGTGTGATCGACGGCGCTCTGGCCGTGAGATTCACGACCCAACTCGGTCAACTCCTCGCGGACGTTGATGGTTTGTTACAAGCGATTCCTTAGGAACTGAATGATGTCGGAACCAACCCGTTACGATCTTGCGGTACTCGGATCAGGACCTGGCGGTTATACCGCCGCGTTTCGTGCGGCCGATCTCGGTCTCAATGTGGCGTTGATTGAACGCTGGCCATCGTTGGGTGGTGTCTGCCTGAACGTTGGTTGCATTCCCTCGAAGGCATTGCTGCACGCCGCCAAGGTTATCGACGAGGCGGACGAGATGGCCTCGCATGGCATCAGCTTTGGGAAACCGTCGGTCGATACCGCGAAACTCAACGACTGGAAGCAATCGGTCGTTGGACGTTTGACCGGCGGACTCGGGCAGCTCGCGAAGCAACGCAAAGTCACGGTTGTGCGAGGCACCGGTTCGTTCGCGGGCCCCAACGTCATCGATGTTGTCGATGAGGACGGGCAATCGACCCAAGTGGCTTTCGCCCAGTGCGTCATTGCGGCGGGTTCTGAACCCATCATGTTGCCGGGCTTGCCGGACGATCCGAGGATCGTAGACTCGACAGGCGCGCTGGAAATCGATCCACTACCTGATAGCCTCTTGATCGTCGGTGGCGGCATTATCGGTCTTGAGCTCGGGTCCGTTTATGCGGCGCTTGGTGCAAAAGTGACTGTGGTGGAGCTGACGGATCAGTTGATGCCGGGCGCTGACCCGGATCTGGTGCGTCCTTTGGCCAAGCGCTTCAAGTCCCGTTTTGCCGATATTTTGCTGGGCACGAAGGTCACAGGAATGACGGCTGAGGAAGCTGGCATTCGTGTCGCTTTCGAGGGCAAAGCGGATGTCGAATCGGCGGTGTTTGAACGTGTGTTGGTCGCCGTTGGCCGGCGCCCCAATGGTCAGCTCATCAACGCGGCGGCTGCCGGTGTGACTGTCGATGAACGAGGCTTCGTTCCGGTTGACCGCCAAATGAAGACGAATGTGCCGCATATTTTCGCGATCGGCGATATCGTCGGACAGCCCATGCTGGCGCACAAAGCAACGCATGAGGCCAAAGTGGCGGCTGAGGTTGCTGCAGGTCATAAATCCTCCTTTGACGCCCGGGTGATTCCGTCAGTCGCGTACACGGACCCGGAAATTGCTTGGGTGGGACTCACCGAGTGGGAAGCGAAGCGGGATGGCATCGCCTATGAGAAAGGCCAATTCCCGTGGGCCGCGAGCGGCCGTTCGTTGGCGATGGCCCGGGATGAAGGTTTCACCAAGGTGCTGTTCGACCCGAAAAGTGGGCGCGTACTTGGCGGCGGCATTGTCGGCTCTAATGCGGGTGATTTGATCGCAGAACTCGCGTTTGCCGTTGAAATGGGTGCCGATGCTGCCGATCTGGGGCTGACAGTGCATCCGCATCCCACGCTGTCCGAAACGGTTGCCATGGCCGCTGAGGCGTTCGAGGGGACGTTGACCGATCTGTACCTACCAAAGAAGAAGGCCAGCTAAGCACCCATTTTCGCCGTGATCGGGCGACTGTAGGCGCTCAAGATTCGCGCTCGCGCGCCGCTACGCGAGAGATGAGGAGAGACACGAGGTCTCGGCGTGGCGCCACCGGCTAACAATTCGCGACCCAGACTCACAGCGGCAATGAACTATCTGACCGTGTCGGTGGTTGTCGTGCTCGGTGTCATTGGTGCTATCGCAGCGACGGCTCATGTGATCACCGGATCGGTAATCGATGCGCAACGAGATAGCGCAACCGTGGTCAATGTCAGCGGACGGCAGCGGATGCTGTCGCAGCGCATCGCGTTGCTCGCGGGTCGTTACGACGGGTCGCATTCGGATAGCGACCGGCAGCGGTTGAGCGCAGCAATCGATCTGTTCGAAACGTCGCACACCGGTCTGGTCGAGGGTAGTTCGGATATGGCGTTGCCAGAGACTCTGCCGCCGTCGGTGCAGGACATCTACTTCGGCCAGCGCCTAGACCTCGACCGCCGCACCAAGGCGTTCATTGCGGTGGCACGACGGTCGACGCTCGACGGCGGCGAAGGCGAAACCGCGTTCCACGAACTGCGCACCATTGCCATGGGTGAGGTCGCAGATGAACAGTCGTTCTTGTATGCATTGAATGCGGCCGTCGATGCCTTTGCTGACCATCATGCCGAGCAAATTCTAACGCTACGTAAAAGTCAGAGCACCGCGATGATCGTCTTCGTGTGCGCGCTGGTCATTGGCACGTTGGTGATCGTCAGGCCGATGTTGCGACGCGTGACGGCGATGGCTGACAACCTCGATGAGCTCGCGGTGACCGATCCGATGACTTCCGCGCTGAATCGGCGCGGGTTTATGCTGCGAGGCGCTGAGCTGATCGAAAGTGCACCACGTTGTGCTGTGTTGGTGATAGACATCGACCACTTCAAACGCGTTAACGATGTGTTTGGACATGCCGCTGGCGACACGTGTATTCGGCACGTGGCGTCGCTAGCCAAAGAAGTCTTCCGGGCAAGTGATGTCTTCGGTCGGATCGGTGGTGAGGAGTTCGGGGCGGTGCTTGCCGATGTGTCGCTCGACACGGCATTGTTGGTCGCCGAGCGCCTGAGCGAAGTGGTTCGCTCCACGCCCTGTGATGTTGCTTCGGTATTGCGGCGCGCCGAGACGGTGGATGTGACCATCAGCGTCGGTGTTGCCGTCTGTGATATCGGATCGAGGCTCGAGCTGATCATGCAGCAAGCGGACAGCGCGCTTTATCAAGCGAAACGGGCTGGGAGAGATCGTGTGTTGTCGTTTGAACAATCCCAGTCTCTGGTTCTTGGAGAATTCAGTCCGACGTCGACCCGGGTTCGATCTTCCGGCCAGGCTTAGCGCTCTTGTCGTAGAGTGTGGCGAGATCGACGGCCAGTCCGTCATCCTGGACGATCGCGCAATGCTCGCGTGTGAGCTGACGCGGTTCTGAAACCCCGCAAGCGTGGGCGATCGTCTCAAGCTCTTTGTGCATCCCTTTGGCGTATCTTGCGACGCGCCGCGCTTTGTCTTCCGGGACCAAACCGCGCTGTAGCTTGCGATCGTGAGTCGTGATTCCCGTTGGGCAAGTATTCTTGTTGCACTGCATCGCCTGGATGCAGCCCAGCGCGAGCATAAAACCGCGCGCCGATTGCACGCAATCAGCGCCCGCACTGAGCGCCCATGCAACATCAACTGGATTGATGAGTTTGCCACTGGCAATCACGCGAATCCGCTTGCGCAGACCGTGCGCTTCCAACGCGTCGATGACCATCGGCAACGACTGCTCAATGGTCAGACCCATGTTGTCCATCAGTGACATTGGTGCCGCGCCGGTACCGCCATCGCCAGAATCCACGGTGATGAAGTCCGGTGCGCTTTGGAGACCGCGGTCGTTGATCCGTTGGAGCAGGCGCTCGAAACTGCCGTGCCCGCCGACCACGATCTTGATGCCGACAGGCTTGCCACCAATCGCGCGTAGTCGTTCGACAAAATCCAGTAACTCGTCATCGTTGGCGATTTCGACATGACGATTGGGACTGATTGAGTCTTGCCCCAGCGAGATCCCACGAATCTCGGCGACTTCCCGATTCACTTTGGCCGCAGGGAGAATCCCGCCTTTACCGGGTTTGGCGCCTTGCGCCAATTTGAGTTCGCACATCTTCACAGCATCGTGTGCCATGAGTTGTCGATACCGGCCTTCACAGAAGTTGCCACGCTCGTCGCGGACACCGTACTTAGCAGTGCCGATCTGAAACACCAGGTCTGCGCCGCCCTCAAGATGGTAGGGCGACAGGCCGCCTTCTCCCGTATTCAGCCAGATACCGGCTTCCGCTGCGCCCGCCGACAGTGCTTGAACCGCTGGCCTCGAAATCGCCCCGTAGCTCATCGCCGAAATGCCAAACAAGGCGGCGGTCTCGTACGGGTGTTCGCAGTCGGCGCCGAACACAATGCTCTGGATCGGGTCGCCATCGGCATCGAGCACCGGGTACGGGCTGTTGATCAGCATTGCCGCACCGACGCGATCCGCATGCAGCGTCGATCCGAATGCGACCGTGTTGTCTTCTCCTTTGGCGGCGCGATAGACCCAGCTTCTTTGTGCTCGATTGAAGGGCATCTCTTCACGATCTAGGGCATAGAAATACTGGCGGAAGAATTGGCCGAGATGTTCGAACCAATACCTAAGGCGCCCGATAACCGGAAAGTTCCGCCGTATGGCGTGTTGCGTCTGGGTGACATCGATGACATACAGGACCACGATGGCCAACATCGCGAACCCAATGGCGAGTAGGAAGAGGTTACTCAGAAATCCAATGAGACTGGGGAAGGTCACAACTGGGATTCCTTCACGGCAGCCGCCTTAGTCTCTCAAGGTAGCGCATCTCGTCGGGCAAGGCGTTGTCGCGCTGAGCTTCCCAAAGACTCTCTGCGAGACACTCTGACATTGCGTGCTCCGCGGCATGCTGTTCGTTAAATTTTTCGGTGAGTTGCTGGTAGATCTCGCGTATGCCTACCGGTCGGTTGGTCGACACTTGCTCGCGCACGGCGAGATGCAAACCCATGTGAAGAAAAGGATTGGTGTGTCCTTCTTCGACGGGAAACTCAACGTGGTTGCTGGCTTCTAGCATCGACTGATACTCCGGGTGATCGGCAACCACTGCCGCAATCTGCTGCTCCAGTGCCGACATCGGCTGCCCCGCCTTAGCGAGACGCCAAGCCTGCACATACATCTGGCGGAGCTCGCCTCTATCACTACCAAACAGCATCGAACGATTATCTCACACGTTTGGCATGAATGAGGTTTCTGACAACCAGCAACGCGGCCAGAGCAAAGAAGGCACCGGGTGGCAGCAACGCAAGCAACATACCCCCGTCAGTAATCGTGATACCGGTCGCAGGCATGGAGGGGATGAGTAAATTCAAACCTGCAAAGACCGTTCCCGTGCCTATCAGTTCTCGAGCGATACCGATCACTACCAAGACCCAGCCAAATCCTAAACCGTAGGCAAATCCATCCACGAGTGCGAGCCCGGGTGATTGGCGAGAGGCGAAACTTTCGGCTCTCGCGACGATCGCACAATTTGTGACGATCAGCGGAAGGAAGATGCCGAGTCGTGCATGCAGGCTTGGCAAAAACGCGTTGAAGATCAACTCGCTTGCGGTTACTAGCGCCGCGATGACCAGAACATAAGCGGGAATTCGAATCTCAGGTTGAAGCAGCGGTCGTGCAAGGGACACCAAGACGTTGCTCAGCGTAAGCACGGCCAGCGTCGCCAGTGCCAGCCCCAGTGCATTGACCGCCGTATTCGATATGGCAAGCAGTGGGCACAAGCCGAGGAGTTGAACCATCCCGGCATTGTTATGCCACAGGCCGTCCGAGACGATTGACCGGATGTCAGTCATCGGTTTTGGTCCCCAGTCGATCTTCCGAGTTGCGCTTCGCCCAGGCGACTGTGTCACGAACTGCGTGCACTATCGCTCTCGGTGTAATCGATGCACCAGTGAAACTGTCGAACGCACCACCTTGTTGACGCAGCGCCCAACGCGGGTCTGACTCGTTGACCACTCGCTCATTGTTGAAGCCGTCAATCCAGTCGGATTTCGAGCGTTCGATGCCGTCGGCGAGACCTGGTGTCTCGGCGTGTTCGAGGACGCGAACCGCCGTGACATCGAGTGCAGGATTCAGACCGATCATCAACCGTATCGGTCCGTTGTAGCCAGCCGCTTGTACAACAAACACCCACGCGGCGACTTGGTCATCGCGCATCGCGGTGTAGATGATCGCCGCCTCGTCGCCGGGCAAATCATGGGGGGCTTCGATCCTCATGAAGTTGTCGTAATCGAGCGTATCGAAAGACACGCTGCCCAAAACTGCAGAAAACTCGGCCATCCGCTGTGCGTGCAAGTTTTCCGCGATCGGCCGCCGCGTAACTTGCCACGCGAGCGCGACAATGACCGCCGCAATCGCTGCGATGGCAACGAGACGTGCGGTACCACCAACGACGCTGACTGACTTATCGCTCATGACCCATAATCCTAGGTGCAGTAAATCGGTCGAGCAGAGGAACTGCTGCATTCCATAACAACACAGCAAACGCGATACCGTCGGGGTAGCCACCCCAAGTTCGAATCGCCCATGCGGTAAAGCCAATGCCAAATCCGAAGATGAGCCGACCTCGTGGGCTGGTAGCGGCTGAGACCGGATCGGTCGCGATGAAAAACGCCCCAAGCAGAGTCGCGCCGCTGAACAAATGGAACGCGGGGCCGGGTGTTGTGCCGGAGCTCAACATGGAATCGATCGTAGCGGGCGCGAGCATACCGACCATCAACGCAACCGGTATGTGCCACCGAATGATGCCGCGGTAGAGCAGCCAAACGCCACCGACGATAATCCCGTTACCGACCCACTCCCAGCCATAGCCTCCAAACGTGCCAAACAACGGCGAGTTGCGGACCTCACCGAAGGTCTGACTCGCTCTTAAACCCGTGCGCACGATATCGAGCGGTGTGGCTCGCGTGACAGCTTCAACACTGACCGCCTCGGGCCACCCGCCGCTAAAGATGTAACTTAGGCGTTGCCCGATTGTTGGCAGGACGTAGTCGAGGTCGCCCAGGCCCGGAGGTAGCCAAGTCGACATCTCAGCTGGGAAACAAACCAGTGCGGCAACGTAACCGACCATCGCGGGATTAAATGGGTTGAATCCAATCCCCCCGTAAGCATGTTTGGCGAGCAATACGGCAAACGCGCAGGCAAACACGGTGACGTAGATCGGCAGATAGGGCGGCAGCGCGAGGGCAAGTAATGCGCCAGTCAGGCAGACACTGTAATCGCTGAGCACGACATTGACGGGCTGATTTTGTAAACGGAGAGCGAGTGCCTCGAAACCAGCGCAGAGCACGATGCACAACAACAGATTGAACAGGATGCCGAATCCGAAAAACACGAAATATAGGATCACCGCGGGTATGAGCGCAAAACACACTTCCCGCATCATTGCACCGACTCCGGTTACCGGCCGAAGAAAAGGTAACGTCGGGGACGACCACTTCACGGATCTTCGCTCCGCTTCTTCCGCGCCAAGATTTCCGCGATCGCATCTCGACTTGCCTTGTCTTTCAGCGATGACAAACGACTCGCCTCGCTACTCTCCCGATCGGTATCTCGTTGCTGCCGGCGCTCGAAACGGTCGCGCGCTCGCTCCGCCCGCTCCCGTTCATAATGGTCGAGTTGCTGTTGTGCCTTGGCGTCGCGAAAGGTCTGTGTCAAAGGAATGTGACTTGGACAGACGAGATCGCAGCAGCCGCACTCGATACAGTCGCGAAGGCCAAGGCCCGCTAGGTCATCACGATTTCCGATGGTGTGCGTCCGATGTAACTGCTGTGGCTGAAGCCGAACCGGACAGATCCTTGCGCATTCGCCACACCGGATACACGGACGCTCCGGCTCGCGCGATTGCCCGACCGAAATCGATTGACCGCTTACGAGTATGCAGTTGCAGCGCTGCACGACCGGCATGCCATCGTCGTGGATCGGAACCCCGGTCATTGGGCCGCCCATAATCAGGTGATGGGCCGCCTCAGTGTAGCCGCCGGCCGCTTCGATCACGGCGGCGATCGGTGTCCCAAATCGCACTCTGTAGTTTCCGGGATTGGCGACCCCATCGCCCGTTACCGTGACGATTCGCTCGGTCAGTGGCATGCCCGTTAGCGCAAGGTTCGCGACACTCGCTGCTGTGGCTACGTTGTGAACAAGCGCACCGATATCGCTCGGGAATCCGCCCGTCGGAACCTCGCGACCCGTCAATAAGTAAACGAGTTGGTCTTCGCCGCCCGATGGGTAAATGGTCGGAATCTTGACCATGACCAACTGCTCGTTATTGTCGATGGCCGCTGCGGCATTGAAAGCATCCCACGCGTCAGGTTTGTCTGATTCGACCCCGACGAAGCACTGTTTCAACGACAGCGCCTGCACGAGGATGCGTGCGCCGTAGAGAATTTCGCTGGCGTGATGTCGCATCAACGCATCGTCACAGGAAATGAAGGGCTCACACTCCACACCATTCAGTATCAGTGTATCGATGCCGGATGCGTCCGCTTGCCGAAGCTTGGCGTAAGTCGGAAATGCGGCGCCACCCAAACCTACGATTCCGGCATCTCCTATTGCCTGTCGCAGAGTCTCCGGCGGCGTGCCAAAGGGGTTCGAGATTACAGGCGGCGATTCGATCGTTTCATCCTGCCCGTCCGCGTCGATCACAACGCAGGGCACTGCCATGGGGTTGCGTCCCGGAACATCGTGAGGCTCGATCGCGCTGATCACACCGGACGTCGGGGCGTGTAAATGCGCGCTGAAAGCGCCGTCCGCCTTGGCGATTCGTTGGCCTTTAAGAACTTGATCACCCACGTCGACAATGGGTGTCGCCGCATTGCCTGCGTGCTGCCGCAGCGACACGATCAATCGCCGAGGTATCGGTACATCGATGATTTGACCGGTCGCGGATTGCTTTTTGTTGGCTGGTAGTCGCAGTCCGCCCGGTAAGCGAAAGAGATTGGCCGTGGGTGCGCTGGTCACGCCTGATCCTCTCGATTCTCGACCATGGAGATACAGTCGACCGGGCAAGGCTCAATGCACAGCTCACAGCCGGTGCAGAGATCGGCAACCACAGTATGCATCCATTGATGTGCACCAATGATCGCATCGACTGGGCAGGCGGGCAGACAGCGGGCGCATCCGATGCAGCGCGACTCGTCGATAACGGCCAAGGCATCCGGTGCCTCGTGTAGCCCGTCGGCGAGTGGTTGCGATGGTCGATTCAGCAGACGGGCAAGTTCGTCGATGGTCCGTTGCCCGCCCGGCGGACAGCGATTGATGTCCGTTTCTCGGTTTGCGATCGCTTGCGCGTACGGTCGGCATCCAGGGAATCCGCATTGCGCACACTGTGTTTGTGGTAGTAGCGCGTCGATTTGTTCGACCAGAGTGTCTGCGTCGCGGGGCAGCGCTCGAGCCGCCAGAGTAAGCACCAGCCCGCAGAGTGTTGCGATCCCACCGAGCACCAACGCGGCGTTCAAAACGCTCATCCGACTTGCCCCATACCCTTGAAGCCCATGAATGCAAGCGACATGATGCCGGCGGTGACCAGAGCGATCGCCGCGCCACGCAGTGGGACCGGAATCTGCGGCGTTTCGATTCGGTCGCGGATGGCAGCAAACATCAGTGTGACCAAACCGAAACCGACTGCCGCGCCGAAGCCGTACCAAAGGGCTTCGATAAACGACTCTGCTGTTTGCAGGTTGAGTAAAGCGACGCCCAGGACGGCACAGTTGGTTGTAATGAGTGGCAAGTAGATCCCGAGGGTCTGTTCTAACACAGGGCTCACTCGGCGGATCGTGAGTTCGGTGAACTGGACCAAAGACGCAATCACAAGAATGAACGTGAGGGTCCTAAGGTAAGTGAGCTCGAGAGGAATCAGGACCCAGTGCTCGAGCAGGTAGGCGCTGCCGGCAGACAACGTCAACACAAATGCGGTAGCGATCGAAATGCCTGTCGCGGTTTCAAGCTGTTGTGTTGCGCCGAGGAACGGGCACAAACCGAGGAACCGTGCCAACACGAAGTTGTTCACGAGAACGGTGCTTACCAGTATCAGCAACCATTCCTGCATGTACCGCCCCCGGTGCCGCTACTTGACCCGCATGCCTGGTGTCGCCCCTGAGTCGGGCGACAACAGATAGATTCCAGAGCCGTCGCCAGCCGCCAACACCATGCCTTGTGACAGTCCGAATCGCATTTTTCGTGGCTTCAAATTGGCGACCATGACCGTCAGTCGTCCAACCAAGTCTTTCGGATCGTAGGCAGACTTGATGCCCGAGAACACCTGCCTCTGTTCGCCACCAAGGTCCAAAACCATTCGTAGCAACTTATCCGCGCCGTCGACTTGCTCGGCTTCGACGATCTTCGCGATTCGGAGGTCGACAGACATAAACGCATTGATGTCGATTTCTGGCGCAAGCTCCAGCGCTGGCTTCTCCGGTTCGGCTTGTTCGGTCGAAGCTTCGACCAATGCAGTCACTTGTTTGCCGTCGACCCTCGATAACATTGGTTGGAACGGGACGATCGATGCGCCGACAACAGGCGCTGCAGCGGACTGCCAACTCCAAGCGGTTTCGCCAAACAATGTTCTTGTTTTGTCAGCAATTTCAGGCAAAACCGGGGCGAGATAGATCGCCAGCGCGCGAAAGCAGTTGAGTCCTTGCGTGCACACGGGTTGCACTTCAGCGCGAGAGTCTTCCGATTTCGCGAGGACCCAGGGCTTGTGTGTGTCAATGTACTGATTGGCAAGATCGGCGAGTCGCATGATCTCTCGCATCGCCCTGGAAAATTGCCGCGACTCGTAACACGAAGCTATGGTGACGCCTGCGTCAATGAACTGTTGATACAACGCAGGGTCAGGCAACGCGTCCGCGAGCTGGCCGTCGTGGTTGCGCGTAATGAAGCTTGCGCAACGGCTGGCGATGTTAACGAACTTCCCGACCAGATCCGAGTTCACCCGAGCAACGAAGTCCTCGAGGTTGAGATCAATGTCGTCGATTCCCGCACCCAGTTTGCCGGCGTAGTAGTAGCGAAGGTAATCCGGTGCGAAATGCTCGAGGTAGGTACGGGCTCGAATAAACGTGCCCCGTGACTTAGACATCTTCTTGCCGTTGACCGTCAGGAAACCGTGCGCGAACACACTGGTCGGAGTCCTCAACCCAGCCCCTTTCAAAACCGCGGGCCAGAACAAGGCGTGGAAGTACATGATGTCCTTGCCGATAAAGTGGTAGAGCTCGGTGTCGGTATCGGGACTCATCCATTCATCGAAGTTTAGTCCTTCGCGCTCGCACAGCGCCTTGAAGCTCGCGAAGTACCCGATCGGTGCATCGAGCCAGACGTAGAAAAACTTATCTTCAGTCCCTGGGATCTTGAAGCCGAAATAGGGCGCATCTCGGGATACGTCCCAGTCTGCCAACCCCGCATCAAACCACTCCCTCAGTTTCGCGACGACGCTGTCGTCCAACAAGCTTTCATCAAGCCATTCCTTCAGGAACCGCTCAAACGTTGCAAGCTTGAAGAAGTAGTGCTCGCTGTCACGATACTCCGGCGGTTGCCCCGACAGTACGGAGACCGGATCTTTGAGGTCTGCGGGGGTATAAGTACTGCCGCAGTTTTCGCAGGAATCCCCGTATTGATCGGCCGCGCCACAAGACGGACAGGTTCCTCGGACAAACCGGTCGGGTAAGAACATCCCTTCGCTGGCGTCGTAGGCTTGGTTAATCGTTCGGGTGTAGATGTGTCCACCCTCGACCAAGCGTTCGTAGATGCTCGAAACCAACGCTTCATTTTCTTCGCTGTGTGTTGAACCGAAATGATCGAACTCGATCTGGAAATCCGCAAAGTCCTGCTGGTGCGCCATGCGGTAGCGGTCTACCAGCGTCTCCGGCGAGATATCTTCGCGGCGCGCGCGGATCATTATTGGTGTGCCATGTGCATCGCTTGCGCACACATAATGGACCTCATGGTCCTGCATACGCATGAATCGCACCCAGATGTCCGTCTGCAGATACTCGACTAGGTGGCCGAGATGAATATCTCCATTCGCATAGGGAAGGGCACTGGTCACTAAAATACGGCGTTTCATCGCCGCGATTATGCCACGTTCAGGTGTTGTCTTTGACGTTAGCGAAGCGGATCTTGTTGATGGACTTCTCGTAGGCGTCGCGGCCACTGATCATCGCTGTGTCGTAAAGCTCTTGAAGCGCACTGTCCATGGTCTTCATCCCTTGCGCGGCACCGCTCTGAATCGCATTTTCGAGTTGGTCGATTTTACCTTGGCGAATCAAATTACTGATCGCGGGCGTATTGACCATGATCTCAAGCGCCGCCACCCTGCCGGGTTTTCCCTTGGTCGGCACCAGCTGTTGCGACACAACCCCGCGCAGGGACGTCGACAGCATCGTGCGAATTTGCGCCTGTTTTTCCGACGGGAATGAATTGATGATCCGGTCGATCGTCGGCGCTGCGCCATTGGTGTGCAAGGTGCCCATAACGAGGATGCCCATCTCGGCGGCGGTGACCGCGATGCTGATGGTTTCGAGATCGCGCATCTCACCCACCAGAATGATGTCGGGGTCTTCGCGCAATGCCGAGTGCAGGGCTGCGGCAAAGCTCTTGCTGTGTTTGCCGATCTCGCGTTGGCTGATCAAGCAGCCCTTACGCTGGTGAACAAATTCGATCGGGTCCTCAATCGTAAGGATGTGTCCTTTGAGTCGATCGTTGAGTTCATTGATCATCGCCGCCAGTGTCGTGGACTTCCCGGATCCGGTTTTGCCGGTCACCAGGATGAGCCCTTGGGGCTGTCGGCAGAGATTTTTGACCGCCGCCGGCATGCTCAACTCTTCCAGTGTTTTGGTTTGGCTTGGGATAGCCCGCAGGACGGCTCCCATCCCATTGAGTTGGCGCAGCACGTTGACGCGAAAACGGGACACACCGGGAATTTCGTACGCGAAGTCAGCCGAGTTTTCTTTGTTGAACACCCGCTTGGTCGACGGCGTCATGATTTCAAACAACGCGTCTTCAACATGCGACTGAGTCAGATTGCTGTTGCCCATCGCACGCAGCTCGCCATGCACTCTCATTCGCGCAGGGTCGCCAGCCATGAAGTGAAGATCCGACCCACCTGACTTAACGGTCTCAAGCAGGTAGCTATCGATTTTCCGAGCTGTGCGTTCTTCCGAGGTGGCCATACTAAGATCCGGTTAGCCGCTGGCGATGTCGAGCCGCGGCAACAAATCGGTGTTGGTGACGAACCGTTGGAACTTTCGCTTGTCGTTCGCGTAACGGTACGCGTCGTCTGGGTCGATCTCGGATTTGTTGATACCTTCGAGCAGTGCCATATCCATGGTCTGCATGCCGGCATCGGAGCCCATTTGCAGCTGCGACTGAATTTGGTGGGTTTGATCGGTCAAGATGAGATTGCCGATCGCTTTGTTGTTCACCAGAATTTCGTGCTTTGCGACGCGTCCTTGACCGCCAGGTTTCTTGACCAGCACCTGTGTGACCACCGCCTTCAGCGACTGTGAGATGAAACTCTTGGTTTGCTCGCGCAATTCGCCGGGCAAAGCGTCGATGATCCGGTCGATGGTTTTCACGGCACCGGTCGTATGTAACGTCCCGAGCACCAAATGCCCCGTTTCAGCTGCGGTCATCGCCATCGAAATGGTTTCCATATCGCGCATCTCGCCAACCAAAATCACATCCGGATCCTGGCGCATCGCCGCGCGCACACCTGCAGCAAACGATGGGATATGCGTGCCGTATTCTCTTTGAATGACCTGACTGCGCTGACTCTCATGCACAAATTCGATCGGATCCTCAAGGCTGATGATGTTGAGGTTACGGGTCTGATTGAGGTGATTGATCATCGCCGCCAAAGTGGTCGACTTTCCTGTTCCCGTTGAACCGGTCACCAGCACCATACCCTGATGGTAGTCGCACAACGTCTCAATGACAGGCGGTAAATTCAGCGAGGAGAGTGAGGGGATTTCGTTGGGGATGCTCCGGAACACGGCGCCGACGCCGGTATCTTTGCGGAACATGTTGACTCGAAATCGGCCGATGTCCTCCGCGACGTACGAAAAGTCGAGGTCGTTGCCGGTCGCGAACTTCTCCTGCTGAGCCTCGGTGAGGATCTCGGCGACATAGTTGTTCAATTCTGATTCGCCGAGATCACGGAACTTGATCGGCATCAGATCACCGCTCATGCGCAGCATGGGTGGCACACCGACGGCGAGGTGAATGTCCGAACAGCCTTGCGCTAGCCCGAGCTTCAGAAATGCGTCAATTCTTGCCATACGCAGACTATCTGACAGCCATTCTGGGATGGCAAGTGCCGGATGCCGAAAATGCGGACAAGATCAGACGTTTACCGTCTCCAACGCTTCTCGGACATCGTGCATTGTCTGATAGCGGTCGGTTTTGTCGACAGACATGAGTTTGGTCACGATCGCGGCCAGGTCATCCGGAATCTTGTCGTTGAGCTCTTGGCAGTGCGCGGCTTTGCCTTGAACATGTTGGTACATGACAGACATATGATCGCCCCGTGTGTATGGCGGCGAACCTGTGATCATCTCGTACAGAATCACGCCGAGGCTGTAGATGTCGGCGGTTTCTTCGACCTTCTTACCGAGAATCTGTTCGGGCGCCATATACTTCGGTGACCCGATCACGTAACCGGTCTTGGTCAGCTGCGTGTCACCGCTCTTGGCCGCCGCGGCGACACCGAAGTCCACGATTTTCAGGAGTCCGGAGTCGTCGATCAGGATATTGGCAGGTTTCAGGTCGCGATGGATCACGCCCGCCGCGTGCGCCACGCCCATTCCGGTCGCGATATCGTTGGCGTAGCCCAACGCCTTCTTGAAGTTCATCGGTTTCTCGGCAGCGATTTCAGCGCCGAGCGTATGCGAGTCGAAGTACTCCATTGAAATGGCATAGTTGCCTTGGATATGCAGGAAATCGTAGATGCGAATCACGTTTGGATGCGTGATTCGACGGGAGAACTTCAGCTCGTGCACGAACCGTTTCATCATCTCCTCGTCCGACGAGACGTTCGGGTTCAAGAATTTCAGAATCAGCTCTTCGCCAACCACCGTGTCTTCCATCAGAAGCACGGTGCCAAACGCGCCTTTACCAATTCGCTTGACGAATCGGTAACGGTTTTCGACCACATCGCCTGGCTCCAACGTGGAAATGTCCAGCGGACCGACTTCTGTTTGCGCTGCTTTCTCCGCCGCTTCCTGCAGCGCACGGTTGGCCTCTTCGTCGTTCAGGAGCAAGGTTCCGGCTTGGCCTTCCGTCAGTTTTTCGGCCTTCCGGTCTTGCTCTCGAACCGCCTCCGAGAAACGTGTTTGCAAGGTCTCTAGCGCGAGATCTGCAGCCTCTGACAACTGCTGGTCGCCTGAGTCTTGAATGTCGAGGAGCTTATCTCGGACCGCGCCAACGTCCTGCTCTTGGACGAGCATCGCGACGGCTTTCATCGCTTCGACGCGGATCTCACGGTTGCCCTTGAGCATCATAGGCGCAATTTTCCCTGCGACTCGGCGATCACCGAGCTTGCCGAGCGCGCGCACTACGGTCGGATCTGACTTTTCGTTCTTGCCGAGCATGTTCGCCAAAACCGGTACGGCTCGTGTATCGCCGATTTCAGCCAGGGCATCGACCGCACGTTCGCGCACCCACCAGTCCTCGTCCTTCGTGGCCTGGAGGAGTTGATCGAACGCCTGAGGATCTTTCGTTGCGTTCAAAATCTCAATCGCTGCGCGTCGAATCTCTTGGTCTTCGTCCTTGACGAGTCGCATGACTGCTTTGACCACGCGTGGGCCACCGATCTGCGCGAGTGCGTCGGATGCGCGCGCGCGAACCCACCAGTCGTCGTCACGCACCGCGGTCAGAAGGTCTTTGATCGAGTCGGATGTGCCGATTTCGTTCAGCACCTCGACGGCAGCACGTCGACTAAACTCGTTCTCGTCCTTGAGTGCGGGAATTAGATGACGAATGGTGTCGGGATGATTCAGGCGGACAATGACGTCCACAGACTTGTTCTGGACGTCGACATCCGAGTCCATCAGCAGCGAGCAAATCAGTTTGATGTTACTGGCGCCATCCATCTTGCTGAGCGCATTCAACGCCGCGACACGGACCATCTTGTTGTTCGATTTCAACTGCCCTTCGAGCGCTGCAGCGACATCGGCCCGGTTGAACCGCGACAACAGCTCGATAATGTGCATTCGAACGATGGGGTCTTTGCCGGTAAGGCGCGCGAGCAGATCGGGTACCTGCTCCTCTCTAACAATGCTGCCGATCATCCGAAACAGCACCGCTTGTTCGTTGGGTTGGAGATCGTATGCCTTACTCAGCAATGCCGGTACGCTCAGGCGCTCTTTGTGCGTGTTGATGACCTCGAGCACAGCACCCGTCGAGATATCATCTTCGTCCAGCAACTGCAGGATTGCGCTCGGATCGACTTGTTTGCTGCTCGATAGCGCCCAAGCGGTCCCCGACACCACACGCTGGTCGCCATCCGACAACCCTTCAACGAAGTGTTTCAGCGTCTTAGTGGTGGCCAGTTCGCTCAACACGTCGACCAACGCCATTGTTTGTTTTTTGTTCGCGCTAGCTAACGCCTCGGTGACACGAGGAACCGCTGCGCCACCAAGTTTCTTGAGCTTGGCGAGCGCTTTTTCGGCGGCGGGCTCGTAGATGTCTTCGGTCGACATCAACTGTTCGATCAGCCGATCGGCTTTGTAGGCAGTTAGGAAATTCATGCAGTGCTGGTTGCAGGCATACCGGTCAAAAACGCTTTTCTACGCGTTTGCCGAACGTTCTCGTGCTGTCTCCTCGCGACCGGTAATCTCACCATACGAACTCGCGGTTGCTGCATGCAAAACCTGATATCCGTATCGTCTCCCTTGTGCGACAGATTATGCCACATCAGTAGGGCCCCGCATCGCATCTTGCGCGCATACCAGCCCCTGATGTCGAAAATGTGACCGCGCTCCCAATTCCGCTACACTTTCGCGCGGGTCACGTCCACGAGAAGGCCATTTTGACTTCGGAAAAACCGTCTATTGATGCTTTGATCGATCAGCTCCGGGCACGAGAATTACCAGGGCTTGGTAGGTCTCTGGAAGTCCTGGGTGTGCGGTTGTCGCCACCACCGGTGGACAACGCGGGGTGGCGCGTTGGTTTGCCGGTGGCATGCGAGGGATTGTGGCCAGCGATCGGGGCTGCGCTCAGTGAAGTGGCCCAATCGCATGGAGCGCCCGACCTGCGCTTTGATTTGCACACAGACATTCCGGCGTTCGGCGTGCAACGCAACCTCAAACGACTGCCGGGGATCAACAATATTGTGGCGGTGTCATCGGGCAAAGGTGGCGTTGGTAAATCGAGTGTCGCTGTCAATTTGGCGCTGGCATGGCAGGCCGAGGGGGGGCGTGTCGGTATCCTAGATGCTGACATTTATGGTCCAAGTGTGCCGCGAATGCTGGGGCTGCCAGAGCAGCCGCCGGAGAGTATCGACGGCAAGCAATTTCGTCCGGTCGAGGCATACGGGCTTCAGGCGATGTCGATTGGTCTCCTGCTTGAGGGTGATGCGCCTGCAGTATGGCGAGGACCGATGGCGACCTCCGCCTTGAACCAACTCCTTCGGCAAACGGCATGGCATGAACTTGACGTTCTGATTATCGACTTGCCTCCGGGCACAGGCGATATTCAATTGTCGTTGGCCCAAACCGCGCCCGTCGCTGGTGCCATCGTCGTGACCACGCCACAGGACGTCGCGTTGTCCGATGCCCGCAAAGGGCTCGAAATGTTTCGCAAGGTCTCAGTACCGATCCTGGGCGTTGTGGAGAATATGAGTCTTTACCGTTGTCCGGAGTGTGGGCACGAATCGTCGCTGTTCGGGCAAGGCGGTGGACACAAACTCGCGGCGGACGCGCAAATCCGCATGCTCGGCGAGTTGCCGCTCGACCCTGCGATTGGGCACGGGCTCGATCGAGGTCGGCCGACGCTTGCTGATGACCCAGATTCGCCGCTCGCCCTGGCTTTTCGCCAGATCGCGATCAGTGGGGGGCTGGCGCTGGCAGAGGGCCGCAAAGACTACAGTATGGTATTTCCGAAAATTGTGGTGGAGGACACCTAACAAAAATGAGCATCAAATCGGATCGGTGGATACGTCGTATGGCCGAAACACAAGGCATGATCGAGCCTTTCGAGCCAGGCCAGGTTCGTGAATCGGACGGTCGGCGATTGGTGAGCTACGGGACTTCCAGTTACGGCTACGACGTTCGTTGCTCGCGTGAATTCAAAGTCTTCACCAACATCAACTCTGCAGTCGTGGATCCCAAGGCGTTTGATGAGTCGAGCTTCGTCGACATGGAAGCCGACACTTGCATCATTCCGCCAAACTCTTTTGCGTTGGCGCGCACGGTTGAATATTTCCGAATCCCGCGCAACGTGTTGACGATTTGTCTTGGCAAGTCGACCTATGCTCGGTGCGGAATCATCGTCAATGTGACGCCGTTGGAGCCGGAGTGGGAAGGCCAAGTGACGCTAGAGTTTTCGAACACAACACCACTGCCGGCGCGCATTTACGCCAATGAAGGCGTCGCTCAGATGCTGTTTTTCGAGTCTGACGAGGTGTGCGAGACGTCCTACAAAGATCGCGGTGGCAAGTACCAAGGGCAGACCGGCGTCACCGTGCCACGAACCTAACTCAGCAGCGCAGCGCGTCGACGTCCATGACGACTGGATCGGGCAGCGCGAGTCCGTCGAGAAGAACGCCCTCGGCAGAGTGCGACACTCTGCCCTCGGCCAACCAGCGCAACGCTAGCGGATAGATTTGGTGCTCCAGTTCGAGTACGCGTGCTGCAAGATGCGCGGCATCCGCTGTCGCTCCAACATCGAGCTTCGCTTGAATCAATCCTGGGCCCGCGTCGAGCTCGCGCGTCACGAAATGGACCGTGCACCCGTGCTCGATATCGCCAGCATCAATGGCGCGTTGGTGGGTGTCTAACCCCTTGTGTCGCGGCAGTAGCGACGGATGGATGTTGAGCATGCGCCCGGAATATCGATCGGGCAGGCTGCCCCGTAAGATTCGCATAAACCCCGCCAGCAGCACGAAGTCCGGTGCGAATGAAGCAATTGCTTCACCGATGGCCTCTTCGAACTCGGCGCGGTTGTTGAAATCTGCTCTGTCACAGCATCGAGTGGCTATATCTGCGTTCGCTGCACGCTTCAATCCGTAGGCATCGGGTTGGTCGCTGATGACGCCGACGATTTGCGCGGGAAACGTACGGTTGGCTGTGGCGTCGATCAACGCCTGCAGGTTGCTGCCGCTACCGGACAGCAGCACGACCACTCTCGCACGCGAGTTCATTCGAATTCGACGCCTGGGTTGTCGGTGATTTCGCCGATATGCCAAGCGGCTTGACCCGCCGCATTCAATCGTTCGATGACACCTTGGGTGTCGGCGCCGTCCACGACAAGCGCCATGCCTATGCCACAGTTGAACGTTCGCCACATTTCATGCGGTGCGATTCCGCCGCGCTCCTGGAGCCATTCGAAGACCGCTGGCATCGGCCAACGCGCAGGTGAAACGCGCGCGCCCAAAGTCTCCGGCAACGTGCGTGGGAGGTTCTCCGTTAAGCCGCCACCTGTGATATGCGCCATGCCCTTGATCGTGAACGATTGTTGAACTTGACGTATAGCCCGGACGTAAATTGTTGTGGGTGCCATCAAGACTTCGCTCGCTGCTTGCCCGCCGATCTCAAGCTGTTGTAGATCTGCTTGGCGCTCCAGGACTTTGCGGATCAACGAGTAGCCGTTGGAGTGCGGGCCACTGGAGGCCAATCCGATGACTTGATCGGACGCTCGAATATTGCGGCCGTCGATGATCTGATCGCGCTCGACCACACCGACTGCAAAACCCGCGAGATCGTAGTCATCTCCCGAATACATGCCAGGCATTTCGGCGGTCTCGCCGCCAAGCAGGGCGCACCCGGCATCGCGGCATCCGTCGGCAATGCCGGTAACTACAGTCGTTGCTTGTTCGACATTGAGTTTGCCGGTCGCGTAGTAGTCCAGGAAAAATAGAGGCTCTGCCCCGCACACCACAATGTCGTTGACGCACATTGCGACGAGGTCTCGTCCGATGCCACCGTGCTGATCGAGGCTCTGTGCGAGCGCGAGCTTCGTGCCGACACCATCGGTCCCCGATACGAGAACAGGGGCCCTGTAGCGTTGAAAATCGACGGCAAATAAACCGCCAAATCCACCGATATTGCCCAAAACTTCCGGTCGAGCTGTTGCGCGTACCGCAGGTTTAATCGCCTCAACCAGCGCATTCCCTGCGTCGATGTCGACCCCGGCGTCCGCGTAAGTCAGGGGTTTCGGGTTTGTGTCCTCGTTCATGGGTAAATTATTTCACAGTCTTTCGTATACTTCGCGGATGCGAGGAACATTGATCACCAAAATGTCGGTCGCCGCGCTTGTATTGTTGGGCATGGCCGAACACGTCCAAGCGGTCGAGCCGCCGGATCTGTATACGACCGAAGTCGCTTTTGATGCGCAACGCCGCAACGCGCGAGATCTGGCTTACCAACGAGCGTTGGGAGAGGTGCTGACACGAATGACTCCCGAGCCATCGATGGCGTTGTCGCTGGTCGACTCACCCGCTGCGTATGTGCTGGGTTGGCGCGAATCAGGACGCGGTACTTTATGGGTGTCGTTCGATGGCGCGGCTTTGACGGCAGGGTTGCAGGCCGCAGGTGTGCCTGTCTGGGGCAGTGACCGGCCGCTGACTTTGGCTTGGGTCGGTGTCGAATATCCGGACGGCGGTCGCGAGATCCTCTCGATGTCGCCGCAACCTGTTGAGGCCGATGAACGGCCAGAGGCAAGAGCCCAGCGGGCACAGTTGCGCGAGTTGATCCGCACATCGGCTTCGTCGGCGGGACTGCCCGTCGCACTTCCTGTGATGGATGAAACCGATTCGGCGGCGGTTGCTGTCAGTGACGTCTGGGGAGCGTTCGGCAACGTGCTGCGACCCGCGAGCCGGCGTTACCGAGCCGATAGCATTCTCATTGCGCGCGTGTCGCTAGATGCGAGTGGCAATGGGCGCTGGCGATCGCAGTGGCTATTCTCCGGCGAGTCACAGACCTTGGCCGGTGACCCGACTGCGATGATGCGACGCATCGCCGCCAACATGTTGCAGCGGTTTGCGGCGCGCCCGGAGGAGTCCTCGGCGGTTCGGGTGAGTATTGTCGGTGTCAGTGACGCGCAGTCGTACGCGGAGTTGCTGAGGTTTCTGCAAACCCGCAGCCTTGTCGACAACGTCAGGGTGACTTCCATGCGCCAGGATGAGCTCAATGTCACGCTCGATGCGCTCGCCAGCCGAGAGCGGTTGAGTGAATTGCTCGCAGGGGAGGAGCTTGAAGCACTCGTAGCTCCGCCACCCGTAGTTGGCGTCGAGTCTCAGCAGCCCGACCTGTACTTTCGCTGGCGCCTTGCGAGCGACTCGTTCTGATCCGCCTATACCGGTGCGTCTAATGTTGCGTTGGCTGCCAAATATAATTTCGTACACCCGGATCGGGCTTGTGCCTTTGGTGTTCGGTGCGCTGCTGGATGCGAAGTTCGGCTTGGCGTTAATACTGTTTGTTGCCGCTGGGTTTTCCGACGGGTTGGACGGGTTTCTGGCGCGGCGGTTCGGATGGCATACCGAACTCGGTGCGATTCTTGATCCGATTGCGGACAAGTTACTTCTCATAGCAACCTTCGCAGCCCTGGCAAGTGTCGGTGCGGTGCCGATGTGGTTCGCTTTGATCGTTGTCGCACGTGACCTAATCATCATGGGTGGGGCCATTACGTATCACTTTGTTGTCGGTGGTCTTGAGGGCAAACCGACACTGGTGTCGAAACTAAATACGTTGATGCTGTTGCTGTATGTTTTGTTGGTGCTGATCAATGCGGCAGGACTTTTGCCGGACGGGTTGCCAGTGGATCTGTTGCTGGACGGTCTCAAGGTTCTGTTGTTGGCAAGCCTCACGATTAGCACGGTTGATTACGTGCGCACTGCGCTGCGAGGCGCTCGAATGAGCGGGTCACGCGCATGACGGAGACCCGCTGGCTATGGATCGGGGGAATCGCGGGGATCGGCATCCTGCTTTATCTCCTGTCTCCCGTTCTCACGCCCTTCATCGCCGCAGCGCTGCTTGCCTATGTTGGCGACCCCCTTGCCGATAAGTTGCAACAGCTGCGCATGCCGCGACCGGTCGCGGTGCTCGTGGTGTTCGTGCTGACGCTCCTGGTTCTTGCGGGTTTGGTGTTGCTGTTGGTGCCGCTGGTGCGCACCCAAGCATCCGCTTTGTTCGAGGTGCTGCCGAGGTATCTCCAGTTGCTTGAGGAGCGTGTCTGGCCGCATGTCGCTGGCCTGCTCGCAGAGGGGAATGGGACGAGCGAACCCGAGTTTCGGCTCAGTGCAATGTTGGAAACTTTAGGTAGTTCGGCGGGGCAATGGGGGTCCACCCTGCTGACGCAAATTACGCGCTCTGGCGGTGCGTTGCTCACAGCGGTGGTCAACGTATTCCTAGTGCCGATTTTGACGTTCTATTTGCTGCGAGACTGGGACTTGATCGTCGCTCGCATTGGCGCATTAATCCCTGTCAACCGTCGCGAGTCGGTGTTTGTGCTGGCTCGCGAGACAGACGAGACACTTGCCGCTTTTCTGCGTGGGCAGCTGCTGGTTATGGTCGGTCTGGCGGTCATGTATACGGTAGGTCTGTCACTGATCGGGCTTAAATTCGCGCTTGCCATCGGCGTTGTCGCCGGACTCGTGAGTTTCGTCCCGTATTTGGGTTTCATCTTTGGAATCGGCCTTGCGGGGCTGACTGCAATCAACTCCCCCGACGGCGGGCTGCTGACGCTAGCTTTGGTTGTTGTCGTGTTCTCAGTCGCTCAGTTCATTGAAGGCAGCGTTTTGACACCGAAGCTCGTGGGCGATCGGATCGGGTTGCATCCAGTCCTCGTGATTTTCGCTGTCATGGCTTTCGGCCAGCTTTTTGGGTTCTTCGGGATTTTGCTGGCGCTACCAGCCGCTGCGGTGATCGCGGTTTTTGTTCGCTACGCCTATCGAAACTACCTGTCCGAGCATCCTGAAGCACAGGACTTTCTGGATGAACACAGTCGCGGAGAGTCGGTTGACGATTGAGCCAGGCCGGCAGATTCCATTGCCTGTTCAGCTGGATGTTGAGGCTAGGTTTGAGACTTTTTTCGCGGGAGAGAACGCCGAGATCATTGCGACGCTGCAAGCGCTACCGTCGCCTGGCGTATGGTTGAGCGGGGCTGCTGGGAGTGGCCGGACGCATTTACTACAGGCGACGGTCGCGGCGAAGCCAGCAGGCCATGCGATGTACTTGCCGCTACGCAACGGATTCCCCCCACAAGTCCTCGACGAACTGCCCGCCGAGATTTTACTGTGCTTGGACGATATCGATGCGATTGTCGGTGATCTCGAGTGGGAGCGTGCGTTGTTGCTGCACTACGAACGCGTGGTTCGGGGCGGCAATGCGATGGTAATCGCCGGCTCCGACGTTCCGTCCGGCACCGCGTTCGCGCTGCAGGATCTTCGCAGTCGAACGCAGTCACTGTTGGCGTTTCGGTTGCGTGAGTTAGAGGATGAGCAAAAGCATGCCGCATTGCGCATGCGGGCCGAGCATCGCGGTATGGAGCTGCCTGACGAAACGGCACGCTATCTATTGACGCGGTTGCCACGGGACTCGCGAACTCTGTATGACTGGTTGTATCGACTCGATGAAGCGTCGCTGTCGGCGAAACGCCGATTGACCGTGCCTTTCGCTCGCGAAGTGCTAAAACGCGCGGGTATCGATCACTGATCGGGTTGTGCGGACGGTATTGTCCGGATTGCGGGGATCAGCAGGAAAAAGGCGGCCAGGGCGACAACCGCGAGGATGGCGGCCGCGGACAGGCTGTTCGGATTCGCAATCGCGTCCATTAGACCGGTCGTCGCGTAGCCGATACTCGCCAGCAAAGCCAATAGCCAAGTGTTTCTCGACGGCTTCAGCATACCGGGAAGCAGTAGCAGAAACGGTGCGAGCAATACGGGCCATATGCTCCAGTGTACGGATGCTCCCGCATCCCAGAGCCACAGCGTGGTCGCTAGCGCAAGACCGAACCATGCGGCTAAACCGATCCGCCTGCGACCGACAAGCGTTCTCACTGAGCAAGCCGTATCGCGGACGTTGCGACTCGCGCGCCGAGTGCCTCCGCAAGTGTCTGTTCCTCAGCGGTTAAAACGCCCGCGTTTTTGGTGCCGGCGACATGCGATGCGCCGTAGGGCGTGCCGCCGGACTGTGTCGCGGCCAGCGCAGGTTCGGTGTACGGAATCCCGCATAGCAGCATGCCATGGTGTAACAATGGCACTGCCATGGTCAGTAGCGTGCTCTCTTGGCCGCCATGCATGGAAGTCGACGATGTGAACACGCCGGCCGGTTTGCCCGCGAGCCCACCGGTCAGCCAAATGCCGCTCGTACCGTCCAGAAAGTACTTCATTGCTGCGGCCATGTTGCCGAAGCGTGTCGGACTCCCGAGCACCAGGCCGCTGCATGCCGCCAGCTCGTCGTGAGTCGCATAGGGCGGACCAGATTCGGGGACCGGCGGCAAAGAATCTTCCGTTTTCGCCGTCACAGGCGGGACAGTCCGCAGCCAGGGTTCGGCGCCAGGGACGGTGTCTACGCCCCGCGCGATGGCCCGCGCTAACGCTTCAGTGGAGCCGTTAACCGAATAGTAAAGTACTAAAATTCCATGCATCGTGGGCGGAGTATGCCACGGGTGCAGGGCGATATCAGCGTGGTCAAATGCTTGACGCTCGCATGGACCGTGCGATAATTTTGGGATATGTCTGCCGGTAAAACAATTGGTTGGGGCGTCGCGCTCACGCTGCTGGTCAGTGCGTGCTCGGTCACACCGCCCGTCCAGGAGATGAGCGACGCGCGGCAGGCGATCAGCGCTGCAGAGACGGCTGATGCCGAACGGTTTGCCGCGGAAGCGCTGGAGGAGGCTGATGCACTGCTGGACAGTGCGGAGCTCAACCTTAAGCGCAGGGCCTATGCCGAGGCACGTCGCGATGCGGTCCGTGCAAAAGAGTCAGCCATGCGTGCGCGCGATTTGGCCGAATCGATCAGAGATCAATCGTACCGCAGTAACGATCAGCCTTAGGCAATTCGCGCCGCAGCCAGGCGCATTTCTGAATCAGTTGCGCCGCCAGCGCCCCCGCAGTCGATCGAGCACCTTGTTGGAGTAGCGCGTGCTACCCAAGCTACCGTTGTAGCGGGCCAGCGAGCGATGCAGATCCCCTCGCTCTCGGTCGTAGTAGTGGCGCAGAATCGTGCAGCCCATTCTCAGGTTGGTGTCGATATCAAACAGGCTATCGTCAGGTTGGCCGATTTCATCCAGCCAAAAGGGCATGACCTGCATAAGGCCGCGAGCTCCGGCCCGCGAGATAGCGAACCGGTCAAAATTGCTCTCAATTTCGATGACCGCGAGGACGAGTTCAGGTGGCAAATCTACCCGCTGAGCCTCCCGATGGACGCCCTTTAGAATTTGTATTCGCTCGTCCGGGTCTTCGACACGCCGCCCCAATCGTGCCGACATATCCTTGAGCCAGACTTCTGCGTCAAATCGGTCCTCAAAGGTTGCTGCCTCCAAAGACGCCTGTTTGAGTGCTTCCAGCAGCTCTGGATCTGGCTCAGTCGACTTTGCAGCGTGCAACGGTGCGCAATAAAGCACGACCAGCAGTCCCGCCCACGCCAGGCATCTATTCATACCCGTATTATGTCACTCAACCCCGAGGCGGCTGAGAATTGCGTCACGCTTCAGCATTTCGCGCTCGCCTTTACGACGGTACTGATACTCAAAATCGCCGTCGGCGAGACCGCGATCTCCAATGACCACGCGATGCGGTATGCCGAGCAACTCGGCATCCGCAAACTTGGCGCCAGGACGAGAATCTCGGTCATCGATCAAGACGTCTACGCCCGCTTCAAGCAGTGTCTGGTAGAGAGACTCTGCAGCATCTTTGACCGCATCAGAGCGGTGCGCGTTGATTGGGACGATGACAACCGACCAAGGGGCCAGAGGCTCCGGCCAAATGATGCCGTTGTCGTCATGGTTCTGCTCGATCGCCGCACCGACGATGCGCGTGATGCCGATCCCGTAGCAGCCCATGAAAGGTGCAACGCTCTGACCGGATTCATCTTGGACGCTCACGTCCATCGCTTCGGAGTACTTTCGACCAAGTTGGAAAATGTGTCCTACTTCGATGCCACGCGCGATCGACAGTGTGCCACCGCCGCGCGGCGAAGGATCCCCTTCAACCACATTGCGTAAGTCGAAGGGCATCGAACCGGGATCAGCATCTCGACCCCAATTGACACCGGTCAGATGCACAAATTTCTCGTTGGCACCGCAAGCGAAGTCCGCCAGTCCCCAAGCAGCGTTGTCGACGATCACCGGGATGTCCAGTCCCATAGGGCCGACTGACCCTGGCGGCGCACCGGTCGCCTTAACGACGTCACCTGGCTCGAGCATCGTCAACGGTGTCGCGATCAGAGGGTGCTTCGATGCCTTGACTGCGTTCAATGTGTGGTCGCCACGCAGTACTACGGCAACGGGTGAGTCCGTTCCCGCGAGAATCAGAGTCTTGACCACTTTATCGACTGGGAGATTCAGGGCGTTTGCAGCATCTTCGATCGTCTTCGCACCGGGTGTTTCAACGCGGGCGATAGCAGCACTGGGTTCCGGCCGCGTGTCGGGCTCGGGTGCCGGCGTCAGTTCTACGTTTGCCGCGTAGTTGTCAGCGTCGCAATAGGCGATAGCATCCTCACCGGACTCGGCGAGGACATGAAATTCCTCAGAGCGGGCACCACCGATTTCCCCACTGTCCGCATCCACAGCACGGAATTTCAAGCCCATTCGTTCGAATGCTCGGTGATACGCGAGAGACATCGCGTCATAGCTTGCGGCCATTTTGTCCTCATCAAGGTCGAACGAATACGCGTCTTTCATAATGAACTCGCGCGAGCGCATGACCCCGAAGCGCGGTCGAATTTCGTCTCTGAACTTTGTTTGAATTTGGTAGAAGCTGGTCGGCAAGTCTTTATAGGAGCGCAGCTCACGCCGCGCGACATCGGAGATGACCTCCTCATGTGTCGGTCCGACGCAGTAGTCGCGCTCGTGGCGATCTTTGGCGCGCAACAAGAGCGGTCCATACTTGTCCCATCGGCCGCTTTCTTGCCACAACTCTGCCGGTTGAACCGCAGGCATCAACAACTCCTGCGCGCCGATGGCGTTCATTTCTTCACGTACGATAGCCTCAACTTTTCTGAGCACGCGCAGACCGATCGGCATCCACGTAAAAATGCCAGACGTCAGGCGGCGAATCATGCCGGTTCTTAACATCAGCTTGTGGCTGACGATTTCGGCCTCTGAAGGATCTTCCTTCAAGGTGCGGATGTGAACTTGACTGACGCGCATGGTGTTCTCTGTGGCGAGGAAAAGGTGCCTATTGTAGCGGCGAACTCAGATAGCGGTAGACTATAGCGATGCGCAGCTATCCGGTTATTGCATCCGAAGGGATGTGGATCATCTTGCTGATCGCCGCTGCCGCGATCGGCACTGCTCTTTGGGCGGGGCCGTTGTGGGCGATTCCTTGGGTGATTGTTCTCGTTTTGGGGATTTTGTTGTTCCAGGATCCGCGTCGGGAGTTACCGCTGGCGCCGCTGTCCGTGCTGGCCCCGGTCGACGGGCGGGTACTCGATGTCGAGCTGTGCCGTACGGGGTTGCTCGACCGCCAGTCGCTGAGAATTAGAATCCGCAACAATCCTTTGGGCGCCTACACACTGCGAGCCCCGGTCGAGGGACGGTTACTGGATCCGCGTGACAACGTGGCAGAAGGTGCGCTGCCTACTGGGCGCGGCGGCATGTGGTTGCGTTCGGACGAGGGCGATGACGTGGTTGTCACTTTTTCCGGTCGGCATTGGTTTGGAGGGCCGCGGGCGATGTTTCGCTACGGCGAGAGAGTAGGGCACGGGCAGCGATGTGCCTATCTTAGGCTGGTATCGGTGTGCGAGGTTTATCTGCCGGAGCGAGTACTTCCGAGAATCGAGGCTGGACAAGACGTCGTGGCAGGTCAGACAGTGCTTGCCAAGCTCAGACGTGATCTAGACGATAGTTAGAAACGCGAGAATTTAGCGTTTTAGCGTTCGCGCTACCCCGATGCGCGTGGCACACTGGTTACCTTAAATTCAAAGGTGTGCAACATGAGCGGGGCGCCTCGCCAAGGACGCAGAAAAGGGGTTTATCTTCTTCCGAACCTCCTAACGACCTTGGCCCTGTTTGCAGGTTTCTACGGCATTGTCGCGGCGATCGACGGCAACTTCGACGCGGCGGGAATCGCAATCTTCGTGGCTATGGTTTTCGACGGAGCTGATGGCCGCGTGGCTCGGATGACGAGCACTCAAACCGACTTTGGCAAAGAGTACGACAGCCTGTCCGATATGGTGAGTTTTGGACTTGCCCCGGCCGTCATCGTTTACCAGTGGGGAGTCGCGCGTCTCACGGAATACTCCATTGCTTGGGGCCGAGTGGGTTGGTTGGTTGCGTTCCTGTTTGCAGTTGCCGCAGCGATGCGGTTGGCGCGCTTCAACTCGCTACCATCGAAACTCGGTAAAGGTTGGTTTCAGGGTCTGCCAAGTCCGTCCGCCGCTGCGATCGTCGCCGCTTTCGTGTGGCTGAGCGCAGAATATGAATTCGGCGGGTTTTTTGGCTTGATCTGCGCATTCGCTGTGACGGCAATCGCCGGCGTACTTATGGTGAGTAACTTGCGCTACTACAGCTTCAAGGAAATGTCGCAAAAGCGCTTAGTGCCATTCGCGTTTCTGTTGGTGATTCCGCTCATCATCATCTTGATTTCGATCAATCCGCCGGTCGTGCTGTTTCTGCTGTTCTTTGGCTATTTGTTGTCAGGGCCCATTTTGCTGATCGTCAACCGAGAGCCGATGCATCGCGCTGTGTTCGATGACGATGAGTCGACGGCTGAAGACGACGAAGACGGCGACAACATTCGGAATCTCCATGGCTGAGCGACTCGACGCCAATGCGCGGGACGCAGTGCTTCGGGCGATGGGCATCGAGCAGTGGCATGTTCGCGAGACGCATGCCGCGGCAGCGGAGCCAATGGTGGGGTCGGACGAATCGCCAACGGTCGTGAAAACTGAAGCTGTTGTGAAGTTGGATGACACGTCGAATCGACCGACAGCAGAAATCGATTGGGAGACGCTTCGCCACAACGTCAAACGATGTACCCAGTGCCGTCTACACGAAACCCGCACGCAGTCGGTGTTCGGCGTTGGTGATGATTCCGCACGGGTTATGGTGGTCGGTGAGGCGCCAGGGGCCGAGGAGGATCGCACAGGCGAACCGTTCGTAGGTCGGGCGGGACACATGTTGGACTCGATGCTCAAAGCGATTGGTATCGACCGGCCCAGTGTGTTCATCGCCAATGTCATCAAGTGCCGACCGCCGCAGAATCGCGACCCGAGGGCGGACGAGGTCGCCGCTTGCGCTGGCTATCTGGAAGCGCAAGTGGTGCATGTGAAGCCAAACGTTATCCTCGCTGTTGGTCGTGTCGCAGCTCAGCATTTGCTGGGAAGCACCGAGACCTTGGGCCGACTGCGTGCTCAGCGCGATCTGAGCGCGTTCGGAGTGCCGGTACTTGTGACCTATCATCCGGCGTACCTGTTGCGTACCCCGGTTCAGAAAGCTCGTGCTTGGGAAGATTTGAAGCGGCTTCGAAGTCTCATCGAGGCCGGGCAGTGAGCGTCGCGGATGACCGGGTTTCGCCGCAGGTTCGTGTTATGCGACATGAAGACGTGGATGTCGTGGCGCGAATCGAAAGCCAGAGTTATCGGTTTCCGTGGAGCCTTGGCATATTCCGAGATTGCCTGCTTGCCGGATACCATTGTTTGGTCGTTGATCAGCAAGCTGAGGTGCGTGCGTACGGCGTGTTGTCGATGGCGGCCGGGGAAGCCCATGTTTTGAACGTCTGTGTCGCGCCCGCATTCCGCCGTCAAGGCTACGGCATGATGTTGTTGAATGAGATGATCCGAGTGGCTCGGGAATCGAGAATTCGAAGGATTTTTCTCGAAGTCCGCCCATCCAATCTGGCTGCGACAAGCATGTACCATGCGCTAGGCTTCACCACGATCGGACGGCGCAGCAATTACTACAAAGCAGAGAACAACGGGCGCGAGGATGCGCTCGTACTGTCGCTGACGCTGTAGCTGGCAGGCTGCGTGGGGTATGCTCCGCGCTGCATTTTTTAAAGGACAGACTCCTCGATGACTCAGCTGCTCGAACAGGTTCAGCGGCGCAGGACGTTTGCGATCATCTCTCACCCCGATGCGGGCAAGACTACGCTGACCGAGAAGCTTCTGTTGTTCGGTGGTGCGATCAAGCTAGCCGGCACGGTCAAGGGCCGAAAGGCCAGCCGCCATGCGACTTCGGACTGGATGAAGCTCGAGCAAGAGCGCGGTATCTCTGTGACATCGTCGGTGATGCAATTCCCTTTCGAGGAGCACGTGGTGAATCTCCTCGATACGCCCGGTCACGAGGACTTCTCTGAAGACACTTACCGAACACTGACGGCGGTCGACTCGGCGATGATGGTGATCGACTGCGCAAAGGGGGTCGAGCAACGCACCGTCAAATTGATGGAAGTGTGTCGCCTGCGCGACACGCCGATCGTCACGTTTATTAACAAACTGGATCGTGAGGGTCGCGAGCCTATTGAGCTGCTCGACGAGATCGAGTCCGTCCTCGGAATCGTCTGCTCACCAGTCACCTGGCCGATCGGCATGGGGCGGTCACTGCGCGGCGTCTATCATTTGCCCGAAGATCGAATCTACGTCTACAGGGCTGAAGATCGCCACACGGCCGGAGAGACCGACGTGATTGAAGGTCTCGAGTCGGATGCGGCTCGGGAGTTTCTGGGCGAAGACTGGCAGGCGTTTGCGGATGAGATCGAATTGTTGCGAGGCGTCTACGCAGAATTTAGTTTGGAAGACTACCGTGCGGCGAAACAGACCCCAGTCTATTTCGGATCGGCGATTAGCAACTTTGGCGTCAAGGAGCTGCTGTCAGGATTTGTTGAGCATGCACCGGAGCCACAGGCTCGCGAAGCCCGCGAGCGCGAAGTGGCTCCCGATGAGTCAAAGCTGACGGGTTTTGTTTTCAAGATCCAAGCGAATATGGATCCAGGGCACCGTGATCGTATTGCGTTCATGCGCGTGTGTTCGGGTCAGTTTCGACCGGGGATGAAACTCAAGAGTATGCGACTCGGCAAAGAGTTGAAAATACCAGAGGCCATCACATTTATGGCATCAGATCGGCAGCAAACCGATTCGGCGGTCGCCGGGGATATTATCGGTTTGCACAATCACGGTACGATCAATATCGGCGATAGTTTTGCCGAGTCCGGCGAAATCCACTTCACGGGGATCCCAAGTTTTGCTCCCGAGATTTTTCGCCGGGCAGTGCTGCGAGATCCGCTGCGACTAAAAGCACTGCAAAAGGGTCTGGCGCAGTTGTGCGAAGAAGGTGCGACCCAGCTGTTTAAGCCACTCAGGAACAACGATCTCATTCTCGGTGCGGTGGGTATTCTGCAGTTCGATGTGGTCGCACATCGTTTGCGAGAGGAGTACGGTGTGGAGTGTCAGTTTGAGCAGGTCAACGTGCACACGGCACGCTGGGTAAGTGCTGGGAGCGATCAGAAGCTCGACGAGTTTCGGCGCAAGGCGCATGACAATCTCGCCCTCGATCACAGCGACCTATTGGTCTACGTCGCACCGACCCGAGTCAATCTGCAGCTGACGCAGGAGCGTTGGCCGGAGATTGAGTTCCGAGCGACTCGAGAGCTATAGCTTTTCAATGAGTATCAGTCAGCTAAAGAACAAAACCGTACTGGGCTGGGCACTATACGATTGGGCCAACTCGGCGTTTACGTTGTGTGTGGTCACGACGTTCTTCCCCATTTTCTTTCGTCGCTATTACAGCCAGGGTCTCGACTCCGCCGAAATCACATCCAATCTGTCGTTCGGCGTCGCCGCCGCCAGTCTCGGTGTCGCGCTGCTGGCGCCGGTTTTGGGCGCCATTGCGGACACGGGTGGCACACGCAAACGCTTCCTGTTGTCGTTCACGATGTTGTCAGTTGCATCGACCCTGGGTTTGTTCTTCGTCGAGCAGGGTCAGTGGGTAATTGCACTCGGCCTGTATGGTGTTGCGCTGTTCGGTTACTACGCGGCAAACACGTTCTACGATTCGCTGATCGTTATAGTCACCACGCCAGACAAATATGAAAAAGTCTCAGCGCTGGGCTTTGGTGTCGGTTACCTCGGCAGCGCGCTATTACTCCTTTTCAATCTGCAAATGGTCTCAAATCCAGAGGCTTTCGGTTTTGCGGATGCGGCCGTAGCGACGCGCTGGGCATTCGTCGTCGTTGCCGTTTGGTGGGGGTTGTTTACGATTCCGCTGTTGCTGTTCGTGAAGGAGCCTAAGACCAACAGTCCTGGCTTCGGTGCGGCCGTTCAGCAGGGCTACCGGTCGTTGGTCAAGACCTTTGGCGAGCTGAAATTGTATCGGAATGTTGCGTTATTCCTGGTTGCTTACTGGTTGTACATTGATGGGGTTCACACGCTGATCGTGTTGGCGACCGATTTTGGCGCCCGTCTGAATTTCGACGACTCAGATCTGATTCTTGCGATCTTGATCACGAATTTCGTCGGCGCTCCGGCGACGATCGTATTCGGTTTTCTCGGCAATCGTATAGGGCCGAAACGCGCGATTATTTTTGGCGTTAGCGTGTACATCCTGATTGCTTGCTGGGGATTAGTATTGCGTGAGGTCTGGCAGTTTTACGCGATGGCGATCACGATTGGGTTGGTTCAGGGCGGCGTACAGAGCATGAGCCGCGCGCTGTATGCGCGATTGATTCCAGAGGATAAGGCCTCTGAGTTTTTTGGCTTCTACAGCATGCTCGGTAAATTTGCCGCGATTCTTGGACCTCTTTTGATCGGCATTTTCGCGGTGTTCAGCGATGATCCTCGTGTATCAGTGATCGCGCTCTTGCCTTTGTTTATCGGCGGGTTAGTACTGCTAACTCGCGTCCGTGTTCCCGCTACGTCGACCCAGTCGACGTAAGCGCACGCCGGGTCGGCGTCTCATTCGGCCGAGCGAGCTCTTCAATCTGCCGGCTGCCGACAAGTTGCCGGCGTAACGAGCCGCAAGAAAATCTCGCGCAAACCGGCGCGCCGCGAGTCCATTCTCGGGTTGCACCTCAGAGACTCGCAGTGCCCAAGCGGTCGCGGTTTCCCCGCGGTGGGCGGTTACTCCGACACGCGATTGCGCGCGGAGAAACAGTCGCTTCTGATCGTCAGGGCGAGGCGGCTGATGAATCAGCCAAAGGTAGATCGTGACGGCCGCCATGATGCCAACAAGAAAAATTGCCAGCATGATCGTCAGGTCGCGCCAATTGGGATCTGACAGACCTAGCGCTCGCATGAACTTCTGTTGTGTTTCTGGCCCGTAGCCGAGCACCCACTCATTCCAACGGGCATTCACCATGTCCCAAGCGAGTCGCAGTCGCTCGACGAACTGAAAGTCGAATGCGCTCAAAGAGCGCTCGCCTGACTCCCGCAGCGCGCTATCAAGATTTTGCTCGATGCGCTCTGGTGCAACTGCGGCGGTGGGATCCACCCGAACCCAACCTCGTTCCGGTAGCCAGACTTCAGTCCATGCATGCGCGTCCGATTGTCGGACAGTCAGGTGGTCGGCAATCGGGTTGCGCTCCCCGCCTTGGTAACCGGCAATGACACGAGCCGGTATGCCGGCGGCACGCATAACGAAGGCGAAACTCGAGGCGTAGTGCTCACAAAAGCCGCGACGGGTATCGAACAGGAACGCATCGATGGCATCGCGTCCCAGGGCCGGCGGCTGCAGGGTGTAAAAGTACGGCTCATTTCTAAACCGACTGAGCATCGCATTGACCAACTCAAGATCGTTGTCGTATTCGCTTCGAAGTGAGCGACCGAGGTCGCGAGCTCGCTCGTTGTTGTTTGGTGGGAGTTCGCTGTAGCGTCGCCGCGCAAACGACGACAACTGGGTATTAGCGGTGTATTGCAGGTGCGAAGTCGCATCGTAGCGCAAGAGTTTTTCAACAGGGCGTGTGCGCTGCAGTGTCTGGCCAGGGGTTCGATAGATGCCGCGGCCCGACCACTCGGTGGGCATATCGAGGGCGAAGAGCCAGTGCTGATTTGTCGGCTCCATCGTAATCGTGTAGCGCGTTGGTCGCGGCGCGACGGGCAGCACGCTTTGGTCTCGGTTGACGGTTTTCGTGGGCTTGTTCGCCGCCCACGAGCGGCCGTCAAACTTGGTCATCACGATGGCCCGCCAATAAAGAGATTCGCGGGACGGCGTCGCGCCTTCGAAGTTGACACGGAATGCGACGGCTTCCGATTGACTCAAGCGAGAGATATCGCCAGGACTGATTTTGTCCGACAATCCCGTAAAACTATCGCCACTCGATGTTGGGATGGCCCAAAACGGACCTGGAACGCGCGGGAACAGAATCCACATGGCGAGCAACAGTGGGCTCGCGAGCAGCAAATGCCGCCGCATGTGACGGAGATACCAACCGGCAGACTTTGCGCTGCCCCGGCGCGATGCTGCGAACCAGGCTGTCGTGATACACGCGGCGGCTGCGACGAGGTAAGGTCCGCTCCACAGATACTGTTCAACCAAAAAACCGGATAGCACCAAAAACAGCGCGATAAACAAAAGGACGAACAGATCGCGTTGCTTGCGCGTTTCCAAAACTTTCAAAGCCGCCATGACGCTCAAAAGCGCACTGCCGGCTTCAACGCCGTTGAAGGTCTGGTAGGTTTGAAAGACGGCAAAGAAACAGAGCAACGCCAGAGGTGTGCGTATCCAAGCATTAACCAGCAGTCCGCGAGCGCACTCCGCCCACCACCGAAGCCCAACGCAAAGCACCAACAAGCCACTGATCCAGACAGGCTGAACGCCGAATTGCGGCACGAAGGCCGCGACCATCGCAATCAGACTCCATCCAAGTGGGGTCTTTAGCTGTCCATTGCTACGCAAGGCGATACTCCTCGCCGGGTGGCACCGCAGCGAGCGCGTCCAGACACCGGTCTCGGTGCTGAAGGCCATGATTCGGTGGAATTTCTTGATCGGGCAGTCTGAGACCGAAATTCTCGTCGGCACGTTCAGCATCGATGATCCAACGAGCGAGGACAGACAGACGGTATTCCAGATCGCCGGGTGGCGTGAAGTCGAATTCGAGCCAAGTGGTGCTGGTGCCGCCCCCTGACATCTGCCGCGACTTTAGTTGATCGCTACGTGCCAGAGTCTTCCAGGCGATCAAGCGAGGCGAGTCCCCGTCCTGGTAGTCACGTAGACCGACAAGATCATCATCGCCTCGTGAACCTCCTTTGTTGCCCGACGGGCTTGGCGTATCGGGCCGAGCCGGGGCATCGACAGCGGGCCTGGGCCAAACGACACATCGTGTCGACAAATACATCCACGTCCACGTGTTCAGAAGGTTCATCGGAAATTGCGTACGCAACCCAACGCGTTCGACAATGGCGAAACCGCGTCGTTCCGTCGACAGCGGGATTGTCACTTTTGCTGTTCCGGCGGCTGGAACGTCACTCGCCTCGCTAAAGGCGGCCCCAACGTAGGCTTCGATATCCAGTCGTTCGCTGCGTCCGTCATTCTCCAAACGAACCTGAATCTCTGCCGTTTCGCCCGCGAACACAGGGTTGGCTGATGCGGACACAACTTTTAAACCGGATAGGTTCTGGTGGCACCGATGCATCGCCACAAGACCGATTGCCACCAGCAGAAAAGTCAACGCGAAACCCATCGAGTTGTTGTAGTTCATCGAGCCAAGGAGCATGGCGAGACAGACGATTCCAAACGTCACGCCGACGCTGGTTGGAAGGATGTAAATACGTTTGGAGCGCAGAGTTAACGGTAGCTGGTCATCGCCTTGCCGGCGTTTGACCCAGCGCGAGAGTCGCGAGTCGCCCGCCCGGCGCAACTTGCGAAACGGCTTGCGCCAATCAGGGAATCGCCACCGCATCGAGAATTTGTTGGGCGATTGAGTTGTCATCGTGGGAATGGGTAGAGGTTTTGGAAACCAAGCGATGTTTCACGACCGCCGGAAAGACGCGTTGCAGATCTTCGGGATAAACCGCATCGCGTCCTTGAACCAAAGCAAAAGCGCGGGCCGCATTGGTCATCGCAATCGCAGCACGCGGCGATAGACCAATTGCAAAGTCTTGTGCGTTTCGCGTGAAGGCCACCAGTGCTTGCAGGTAGTCGAGTAACGCATCACTGATCTGAACTTCGGCAACTTGGCGCCTTAAAGATGCGATTTTATCGGCGCTCAAGATCGGCGCATGCTCGTCGATGTGTTGTGCTGTGCGCGCGCCTTCCAGTAATTGGCGTTCAGCGTCCGGGTTAGGGTAGCCAAGGTTGATCGTCATCAAAAACCGATCGAGTTGTGACTCGGGCAGATCGAACGTACCAATCTGATCGGCCGGATTTTGAGTTGCGACGACGAAGAACGGGTCTGGCAGCGCGTACCGTTCTCCGTCAACGGTTACCTGTCGCTCCTGCATAGCCTCAAGTAGCGCGCTCTGGGCTTTCGGCGTCGCGCGGTTGATTTCGTCAGCGAGCAGCATCTGAGTGAATACTGGCCCAGGGTTGAAACGGAAACTGCCATCGTCCTTTTGGTAGACGGAAATCCCGGTCACATCGGCTGGCAGCAGGTCGCTTGTGAATTGAATTCTGGCGAAGTCCAGGCCTAGGATCCGGGCAAGCGCCCTCGCCAGTGTGGTTTTTCCGACGCCTGGTACGTCTTCGATCAGCAGGTGGCCACCGGCGAGCAAACAAGTAACTGCAAGATCAATTTGTTGAGACTTGCCGAGAATGACTCCGTTGAGCGCAGCAATGGCCTCGCCGAGCTCAGCGCGATAATCGCGGCTGCTGGCGGCGATCGAAATCGGATCGGTCACAAGGTGGTCCTGACAAGCGTAATTCGGCATTTAATATGACCGATTCGACGGGCCCGCGCACCTATGGGATGCGCAGACTGTGACCTTGTGCACAGCTCAGTCCTTAAGACTCGCCAGCTCCTGCAATTGCTCGTCGAGTCGCGCCAACGTCGATCTGTGCTCATCCGCACGCCGTCGCTCCTGTGCCACGACCGCCTCTGGTGCTCGATCCACGAAATTCTTGTTGTTGAGTTTGCCCTCCGTTTTGGCAAGATCTTGCGCCGTCTTATCTCGCTGTTTTTGCAAGCGTTCCTGTTCTTTGGCGATGTCGATCAGGCCAGCCATTGGCACCGATATGCGAAGGTTCGAATGCAGAGCCACAGCGCATGCGGTCGGTGTGGTGTCCACGAACTCCAATGACTGAAGATTCGCTAATCGCATCAGCAACGAGCGCGCCGCTTCCACCCGGGTCTTGTCTTCGGCGCTGTAATCCGAGAGTAAGACCGGCACTGCTCGGCCTGGAGCGATGTCCATTTCTCCGCGGATCTGCCGAATCCCACCGACCACCCCCTGCAACCAGGTCATATCGCTCTCCGCGCCCGTGTCGCGCGCACAGGACTTGGGCCAATCAGCGGTGCACAGGGATTCTCGCTCAAGTTGGAGGCGATCATTCAGCTGGAGTCCAATCTCTTCTGTGATGAACGGCATCAGTGGGTGCAGCACCCGCAGCAGCGTGTCCAACACATCCAGCAACGTCTTCGCCATGCCGGCTTTGTCTCCCGCTGCGGCGTCATCGTCGTACAGCGTTGACTTGGCCAGTTCTACGAACCAATCGCAAAACTCGTGCCAGGTGAATTCGTACATCGCTTGTGCCGCGAGGTCCAGTCGATACCGCGCGAACTGTCGGTCCACCTCGTCGACCAGTGCATTCAGCCGAGAGCGAATCCAGCGCTCGGGCAAGCTCGGTTCATAGCTCTCTGGAACGGTATCGAGATCGATCTCCTGAGTGGCTTGTAGCGTGAAGCGCGATGCGTTCCAGAGTTTATTGCAGAAGTTTCTGTAGCCCTCGATCCGTCCGAGATCAAAGCGAATATCTCGCCCGGTTGTTGCCAGCGAGGCAAACGTGAATCGCAGCGCATCGGTGCCAAATTCGGGGATGCCGTCGGGGAACTGCCGTCGCGTCGCCTTTTCGATTTTCGGCGCTAGATGCGGCTGCATCAGACCGGTTGTTCGCTTAGCCACCAACGACTCGAGGTCGATGCCGTCGATCAAGTCAATCGGATCCAGAACATTACCCTTCGATTTGGACATCTTCTGTCCATCTTGATCGCGAATCAGGCCATGAATGTAGACTTCGCGAAACGGCACGTCTCCAGCGAATTTCATTCCCATCATGACCATCCGGGCCACCCAGAAGAAAATGATGTCGAACCCGGTGACGAGCACACTGGTCGGATAGAACGATGCCATCGCCGGTGTTTTCTCAGGCCACCCGAGGGTCGAGAACGGCCACAGCGCCGAAGAGAACCAGGTATCCAAAACATCGTCGTCCTGGCGCAACGCGACCGAAGCTTCAACACCGTGCTTGCGTCGCACCTCATCCTCGTCTTTCCCGACGAAAATGTTGCCTGCATCGTCGTACCATGCAGGGATTCGATGCCCCCACCACAGCTGTCGGCTGATGCACCAATCTTCGAGACTGTTCATCCAATTGAAGTAGGTCTTGGACCAGTTTTCCGGGACGAAGCGAATACGGCCGTCCTCAACCGCTTCGATGGCTGGCTTGGCGAGCGGTCCAACCCGCACATACCATTGGTCGGTCAGGTAAGGCTCCACAACACTGCCGCTGCGATCCCCACGTGGCACTTTTAACGTGTGGTCGTCGATGTGTTCCAGCAGTCCGAGATCTTCGAATGCCTGAACCACCCGCTTGCGCGCGTCGAAACGATCCAGTCCGCGATAGGCTGTGGGCATCTCATCGTTGATCCGAGCATCGTCAGTCAGAACGTTAATCATCTCAAGGTTGTGGCGCTGCCCGATTTCGTAGTCATTGAAGTCGTGTGCCGGCGTGATCTTGACGCAGCCTGTGCCGAACTCGGGGTCGACATAATCGTCGGCAATGATTGGAATCTCACGACCAACGATCGGCAGCTCGATCGTCTTTCCAATCAAGTGTTGGTAGCGTTCGTCGTTCGGGTGAACGGCCACGGCTGTATCACCGAGCATGGTTTCGGGCCGCGTGGTGGCGACTGTCAGGTGACCTCGGCCATCCGTCAACGGATAGCGGAAATGCCAAAGATGACCTGCCTCGTCGTCGGACAGCACCTCAAGATCGGACAATGCGGTACGCAGAACAGGGTCCCAATTGACCAACCGCTTGCCGCGATAGATCAGGCCTTCATCGTACAGTTGTACAAACACATCGCGCACGACCTCGGACAGTCCTTCGTCCATCGTGAAGCGGTCACGGGACCAGTCAACCGACGCGCCGAGACGCCGCATTTGACCACTGATCTTGCCGCCCGAGGTTTCCTTCCATTGCCAGACTCGATCCACGAATCCATCGCGTCCGAGGTCATGGCGAGTTTGACCTTCCGCGTTGAGTTGCCGCTCTACAACCATCTGTGTTGCGATTCCCGCGTGGTCGGTGCCTGGCTGCCACAACGTCGGTACGCCACGCATCCGATGGTAGCGTGTCAGCGTGTCCATGATCGTGTCCTGGAAGGCATGCCCCATGTGCAGTGTTCCAGTGACGTTCGGCGGCGGGATCACGATGCAGAAGCCGTCTTGGCCTTCACCTGCAGCGAAGTAGCCCGCTTGTTCCCAGCGCTCGTAGTGTGCCTGCTCGATGGCCTGCGGTTCGAAAGTCTTTTGCATCCGGCGAGTGTATTCGCTAGGGCAGAGTTCGGCTAGCCGTCGTGGTCCTCGGAGGGATCGTGAGGCACCCCATCGGCCGGGTTTTCCCGCCGTCGTTTGACCTCATCTTCTATGGCCGCTTCGATGAGCTCGGCGAGGATCGCTTTCGATTCGTCACGGAGTTGACCGCGCAAACGATCTGTCGCGCGATCGATCATCGATTCGAATAGGGCTTCAACTTGAGTTGTGATTCGTTGCGCGATGTCGTGACGCAGACCTTCCGTCAGAGGCAGATGGGCGCGGCGCTCGCGACGCACGACACTGGTGAGAACGGGAATGTCATCGTCAGACATCGGCTAGATCTTATGCGTGTCTAGTTCATGACCGGCGTCACGATAACCGGCGAAGCGTTGTCGGCCGGCCGCTCGGGTCTCGGGATCGGCGTCCAAAATTTCGGCGATTCTCCACGCGCCTTGCGCCGGTGTGGAATTGGCCAGGTTGATGACAACCTCTGTATCGGACGGCGGCGGCACATCTGCGCTTGCTATCGTCACCGGCGCTTCGCGAGCACCGCCTCGCCAGATCTCGTGCGGAACAAACGCGGCGTCATCAAAAGTCCACATCAGCTGATCGAGTGCTTCTGCATCCTGATCGGACTCAGTACGCACGTGCACCTTGTGCTCCAGTGCGTAGACTTTGCTCGCGAGTCGACAACTGAACTGCGTGCGTGCAGACGGGTCAGACTGTTTCAGAATATAGAAGTCGACTTTCGCCATGGGTCAATGCGATTGCTCGATGAGAAAGTCCACCAGCAGTGGTACCGGCCGGCCGGTGGAGCCTTTTTTCGCGCCACCACGCCACGCAGTGCCTGCGATATCGAGGTGCGCCCAACGCATGCCTTTAGTGAACTGGGATAGAAAAGCGCCGGCAGTAATCGCCCCACCTTCTCGCCCGCCGATATTCGCATAATCCGCAAAGTTGCTCTTCAGCTGATCGGTATACTCCTGATCGAGCGGCAGACGCCACGCCCGGTCGACCGCGCGCTCGCCGGCAGCCATCAGCTGATCGGCCAATGACTCATCGTGTGTCATCAATCCGGAACGATGGTGGCCCAACGCGATCACGCATGCTCCAGTTAGCGTTGCAACGTCGATTACAGTGCTTGGCTTGAAACGCTGCGAGTAGGTCAACGCGTCGCAAAGAATCAGTCGGCCCTCTGCATCTGTATTCAGGATCTCAATCGTCTGTCCGGACAAGCTCTTGACGATATCGCCCGGACGCGTCGCTCGGCCGCTCGGCATGTTCTCTGCGCTGGGTACGATGACCATCAGGTTGATCGGAAGCTTCATCGCGACCACGGCTGCCATCGCGCCCATGACCGCGGCAGCGCCGCCCATGTCGTACTTCATTTCATCCATCATCGGACCCGGTTTCAACGAGATCCCGCCGGTGTCGAAGGTGATGCCTTTGCCGACCAGCACAATCGGCGCGTCGCCTTTTTTTCCGCCCCGATAGTCCATCTGAATCAACTTTGATGGTTGCTCAGAGCCGTGGCCGACGGATAACAACGAGTTCATGCCCAGTCGACGCATCTGAGCTTCCTCGAGCACCTTGACCGTCAGTTTGCTGTGTTTTTCCGCAAGCTGTTTGGCCGTTTCCGCGAGATACGTGGGATGGCACACATTCGCTGGTGTATTGCCGAGGTCCCGCGTCAGGTCCATGCCCGTCGCAATGCCAGCGCCGTGCGTGGCGCCGAGCTCCAAAGATGCGTGTGAGGCGCGACCGTTGCCGCCAAGGCCCAGTCGCTTCAGGCGTGCCGGCGGTCGCTTGCCTTTGCTCTTGAAGTCGTTGAAGCGGTAGATATGATCTCCCAGCGCTTGGGCCGCCAATCTGCCGCGGTAATAGGTGTCGCAACCCACGACATCCTCAGCGGACAAGTAGCTGATCGCATCTTTCGCGGCGGTTGACCCGACGCGGGTCAACGCAGCGGCCATCGCTTTCGCGTAGGCGCGGCGATCAAAGTCGGTTCGCCGGCCGAGTCCTACGACTACAACCCTTGGCGCTTTCACACCCTTCAGTCCCGACAACAAGTGAGTGGAACCCAGAGCGCATGAGATATCGCCATCGCCGAGCATGGCGCTCAAAATTCCGCCGGATGCCGAGTCAATTGCCGCTGCGGCGTCGCTGAGTTCTTTCTTGTCGTAGACACCCACGATGAGGCAGTCGGCAGATCGTTTCGTGGCATTTGCCGAGGTAGCGAAAAACTTCATGTCTAGGGTTGCTCCTGCTGATCTGTATACGGGCGCGATTGGACGGTGCCTGATACCATCGCATCAACTGCCCGCCAAGGCGCCGAGCATCATACTATGCTGCGTATTCTGGATCGATACATCTTCCGAGAAACCGCCCAGACCTGGGTGAGCGTTTCGGGTGTATTGCTGCTTATTCTGCTCGCCAACCAAGTGGCGAGGGTCCTAGGCGATGCGGCGAAAGACAAGGTCGCAAAGGACGCGGTGTTCGATGTTATTGGCCTGACGGCCCTTCAGTACATGACGATCATCATCCCGTTCGGGCTGTTCTTGGCGATCATGTTGGCTTTGGCGCGGCTCTACAGCGACAGTGAGTTGCCGGCGATGCTCGCTTGCAGAATCGGGCCGGGTGGCGTGATTCGTCCGCTTGCGTGGCTGGCTTTTCCTCTTGCCACCTTCGTCGCCTGGCTCGCGTTGGTCGTCGCCCCAGATTCGCTTCGGAAGATCGAGGAGATCGGCGCCCAGACCGAGCGACAGTTAGATCTGACTGCACTTGAGCCAGGTCGATTTGTATCGTTCGACGGTGGCGCTGGCGTGGTGTTCGCCAGCGAGGTGACAGAGGACGGCGTGCTGCGCGACGTGTTTTTGCAACGCCGGGATGAGGCGCGCGTCGAAGTTGTCCTTGCTCGCACAGGTACTCAGCGCCAAGCAGAGGGCGTCGATTCCAGCGTGATCGTGCTGAACAACGGTTGGCGCTATCTCGGTAAACCTGGAGAGCGGGTGTTCGAGATTATCGCGTTCGGAGAATACGGACTGCCATTCACATTGCCGGCACCGGAGGCGCTGGAGCTTGACCCGGAGGCGCAGCCGTTGTCCCAATTGATCGGCAACGATGACAATCTCGCACGAGCCGAGTTGCAATGGCGAATCAGCATCCCGATAGCAACACTCGTGCTCGCGATTCTCGCTGTTCCATTGTCGCGCAGCCAACCGCGCCAGGGTCGCTACGGTAAGCTCGCCGTCGGTGTCCTCGTGTTCATCATCTATTTCAATCTGATGGGCGCAGGGAAGGTCTGGGTCGAGCGAGATAGTGTGCCGAGGGAGATGGGCATGTGGTTCATCCACGCGATCATGTTGTTCGTTGCGCTGATCATGATGGGCGGCCAGTACGGTTGGTTCCGTCGAATTTTCCGTCTGCGGAGCGCCGCGTGAAGCTTTTGGCAGGCTATCTGATGCGCACTGTTGTCGGCGGGACAGGTTTGACGTTGCTCGTGCTGTTGGCGTTAGCCGGGTTCATCGAATTTGTTGGCCAAATGGACGATACCGGCACGGGCACCTACACCACGGTCGGCGCGTTGCTCTACACGACGTTGCGTATGCCGCTGCTGGCGGTCGATATGCTCCCCGTCGCCAGTCTGCTTGGGGCGCTTCTTGGCCTCGGTGCTTTGGCAGGCAATAGCGAGTTGATCGCTATGCGCGCCGCGGGTATCTCCGCGTGGCGATTGGCCGGCGCTGTGGTGCTCACGGGATTAGTACTGTCGATCGGTGGTGCCATCGTCGCCGAATACCTCGCGCCGCCAATGGATCAGTTCGCAAGAAAGTACCGATCGGCGGCTCGCACTGACTCTCAGCTTGCCGGTACACAAAACACCTGGGTGCGCGACGGGGATACTGTCTTCAACGTTGAAACGAATGATGGTCAGCTGAGTTTTGGCGGCGTATTCGTGTTTGAAGTTGGGGATGATCAGCGATTGCTGTCGATTGGCCGCGCAACGCAAGCGGACCTCGCGGATAGTGAGGGATGGGTCCTACAAGACTTTGCGCAGACGCGATTTGACGGTTACAGCGTGCAGGCGGAAAGCAAAGAGCGCCAATTGCAAGTGTTCAATATCGATGCCGAGTTACTCGGTATTGCGGCGTTGAGGCCGAGAAGTCTGTCGATGAGCGGACTACTCGCCTATCTCGGTTACCTGAACAACAACGGTCTCGATACTCGCGGCTACGCGACCGAGCTATGGCGACGGGTAGGTGATTCGATCGCGGTTGTCTTGATGCCTGTCCTCGCTCTGGGTTTCGTGTTCGGTTCGCTGCGAAGGAGTGGGGCCGGTGCCCGACTATTGCTCGGCGTCCTGATCGGGCTTGCCTATTTTCTCATCAGCCGGACATTGTCGAGTAGCGGTCAGGTGTATCAACTGAGTCCTGCCATTGTCGGGTTGGCGCCGGCCATGTTGTTGTTTGTAGCGACGATCATCGCAGTACGAAGGGTGCGCTAGCGTTTGCGTTTTTTGAGAACGACGACGCGGGTGTTCGATGCAAGGTCATGCCAAGTGCGTTTGTTCGACGCTGTGTATTGCCACCACACGCCGATACCCAGTGGTAGCCAGGCGACGATACCCATCACCGCTCGAGTGACCAGTTGTCGCCAAGAAAATGGCCCGTCTTGCAGATTCACGAGCTCTAAGCGCCACGCTTTCATGCCGATGGTGCAATGCTTGACTCGCCAGGAAATGACGAAGTAGGCGATCGCGAGTAACAGCACGTAACTGAGATAGAGCAGATAGATCAATCCGTCGTCTTTAGTAAATCCGACGCCGTTGATGACGACTGGAGGCAAACTTCCAATCATGGCAATCGCGGTGACCGCGAGCAGGTCATAGACCAACGCGCCAATGCGGCGCAGCGCGCCCGGCAACGTCGCAGATTCAGGAATGGTCGTGGGCAACAGTCACGCACCGGCAACGAGAGGGGACGCAATGGTACACCGCGGCCACAACGCATCCCAGGCCGCCGTCCAAGGAAACTCTCGACATTCTGGTATCATCCGGCTTTTATTTTGACCAAGGTCCGAATACTTTGACTTCTCCCGCCTCGAAGGGAGCCGCTCCGGTTGTTATCCCACGTCCGGAGCATTCCGTTTCGCGAAAGCACATCTCCAAGGCAGCGCTGAAGGTGCTGTACACACTGCACGACGCGGGCTATCAGGCATTTCTTGTCGGTGGCGCTGTGCGGGATTTGCTGCTGGGGGGGCGACCGAAAGACTTCGACGTCGCCACCGATGCGGAACCAGAGTCGGTCCGCGAGCTGTTCCGAAGCTCGAGAATCATCGGCCGACGTTTTCGCCTCGTGCACGTACGATTCGGTCGGGAAATCATCGAAGTCGCAACGTTTCGTGCCGACGCCAGTGACAGCAATGACGACGAACGCACGACGGCGAACGATAAAGGTCGGTTGGTGCGCGACAATGCCTACGGCTCTATCGATGAGGATGTCTGGCGCCGCGATTTTTCCGTCAATGCGCTGTATTACAACATCGCTGACTTCTCAGTCTGGGACTACACCGGTGGTGTGGAAGACATCGCCCAGAAGCGTCTACGGTTGATTGGTGACCCTTCAACGCGATTGCGCGAAGACCCAGTGCGAACGCTACGAGCAGCGCGGTTCGCCGCAAAGCTCGATTTCGAGCCGGACGTCGAACTCCGCCGAGCCATGGACAAACATCGTGGGCTTTTGAAGGATGTGCCAGCCGCACGGTTGTTCGATGAGTTTCTGAAGTTGTTTCAAGCGGGTTTTGCGGAACGCAGCTACGAGAAACTCCGCGAGTACCAGGTGTTCCGTGTGTTGTTTCCGGATGCATCGAAGGGGCTTTCTGCGCCGGACGGTGAGTTGTTTGAGCGGTTTATTGGGCTTGCGCTAAGAAACACGGACCAGCGTGTGGCGAATCAGCGTCCGGTAACACCGATGTTTTTGATCGCCGTTTTTTTGTGGTGGCCGATTAAGGCGAGAGCACGAGCGCTGCGCGAGGACGATGGAATGACGCCGACGCAGGCATTGGGGCTCGCGACCTACGAGTGCTTGTCAAAGCAACAGGCGATCATTTCTATCCCGCGCAGGTTCACTGTCCCGCTTCGCGAAATGCTGACGCTCCAGCCGCGATTCGAGCGTATGCGCGGCGGACGTTCCATGGGTTTTATCGATCATCGCCGCTTCCGCGCCGCTTATGATTTCATGCTTCTACGCGCAGAGATCGGTGAGGTAGATGAGCGGATTGCCAAATTTTGGACAGATGTGCAGGAAATGGATAAGCCTGCGCGAGAGGAAGCTTTTGGGTTGCGGTCGGAGAGCCGCGGCGACAAGCCGGCGAAAAAGCGCCGTCGTCGTCGACGCCGGAAACCCAAAACGAACCAAAACGCACCCTCTTGAGCAAGCTGACACCGCGCCGCGACCGCTGGTCGTGTGTCTATGTTGGGGTTGGCAGCAATCTCGATGATCCGCCGCGCCAGGTCAGCGATTCAATCGACCGACTCAGTGAGTCTCCCGACTGCCGCGTGACAGCGGTCTCAAGTTTGTGGCGCACTTTGCCGGTAGGTCCCCAGGATCAGCCCGACTACTGCAACGCTGTGGTAGGACTTCTGATGCATCTCAAGCCCAAAGCGCTGCTTCAGCGATTGCTCGGTATTGAGCGCGCCCAGGGTCGACGTCGGGACGGACAACGCTGGGGCGCTCGCGTGATCGACCTCGATGTACTTCATGTGGTGGGTCAGTCGTGTCAGGATGAGGTACTGACTTTGCCGCATCCGCATGCTATCGAGCGTGCTTTCGTTATGGTGCCCTGGGCAGAGATTGCCCCTGATGTTGTGTTGCAGGACGGACGATCTGTCCAGGCCCATGCGGACGCGTTGGGAAGGGACGGGATGTGCCGTTGGCGAGAGGAGGAGACACCGGTTTGACCGATACCACCGATTCAACTGCGCCGCGGCTGGTGGTCGTCGAAGGTCCAATCGGGGTCGGAAAGACCGTGTTGGCAAGACGGCTCGCCGCGGCGTTGGAGGCCGAGCCCGTACTGGAGGAGCGCCACGCAAACCCGTTTCTCGAGCGCTTCTACCAAGGCCAACCCGGCAATGCACTCCCATCACAGTTGTTCTTTTTGTTCGAGAGGGTCCGACGACTTGACGACATGCGCCAGGACAGCCTGTTCTCGCGCACGCGGGTGGCGGATTTCCTGTTTGATCGGGACCGATTGTTCGCGCAACTGACGTTGGACGCTGCAGAAGCGGCGCTCTACAACCAGGTATTTGAGAGCGTTGCGGTTGAGCCGCCGCGTCCGGATCTCGTCATCTATCTGCAAGCCCCCGCGCAGATTTTGCGCAGCCGACTCGCCGATCGCCGCAATCCCGTGGAGCGCGAAATCGACCTCGCGTTCCTGGAGCGCGTCGCCAACGGGTATGCGGGGTTTTTTCATACCTACGACACTTCGCCGCTTCTGATCGTCAATACGACGACGTTTGATCCAGTGTTTAACGAGCAAGACTTCGCCGCGCTGCTTGACGAGGTTCGGTCTCGCCCGCGGGGGCGTCGTTTCTTCAATCCAGTTACAGCCAACATCGCTTGAGCTATTATTCGCGCCATGTATACACAGCTTGAACAACGCGACATGGATCGCCCGCCGGTCAACGTAGCGACCTTGCAGAAGATGAAACAGAGCGGGAAGCCGATCGCCTGTTTGACGGCATATGATGCGAGTTTCGCGCAGTTGGTGGATCGCTCAGGCGTCGACGTCGTGCTCGTGGGCGATTCCTTGGGGATGGTGATTCAAGGGCACGACACGACAGTCCCAGTGACCGTGGACCACATGGTCTACCACTCGAAGACGGTGGCGCGTGGCTTGAATCACGCGTTCTTGATGGTCGACATGCCGTTTATGAGCTACACGTCCCCTGAACAGGCACTCGAGAACGCGGTACGCCTGATGCAGGAAGGTGGCGCGATGATGATCAAGTTGGAAGGTGGCGAGGGGCAGTTCGAAATCGTTGAACACTTGGCACGCCACGACATTCCGGTCTGCGCGCATATTGGACTGAAGCCGCAAAGCGTGCACAAGATCGGCGGGTTTAAAGTTCAAGGTCGCGATCCGGACCGGGCGGCGGAAATGGTCGAGTCGGCCAAGCGCCTGCAGTCGGTTGGGGCGGATATCGTGTTGCTGGAATGTGTCCCTAACGAGCTCGGTGCGGCTGTTACCCGCGCGATAGATGTGCCCGTGATCGGTATTGGGGCCGGCCCCGATGTCGATGGTCAGATTCTGGTGTTGTACGACGTGCTCGGCATCACGTTGGGGCGCACACCACGGTTTGTCCGAAACTACACACCTGGCACGGACTCGCCGCTCGAAGCATTAGCCAACTACGTAGCGTCGGTCCGAGATCGCTCGTACCCCGCCCCCGAGCATTGCTTCTCCTAAGTCGGAGCTTGCGCTAAGTCGATGGAAGTCATTCAGTCGGTAGCGGTCCTGCGGGAGCAGCTTCAAGCCTGGCGGGACACCGGCGAGCGCATCGCGTTCGTCCCGACCATGGGCAACCTGCACGAAGGTCACCTGTCGCTGGTCCGGCAAGCCAAAACCGCCGCTGATCGTGTGGTTGTCAGCATCTATGTGAACCCGACCCAGTTCGGTGCTGGCGAAGACTTCGGCGCATATCCACGGACGCTCGCCGAGGACTGCCAGAAGCTATTGCAGGTCGGCACGAATTTGGTCTTCACGCCGGATGAGGATGCGATGTATCCGTTCGGCGTGCGCCGCGCCACGACGGTCAGTGTGCCCGGGATCACAAGTGTCTTAGACGGACGCCATCGGCCAGGGCACTTTGATGGCGTCGCGAGTGTGGTGTGCCGTTTGTTCGCAATGGTCGCGCCAGATGTGGCGCTATTCGGACAGAAGGACTACCAACAGGTCCTGGTCATTCGTCATATGGTGCGGGACCTATCTTTGCCGATCCATGTCGTTAAGGTGCCGACCGAGCGCGCCGACGACGGGCTCGCTCTGAGTTCTCGAAACCAGTATTTAACTCAGGACGAGCGCGCTGTCGCGCCGATGATCTACCAAGAGCTGCAAAGAATCGGCGAGGCGTTGCGCGCCGGCGATCGGCAATACAAAAAACTGCGAGTTGAGGCGAGAGCTACGCTCGAGGAAGCTGGTTTCTTGCCGGACTACGTGACGATTCGCGATCCGAAGACGCTGAAGAAATCGAAACCAGAGGATCGAGAGTGGGTGGTCCTCGCGGCCGCGACGCTCGGCAAGGCGCGCTTAATTGATAACCTCGAAGTCGCTGTCGCGGGCGAGTAGGCCGGGCCGTTATTCCTCGGCCAGCAACTGCGCGTGCATAGCGTCGTGCACCTCTTGATCAGCAGCCCCGGTTTGCGGGAACGCTAGAGGTAAAGACGCGAGCGTTTGCGCGACGATTTCCGCGACCTCGATGCGCATGCGGCCTTTATCATCGGCGGGGACGCAATACCATGGTGCCCACGGTTTCGACGTCGCGGCGATGGCCTGCTCATAAGCTTGCATATACTCGCCCCAGTGCTGCCGCTCTCGAACATCGTTGGGCTCGAACTTCCAGCGTTTTTCAGGCTGCTCCAGTCGATCAAGAAAGCGGCGTTTTTGCTCGTCACGAGAAACGTTCAAGAAGAACTTGAGAATCACGGTTCCATTGCGAGCAAGGTGAGCCTCCTGCTCTGCGATTGAAGCGAGGCGATCATCCCAAATCGTGTCGAGATCGGGTGTAACCGGCAGTTGTTGGTTTTCAAGGATGCTGGGGTGAACTCGCACGACGAGCACCTCTTCGTATTGGCTCCGATTGAAAACGCCGATCCGACCGCGTTCCGGGAGTCGCAAAGTGGTTCGCCAAAGAAAATCGTGATCAAGCTCCAATGAGGAAGGTCGTTTGAAGCTCCACACCTGACATCCGGCTGGGTTAACGCCAGACAACACGTTGCGAATCGTGCTGTCCTTGCCGGCAGCGTCCATCGCCTGGAACACCAACAGCACCGCGAAGCGATTCTGTGCATACAGCATGCGTTGTGATTCAGAGATTCGCCGAACGACCCGGCGTAGGGCTTTTTTCGACGGTTTCTCGTCGGTAGCGCCTGCGCGGGTCGGCATCGCCGCGAGCGAGAACGTACCGTCGGAAGGTGTCAGCCACGGGTTGTCATTAAGTCTCAGGTCGATTGTGCTCAAGGGTCGATTTCCTTGTTTTCGTTCTCTGTTGTTGCCCCCACCGAGCGTGCTCGGCGACCAGTTCATCTTCGCACTGTGCGAGTTTTGCGAGTGCTTCGTCAATGCTTCGAGCAGGGTCTGTCGCATTGCCGAGCGCAACGGCGAGGTTGCGCTGCCATCGCGCATAGCCGATGCGGCGAATGGCGCTACCTTCCATAGACTGAAGCCAGGTCTGCTCGTCCTGGTCGGCCAGTTCGGCCAGCGTCGCTCGGTCCAGCTCGTGGCGCGGTGCAAAGTCTGGTTCACGCGTCAGTTGGGCAAACTTGTTCCAAGGACAGAAAAGTTGGCAGTCATCACATCCGTAGATTCGGTTTCCAATGCCTTCGCGCAGGCCTTCCGGGATCGGGCCGTCGTGTTCGATGGTCAGATAGGAAATGCAGCGCCGTGCGTCGAGCTGGTAGGGCGCGATGATGGCGTCGGTCGGACATACGTCGATACACGCCCGGCAGCTGCCACAATGATCGGTCGCCGCGTCGTCGATCGGCAGGTCGAGGTCGGTGTACAGCTCGCCCAAGAAAAACCACGAGCCAGAGTCTTTGTCGATGAGATTAGTATGCTTACCGATCCAGCCGAGTCCTGCTTTTTGGGCAAGCGGCTTTTCCATGACCGGTGCGCTGTCGACGAATGCTCGGTAGCCAAATGCACCGATCTGTCGCTCGATGGTCTGCGCGAGTCTCTGTAACCTCGGCCGCATAATCTTGTGGTAGTCGCGGCCCAACGCATACCGAGATACATAGGCTCGGCTCGGGTGGTCGAGCAGCTGAATCGCTTCGTCCATTGGTTCCGGCAAATAGTCGAGCCGAACCGTGATCACCTTGAGCGTGCCCGGAACGAGGGTATCGGGCTGCCAGCGTTTCGCGCCATGGCGCGCCATCCAGCTCATCGTGCCGTGGTGTTGCGCGTCGAGCCATTGCTGAAGCCGCTCGCCGGCCGCGGCCAGGTCCACGTCGCAGATCCCGAAAGCATCGAACCCGAGGTCCTCCGCCGCGCGTTGAATGGCACGGCGAAGTTCGTTCATTCGAGGCAATGATTCGTCTCGTCGCATTACCGGAGTATAATTCGTCGAGTGATTACGCTGCCGATAGATATTTACTCCGCCGCGGGCGTGCGCGCCCTCGACCAGCGCGCGATCGACCAGTTCGGCGTGCCGGGCTACACCTTGATGCGCCGTGCAGGCGCAGCCGCGCTCTCGGTCATGAACCAACGCTATCCGGGTCTGCGGTCCTTATTGGTGTTGTGTGGCGGCGGCAACAATGCCGGCGACGGTTACGTGCTTGCGCGCCTTGCTCGCGCCGCTGGGTTGGCGGTTCGGGTAGTGCCGTTCAGCGATCCACAGAGCCTATCCGGAGATGCCGCTCGCGCTTTCGAGGAGTTCTCCGCGGCGGGAGGCCGCCTGCGTGCCTGGGATCCAGCGCTCATCGACGGTGCAGCCATGGTGGTCGATGCGTTGATCGGCAGCGGCCTGAAACGGGACGTGGATGAAAGTTATGCCCGGGCCATCCGAACGCTAAATGCGGCTGCAACGCCGGTCACGAGTCTCGATATCCCATCGGGCTTAGATGGCGATACCGGTGTCGTTCGAGGGGTAGCGGTCGAGGCTAATCTCACCGTGACGTTTGTCGGTTTGAACAGCGGCCTTTTCCTATCGGAAGGGCCGGCGCATTGCGGTCGCTTGGTGTTCGCCGACTTAGAGCTACCGAGAGCCGTCTACGCTAAAACACCGCCGGTTCTGCGCCGTCAGTACCGAGATGAAGTGGCCGAAACGTTGCCGAGAAGGGCGTTAAATTCACACAAGGGGCAGTTTGGGCATGTGCTCTGCGTGGGCGGTGCCGAAGGAATGCCGGGTGCGGTTCGGTTGTCTGCAGAAGCCGCATTACGCGGCGGCGCTGGCCTTGTGACCGTCGCCACTGCACCGACGCACGCGGCAAGCTTGGTCGCGGCGCGTCCTGAGCTGATGACCGATGGCATCGAAACTGCGGATGCCATCGACCGGCTGCTCGTGCGCGCCGGTGTTGTCGCTTGCGGTCCTGGTCTGGATGTCACCGACTGGAGTCGCATGTTGCTCGATCGCGTGTTGAACGCGGACAAGGCTGTTGTGCTGGATGCGGATGCGCTCAATCTTATGAGTGAGGATGCAAAGCTTTGGTCGCGAATCAATGCGCCGTGCATCATCACACCGCATCCGGGAGAGGCGGCACGTCTATTGGGTACGACTGCCGACGACGTGCAATCCAATCGCCTGGCGGCGCTTGCAGAGTTGCAATCGCTGACCGGTGCCATCGTAGTTTTAAAGGGCGCCGGTACCTTGGTGTCCGATGGCGAGACGACACCGAGTCTTTGTCCATTCGGAAACCCCGGTATGTCATCTCCGGGTATGGGCGATGTGTTGACCGGTTTGATTGCGGCACTGCTTGCACAGGGCTTGGATGCCGCGACCGCGGCGCGCACAGGCGTGCTGGTACATGCGCTTGCCGGAGATTCGGCCGCTCGGCGAGGGGAGCGCGGGCTGTTGGCTGGCGAGCTACTGGGAGAGCTGCGTCATTGGCTCAATCCTCGCCACTGAGCTACAGCATTCACTTAACGGACGAGGGTGCCACTGAGGCGTTCGGCGCCGTGCTCGGGCGCGCGCTGCAGGCCGCCAGTCTGACCTCGGCGCTGCTCTGCCTGAGCGGAGATCTCGGTGCCGGCAAGACGTGTTTGGCGCGCGGGTTTTTGCGCGGGCTTGGCCATGAGGGCCCGGTGCCCAGCCCGACCTATGCGCTCTTAGAGCCTTACCGGCTGCAGGGTGTCGACGTGAATCATCTGGATCTGTATCGCTTAGCCGATGCATCGGAGCTCGAGTTTTTGGGCTGGCGGGATCTTGCCGACACCATTCGACTCGTGGAGTGGCCTGAACGGGCGACGCGATTGCTGGGTACCGCGGATCTGTTGATCCAATTGCGGGTAGCCGGCGCAGGTCGCGACGCGATGCTTGAGGCAGGTACTGACCGTGGTGCGAGTCTCTTGCGCCAACTTCTGGTGGATTGATTCTCGCTAAATGACCTTAGATTGCCACTCTATATTCATATTTTAATTACATTTTTTGTTGATATGTGGCGAGGTAGGGCGCTACTATCAGGCTCAACATAATGTTGGGTTGGAATTACATGAGGTCGACACTTGGCGTTTTGCTCTGCGTACTGATGCTCGTGGGCGCGGTGTCGAGTGAAGCGGCCGTCGTGAACGGGGTTCGTGCCTCGACCGAAGCAGACCACACGCGCATCGTCTTCGATCTCAGCGGCCCGGTGCGCTACAACCTGTTCACCCTGCGCGAGCCGCACCGCGTAGTGATCGATATCGTGGACGGTAAGCTCGGATCGCTCGGGCAAAAGCTTCCCGAAGGTGTCGGTGTGGTGCGCACAATCCGAGCAGCAGAGCGTGGCGCTTCTGGAATCCGAATCGTGCTCGACCTTGATCAAGAGATCCGTGCCAGAAGTTTTTTCGCGGGGCCAGCGCAAGGCAGTGCTGAACGGTTGGTCATTGACCTCGGTGAACGTGCCAACCAACCGGTGGTCAAGCGACGCGACCGGACTCAGCGGGACATTATTGTCGCCGTCGATCCTGGTCATGGTGGGCATGATCCTGGTGCGATCGGAAAGAATCGCACCTATGAAAAGGATGTGGTCCTCGCGATTGCACGGCGCTTGAAGAAAAAAATCGACGCAGAACGCGGTATGCGCGCCATTTTGCTCCGCGATAGCGACGTCTACATCGATCATTGGGAGCGCATGGAGATCGCCCGCCGTGCGAATGCAGATCTGTTTGTCTCGATCCATGCGGATGCCGTTGAGGATCGACGCGCTCGTGGGTCTTCGGTTTACGCTCTGTCGCTTGAAGGCGCATCGAGCGAGGCTGCCCGGCGGTTGGCAGCAGATCAGAACGCGTCGTTGATCGGCGGTGTTGAGTTGACCGACAAGTCTCCCGGGCTAGCGAAGGTTTTGATGGATCTGTCGCAAACCGCGACGATCAACTCGTCGATTGAGGCAGGACAGCAAGTTCTCGATCGGATGGGCGGTGTGAACCGCCTCCACCGCAATCGTGTACAGCAGGCCGGTTTTATTGTGCTCAAATCGCCTGATGTGCCTTCGATTCTTGTAGAGACCGCCTACATCTCGAACCCGCAAGAAGAGCAGAATCTGCGTAGCCCCGCCCACCAAACCAAGCTGGCCGAAGCAATTTTCTCGGGCATTCGTGCGCATTTTATGGACAATCCACCGGTGGACAGCCTTTTTGCGCAACTGGCACGCGAGGGTGCGGTCGCGAAAACGCATACGATCTCGCCGGGCGATACGCTCAGTGAGATTGCTGATCAGTATCGGGTCAGCCTGACGAAACTTCGCCAGGCCAATGCGTTGACCAGCGATCGAATTCGAGTCGGCCAGGTGCTGCGTATACCCGGAGGGTAGAGCACCCGGTGCCAATTCAGAAATTACCCGACCATCTGATTAATCAGATTGCGGCGGGAGAGGTCATCGAGCGACCTGCATCAGTCGTCAAAGAGCTCGTTGAAAACAGTCTCGATGCGCGCGCCCAGCATATTGGCGTCAATATCGATGCCGGTGGTGCGCGTCTTATCGAAATTGTCGACGATGGGATTGGCATTCCCGCAGACGACCTGCCGCTCGCACTCTCGCGACATGCAACCAGCAAGATTTCATCCTTTGAAGATCTGTCCGCAGTCGTGTCTCTAGGGTTCCGCGGTGAAGCGCTGCCGAGCATCGCATCGGTTGCCAGAGTGGAGCTTGCTTCGCGCACCGAGGGTCAGCAGCATGGGACCGTGATCGCCGTCGATGGTGGTGCCATGCAGCCGCAGAGCCCAATTTCGATGCGGTCGGGGACGCGCGTATCGGTGCGTGACTTGTTCTACAACACGCCGGCCAGACGCAAGTTCCTACGAACCGAGAAAACCGAATTTACGCACATTGATCGGAACATCCGCCGTCTGGCTTTGGCACACCCGGGTGTTGCCTTTACCGTCAAACACAATGGCAGGACGGTTTTGCATTTGCCTTCCGCCCGAGCGGACGGGGATCGTGAGCGGCGCTTAGCGCAGCTTCTTGGGCCCGAGTTCGTTGCGGCCAGCGAATGGCACGATCTCGAGCGGGAAGGGATGTCAATCGAAGCGAGACTGGCGGCACCGACGTTCAATCGGTCCCAGCCGGATATGCAGTACGCCTTCGTCAACGGCCGCTGGGTACGTGATAAAACGATTATGCATGCCGTTCGCATGGGTTATCAGGACGTACTCTTCCATGGCCGCCACCCGGCCTACGTCCTTTGGATCGCGATGGATCCGACGCGGGTCGACGTCAACGCGCATCCCGCCAAGACGGAAGTGAGATTCAGAGATTCGGGGCAGATCCATACGTTGGTGCAACGCGTCGTGAGTGTGGCAATGGAGGCGACGCGGCCGAGCGCGTCATCATTGGCGTCACCTCCAGGTCTCGACGTCAGCGCCGAGTCCCCGGTTTCGCAGAGTGGATTGTCGTTGCCGTCTTCTACCTTTACGGCTCCGATTCGAGCCGGGTCCTCAACCGATTCATGGACGACGCTAGCGGCGCCGGCATCCCGGCCGATGCCTGCGGTCGCCGACGACGCGCCGCCACCGCTAGGCTTTGCGATAGCGCAGCTACACGGCGTCTACATCCTGGCTCAGAACGCGCACGGCCTTGTCGTGGTCGACATGCACGCCGCTCATGAACGAATTACTTACGAGCAGCTGAAGACGGCGCACAGCGACCGCTCACTCGTTCGCCAACCCTTGTTGGTTCCTATACGCATCACGGTGTCCCGCGCGGAGGCCGACCTCGCTGAGCTGCACGCCGAGACGCTGCTGGAAGCTGGGCTTGTCATCGAGCGTAGCGGGCCCGAGTCCGTCGCGCTGAGGGAGGTCCCCGCGTTGCTCGGCGCGAACCATGCCGAGGCTCTGTTGAGAGATGTCCTGGCCGATTTCGAGAGCGTTGGGCACAGCGGTCGCGCCGCCGCCGTGACCGATGAGCTGTTGGCAACTATGGCTTGCCACCATTCAGTGCGCGCAAACCGGCAGCTCACGTTGCCTGAGATGAACGCGCTACTTCGAGATATGGAGCGGACCGAGCGTGCGGATCAGTGTAACCACGGCAGGCCCACTTGGACGCAAGTCAGCATGGCTGAGTTGGACCGGATGTTTCTGCGGGGCCAGTGAGTGACAGCGCCGCTTCCTCCGGTCATTTGCCTGATGGGGCCAACGGCGATGGGCAAGACCGAAACCGCGATGCGCCTCGCCGATCAGTTACCTGTCGACTTGATCAGTGTTGACTCGGCGCTGGTGTACCGCGGCATGGATATCGGTACTGCTAAGCCGTCCAAAGAACTGTTGGCAGCGTATCCCCATGCTTTGATCGATGTGGTGGATCCCGAAACGGTGTACTCCGTTGCCGACTTCGTCGCCGATGCGGAAGCGGCGATCGCGGCGAGCCATCGCAGCGGTCGTGTGCCGCTTTTGGTCGGTGGCACGATGTTGTACTTCAAACGACTGCTTGAAGGACTCGCCGAATTACCGGAGGCGGACCCCGTGGTTCGTCGCAAAATCGATGCGGATGCGTCCGAGTTAGGGTGGCCCGCGCTGCACGCGCGTCTTGCCAGTGTCGACGCTACCGCGGCCGAACGGATCGCACCGAATGATGCACAGAGAATTCAACGTGCGCTCGAGGTATTCGAGTTGGCTGGCGAACCTATCTCCTCGTTGCAGCGAAGCGCAAGCGCTGACGGTCCGCCATGGCGTGTCCAGCGAATAGCGCTACTCACGAACAACAGGGCGGTTTTACACGAGCGAATCGGCCAGCGGTTTGACGCGATGATGGCACTAGGCTTCGAAGAGGAGGTCGCGGGACTAATAGCGCGACCTGGCGTACATCGAGACCTGCCGAGTATGCGTGCGGTCGGCTATCGACAAGTCGCCGCTTGGCTCAGCGGCGAGTGCGATCTCGCGCAAGCGACCCGAGATGCAAAAACCGCCACACGTCGTTTGGCGAAGCGCCAGCATACGTGGCTGCGCGGGATGTCAGATTTGGCATGCTTTGACCCTCTTGAAGCCGACGTGAGCGCCCCAATCTTAGGTTTGTGCGAAGAGGTTTTGTCGACGTCCTGAGTGGCGATTTAACCTTTTTGATATGGGATATCGCGGCGAATAGCTGTGCTACCATCCAATGGAAAACGCGATGGGGTCTTCAACGAGCTTGGGCAGCCCGTGACCCTCGAGGGCAAAACAAGGAGATTCCTAATGGCAAAGGGACAGTCGTTACAAGACCCGTTTCTTAACATTTTGCGAAAAGAAAAGGTTCCGGTATCCATTTACCTAGTCAATGGCATCAAGCTTCAAGGGCAGATCGACTCTTTTGACCAATTTGTCGTGTTGTTGAAAAACAGCGTCAATCAAATGGTCTATAAGCATGCCATTTCGACGGTGGTGCCGGCGCGAAACGTTCGCCTGCCGCTGAGCGATGATGACGGACGCGACGAAGACTAAATACTTCTTTCCTGCGACGGCGGGGCAGACCCAAGATGTTTGAGCGACCGAAATCCGGTGAGCGCGTTCTGATCGTTCACCCGGAATTTTATGCGCGGCAAACCTGTGACGTTCATGAGTTCGTCGAGCTGGCCTTGTCTGCCGGCGCCGAAGTACTTGATACCGTTATCGTGCAACGCAGCCAGCCGGAATCGAGGTTTTTGATCGGCAGTGGGAAAGTCCGCGAGTTAGCAGACCGCGTTCGCGCGGAACGCGTTGAGCTGTTGTTGGTGAGTCATGCGCTCACGCCGACCCAAGAGCGGAACCTTGAGCGACAGTTGAAGTGTCGTGTGTTGGATCGAGCGGGTCTGATCTTGGACATCTTCGCGCAGCGTGCGAGATCGTTCGAAGGTAAGTTGCAAGTTGAACTGGCTCAGCTTCGGCATTTGTCGACACGCCTGGTGCGAGGCTGGACCCACCTTGAGCGACAAAAGGGCGGGATCGGACTGCGCGGGCCTGGTGAGACGCAGCTTGAAACCGACCGTCGATTGGTTCGTCAGAGAATCACACGATTGACGGACCGTCTGAAGAAGGTCGATCAACAACGCGAACTCGGTCGGCGCAACCGGCTCCGCAATCGCACCCCCACCGTCGCGTTGGTCGGCTACACGAACGCGGGCAAATCTACGCTGTTTAACGCGCTGACAGAATCCGCGGTGTATGCTGCGAATCAGTTGTTTGCAACGCTAGACCCGACCCTGCGCCGTTGGAGTGTGTCGTCGCAACGCGAGGTTGTGCTTGCCGATACCGTAGGATTTGTGTCGGACTTGCCGCACGAGTTGGTTGCCGCATTCAAAGCGACATTGACTGAAACACGGGAAGCAGATCTGATCGTTCATGTGATCGATGCTTCGGATCCCGAGCACGCGCTGCGGGAAAGTCAGGTCAATGAGGTGTTGACCGGCATAGGCGCAGGCGAAGTCCCGCAATTGCGGGTGTACAATAAAATCGACGTGACCGGTCGGCCCCCGCAATTTCGCGGTGCGACGGACGATATACCGGCGAGTGTTTGGGTTTCCGCCATCGGTGGTGAGGGTCTCGACTTGTTGCGTACCGCTGTGGCTCAAATGGTCGCGCTCGATCATGTACAAGGCACCTTGATTCTGGGAGCCCATGAGGGGGCCCTGAGAGCGCGGTTGTTCGATTCGGGCGGTGTGAAGTCGGAGGTCTACACCGACGGCGGAGAGTGCGAGTTGACCATTGATTTAGAGCGTGTCGCCTTCGAACGTTTGTGCAGCGAAACTGCATTGACGCTCGATCGGGTGGCACTCACAAACCACGGCGCAAACGCGCCGACAGCAGTTGCGCGAGCGACTGCCTGATAACCATCAGGAACTACTATGGCGTGGAATGAATCTGGTAACGGCCAGGATCCGTGGGGCAATAACAACCGACGGCGGAATACCCCGAATGACCTCGACAAGATGCTCGCGAATCTCAAGCGAAAGTTCGCGTCAGGATTCGGTGGTGATGGCAAAGACGACGGTTCCGTGGCGGGCCTCGTCGGCATTATCATTGTTGCCCTGTTTTTCTGGGGCCTGACGGGTTTCTATCGCGTAGATCAGGCCGAGCGAGGCTTGGAATTGAGATTCGGCGAATACGTTGAAACGACCAGCCCGGGTCTGCATTGGCACCTCCCCTATCCAATCGAACGGGTGGAGAAAGTCAACGTGTCGTTGATCGACCGCTTCGATCAAGAAATTCAGATGCTGACGGCGGATGAGAACTTCGTGCTGATCAATGTAGCGATCCAGTTCCGCAGGTCGGTCCCGTCGGACTACCAGTTCAACGTCCGCGATCCGGAGGAGACGCTACGTGATGTCAGCGAGAGCGCGATCCGCGAAGCTGTCGGGGCGCACCCGGCTGACTTTACGCTGCTTGGCAACCGGGCACAGGTCGCTGATCAAACCAAGACCTTGATTCAAAGCGCACTCGATGCGTACAAGGCGGGCATCGAAGTCACGGCGGTGAACTTGCAGAAAGTGGATTTCCCGCTGCAGGTTCAAGACGCGGTGCAAGATGCCGTGAAAGCTCGGGAAGACAAGGAGCAGGCGAAGTTGTCTGCGGAAACCTATGCCAATGAAGTCATTCCGGCAGCACGTGGTGAGCGTGCTCGACAACTCGAAGCCGCGGAAGCCTACCGGCAAAGGGTTATCAATGACGCCGAGGGTGAGGCGGGAAGATTTACCGCGTTACTTAAGGAGTATCAGGCGGCGCCGGAAGTGACCCGCGAGCGCCTGTATATCGATGCGATCGAGCATGTCTATGCCAACTCCAGCAAGGTCTTTTTGGATACCGACGGCGAAGGCAATCTCTTGTATCTGCCGGTGGATAAGCTCATCGAGAATGCTCAACGGGCGCCGCGCACCGCGAATGGAGCACCTGCCGTCCGGTCCGACTCGCGGTCGGTTCAAAGCGCGGCTCAGCCGGCGCAGACCGATCGATCGAGAACCCGCTCACGGAGAACGCGCCAATGAAAACTTCAATCTCGATCTTTCTTGTTGTCGTCGGCCTTGTTCTGGTCGGTCTAGGACTGAGTGCGTTCACGGTTGACGAACGCCAACATGCGCTGAAACTTCGGTTTGGCGAAATCGTGGGTAAGGACTACGAACCGGGCCTGCATTTCAAGATTCCGGTCTACAACGAGGTCATCAAGTTCTCCAATCAGGTGCTGACGATTGCCCCGCAGCAGCCAGAAGACATCCTGACCACTGAGAAAAAACCGGCGTCCGTCGACTTCTTCTTGAAGTATCGGATTTCCGATCCGGAAACCTACTACGTATCGGCTCAAGGCTCCGAGTTCGTCGTGAGTGCGCAATTGCTGCAGATCATTCGGGCTGCGATTCGCACCGAGTTCGCGAAGCGTACGATGCAGGAAGTGATTTCGCTCGAACGAAACGAGTTGATGCAGGACATGATGGCCGATGCATCCGCGCTTGCGGACGAGCTAGGCATTAGCCTGATTGATGTGCGTGTGAAGCGAGTTGAGTTTTCGGACCGGGTGTCCGAGTCGGTGTACAACCGGATGCGCGAAGAGCGGTCGCGGATTGCCCAGCAGCTTCGTGCGGAAGGTGCTGAGGAAGCGGTGGAGATTCGCGCGACCGCGGATCGAGAAAGTACGGTCATTCGTTCCGAGGCGTACCGCGATGCGCAACAGATTCGTGGTGAAGGGGATGCACGTGCGGCGGCAATTTACGCAAGCGCATACAACGCCGATCGCGAGTTCTACGCGTTTTACCGGAGTCTGGAGGCCTACCGTAACTCTCTCGGTAGCGCGGGCGACTTGTTGGTGCTCGACCCGGACAGCGATTTCTTCCGCTACCTGAATAATCGCGAAGCGAATTAGTCAGCGGGTAGGTTGGTATGCAGTGGCAATTGCTGCTGACGGGATTTGCGCTGTTTCTGATCTTTGAGGGTCTGGCGCCGTTTGCTATGCCACGGGCATGGCGCCGCGCGATTGCGCGAATGGCTAGCATGTCGGATGATGCGATCCGCGTAGCAGGTGGCATTACGATTGCTGCCGGATTGATCCTACTCGTCAGTGTTACCGGAAACTGACCGAATCGCTTGAGGCACGTCTATCATGAGCAAAAACGTAGTCGTCATCGGCACTCAATGGGGTGACGAGGGCAAGGGCAAGATTGTCGACCTACTGACGGATCGGGTGAGTGCCGTTGCGCGATTTCAGGGTGGTCACAACGCGGGCCATACCCTCGTGATCGATGGTCAAAAGACCGTGCTGCATTTGATCCCGTCAGGTGTGTTGCGCGAAAACGTGCAGTGTTTAATTGGGAACGGTGTTGTGCTTTCCCTCGATGCGCTTCTGCACGAGATGGACGGTTTGGTGGCGAACGATGTGCCCGTGTTCGAGCGTCTCAAAATTTCGCCCGCGTGTCCGTTGATCCTGCCGTGTCACGTGGCGCTGGATCAGGCGCGCGAGAAGGCGCGTGGTTCGGCTGCTATTGGCACGACTGGCCGCGGAATCGGCCCGGCTTATGAAGACAAGGTCGCACGACGGGCGTTGCGCGTTTCTGATTTGTTCTTACGTGAGAAGTTTGCGGCAAGGCTAGGCGAGATCCTGGATTATCATAACTTTGTTCTGAAGCACTATTTCAAAGCGCCGACCGTGGATTTTAGTGAATCCTTGGATCAAGCGATGGCGCACGCCGAGCGAATTGCGCCGCTGGTCGCGGATGTGACAGCGATCCTTCATGATTTGGGTGAATCCGGTCAGAGCGTTCTCTTCGAGGGTGCCCAAGGCACGCTGTTGGACATCGACCACGGTACATTCCCATTTGTAACCTCCAGTAACACGGTGTCGGCCGGGGCATGCACCGGAACTGGCATTGGTCCCGATAAAATCGATTACGTCCTCGGCATCGTCAAGGCGTACACGACGCGCGTCGGCGCCGGTCCATTCCCGACGGAGTTATTCGACGATGCGGGAGAGCACCTGGCCAGAGTGGGCGCTGAGTTTGGCGCCACGACCGGGCGGCCTCGGCGATGCGGCTGGTTCGATGCGGTCGCATTGCGGCGCAGCATCATCAACAACGGCGTGTCTGGCTTGTGCATGACGAAGCTCGACGTGCTGGACGAGCTTGAAACGATCCGCGTGTGTGTGGGTTATCGGATCGATGGCGAGGTCATTTCTACGCCGCCGGTCGTGGTCGATCGATACGCCGAAGCGGAGCCCGTGTATGAGGATTTACCGGGTTGGAACACCAGCACCGTCGGCGTGACCGATTTCGACGTCCTGCCTAGCGCGGCCCGCGATTACATCGCCAGGATCGAAGAGATCGTCGCGACCCCGATCGACATTATCTCGACTGGGCCCGGACGTGAGCAGACGATCGTTCGACGGGACCCGTTGAATGCCTGATTCCAGGTGATGGCTGATTCTCAAGCTGCATTGGCCGTTCGAGCGGGCCCGGGTGCGCTTAAACACTTGGAGCGCAATGGACTGCAGCCGAGCGACATTCGGATGTTGGTTGGTGCTTCTGGTGGCGCCAAATGGCTGAGCCTGATCGGTCTGGATCATGCCATCTTGCGACGGATTGTCCCGTCGTTAGAACCTGGGACGCATCTTCTCGGATCATCGATCGGCACTTGGCGTTTCGCCTGTTATACCCAGCCAGATCCCCTTGCCGCGTTGCAGCGTTTCGAACGTGGTTACATTGAACAGACCTACAGCGAGCGTCCGGATACGGATGAAATCACCGCGGTCGGGCGCCAGATGGTCGCTCGGATGTTGGGCGAGGGTGGCATCGCGAATGCGGTCTACAGTGAGCGTTTTCGACTGCATATCATGGCGGTGCAAGCGCATGGTTGGGTTGCGAGCGAGCGTCGTGTTCCACTGTTACTCGGGTTGACTGCCGCGATGCTCGCCAATCGGATCGACCGCCGACGGCTTGGACGGTTCTTCAGTCGCGCGTGTGTGTCAGATGCGAGGACGGACGCCCCGTTTCACTCGGCAACGGACTTTCCGATGCAGAGGATCAAGCTCACTGAAGAAAACTTGGTCGATGCCATCCTGGCCTCGAGCGCCATTCCGTTGGTGTTAAACGGTGTGCGCAATCTCGCCGGCGCCCGCGAGGGGGTCTACCGCGATGGTGGAATCATTGACTATCACTTCGATCTGCCGATGTCATTCCAGTCTGGGCTGACGCTGTATCCGCATTTCTATCCCGATCTGACGCCGGGATGGTTCGACAAGAAACTCAACAGACGCCCGCGCGCCGAACATATCGATCGGGTTTTGGTGTTGGCACCGTCACCTCAATTCGTGGCCAATCTGCCGGGCGGGAAAATTCCGGATCGAACCGATTTCACGAGCATGGATGCCCAGACGCGAATTCGCGTCTGGCGGCAAGTGGTGGCAGAGACCGAGCGTCTCGGCGACGCGTTCGAACAGCTCTTGGATCGTCAGGCGTTTGCGGCCGCAGCCGAGCCCCTGGAGACGGCCTGACGGGTTGTGCGCTTAACCAGAGCGTCTTTGCGATAGCCGGCCCAAGAGCGAAACCGCGGTGCGGCAGCGGCCGAAAGCGTCGCTCGGATGCGCCCGAGTTCGTCATCCATTAACGCTTCTCTGCTGTCGCGCCAACCTTGCAGCATGACGACGTCCGACGGATTGACGATCAGAATATCAGCGGGCGTCGCGTTGTCGGCAGGCCATTTATCGAGCGTAACAACGCTGCGGACGCGACATTGGACGCCGTCAGTTTTCTTCAGCCAGTGTTGCAATTGCGCCGAGCGCGATCTCACGGCACGCAAGTCCACGACGGCATTGGATGCGGGCAGCACTGCGGTATCGCGATCTTGCAGGATCGCACCGGTAGCGTTGAAGCGGTGGGCAATAGTATAGATCGCATAGATGCCAGAGGTTGTTGTCAGGACATGCGGGATGCTTCCACCGTTTCCTGGAATGACGTCGTGGAACAGTCTTTGGCCGTGCAGACACATTGAGTCAAGACGTGCACCCACCGACTTGCGCGTCAAGGCATCGTTCATGGCCTTGCCTTCGCGAGGCCAACGACGCACAACGACCGTCAGACTGAGTGCACTGACCGCGACCAGACCGATGAGCGCTGCCGATTGAATGTCGAGTACACGGTCCAGCATCGGCAACCCAACCGCGACGATCGCCGTGACTCCTGCGGTCACTGCAACGGTCAACGCCAGCAACGCGGCTCGACGTTGACCTGCAAGTAATCTGGCGAACGCCGATGCACTGGCGCCGGCTTGCGCGGGGAGATGCCGGCGCTGCCGATCCGAACGCCAACATGCGAGCGTGGCACCGAGCCACGCGAGCACGAAAACGAGTGCAGATAGGGCCAGCGCGACGGCGGGCGCAGTTTCGGGTGGGATTTCGAACACTGGAAATACCTCTCTCTGGAGCATAAGCGCCACGCCTTCGAACCGCTGTGATCTGGCTCACATGACCCGGTCAAAAAGACTTTCCAGGCCGTGTACGTTACTCTTGGCGGCTTCTAAATCGGGAGAGCCCATGGATATCAACGACCTTTTCAGCCGCCTGCCAGGCGCGCTTAATTCGGATGCAGCCGCAGGAATCGATGCGGTGATCCAGTTCAATACGTCAGAACCGAGGTTCGTCCATATTCAAGACGGCGCGGCGACGGTCACTGCAGGAACCAGCGACGATGCCAAAGTCGCGATCACAATGAGCGATGAGGATCTTGTTGCCCTGATGTCGGGTTCATTGGATGGCATGACCGCGTTCATGACGGGCAAGCTCAAAGTCCATGGCGATCTGATGTTCGCGCAGCGGATTAGTCAGTTATTTAATGGGGCGCAGTTGCGCGAAGGTTAGGCATTCAGTGTCGAGAGCAGGAACGTCGATGAAATTGAAACCACTTGATTGGCTGTTGGTCGCTTTTTTCGCGATCATGTCTTTATGCGCCGCTGCCGATGAGCACGAAGACGGGGAAAAAGAGAAAGACAAAACCATTGCAGAGTTGACGGAAGGTCATACTCGCATGGACGGCCTTCTGACGCTGTTCCAAAACAACAAGACCGGCGAATTGAAGGTGTTGATTCCGGCGGACCTGGTCGCTGACGCAGATAGTTCGGGCGGCGAAGTCATTCACGTGGCGCAAGCTTCGGATGGTGTCGTGCAAGTGGGGTACTTTCGAGGAGCATACCTCACAGAGCAGGTCATTCGTTTCAGCCGACGTTTCGACAAGATCGATCTGATCGAACCGAACTCGTCCTATTATTTCGATCCGTCGAATGCGCTCTCTAACGCAAGTCGTGCCAATATTAGCGATGCGATCCTGGCGACGGAGACGATCCTGGCAGAGGATGAGCAAGGCATCCTGATTGCTGGCGACAAACTGTTTAAGTCGGAAGCGCTGCTTCAGATCAAACCGACGCCGAGCCCGGATGCTGACCCGAAGGCGTTCTCACTAGGCAGTCTCTCTGATTCGTCGACTCGGGTGTCGAATCTTCGCAGCTATCCAGACAACACCGATGTCGAAGTGACCTACGTGTACTCGAACCCGACGCCGAAAGGTCCGACCGGTCCAGACATTGCGGACCGACGACATGTCGAGATTCCTGTGCTGCACAGTTTCGTGCGCATGCCGGATGACAGTTATGCACCGCGTCGAGATGATCCCCGAGTCGGCTACTTCATGACGCAGGTGACCGATTTGACCTCGCGCAGTGCGACACCATTCCGTGACATGATCCATCGCTGGCGACTCGAGAAGAAAGATCCGTCGGCGGCTGTGTCCGATCCGGTGAAGCCGATTACGTTTTGGATAGAGAACACGACCCCAGTCGAATATCGAGACATGATTCGCGAGGCAGCGCTCGCGTGGAACTCAAGCTTTGAGAAGGCGGGGTTCAGCAACGCGGTGCAGGTTCAAGTGCAACCCGATGATGCGACATGGGACGCGGGCGATATCCGTTACAACGTGTTGCGGTGGACATCTTCCCCCCGGCCTCCGTTCGGTGGTTACGGTCCCAGCTTCACCAATCCGCGGACGGGTGAAATCATCGGTGCGGACATCATGTTGGAGTACTCGTTCTTAGGACGATTCCAATTCGCCAAATACCTAATCAGTGACGCGTCGACTTTGATTGAGTCCCACACACCGGAATCCGCGTTTGCCCACGCCGGTGAGTTCTGTTCCCTGGGTGCGGGGCTTAGGGCTGAAACAGCAACTGCCATGGTGCTCGCGGATGCGCTTCACCATGAGGGCCACGCGTATGACGAACAGCTCGTGCGCGATTCGATGTTCTACCTGATTCTGCATGAAATCGGTCACACGCTAGGACTGAACCACAACATGAAGGCCACTCAGTTACTGGATGCTGACGCTGCGTTCGATAATGCAGTGAAGACGACGGGTGTTCTTGCGGGTTCTGTGATGGATTACCCGGCGGTCAACTTCGCGCCGCTGGAGACAGATCAGACGTTGTTCTACACACTAGCACCGGGTCCCTATGACGATTGGGCGATCCAGTTTGGCTACGATCCGGAACTCGACGATGCGTCAATGATGGCCGCACTGCTGAATCGATCCGGCGAACCTGCATTGGCGTTCGGTAATGATGCCGACGATATGCGGTCGCCAGGCAAAGCCATCGATCCTCGGGTCAATATCTACGATATGTCCAGTGATGCCGTTGGCTACGCGTCTGACCGCATGAAGTTGTTGGACGCTGCTTTCGGCCGTTTGGTCGAGCGGTTGCCGT
>JBCAZH010000010.1:38232-72786 GCA_038533155.1 Pseudomonadota bacterium | reverse complement strand
GCCGCGAGATCGGCGATTGCTGCATTACCCTCATCCGATAGCGCGTCCACTCGCACCTGCATCACATCCAAAGCGTTGACGAACCGCTCCGCAGCGTCATTGAACGCACGTATCCGTTCTTGGTTGCTCAGGATGTTGCGCGCTTGTTCGCCCACGACGCCGCCCGGCGCGCTGTTTCTAACGACATTCGTCAGGTTGACGAGCGCGCCGTTACTGCCGGCGACGACTTGCTTTGCGCGCACGGCGATCAAAGCATCACGCGATGTCAGTGAGCTGTCGCCAGCGACCGCACCACCGTACCCGAGCCAGACCACCGCGGCCGTCGCAACCAATAAAATGGGTAGCAATAGCTTCATCGCCATGGGTGACTTGGTAGATGGAGTCTGTCTTGCCATTATTAAGTTCCTGTCCCTTCAATCAGGCGACGGCCGGCACAGCGGCGGCCTGTAAAAATTGTTCGCTTTCAAGCAGTCGGTCGAACCCAAACACCGGCCATGCGTCGCCGCCTCGGCGGAATACGCCCGATAGGTAACCGTCACAGCGCACGTCGGTGGACGGTGTCGAGCCGTGGTACTCGCCGTCGACGAAACGCCGAAAACCGCTCACCTCTGAAACGAGCAGGCCAGCGGACACTTCTCGGTGGCTGACGCTGATCACCCGAGCGTCACGCCCCCGGTCCGTTCTTCCGCCGCCGAGCAGCAATTGCAGATCTACCAACGGCAGCAGCTGACCACGCAAGTTGGCAATACCGAGAAGCCAGCGTTTTGCGCCTGGGACGCGCGTGACCGTGTCGGGCATCATCAGAACCTCGCGGACCTCGTCGCGGCTCGCCACAAACTGCTCGCCACCGATCCGAAAGCCGACGCCCACCCATTCGTTGCGTTGCCCGCCTGCCTCACCTTGGCCAGCGATCGCCGCGCGCGACCGTCGCTCCATTTCCTGAAGCAGTTCAAACGGCCGATTGGCTAGCGCTTTTAACGTCAATGCAGGCATGGCTAACTCGCGCGTCCTGAAAGTTGTTCTTCAATCTTTTGGATGAGGCTACGTTCCTCAACCGGTTTCACTAAGTAATCCGACGCGCCTTGTCGCATCGCCCAGATTTTGTCCGTTTCCTGATCTTTGCTGGTTACCACGATGACGGGGATATCCGCTGTCGGTGCGTTGCGCGTGAGCTTACGGGTCGCTTGGAAGCCGTTCATACCGGGCATAACAACGTCCATCAAAATCAGGTCGGGCCGTTGCTCCATGGCCGCACGGATGCCACCTTCGCCGCTTTCCGCGGTGGTGGTTTCATAGCCATGGCGCTCGAGCAGCGTCTGCACAACATGCAATTCGGTGGGCGAGTCATCGACGATGAGAATTCGAGTCATGCCAATATTCCTGCGGTCGCCTCAAGCTGCATTGAACTGTTCGGAGATTGCGCCAACCAACTCATCTTTCGTAAACGGTTTGGTGAGGTAGCGCTCCGATCCAACGATCCGGCCGCGCGCACGGTCGAACAGGCCGTCCTTGCTGGACAACATGATGACCGGAGTATCTCGGAAAGATTTGTTGTTCTTGATCAGCTGGCACGTCTGGTAACCGTCGAGCCGCGGCATCATGATGTCGACGAAAATCAGATCAGGCTGATGGTCTGCAATTTTCGATAACGAATCGAATCCGTCGATCGCTGTGTACACTTCACAGCCTTCTTTGCTGAGCAGTGTCTCAGCCGTACGACGAATCGTCTTGCTGTCATCGATTACCAGGATTTTCAGTCCTTTGAGCACTGTGGGCGTGCTATTGGTCACCGGCTCCGCCTCCTTTTGGACATAAGCAGTATTGTCGTCTGAACCGGCCCGAACAGAGTGTGGTCTGGCGCACACTTTGGTGGTTCGCTCCGAAACTTTTAACATATTGCCTGATTTGCCGCCACGCGGCCCGAACTCACTGCCAGACAGGCGTATCATTCACAGCCACGGCTTACCCGATAAAGGCAAATTGTGACCAGTCAGACTCTTCATATCGGCATCGTGATGGATCCCATTGAGGGCATCTCCCCGGCCAAGGACTCAACTTTCGCGATGATGCTCGACGCTCAGCACCGCGGATATCGCATTTCCATGCTGCAGCAAGGGGATCTGTACCTCGAAAAGGGCCAGCCGATGGGACACGCCCACGCGGTCACTGTGACGGACAACACCACTGATTGGTTCGTTAAAGGCGAGGTTCAGTCGATCGAACTGGGCGCGCTTGATGCGATCTTGATGCGCAAAGACCCGCCCTTCGACATGGAGTTCATCTACACAACCTATCTGCTGGACCTCGCGGCCGACCATGGTGCGCTGGTCGTCAATCGGCCGCAGGCACTTCGTGACCTCAACGAGAAGATGGCGACCGCGTATTTCCCGGAGCTCACGCCACCGACATTGGTGACCCGCAACCAGACTCAGCTACGCGAATTCCTGACAACGCATGGGCATATCGTGGTCAAACCGCTGGATGGCATGGGCGGGCGCTCCATCTTCACGTTGAAAGATGGCGATACCAACGCAAACGTCGTGTTCGAGACGTTGACCGATTATCAAACCCAATTCGCGATGGCCCAGGTCTACGTGCCGGAGATCACAGAGGGCGACAAGCGGATCTTGATCGTCGACGGCGATCCGGTGCCTTACATGCTGGCCAGAGTGCCCGATGCGGCCGATGGTCGCGGCAACCTCGTCATGGGGGCCACAGCCGACGCAAGACCGCTGGGCACCGTCGAAAAAGCGATCGCAGATCGAGTGGGTCCGTGGCTACGAACCCACGGTGTGCTGTTCGCTGGACTGGATATCATTGGTGACAAATTGACGGAGATTAACGTCACGAGTCCTACCGGTATCCGTGAGATCGATAAGGCCTATGATCTCAATATCGCAGGCCAGCTCAACGACGCCATCGAGCGCCACCTGGCGCATGGAGTTTCCAGCGCATGATGACTCGACGCGGCGTCCTCGCTGCACTCGCATCAGGATTCGCACTCACCGGATGCTCACCCGCACAAACCGTTGAGCGCGAGTGGCTAATTTACACAACGCTACTTAAAGTTCGCGCAACTGCGTCTGACCACGCGGCTGCGAACGAGATTTGCCAACGCGTGTTCGAGACGATTCAAACCAATGGTCCTGACTACTATGGATTCGGCGATGGCGAGCTAAGCCGCGCCAACAGCGCGTTGGCCGACGGCCAAGCCGTGACATTATCAAGAAGACTCTATGACCTTCTGAATCGCGCCGAGTTATGGCGTCAAACCTCTGGCGGCAGGTTTGATCCAGCGGTGGGTGGCATGGTCGTCGCATGGGGTTTCGACGACCTCACTCGTCCGCAGACGAGTGGTGTGCCGGACGAAGCCATGATCGAGCAGCTCGTCCAGGCGACATCCGGTGGATACACACTCGACGAGACTCTCCGGTTGGCAAGTTCTGACACATCAACCCGCTTGGACATCGGCGCGATCGTCAAAGGTGCGCTACTGGCCGAGGCGATGGCGGCGGTCAACACAGACGAATGTGACCGTTTAGTGGTCGATCTAGGCGGCGACGTCGCCGTGCGATCGACCCAGAAAGATGCGATGTTTCGAATCGCGGTCGCCAACCCTTCGGGTGGCCCCCCGAGCGCGCTACTGACGTTGTCGAGCGGCGAGTATGTGATGACATCTGGAGGCTATGCGCGCTACCGGGAGATCGACGGCCAGCGATACCAGCACATCATCGACCCGCGTTCCGGTTGGCCGGTCGCGCCAGCGGCCGCTACAGTGATCGCAGAGGACCCCGTACATGCGGATGCCGCGGCGACCGCTTTGGTGGTCGGCGGACCCACGGAGTTTTCTACAGTCTGTGACGCAATGGGTGTCGACAAGGCGCTGCTCATCGATAATCTCGGCACTCACTTGACCACAGCGGCGATGCGCGAGCGACTCATTTAGGGCCATGAACGACGGTACTTCATCCAATACAGTTTTGACGCGCGATCTCTTGCCCGTCGCCAACGGGCGCGACGACAAACTGCCGCCGATGTTGTTCGTGTCAGCACTGTTGTGGGCGATTCTGATTCTTGGGATCACCTTCGAAGCCGGCGTGTTGACCGACTCCGGAGACACCACATCGCTCGAAGTGACGATCGTAGCGCAACAGCAGCAAACCAGCCCGCCCGACAAAGCAGATTACATCGCACAAGAAGACCAACAAGGTCATGGCAACACACGCGAATCCGTCGACACACCGGCGGCGTCAGCGCGTGCCGGATCGGTCGCACCGCCTGCCGAACAAACTGGGCCCGAGCAAAGCGAGAGCACGCTCGGTGAGCCGATCGACCAGGCGCTATTGACGAGCGACGGTGGAAACCGCGTGCAGTTCCAACCCGACGATCCTTCCGAGCTCGTCGACGATGCCGCGCGGCTCGCCCAGTCGATGCCAACCGGTATCGATCAAACATTGCCGCTACCCGAAAACGTCGATCCATCGGTGCTGATCCAAGACGACAATCCACGCCACTTGGTGGTCAGCGTCAACACAAAACGCTCAGACCTCGCACCCTACCTGAGTGCCTGGAAACAACGCGTCGAGCGCATCGGAACGCAGAGTTTTATCAATAACCTCGAAGCCAACGGCAGGGATGGCAGCCCGATTATCGCCGTATCGATCTTGCCGGATGGCTCACTCGGTAACACCGAAATTTTGCGCAGCTCTGGAGACCGCATTCTCGACCAGGCGGCTCTGGTTATCGTCAACCGAGCAGCACCATTTGCGCCGTTTCCGGCGCAAATCGCAGAATCCCGCGATATGCTGCGCTTCGCCTATAAATTCCGCTTCCGCAGCGGTCGCGTAACGGGCGCTGTCGCGGTCGATGCACCGTGACACCCTGCCTTGCAGGGACCTCAACCCACAGCGATACTCAATGAATGTCTGAATTTCCGACTCTTGCCGGGCAACTCCTGGTGGCGATGCCGCAGCTCGATGATCCCGATTTCGAAAATACGGTCACGTTGGTCTGCGAGCACACCGAAGAAGGTGCGATGGGCGTCACGATCAACCGACCGATGGAACTCACGCATGGCGAAGTGTTCTCGGGCATGGACGGGTTCGACGACGTGCCAGCGGAAGAGCTTGATCGACGCAAACACCGCGAACCGGTCTTGAACGGCGGCCCGGTCAGCCCGGAGCGCGGTTTTATTCTGCACGCGGATGCCGGCGACTACGAAGCGACCCTACGAGTCTCAGATGACATCTACTTGTCGATGAGCCGCGATGCCATGACGGCGATGTATCGCTCCGGGGGACCCAGTGGTGGCGTCATGATTCTCGGCTATGCGGGCTGGGATGCAGAGCAGCTCGAGTCGGAAATTCTCGCTAACTCCTGGCTCACGGTGCCAGCAACGCGACGCCTGGTGTTCGCGACACCCTACGAAGCGCGCTGGGACCACGCGACGAAAGCGCTTGGGGTTACCCGCGCGCAACTGTCGGGTCCCGCAGGACATGCCTGACTTCCACTCCGCGACATTGTTGGCTTTCGACTACGGCCTGCGCCGCATCGGCGTCGCAGTTGGGCAGACGATCACACACAGCGCCCGCCCTTTGACGACACTGGTCAGCGGCGATGATGGGCCGGATTGGCTGGCGATCGAGAAACTGATTGACGACTGGGGGCCAGACGTCCTGCTGGTGGGCCTGCCGGTGTCCTCCGACGGCGGCGAATCGGATCAATGCCGTGCTGCGCGCGGCTTTGCCGCGGAGCTAGGAGACTACGACATCCCCGTTCAGCTCATCGACGAGCACCTCACCTCAGCGGCGGCCACCGACCTTTTGCGGGAGGCGCGCCGACGCGGCGAACGGCAACACCGGGTTCGCAAAGGCGACATCGACGCTATGTCGGCTGCGTTGATCGCAGAGCAATGGCTCAACGAACGCGACTTGGGTCATACCTAAGCCCCAGCAGTGGTACTCTACGCGGCCATGAATAACGTCGCACCGAACTCCCGTCGTGGCTGAAGCCGCCAACCTAGCACCGCCAGCTGCATCGGGGCATTCACAGGTCGATGCAACAGGGCGTTTGCGCCACCTGATCACGTTGCAGGGCCTAAGCCGGGAGACGATCACTCGAATCCTGGACGCCGCAGAGCAGTTCCTGGCCCCACCAGAACATTTGGCGGTGCGCAGCAATGTCATGGCCGGACGGACAGTGGCCAACCTCTTTTTTGAGCCAAGCACGCGAACGCGCGCCTCGTTTGAGCTTGCTGCCGCAAGGCTCGGCGCAGATGTGCTGAACCTCGACGTCAAGACCTCGTCTCGAAAAAAGGGCGAGAGCATCCTGGATACGATTTACACGCTCGAAGCGATGCAATGCGACGTATTCGTCGTCCGCGATGCCGCGGTCGGCGTGCCGCAGATGATCGCCGATGCGGTGCGACCAGGAGTCGCGGTTCTGAATGCGGGCGAGGCTCACGTTAACCATCCGACACAGGGCCTGTTGGACGCGCTGACCTTGCGCTTGGCGCGACCTGATCTTGAAAATGTGACGCTCGCTATCGTCGGAGATCTCGCGCATTCCCGGGTCGCTCGCTCGGCTTACGAAGCGTTTAACACGCTGGGCATCGGTGCGATCCATCTGGTGGCGCCGGATGGCATGATGCTCGATGAGCACGAATATCCTAATGCACAACGCTTCAATGAGCTGGCGCCGGGCATCGAACAAGCAGATGCCATTATGGCATTGCGTATTCAGCACGAACGAATCGACGGCAATGAATCGCTCTTGTCATCAGCCGACTACCACGAGCAGTTTGGCATCACCGAGAGGAACCTCAAACTGTGTCGCAAATCACCGTTGATCATGCATCCTGGCCCGATGAACCGGGGCGTGGAAATCGATACGTTCTGCGCCGACGGCCCCCGCTCGCTGATCACTGAACAAGTGCGCAACGGCGTGGCTATCCGCATGGCGCTTTTAGCTGAAGTTGATTCCAGTGCGAGGCAAAATCATGGCGAGTAACCACCGCGACAGCATTGTCGTCGTCGAGGCTGAACTCACCGAAGTCGAACATCACCCTGACGAGCAGTTCATCATGCGTTTGCACGCCCCGGAGATTGCGCGTCGCGCCGAACCTGGCTCGTTTGTTCACCTCACCTGCAGCGACGCACTCCCGATGCGCCGACCGATTTCACTACAACGTGTGAATACCCAAACCGGCACTATCGAGATTTTGTTCAAGACCCACGGTGTCGGTCTCAGCGCTTTGGCCGCTCAGCCTGCGGGCACATCCTTGAGCGTCATGGGGCCGATCGGGAAACCGTTTACCCCGTCGCCAGAGCGACCCATTGCTCTACTGGTTGGCGGTGGCGTCGGGATTCCGCCGATGATCTACCTCGCAGAATTTTTCGCGAACGACCGAACCGCCGATTGGCAACCCATGGTATTCATGGGTTCGGAGATCGCTTTTCCTTTCGCGACCTGTCCAGCGGACGACTCGCTTGCGCATATGCCGCCCGACGCAACGCACACGCTTGCGAGCATGCAAGCCATTGGGATTCCTGGGCGGTTGGCGTCCAAGGCCGGGATCGCTGGCGCGCATGATGGATTCGTCACAGATCTCGCCCACCAATGGCTAGAGCAACAAGACGATGCGGTCAAAGCGCGCTGTGAAATCTTCGCCTGCGGCCCAACCCCGATGTTGGCGGCCACCGCAAGAGTCGCCGAAAAGCATGGCGTTGCCTGCCAGGTCTCGTTGGAGGAGTACATGGCGTGTGCGGTTGGCGGGTGCGCAGGCTGCGTTGTGGCGGTCCACGAACCGGACGGCGTTGCGATGCGACGTGTTTGCGTCGACGGGCCTGTGTTCGAAGCGGCGAAAGTATTCCCGCCGGAGACCAACTAACCGAAGTTGATTTGCGCTTCCAGGTTGGAGCGTGAATCGGCGTTTGCCAACGCTTCCTGCAACGTGATCGTGCCCATCCGATAGAGCTTGAGCAACGCGGAGTCAAAATTCTGCATGCCCTTCTCATTCGAATCTTTGAGCGCTTCTTTCACGCCGACGATGTCGCCTTTCTCGATCAGCTCCGCGATATGCGGAGTATTGAGCATCATCTCGACCGCAGCGACGCGCTTGCCTTCCCGGTTACGCACTAAGCGCTGCGAAATAATCGCGCGCAGATACTGGGAGAGATCCACGAACACCTGACGTTGCTGCTCGACAGGGAACATGTTGATGATCCGGTCCAGCGTCTCGGGTGAGTTGTTGGAGTGCAAAGTCGCGATCGCTAGCTGGCCAGTACCGGCAACGTTCAGCGCCGCCTGCATCGTCTCCAGATCACGGATTTCGCCGACCATCACCACATCGGGCGCCGCGCGCAGCGCACTGCGAAGCGCGTTGCCATACGATTTCGTGTCTAAGCCAAGCTCACGCTGGTTGATGATCGACTTCTTGTTCTTGTGCAAGAACTCGATCGGATCCTCGATGGTAATAATGTGCGAGGCGGTTTTTTCATTGCGATGATTGATCATCGCGGCGATGGTCGTCGACTTACCGCTACCCGTTGCACCAACCATCAGGATCAAGCCGCGTTTGTGCATGATCAGGTCATTGAAGGTGTCCGGCATACCAAGCTCTTCCAGCGTCGGCATTTCGGCAGTGATGTAACGCATGACCATCGCGAGATTGCCGCGTTGGTGGAATACGTTGACCCGGAAACGCCCGAGGCCGGTTTCAGACACGGCGAAATCCACTTCCATATCGCGGGCCAGCGCCTCTAGCTGGTCCTCGGTCATGATCTCCATGGCTGCCTGGCGCACTTGCTTCGGCGACAGCTCCATCTTGTTAACCGACATGATCTTGCCGTCGATCTTGATCTTGACCGGCGCATAGGGCGTGAAGAACAGGTCCGACGCCCGTTTTTCCACCATCAGTTTGAATAGAGGTTTAACGTTCATTGCGCGGCCCTAGCTGAATCTCACGTTCTCGCCAGAGTCTTCTTCCATGATCTTGAGACTGGAAGCCTGCTCTTTGGTCAAGCCGGTTTCACGCTTGGAGTTGAGTCGGATATTCAAACGCAGCTCGTTTTTCGAGTCCGCATTGCGCATCGCGTCTTCATACGAAATGATCTCGTCTTCATAGAGCTGGAACAATGCCTGGTCAAAGGTTTGCATACCGAGGCGCGTCGACTTGGCCATGATCTCTTTGATCTGGGCCACATCGCCTTTGAAGATCAAGTCCTGAATCAGCGGCGTCGCCAACATGATCTCCATCGCAGCGACTCGGCCCAAGCCACCCTCTCGTGGAATCAGACGTTGCGAAATCAACGAGCGCACGTTCAGCGACAAGTCCATCAGCAACTGCGAACGGCGTTCTTCCGGGAAGAAGTTGATGATCCGATCCAATGCTTGGTTGGCGCTGTTGGCGTGCAACGTCGCCAGGCACAAGTGCCCAGTCTCGGCGAACTGAATGCCGTACTCCATAGTCTCGCGATCCCGGATTTCACCAATCAGGATGCAATCCGGCGCCTGACGCAGTGTGTTTTTCAATGCGGCATGCCATGACTCGGTATCCACACCGACTTCGCGGTGGGTAATCACACACCCATCGTGCGGGTGCACAAACTCGACGGGATCTTCGATCGTGATGATATGCCCTCTCGAGTTGCGATTGCGATGGCCGATCATTGCTGCAAGCGTTGTCGACTTACCTGAGCCGGTTCCGCCAACAACGATCACCAAGCCGCGCTTGTTCATGACGACGTCTTTCAGAATCGGTGGCAGATCGAGATCTTCGAAAGTCGGGATGGTCGTCGTAATTGTCCGAATCACCGCGCCGACGTTGCCTTGCTGAACAAACGCACTGACCCGATAGCGGCCGATGCCTTTCGGTGCAATCGCGAAGTTACACTCGCGGGTCGCATCAAACTCCCGGGCCTGTTTGTCGTTCATGATCGCCCGCACCAGAATGGAGCACTGTTCGGGCTTTAAAATGGAGTCGCTCGCGCGATGAATTTCTCCGTCGATCTTAATCGCCGGTGGGAATCCTGCCGTGATGAACAAGTCGGACCCACTCTTCTCATTCATCTTCCTGAGCAGGCTCTGCATCAGGGCTGCTGCTTGTTCTCTATCCATCTCAGTCTCCCCGAAGCCCTAGAAGTTTTCCTTGTTGGCGGCTTTGAAGCGCGCCTCTTCCTTGGTGATCTTGCCTTTCAGCATCAGATCCGAAAGATTTTGATCCAGTGTCTGCATTCCCGCGGCCTGTCCGGTCTGGATTGCCGAATACATTTGCGCAATCTTGCCCTCACGAATGAGGTTTCGAATCGCAGGCGTACCAATCATGATCTCGTGTGCGGCGATTCGACCACCACCGATTTGCTTCAGCAGCGTCTGCGAGATCACCGCTTTCAAAGACTCTGAAAGCATCGCGCGGACCATCTCCTTCTCGGCCGCTGGGAAAACATCGACAACACGGTCGATGGTTTTGGCTGCGGAACTCGTGTGCAACGTTCCGAAAACCAAGTGACCAGTTTCCGCTGCCGTCAGAGCGAGACGAATGGTCTCTAGATCACGCAGCTCGCCGACTAGAATGACATCCGGATCCTCACGCAGCGCTGAGCGCAGCGCCTCGGAGAAACCATGGGTATCACGATGCACTTCCCGCTGGTTGATCAACGATTTCTTGCTCTCATGGACGAATTCGATGGGGTCCTCGATCGTCAGGATATGGTCCGGTTTGTTGTCGTTGATGTAGTCGACCATTGCCGCAAGGGTCGTCGACTTACCGGAGCCAGTCGGGCCCGTCACAAGACAAATGCCCCGCGGCTGCATGGCGATGTCTTTGAAAATCGCCGGCGCCCGCAGGTCGTCGAGGGTCAGAATCTCTGACGGAATAATCCGGAAGACGGCGCCGGATCCGCGCGCTTGGTTAAACGCGTTGACTCGAAAGCGAGCCAAGTTCGGGATTTCGAATGAGAAATCGGTCTCTAGGAACTCTTCGTAGTCCTTGCGTTGCTTGTCATTCATGATGTCGTACACCATGCTGTTGACTTCTTTATGAGTCAGCGCAGGCATGTTCACCCGTTTGATGTCTCCATCAACACGGATCATCGGCGGTACACCGGCCGACAAGTGCAGGTCTGATGCCTTGTTCTTGACGGTGAAAGACAGTAACTGAGCGACATCAACGGCCATCGCGTTCCCTCGGGCTTAGCTGGCTTGGATTTACCATAAACAACGATGAGCGAGTATAGCGAAGCACCTGGAGCAAAGCGTGACTAGGATCACGGAACACCTGGACGCGGTGGTTTCGCGGGTCGCAAATGCGGCAGCGGTCGCAAATCGAGACCCCGATAGCATCGAAATTCTGGCGGTCAGCAAACGCCACAGCGTGAATTCGATCAATGCTGTGGCCGCCCTGGGGCAGCGGTCATTCGGGGAAAACTATGTGGATGAGGGTGTCCAGAAGATCGAGACGATCGCCAATTCGGCCCTGGACTGGCATTTCATCGGTGCGATTCAGTCGAATAAGACCCGCTTGATTGCAGCCCATTTCGACTGGGTCCATACGCTCGATCGGCGCAAGATTGCGCAGCGATTGTCCGATCAGCGCGACGACCATCGCCCGCCGCTCAACGTCTGCATCCAGGTCAATGTCGATTCGGAGCCGCAAAAGGCGGGCGTCGCAGTCGATGATGTGGCGTCGTTAGCCGAAGCGATTTCTGCGCTCCCAAATCTCAAGCTACGCGGACTCATGTGCCTGCCGCGCGCGAGAGAGGGCGTCGAGGCGCAACGCCAACCGTTCGCCAAGCTCGCGTCGATTTATGCGTCGTTGCGCTCGAATTTTCCCGCTATGGACACGTTGTCGATGGGCATGAGCGCAGATCTCGAGGCAGCGATTCTGGAAGGCGCCACGATCGTTCGCATCGGCACGGCCATTTTCGGCCCGCGCTCCTAGGCCTATGAGACAATCGACCGCATGAGCAGAACTTCCGAGTCCGACACATCGAGAATTGGGTTTATCGGCGCCGGCAATATGGCGTTCGCGATTGTCGGAGGTCTTGTGCGAGCCGGCTGGCCACCTGGCCTTGTCACCGTCACCGATCCGAGCGAAGAGCAACTGGACAGGTTCCGCCAACTCGCCGTCGGAATCCGGACCTCACAAGACAACAATGACGCAATACGAGATGCGAATGCGCTCATTCTGGCAGTCAAACCACAAGTCTTTACCCAAGTGGTTGACGCACTCGATCTCAACGAGATGGCGCGGGACTGCGTGATCATATCGGTCGCGGCTGGTATCCCGCTCAGTACGATGGCAAAGCGGTTTCACGACCAACCGATGGTCCGGTGTATGCCCAACCAAGGCGCGCTCGTCGGACACGGCGCTTCGGGACTGTTCGCAAGCGCAAGCTGCTCCGCGCAACAGCGCGAGTTATCCGAGCGAATCTTGGCGACCACCGGCGCCAGCGTTTGGCTGGACAAGGAATCGTTGATCGATGTCGTCACTGCTGTATCGGGCAGTGGCCCAGCGTACTTTTATTTGCTGATGGAGGCGCTGACTCAGTCGGCTATCGCGCATGGATTGACGCAAGAGCAGGCGACGACGTTGGTCGGCGCGACAGCGCTTGGCGCATCGACGCTCGCTGAGGGCAGCGATATCGACGTTGAAACCTTGCGAGCGCGTGTAACCTCGCCCGGCGGCACCACCGCCGCGGGAATCGACGCATTGGAACAGCACGCGTTTCGCCAAACAGTCGATGCTGCGGTGGCCGCCGCACTCGCTCGCTCGGTAGAATTGGCAGACAGTTAGGATTCGACGAACAGATCATGCTCAGCGACATATCAGATTTTTTATTGCGTACGCTGACCGGCCTAATCCTGGCGGTCATCATGTTGCGTTTCTTGTTGCAAATGGTACGTGCCAACTTTCGAAATCCGATCGCTCAAGCCATCGTGCAACTAACCTCGCCGCTCGTCGTCCCAGTGCGGCGGATCATCCCGTCGATTGGCACGATCGACGCAGCGACGTTGCTCGTCGCCTACGGTGTTCAGGTGCTGTTGCTAGCGGCGCTCATGCTGTTGCGTGGATACGGGATTTCTGGGCAACTGCTGATCGACGCTGTCTTTGCTTTGGCGAATCTCACGTTGACGATTTTCATGGTCGCGTTGCTGATTGGTGTGGTGTTGAGCTGGGTCGCGCAGGGCAGCTACAACCCGGCGGGTGCGCTAGCCGACGAACTGACGCGACCGGTGCTCACACCGATTCGGCGCATCATCCCACCGATTGCTGGTTTTGATCTATCTCCCCTGTTTGCACTCATGCTCATTCAGATTTGCCGAATCGTACTGACTCACTTGTACAAGGCAGTCTAGATGTAAATCTTGAGGCCGCGTGGCAAGATACAGGCAGCAGACGCGCGGGCGCAGTGGCGTTCGACGAATGTCTCAATCTGGGGGAAGACATGACATTACGGACGAGTATCTTGGCACTGATCGCGGCACTTTTGGTCGGGTGCGGCGGCGGTGGTGAACGGAACGTGCCCGACGCTGCAGCGGCAGCGGAGAGTTCAGCGATTTTTGGTGATTACACGGTGTTCTTCAACGCCATATCTACCGATGAGGTTCCGGCAGAGGTCGCCCAGTCAGTGGGGGTTGTACGCGCCCGGAACCGAGCGCTGTTGAACGTGTCGGTCATCGACAACACCAACAACACGCCCATTGAGGCGGACGTGCAGGTGGCTGTTAGTAACCTGACCGGACAACTCAAGAAAATGACTGTTAGAAAAGTCGAGCAAGGCGATTCCATCTACTACTTGGGAGAAGTCACTGTCGCCAACCGCGAGACGCTGATCTTCGATATCAGCGTGACGCCGGACGGATCCGACGAGGCTTTCGAAGTCCGTACCCAGCGAATTTATCGCACCGATTAATGCACCGAAAATGTGCAACCGATCCGCGATTGAGTGATCGCACAAATACCCTAAAAACATAGTGTTTTTTGAGCTACGGGTATGTTAATGTTCGCCCCGCTTTGAGACGGGACGCTCGCAAAAACGAACCCGATTTGGAGCCAAATTTCAACATAGTTTTTTTTCGGGAGACGACACTCTATGCCAGCAAAGAAAAAGACCACCGCCACTGTTAAGAAGGCGCCGACCAAGTCAGAGATTTTCCGCCACATTGCGGACGACACTGGCCTGACACGTAAAGACGTCGCAGCGGTGTTCGACTCCCTGTCCGGTCTGATCAAAAAGAACCTCGGCGGACGCGGTGCCCCGGGTACGTTCACGATGCCTGGTTTGATGAAAATGCGCGTTGTTAAGAAACCGGCAGTCAAAGCTCGCAAAGGCGTGAACCCGTTCACCGGCGAAGAGATGATGTTCAAAGCGAAGCCCGCGACCAAAGTGGTCAAAGTGGCTGCATTGAAAGGCCTAAAAGATATGGTCTAACCGCGCATCGCGGTCATCGGTTCGGTCGGATCGATCGGACTTGCCAACAAAGCCCCGCACCCGGCGGGGCTTTGTCGTTTCAGGAGGACAAACCTTCTAGACGCCTGGCTTTGAGACGCAGCACCTCCGACCGCGGCACATACATCAACTCGCCGATTTGAGCGATCAGCGCGTCCTCGTGCTTGTCCAGTTCGCCGTCCGCCAACGCAACCTCCCACAACATGTCGATAATGTGGGCTTTTTCATCCGAATCGAGCTGCTCGTGCAAGGTTCGCGTGAACCCCTGAAGCGACACCGACTCCTCCGACGACTCTAACCCATCGTTGACGACGGTCGCGGCAGTCTGCTCGTCCAAATCGAATTGCTTCTGGAGTCTCTGCTTGAGCGCTGCCAGTTCGCGAGTGTCGAGAACGTCATCGGCACGTGCCACCTCCGCCATCAGCGTGGCTGTCGCGAGTCTCACACCGGTCTCGCGCGCTGCCGGGTCCGGCGTCGGTCCGTCTGCCCGTAGCAACTGTTCGATCTGTTTTCGCAGTTGGGCGAGCATCACGCGTTCTCCGTCACTGTCATTTCCGCGAGTAAGATCTCGCGAAGGGCCGGAAGATGGCCATGGAAGAAGTGATCCGCGGTTTCCATCAGTGCGATGCGGACGCCGACGGGCTGCTCGTTACACCATGCGACGACCGACTCCGCATCGACCAACTCATCGTGTCCGCCCTGCACGATACTCGCTGCCAAACCATCCGGAATGCGCGTCGCGGGATCCAAAATCCTGCCAACTGGAGGTGCGACAAGGATCAATTGATCGCATTGGCGTTCTAGGCTGGCCGCTACGACCATGGCGCTACCGAAGGAAAATCCAGCGAAGACGCAATGCTGAGGTGCCATCGTTTCGCGAATCCAGTCGATCATCGCCAAGGTGTCCGCCAGCTCACCTCTGCCTTCGTCGTAGGCACCCTCGCTCTTGCCGACGCCGCGGAAATTGAATCTGACGGCAGTCATACCACCCAGCACGCCAGCACGAGCCAACGTGTAGGCCACCTTGTTGGTCAGCGCACCGCCATGCGCCGGATGTGGATGACATACCAATATGACCCGATCGTCTTTGCCATCCGCTGGGCGCTCGACCAGTGTCTCAATCAATCCCGCCGGACCGGCGACTTGTGGCGTCTCACGCCGAGCTGGATTCGACATCAGGTAAATCTCGTGTCGGTTGCGGCTTCGGTGGCGTGAAATAGACAATCGTGTCACCCGCCTTTGGCTCTAAAGTGGTTTGCGATGACGTGAATTGCACGTTGTCCTCGCCCGATATCACCAGAATAATTAGCGACTCCGTGCTCTTATCATTCAGGAAATCACTGTAGCTGTAACTCTCGGTCAGACGCGTACGCGCAAACGTCCATCCTCTGACATGATTGCGCCACAAACGTTCAAAAACCGCTTCCTTGTCGAACGCAATATTGCCTCGCACCTGCCGCGCCACTGCCTTCGGGTCGTTGTCATTCCCACCGCCCATCGGCAGCTGAAACACGCGCGCTTGCCCAACCTCGGGCGCCAGGGCTTTGCACACGAGTGCGTTATAAGCGTCGTTGCTCGTCGCGGCCAGAACCGTTCTGACGTGCGCCAACTCCACCGTTTCTTCAGCGAAATCGGACAATATCTCACCGTAGAAAACTGGGATGCCGGCGAGGCGCGCATCTCGCAGCGCGTGCCACGACGAGTCGGAGATCAGCACGTTGATATCGAGTGAGCGCATCATTCGCGCGAGCTCCGTGGACCACGGCGACGCGCCGACAATCACCACGCTGTCACGGTGGCGCGAGGCAAGTCCCAAACGCGCCGCCAGCCAATTCAACGAGAAACCGTGCAGCAAAACGGTGGTGAAAATCACGGCAAACACCAGCGGCAGCAGCACGCTCGCGTCATAACCCTCGTCCACCAAGCGAGGACCCATGATACCGGCGGTGGCCGCCGCCACGATTCCGCGTGGTGCAATCCAGGCGAGCAATACTCGCTCGCGGAATTGCATTCCCGCACCGATTGTCGCGAGCATGATCGCCGCAGGTCTCGCGAGCACCAGCAGCGCCGTGATCAGCGCCGCACCGCGCCAGCCGATCGATGTCAACGAGCTGATATCGAGATCCGACGTCAGGAGCACGAACACGATCGAGACCAGCATGATCGTGATGTATTCCTTGAAACGGCGCATGTCACCAAAGCCCGGCAGATTCATGTTTGCGATCACGATTCCCATGATCGTCACGGCTAACAACCCCGCCTCGTGCTGCAGATAGTTTGCGGCGACGAAAATCACGAGTACCAAACCGAGCATCACCGGGCTCTTCAAATACTCAGGTACCAGGCCAGCTCGGAAAGCTTGTCCCGTCAACCAACCGCCGACCGCCCCTAACAGCACACCAGACGCTATCGCTAAACCCAGAGACTCAGCGACATGAACGAGGCCCGAGCCCTGTCCGGTGTAGACAAAAAACTGGAATACGATGACCGCGAGCAACGCGCCAATCGGATCGTTGACGATACCTTCCCACTTGAGATACGACGCGGTCCGTCGGTTGAGCGCTGCCTGTCGGAGCAGCGGCATGATGACCGTTGGACCCGTCACGACCATGATCGCACCAAACACCAGCGAGGTCGCAGCGTCGAGCCCACCAATAAAGTAGGCGCATGCGCCGGCGAACACCCACGCCATCGGCGCACCGAGGTAGACCAAGCGGCGCACACCGCTGGCCGCGTGTTTCAGTTCGGCGAGGTTGAGGCTCAGTCCACCTTCAAACAAGATGATCGCCACACAAAGGCCGATCAGTGGCCGCAAGAGCTCACCCAACTGCTCGCTGGGATCAACCAGACCGAACACCGGACCGGCAAGAATGCCGGCCGCGGCCAGCAAGACAATCGCCGGGAGTCGTAGCCGCCATGCGAGCCACTGGGCCGCAATGCCAAGCGCTACGACAAAGACTATGCCGATAGAAATGTAGTCGTGGTCCATACCAAGGTCTCACGGAGCAAGCGCGCATTGTACATGGTGCGGGCCGCACATATTTTGCCAAGGCGCAATACCAATCAACGGTTTTGCCAACTCCGTCATGGTCTGAGCCCCGGATGCGACATAGCATCAGACCATCGAAGTACGGGAATCACCGGAAATGACGCCGGGAATGATCGCCATAATGTTCGTCTGTTGCCTGACCGGTGTCGCTCTCGGTTGGGCGCTACGCCGTGAACGACATGACCGCGACTCGCTGATCAAAGTTCAGCGCGCTGAACAGCAGTTGGCGTCGCAACAAGAATCGATTGAGCAGCTAACCCGACAACGTGAACAACTGCGAGATGCTCGCCAAGAACTCACGGACCAGCATCATCGAAGTCAACGCCAAATCGGCGTATTGCGAGAAACCCTCGACGAAGCCAACGCTCGAATTCGCACGCTCAATCAGAGGATCGAAGCAGCAAAGCAGGCGTTCGAGAATCTGAAGACGCGTGAGCACAATACTAGGAAGCAATTGAAACTCATGATTCGCCGCACACGCGACGCGCGCGACCGTGAGGACCGCACACAAACGCAAAAAACTTTGCGTCCTGTTGCATCCGGCGTACAGTCCATCAAAGGGATTGGCCCGGCTCTGGCACGTCAGCTTGAAGCTCATGGCATCCGAACATTGAATGACATCGCCGAGATGCAGGATGCCGATATCGACGCGCTCGACCAGAAGCTCAAGTTCCCGGGCAGAATTCGAAGAGACCGCTGGGTTGAACAAGCCCGCGAGCTGCTATCACTGTCAGCCGACGACGCGGCCTAGCGCCTATTGGTTCGCGGTTGTGGTTGGGGCCTTGGTCGTGGCCGTCCCGGCTATCGCCGACTCACAAGCTCGAATCGAGGCCTGCGACCGAAACATCACCTATCTCTTATCGCGCCAGCCGATTCAGTTCGCGCCAGGAACTGCAGATATGGACCACACGGCCTTCAGTGCGCTCGACGCGATCACCGAAGAGGCAGCCCAATGCGCAACCGCGAGCATAATAATCGAAGGCCATACCGACAGCCGCGGCTACGAGGCACGTAACGTCCAGCTAAGCCTGGCGCGCGCTAACGCGGTAGCCGACTACCTGGTGGCTCGCGGAATTGATCGAGACCGAATCGTCGCCGAGGGTCTCGGCAGCGCACAGCCGATTGCGGACAACGCATCACGCGACGGTCGGCGCGCCAACCGTCGTGTGGTCATCCGGTTGACACATCAGCCGACCAACCAAAGCTAGTCGCTGTCGCGACGGACTGGCTTAGTCGAAGACCTTGCAGCGCTGGAAGCTGACGAGTTCGACTTCAAACAGCAGTGTGGCGTTCGGCGGAATAACGGCCCCAGCACCACGTTCGCCATAGCCAAGTTCCGGGGCGATTTTCAGAGTGCGCTTTTCACCGATTTGCATCCCGGCGACGCCGAGATCCCAACCACGAATCACGCGCCCAGCACCCAGTGGGAACTCGAACGTCTGATTGCGATCCAGTGAGCTATCGAATTTCGTGCCCTTGCCGTCTTCGGCTTCCGGATCAAACAGCCAGCCGGTGTAGTGCATGTTCGCAATATCCCCTGCACCGACCGCCTCGTCCCGGCCGGGGCTGGTTACGGTTGCTGTCAATCCTTCAACGTCCGTAGGCACAGACGGTTCAAACATTTCGAATGTTGCTTCTTCGGCCACGCAGTCCTCCGCATTTTTTTGACAACCCGCAGCGAGCAGCACCGCACCTAGCGTTGCCAGAAATGCCGCATATCGAATGGGTGTGTTATTCATTCACTTTCCTCGTCGACGAACTCTAACGCCGCCGAATTGATACAAAATCGTTGGCCCGTCGGTTGCGGACCGTCCGGAAACACATGTCCTAAATGCGCACCGCAGTTCGAGCACAACACTTCGTCACGGACCATACCGTGACTAAAATCTCGCTCCGTACGAACATTGTCACCTGCCAAGGGTAAGAAAAAGCTTGGCCAGCCAGAGCCTGAATCGTACTTGTGTTGAGAGCTGAACAATGGCGCCTGACAAACGACACAGGTATAGGTTCCATCGGCTTTGTGGTCCACATACTTGCCAGTAAAAGCGCGCTCCGTACCCTTGTTCTGGGTCACTTCGCGTTGTTCCGGCGTCAATTCGGCGACGCGTTGCGACAACGCCTCTTCGTCAACCCCGGTCAGTTTGTTCGAAGCCATGAAAATCTCCTCGGCTCGGGAGTGTAGTACGTATGGCGCATGGTCGGCCAGCCCAAACGGTTGCTTGCCCGCGCGTCGTCAGTAACACTCAGCCGCATGATTGCGGAGCTTCGATCGGTCAGCGTGGATATTGGCGAGCGGCGCATCTTGCATGATGTCGATCTCAAAATCCCGTCCGGCACCATTGTCGCCGCCATCGGCGCGAGCGGTTCGGGAAAATCCACGTTGCTTCGATTATTCAACGGCCTGCAGCACGCCACTGATGGTCTGGTCATGCGAAATGGGCAGCGGATCGAGCAACAGTCTTTGCGGGAAGTTCGGTTCAACACTGGCTACGCGCTGCAACAGATAGCGTTGCTGCCGCACCTTAGTGTTCGCGACAATATCGCGCTACCGATGCGCATCGCCGGTCGTACCGACCACAATACAACGACGCGAGTCCAGCAGCTCAGTGGCAGAATGCAGCTCACCGAAGCACAGCTGGACCGTTATCCCGCGCAGCTATCCGGCGGTCAGCAACAGCGAGCGGGTATCTGCCGAGCACTAGCGCTAGCGCCCCAACTGCTTTTATTGGACGAGGCGTTTTCCGGCCTGGACGCGATCACACGAAGTGAAACGCACGCGCAATTCCTGGCAATGAGGGGCGATGAGATCAATAGCTGTTTGCTGGTGACGCACGACCTTGCCGAGGCAAAACGCCTGGCCGATTACTTTGTGATCTTGTCCGAAGGTCGAATCGTTCGACAAGGCCCACGCGATGATGTTCTCCGTGATCCGCAAGACCCGTACGCAGCGCGACTGATCGAGCAGTGTCTGTGAATTCGCGAAGCGCGCTATGGGCGGCACTGTGTGCACTAGTCGCCATCGGTAGTCCTGCGAGCGCTGAGACGATTCGTATCGCGAGCAAGAACTTCACCGAAAGTTACATCCTCGCGGAGACGGCAGCACAATTGCTCGAGGCCCGCGGGTTCGACGTCGAACGCCGCCTAGGACTCGGTGGCACCAAAATCTGTTTCGATGCATTAATCCGCACGGAGATCGACCTCTACCCCGAGTACTCCGGCACGATTCGCAGCGCCATTCTCGATTCAGACAGCTCTGGACCGTTGGATCGCGAGTTGCGTTCGCTGGGTCTTCGAACCTACGCACCCCCCGGGTTCAACAACACCTATGTTCTGGCGATCCGCCGGTCGGTGGCCGAGTCTCGTGGCATCACGAAAATCTCAGACTTGGTCGATGCGGATGATTTGGATATCGCCGTGAGTCACGAGTTTCGAGCTCGAAACGATGGCTGGGAAGCGCTGAGTCAACACTATGGTTTGTCTCTGCCGGTTCGCAGCATCGAGCACGCGCTCGCCTACCAAGCGTTGACCGACGGCAGTATCGACATCACCGACGCCTATTCCACCGACGGTGAATTGGCCCGCGCCGGGGTTACGCTGCTCCGCGACGATCTCGACTTTTTCCCACGCTATGACGCCCTATGGCTCGCGAGAACTGACTTGCCGACCGATGTCATCGATGTGCTGGGTGAGTTGGAATCGCGGATTGACGACGCTTTAATGCAGTCACTGAATGCCCGCGCGGTGATCGACAGTGTCCCGATAACAACCATAGCCGCGGATTTTCTCCGTGAGCAATCTCTGGTGAGTGAACCGGCATCCGACAACGCAATATTGCGGGAATTGCTTCGCAACACTCTGACACACATTCAACTGACCATGACCGCACTTGTCGCCGCGGCAGCGCTCGGCGTGACGCTGGCCATGGTTGTGCAGCCCTTTCCTCGACTCGCATCTGCACTACTCTACGTCTGTGGGTTGATACAAACGATCCCCTCGATCGCGCTGCTAGCGCTGATGATTCCGCTTTTTGGTATCGGGTGGCTTCCCGCTGTGATCGCTTTGTTTTTGTATGCGCTACTGCCGGTTGTTCGCGCAACGCTCACAGCATTCAGTGCCATCGAGGCGGATCACCTCACAGTCGCGGCGGCGCTTGGCATGAACGATAAAGAGACGCGGCGCTACGTGCTGCTGCCGCTCGCAATGCCACATATCATCGCCGGTCTTCGGGTGGCCGCAGTGATCAGCATCGGCACTGCAACGCTAGCAGCATTCATCGGCGCCGGCGGACTCGGTCAACCGATCGTCACTGGACTCGCACTCAACGACAGCAATCTGATACTACAAGGCGCGATACCCGCAGCACTTCTCGCCATTGTGACCGATCTGGTTTTCGACATCGCGGAGCGCCGGCTTGTGCCGGCGCACCTCAGGCGCTCAAAGTCAGCTGGCTGATTCCGCGAGCAGACGGTTCAGCGTGCTGACATACTGCGCGGGATCGCTCGGGAGTCGCCCCTCCGCAATCTGCGCTTGACCCACGATGACTTGCGCCAAATCCTCAAACCTCGCCGTGTCGTCGGTGGCGGCCATCTGACGCACCATCGCGTGACTGAGATTGAGCTCCAGCGCGGGTTTCGACTCAGGGACTTCCTGTCCAGCGGCTTCGAGCATTTTGCGCATTTGCATGCCGAGATCATCCTGCGCGGTCACAAGGCACGCCGGCGAGTCGACCAGACGATCGCTGGCGCGAACATCGGAAACCACACCCTCCAGAGTTTCTTTCAGCCGTGCAACGATGCTGTCATCCGCTGGCGGCTCAGAAACCTCATCCTCACTGGCGTCGGTTTCCGGGAGTGACAATCCATCGCGCCGAACGTCCTGCAGAGGTTTGCCGTCATACTCGGTCAAATAAGTGATGGCCCATTCGTCCAACCGGTCCGTCAACAGCAGGACTTCTATACCGCGTTTTCGGAACACCTCAAGATGTGGGCTAGACTGAGCCGCGGCGTGACTCTCCGCGGTCAGGTAGTAGATTGCTTCTTGTCCTTCGACCATCCGCTCGACGTATTGCGCCAACGTCTCGCGCTGTGCCGTATCTTCCGAGCGCGTGGTATTGAACCGCAGCAATTCGACCAAAGTGTCTCGATTGCTAGTGTCCTCTGCCAACCCTTCCTTGAGCACTTCCCCAAAGGTATCCCACACACCGGCGTAGGTTGATTCATCGTCGTTTGCGAGCTTCTTCAGCATCGTGAGCGACCGCTTGGTCAACGCACTGCGCATCGCCTCAACCCCTGGGGTCGATTGCAAAAGCTCTCGGGAGACGTTGAGTGGCAGATCTGCCGCATCCACTACGCCGCGAATGAACCTGAGATAGAGCGGCAGAAACTGCTCGGCATCGTCCATGATGAAGACGCGCTGGACGTAGAGCTTCAGGCCGCGCGGTGCCTCGCGGTTCCACAAGTCGAACGGTGCGCGTCCCGGCACGTACAGCAGACTCGTATATTCGCGCTTGCCCTCAACCCGGTTGTGACTCCAACATACCGGTGCTTCGAAATCGTGAGAGATGTGTTGGTAGAACTCTCGATACTCATCATCCGACACATCACTTCGTGATCGAGTCCAAAGTGCGGTCGCGGAGTTAATCGTCTCCAACTCGTCGCTGTCTTCATCAGCACTCGGCATCATGACCGGGAATGCGATGTGGTCAGAGTAACGTCGGATCAACGACTGAATACGGTACCGATCCGCGAATTCCGTCTCATCATCTTTCAATTTGAGCGTGATCGACGTCCCACGTGATGCGCGCTCAATCGTCTCAAGCGTGTATTCGCCATCGCCACTTGAGATCCATCGCACACCTTCACTGGCATCTAAATCCGCGCGACGGGATTCGACGGTAACCTCGCTAGCGACGATAAACGACGCGTAGAAGCCCACGCCAAACTGACCGATCAATCTGGCATTCTCACGCTCGTCGTCGCCCAATTTGCCAAGAAACTCGGCGGTACCGGAGCGGGCGATCGTACCAAGATTGCTGGCAGCATCATCCCGACTCATGCCGATGCCGTTGTCGGTGATGGTCAGCGTACCCGCGTCGGAATCGAACGCCAGGGAGACCTTGAGTTCTGTGTCGTCTGCCAACAACTCCGGTTGCTCAATGGCCTCGAAACGCAGCTTATCGAGTGCATCCGACGCATTGGAGATGAGCTCACGAAGAAAAATTTCCTTGTTGCTGTACAAGGAATGGATCATCAGCTTGAGAAGCTGTTTTACCTCGGCCTGAAAGCCGTGAGTGGTGCTTGTTTGAGAATCGCCCATCGTGCCCGTTCCCTAGATGTCCTGACGGGAGGCATATGGGGGGCCTACGCCGATATTTCAAGCGCTAGCGGCGTCTGAGGGGCGATTTCGGAGTCAGGCTAGGGCTAAAAGCGCGAGCGCAGCAATTCCGATGCGCGATAGAATCGGCGTCCAATGTGAGGTTGCCTGCAACCGCAACAGAGCGGCGTAGAACATATCGTCGGCGTCATCCCACCATTGCATGGTGATTTCCATATCCAATTTTCCTTGTGGTGCGGGGGTGTCGGACTCACTCGATAAACGGTGAGGGAGCGGCTTCCACGTGCCGCTCATTCCGGTATTCAAATTCCCGCGCGCAATCGTCCTCAGCGAATCCTATCGCTTGGTGTACCCATTCCCAGCGCTCCCGGGTGTCCGGGTTCTTGAAAGTATCGATCGGGTCGTGATTGAGCGCGTTGTTCTTCATAGTCTCTTTAAAACAGTATTGGGGTCAGGTCGAAAGTGTGATGGCGAAGCGTTACCGCAGGACCGCAAATGTGCGACCGTTACGTTACGACTCACTCGTCTGTTTCAGCCCAGTGCTTGTCCACGCCTGACTTCCATTGCCTATACCCTTTCCAGGTGTACAGGGCCGGATCAAACGAGGCTCTGCGTCGCGATGATGGGGAACGATTCAACCAGTTACGGAGGACTTCGTTCTCATCCTGACGCGGCGTTTCATCGTTGGCTTGCGCTTCGTTGGCCGGCTCGCCGGGCCACCGAAAAGTTTTGTCGTCGTGGGCCATGATGCTCTCGCGACTCTCCCTAAGATGGTGCAAAGCTTAGGCGACGTCGGCTTCGGAGGCGAGGAACTGGATCACAACGCGCTAGTTTTTTTAAACCATAAAAACAAACGCTTACGAGGGATTTGACGTAATTTCAGATTACGGAAAGTGATTCTCGTTTGTTCCGCTTAGGCCGCTTCTGTGATTCGGAATGACGGTTTGTAATCGCCCGCAATTTTCATCCGTTTTTGGGCGACGAAATCGCGAAGCAGATCGTCTAGCAGATGGCTGACGCGCTTCGAGCCGCGTAATTCGAATGGACCCTTCTCGGTAACCGTACGAACGGTTTCTTCACGAATATTTGCAGCAACGATACCGGAGAAGGCGCGGCGCAGATTGGCGGCCAATTCATGGGGCGGCAGATCCTCAGACAGATCCAGAGCTGACATCGACTCGTGAGTTGCATCGAATGGCCGCTGAAACGACGGATCGATATGCAGGCGCCAGTTGAAGTAGAACGCGTCACCATCGCGACGGCGACGAATTTCGACCCGATCGAGACCATCTTGCATCAGCAATGCCACCCGCTCCGGATTATCGATGACGATCTCATAGCGGCTGGTCGCCTCCTCGCCAAGCGTTTGGGCGATAAACCGATCAATTTTCTCGAAATAGGCCGCAGCGCTCGCAGGACCTGTGAACACCAGCGGGAACTCCCGGCCACGATTCTCGGGATGCAAGAGGATTCCGAGGAGATAGAGAATTTCCTCTGCCGTCCCAACACCGCCTGGAAACACGACGATGCCATGCCCCGTGCGCACGAACGCTTCGAGCCGTTTTTCCATGTCAGGCATGATCACGAGTTCATTCACGATCGGATTCGGCGATTCCGCAGCGATGATCCCAGGCTCTGATATGCCGATATAGCGGCCGTTGCGGATGCGTTGCTTTGAGTGCCCAATCGTCGCGCCCTTCATCGGCCCTTTCATCGCGCCCGGCCCGCAGCCAGTGCAAATCTGGAAGCCGCGCAGTCCGAGCTCGTAACCCACCTGCTTGGTGTAATCATACTCATGTCGACTGATCGCATGGCCACCCCAGCACACGACGACGTCTACGGCAGCGCGTGCACTGACCACACCCGCGTGGCGAAGAATATGAAACACAACATTGGTCAGATGGTCAGGTTGTGACAGGTCGAATCGACCTGCCCCAGAGAACTCCGAGTGGAAAAATACGATATCGCGCAATACGGCAAACAACAGTTCACGAGTGCCACGAATCATCTGGCCGTCGACGAACGCACTATCCGGCGCTTGGGTCAGACCGAGACGCACGCCACGATCGACCTGCAGAATGGATACATCGAAATCGGCGTGTTGCGCGAGCAGCTCTGTGGGGTCGTCCGTCATTGAGCCTGTCGTCAATACCGCCAAAGCGCAACGTCTTAGTAACGGGTAAAGGCCACCTTCGCCCTTACTGCGCAGTGCGTTGACTTCGAGCTGGGAGAGAACTTCCAGCGAGCCCTCTGGGGCAACATCGATATCCATAAACGTGTTTTGTGAGAATCAATCTAGGGGTTGATAATGATCGGTGTGCCCGGTCGGGTCATTAACCAGATATCGATCATCGCGAGGTTCGAGACGGCGATGCATCCGTTGGTCCAGTCCGACGACGCATAGAACCGGTCCGAATAACGCGGTTCGTTCGGTTGGCCATGAATCATGATTTGGCCGCCTGGATCGAGCCCCTTTGAGCGTGCTGCAGCGACGTCTTCTGGCGACGGATAAGAAATTCGAATCGATAAGAAAAACCGACTATCCGGGTTGCGACGATCCAGAAAATAGCGACCTTCCGGCGTGCGGTTGTCACCTTCTCGGACTTTGTCCCCAACTGGCTCAAGACCGAGGGCAACCGGGAACTCGCGAATCACCTCGCCGTCGGCCAGCATCCGAAGCACCCGATCCGACTTATCGACCTCGATGACATCAGCGAGCGGTAAGCTCGCGTCAGTCGGCGCGCTGAGAAGCACAAGCGCTGTGAAAAAGGCCGAGCGAAACACGCTCGGCCTTTGGATCTTCCACAAGAAGCTTGGAAACACCCGCTGTTGCTCAGTAGTGAACCGCCCGCGGCAGTTTCTTGGCCTGGGCTACCCAACCGGCGACCATTTTCGCGGAAGGTACAGCGCGTACCAGCTTCTTCTGGTCGTTGAGTTCTTTCATCTTAACAGCGAGGTTTTCCGCATTACGTCCTGCCAACTCAGGAACTGTATCGACGCCAGCACACTCCAACAGATCTGAGTACTCGCTGCCGACACCCTTGATGCGGCAAAGGTCAGCGCGGTTTACCCACTCCAGGATCTGTTTTTCGGTACAACCTGATGCCTCTGCGACTTTTTTGCGCCCAGACTTCGTGGCCCCCAATTCCAACAAGTGCTCCTGACTCCGAACCCCACCAGCAGTTAATTTGCCTGCATAAGTTGGTCCGATCCCCTCAACGTCGGTCAGCTTGGTCATTCATCCTCTCCTCAACTGATGAAACGGCGCGTTTTTCTGCGCCTTGCGACCTATGTTAAAGAACCTCACAGGCTACCGTCCAGCGAAAAGGACAATCCGAACGTCTTTCAGATTGTTGATTCCGCTCACAGTATCGGAGCGCCGATACGCTTACCCTTTTTGATGTTATGTTTAGCCGCCTATCTGACCAGCCCTTAAATATGCGTGTTTGTGCCCTAGTTTTGATGCTCTCGCTGAGCGGCCTTAGCTTGGCCGATGCGGATACCGCCGACCCAGATATCTTGGCGGAAGATGACATCGTGACCGACGAGCGGGCGGATTCGCTCGGCGATCTGCCGATTGCCGAAAATGCTGCCGCCTCGTTGTTCGCGGGCAGACAGTTTCAGCAGCAATCAACACTGACGATGCTCGGCGAGGACATCCCGGCGGGCAGCTATCGCCAATTGACATGGTCCGCGACCGAGTTGTTCGAAGGCCTACCCGTCGACGCACCAGTATTGGTAGTTCATGGCCGCAACGCAGGTCCGATACTTTGTTTGACTGCCGCAGTTCACGGAGACGAGCTGAACGGCATCGAGATCGTTCGACGCGTGTTGCACGGACTCCAGCCAAGCACATTGACAGGCACGGTCATCGGCGTGCCGATCGTCAATATTCAGGGCTTCCGCCGCGGCACTCGGTACTTGCCTGACCGGCGAGATCTCAACCGCTATTTCCCGGGAAGCTCGACCGGCTCCGCCGCCTCCCGCATCGCCAGCAATTTCTTTAATAATGTCGTCACGAATTGCGACGCACTCGTAGATGTCCATACGGGCTCTTTCGAACGCAGCAATCTGCCGCAATTGCGAGCAGACCTCGCCGATCCCGGAGTTCGGGCACTTGCCAATGGCTTCGGCGCAACCGTCATCGTCAATAGTCAGCCGAGACCGGGCACGCTGCGCTATGCGGCAACTTTGATTGGCATCCCGACGGTGACACTGGAAGCCGGCGGTCCGGAGCGACTCGAGCCACAGGAAGTGACGCATGGCGTCAAAGGCATCGAGGCCTTGCTCGACACGCTCGGCATGGTGATTTCAGAACGCCCGTGGACCGAACGAGAGGAAACCTATTACCGGTCGGCATGGGTCCGCGCGGATCGCGGCGGCATCCTGATTTCAAGCGTCGATCTTGGCAGCCAGGTCACCGAAGGTGAGTTGCTCGGAAAAATCACCGACCCGATCACCAACGCCACGATCGGCATCTATGCACCTCGCGACGGACGTATCATCGGTATGGCGCGAAACCAAGTCGTGATGCCTGGTTTCGCGGCATTCCATTTGGGACTCGACCGGTTGACACCCGCCGACGCCGCCGCACTCGTTGATGAGCCCGACGACGGCGACGGAGAGTCGGAGTAGCGCGTTAACGCAGAACCGGACGTTCGAGTGCCGCGATCCGCTCTTCAAGCGGCGGATGGGTCATAAACAGCTTCTGCAAGCCGGCGCCTGCGCCACCGAATATCCCCATTGCGGTCATTTCCTTAGGCAAGTGCGAGCCCGACGACTGCGCTTGCAAACGTCTGAGGGCCGCCGCCATTTTGCCGGCGCCGGCGAGCTTGGCGCCACCGGCGTCCGCGCGAAACTCTCTCTGGCGAGAGAACCAGCACACAACGACACTGGCGAGGATACCGAACACGATCTGGGCGACGATCGATGACAAGTAGTAACCAATACCAACGCCCTCTTCATTCTTGAGGATCACACGATCAACGAAGTAACCCACGAGGCGAGAGAGGAACACGACGAATGTGTTGACCACGCCCTGGATCAGGGTCAGCGTGATCATATCGCCATTCGCAACATGCGAGACTTCGTGCGCCAACACGGCCTCAGCTTCATCTCGGGTCATACTGTTCAAAAGCCCCGTGCTGACCGCCACCAGCGAATTGTTGCGGCTAGCACCCGTCGCAAACGCATTGACCTCGGGAGCGTCGTAAATCGCCACCTCGGGCGTCTTGATTCCCGCTTGCTCCGACTGGCGCCGAACAGTGGCAACCAGCCACCGTTCGATTTCTGTCCTCGGATTTTCAATGACCTGCGCCCCGGTGCTGCGCTTGGCGATCCATTTGGACATCAACAGCGAGATAAAAGAACCGGCGAAACCGACGATCGCGGAAAATACGAGCAAAGCCGTAAGGTTAGGGGCACCGCTGGACTGGAACACGCCATCCCAAGGCATAAAACTCCAGACGACGCTAATCACAGCCAACACGGCAACGTTAGTGCCGAGGAACAGAAGCAATCGTTTCATGCGAGTTGTCTCCAAAGATTTACATCAACCGTAAAGATGCGGATTGCTAAGCCCAATTTCAATCCAGGCCTACCGATTCAAACCGTTACAATAGTTCGGCAATGATGCTTTCCAACAGTTCAATCCCTCGATGAGCGCAGCGACGCTTGGTTCGCGCTGGATCACCCGTGTTGGCCTCGCCGCGCTGCGGGTCATGAGCTGGTTGCCTTGGCGAGTGCAATGTCTCGTCGGCGCCCTTATCGGTCGAACACTTCCTGTGCTCCTGCGTCGGAGAGTCACGATTGCGCGAGATAACCTCGCGCGGGTCTACCCACATCTGAGCGACAGCGAACGCCAGGACCTCTTGCTGCAGCATCGACAGGAGCTTGGCATCAGTTTGTTTCAAACCGCAGTCGCCTGGTGGAGTCGCGACCAACGTATTCTCAAATGGACCGACGTGCGCGGCCTCGGAAATCTCAATGCGGCTTCCAATCGTCCGATGATTTTGGTCGCAGTACATAGCACCGCGTTGGAGTGGCTCGTTCGTGCACTAGGACTGTTCACTCAGTTCGGCGCTGTATTCCGTCCATTCGATCATCCTGTTCTTGACCCAGTTGTTAAACGCGGAAGACTCCGGGGCGCGACATCGCTGATATCAAAACATGCACCAAAAGGACTCCCGCAACACTTGAGAGCCGGAACACACGTGTTTATTGCGGCAGATCAAGCCGACACGACGGACAGCGCCACGCAGATCCAGTTTCTCGGCCAACCCGTCCATGCCAACAGTTCTGTCGCTCGACTGGCCAGGAAATACGATGCCCGAGTCATCCCAGTGCACGCGATAAGGCTAACGAACGGCCGATACGAAGTACGCGTCTATCCCGAGCTTGAACTGACGGGCGAGGATGACCAGCAAGACACGCAGATGTTGAACCGAGCTTTCGAAGCCATGATTGCGCTCGCTCCAACCCAGTACTTTTGGGTACACCGTCGATTCCGCGAGGATCGAGAATGAGCGCCGTGACAACGCATCGCAACCCTCGCTACTGGCCGATCTGGATGGGTTTTGGGATCTTGCGGTTGGTCAGTTGGCTACCGTTTCATACCCAGCTCGGTCTCGGTCGCTGGCTTGGCAGGCTAGCCCATCGCTTCGCGTCTAAGCGGGTGCATATTGCGCGACGCAACCTCGAAACGTGTTTTCCGGACAAATCGAAGCCATGGATCGACGAAACACTTAAAGGGCATTTCGAAAATCTTGGAATGAGTATCTTCGAAATGGCGATGGCGTGGTATCGCCCGCAGCGATTGGCCGGTCGCTGGAGGTTTGACGGTATCGAACATTTGGATGCGCTGACACCTGGACCGGTGATTCTTCTCACCGGCCATTTCGGGCCCTTGGAAATTGGTGGCACTGCGTTGAAAGCACATGGGCTGGTGTTTGATGCGGTGTATCGAGAGGATCGAAACCCCTTGGTCACGGAGCTGATTCGCCGTGGTCGCGAACGGTCGGGCCGCCGCACGATCGAGAAAGCCAGTATCAAGCAAATGGTGCGCAGCCTGCGAGACGGCGTCCCAGTTTGGTATGCGCCAGATCAAAGTTATCGACGCAAGCAAAGCGCTCTGATCGATTTTTTTGGCGTCCCCGCAATGACCAACACGGCGACCACAACACTCGCCAAGCTGGGCAAAGCCAAAGTCGTCGGTTTCTTTCCGCACCGCCGTCCAGACTACAGCGGGTACGACATCACGATTACGCCACCTTTGCTCGACGTACCATCGGAAGATGCTGTCGCCGACACCATAACGATGGTTGGCCTGCTTGAGGCGCACGTGAGGCGATCACCCGCACAGTACTTTTGGGTGCATCGAAAATTCAAAGGACGACCGGATCATCTTCCGGATATCTACCGAACGGAGTCGGACACCGCGGCGTAACCCTCAAGCAGCGCCGACCAATCAGCCCGGTCCCAGTGCGTCGCCTGCATTCGGCCGCGCTCTTTTTCTAAAGATCGATGCAAACGGCCGAGGTTGGTTAACTGCCATTTGCCCCGCTCCCGCTGCTCCCCGCGATCGAAGTCGATCAAGAACCAATTTGATTCGGCATCGAGCATCACGTTGTGAGCGTTCAAGTCGGCATGGTAGATCCCATGCTGATGAAACGTTGCGATCACACCCCCAAGCTTGTGCCAATGCTGCGACATTAGTGGTCGTTGGGTTAGACGTTGCGCTAGCGTCTCAGAATCTGGAATCCATCGTGTGACGAGACTCGCGCGATAAAACAAACCGCTCTGGATGAAACGCGCGGCGGCGGGCACAGGAACTGGAAGTCCGATGCGGGTCATTTCGAGGAGCAAACGCCATTCGCGCATACAGCGCGTGTTCTCGGCGCCGGTATATAGATACTGATCGGCGAGTAAGCGGGCGACCAGACCACCCCGGCGATATTGGCGCAACGCGAAACGACCCGTGTCGTTCGCGACCATGACCGTGCCACCTCTACCTTCATTTGCATCGCCGATGCGCTGCGGCCAACCTTCTGGGTCGAACAGATAGTCGGGGCGTTGCGGAAACAACACTTCATCACGGACCTCTGTCACTTTCTGCATTTTCGTTAGACCATCACGCAATACCCGGCCACACACCACCGAGCCGTGTTCAGTGTAACGCCGCTGTGCGCCACTACGCACGACCGTTACACTTAACGGATGTGCTCGCGACTGAAACCTGCTATCCGTGTCCGATCCTGACCGTCTGTGCATCCTGCGGTTGTCCGCCATTGGCGATTGCGTACACACTCTGGCGGTTGTGCGCGCTCTACAGGCGGGCCTGCCCCGAACGAAGATCACATGGGTCATCGGCAAGACCGAGGCAGGTTTGATGGATGGGCTCGACGATGTTGAGCTCGTCGTGTACCAGAAAAATGCCAGTAAGCGCGACCGCCAGTCGTTCCTGAAAACGCTAGGGCAGCGCCAATTCGATGTGCTACTAAACATGCATGCATCATGGCGCGCCAATCAAATCTCGCGCTACATCCGCGCACCGCGCAAAATTGGTTTTGATCGTAGCCGCGCGCGCGATCTGCAGTGGTTATTCAGCAATGAGCGAATCGCCTCCCAACACCATCCACACGTGATCGACGGGCTGTTTGGATTTGCCGAACGCCTCGGTGTCGCCAGAGGCGACCTTCAGTGGCGGCTGCCACTCACGAAAGACGACTACACACTGGCCGATCAGATCGGCTCGGCTGGCAGTCCATTGATCGTCATCAGTCCTTGCTCGAGTCAACGTGCTCGCAATTACCGCAACTGGCCCGTCGACCGGTTCATCCACGTGGTTCGGACAATGGTGGATCGGTACGACCCCGTGATTGCCGTGACGGGAGGCGGCAGCGACGAAGAACATCGCTACGCGCAGTCGATTTGCGCAGCTGCTCCGGAGTCCATTCACAACCTAGTGGGCAAGAGTTCGCTGAAATCGTTGGCCGCACTGATCGACCGTGCTGTGTGCGTCATCAGTCCAGACTCTGGACCTGCGCATATCGCTAGCGCCGTCGGCACACCTGCGATCGGTTTGTACGCCACATCGAACCCGGGACGAACCGGACCCGTCGTAAACCAAGACTTCACAGTTAATCGATATCCGGAGGCCGTAGAGCGCTTCCTGAACCGCTCAGTGGATCAGCTGCGTTGGGGGCAGCGGGTTCGCCATCCGGAGGCAATGCTACTGATCGACACAGCGTCAGTAGAGCACCAGATTCATCGCGCTTTAGGCAATCCCTAGCGCATCGATGCCGCCGACAACCATTGCCGGATCGACCTCACGCAGGCAGCGCAGATGACCGAGCGGGCAAGTCCTTTTGAAGCAAGGACTGCACTCCAAGTCGAGATAGTGGATGGTTTTGTGCGACGTCAACGGTGGCGTGAAGTGAGGGCTACTCGACCCGTAGATCGCAACAACATGCGTCTGCACGGCAGCCGCCACATGCATCAAACCCGAATCGTTGCTGATCACACAGCGACAGGCCGCTAGCAAATCGATCGCCTCGCTGAGAGAAGTTTCCCCGCACAAATTGTCGATGGGTACGGCCGCCTGCCGGGATATCTCCGCGGCCATATCCCGATCGCCTGGTCCACCGAGTAGCCAGACCGCGTAGCCGCGCTCATGCAGCGCCCGGGCCGCAGCAGCGAAATGCTCTGCCGGCCACGCCTTCGCGGGCCCGTACTCGGCGCCAGGCAACAACCCCACTGCAGGTTTGTCCGGGTCGGTCACAAGCCGCTCGATCGCGCGCGCCTGCGCTTCTCGGTCAACGATTAAGTTCGGTGACGGGATGGGCGGCAGGGTTTCCCCGTCGTCCAATCCCAAAAACACGAAACGCTTTACCGTTTGGTCCAGCGCTTGAGGATCAAAAGGCCGCATGTCATTGATCAATCCAAATCGCATTTCACCGCGAAAGCCTGTGCGCAGCGGGATCCGCGCGAACCACGGCGCGAGCGCGGCTTTAGCGGATCGCGGCAACACAATCGCGCGATCGTACTGCGAATCACGAAGGCGTCGACCAACCTCTCGCCGCACGCCGATGTTCAATGCGCCGTGTCCCAACGGCATCTCTACCGCTCGGCGTACCTCCGGCATCCGCGCGACGATCGGTAGCGACCATCCGGGCGCGAGCACATCGATGTCACGATTTGGCGCTTTGGCCTTTAGCACCTGGACCAACGATTGCGCCATGACCATATCACCGACCCAGGACGGGCCGACGACCAGTATTGAATCGGCGCTCACCGTCCGATGGCGGTCAGATAGTGACCCACGCCGTTTTGGACAGGCCGAAACTCCCTCGCGTATCCGGCGCTTCGCAAAGCCGTCAGATCGGCTTGCGTATGACTCTGATACGCACCTTTCAGATGGTCTGGAAACGGGATGTATTCGAACGTGCCCTCGCCGTGGTGGGCGACGACCGCCTCTGCGACCTCTTGGAACGTTTGTGCGCGACCCGTGCCACAGTTGAACACCCCACTGACCGACGGGTGATCCAACATCCACAGATTGACGTCGACTACGTCATCGACATAAACGAAATCTCGCTCCTGCTGACCATCGGCGTAGCCATCGCTTCCTTCGAACAAGCGCGCAGTTCCGGACTCGAGGATCTGGTTTGAGAAGTGCCATGCGACGCTCGCCATGCTGCCCTTATGCGCTTCGCGGGGGCCGTA
>JBCAZH010000010.1:12668-38132 GCA_038533155.1 Pseudomonadota bacterium | reverse complement strand
CCATCCCACTCTGTGGTCGTCGAACAGGCGCCCTGGTGGAAGATGGCACTCAAGCCACCGAAGTCATCGCCCGCTTCGATCGCTCGACGAAATTCATCACGGTCGAGATAGTCCGCCACATCCAAATCTACGATGTTCTCGAACTTGCGCCCATCGGTCATATCGTCGACGACCAACACAGGCTCGGATGTCTTACCGTTGATAGCCCGAACCAAATTGGACCCGATAAAGCCAGCACCGCCGGTAACCACGATCATGAACGTCAGCCGTTATGCGTCGGTCAGCACGTACAGTGCACCGCAGTACGGACATTTGGCCTCACCCGTAACCTCGACTGGCACGTAGACTCGGGGATGCGAGTTCCACAGGCTGGTGTTTGGCATGGGGCAGCAAATCGGTAGGTCGGCCGAGGTCACTTCGTACCGAATCTGTGCATTCGGATGCGCTCGGGGCGTTTCACTCATAGCGGGCAACTCATCTTGCTGTGGCATACCAGCCGAGATTATACGCGCCTGTGGGTCAGCTGACAGCGCCGCGAAATGCCATACCTGCAGGCGGCTAGTGCGCCCCGAGCCACTGCTGCCATTGATGCGATACCAATCGCCGTACATCCTGGAATTTCTGGTTGCTAACGATCGGACGCGCGCTGTCTAGCGCAAGCGCATGTGTTGCGGCGCGCAGCGTCGTGTAGGCCTCCTGCAGACTGGTCGCCGTGGTTGCAAGCACGATGCCATTGGCGGCCAAACTCTCCAACTGCCGGATGTTGTCCGTCCAATCCAGCAAATCGGGAACCTGCTGCGCGTGCGCCAGAACAAGGTATTGAACGAGAAACTCGAGGTCCGCGATGCCGCCAGGGTCCTGCTTCAAGTCGAACTCGTTCGGCCCTGATCGGGACAGCTCCTGTCGCATGCGTCGCCGCATGTCAGCAACAGACACTCGCAAAGTCTCGCGATTCACACTGTCCGCCAATGTGGATCGACGAATCCGATCGAACGCCTGCATGACCGTCGGATCGCCTGCGACAGGTCTCGCGCGCACCAGCGCCTGGTGCTCCCAGGTCCAAGCATCTTTCTGCTGGTAGCGCTCAAATGCCGCAACCGACGATACCAACAGGCCTGATCGACCACTCGGCCGGAGCCGCATGTCGACTTCGTAAAGACTACCGTGGCCGGTCTGCACCGAAAGCAGATGCACGATACGTCGCGCCAACCGCATCACGAACACGGAGTGATCTAAAGGCGCATCGCCGGTCGTCTCACCGTCGGGTAGATCGTGTAAGAACACGATATCGAGATCCGAACCGTAGCCCATCTCAAGTCCGCCAAGCTTGCCGTAACCGATGATTGCAAAACCCGTGCCCTCGGTAGGCATACCTCCCGGTCGACCGTGACGTTCCGCAAGTTCGGTCCAAGCGAGTTCCAAGGTCTGTTCGAGGACCAGCGTCGCGACATCGCTCAGCCGATCACTGACACGCATGATCGGCAACAGACCGCTGACATCAGCAACCGCAATCCTGAACTGCGTGGTGCGAACGAAGCGGACAAGTTCAGCAGTCCTCAACTCCGCATCACCTGCACCGGTCTCGGCTTGCCCTTGGGTAAGCTCGGTGCGCATTTCGTTAACGTCTTTTGGCTCCGAAAACAGCCGTGCGTCCAACAACTCATCGAGCAACATAGGCTGCTCCAGAATTTGATCGGCGACGAATTGACTGGAACTTAGTAGCCTCAGCAAACGATCGAACGCCGCCGGCTGCTCGTTGAGTAGCGTCAGGTAAGCACTTCGGCGACAGACCGCTTCTATGAGTGCGAGAGCTCGTTCCAAGACAATTGCCGGTGGCGAAAAAGCCCCCAACCGCCCGACAACGCCCTCGATCGCGAGTCTGACGCGGCGTTTCACTTCAGTAGTGAGCGGTTGGCGGTTAACACGTTGCGCAAAGGAATGAATCGAATTCGCCAACAGGGGCGGCGCGGGCAAATCGTATTCGGCAAGACGCGCCGCTGTGGCCTGTGTATCAGCGCTCAGCCAATCGGTGCTGTCCGGCTCGTGATCGGTATCGGGATTCCCCGCGAATACCAAGCCACGAAACGCCGCCGTGACATGCTCGCGATGCGTATCGAGCGTATCGATCAATTCCGTCCAGTCGGGAGCATTCATTGCGAGGCATAGGGCACGCTGCTCCAACGGGTCGGTCGGCAAATGATGCGTCTGGCGATCGGCCAGCGCCTGCAATCGATTCTCGAGAATTCGCAAATAGTCATACGCCGCGCGCAGCTTCGCAGCCTCATCCTCCGTCACGCAATCGAGCGCCGCGATGCCATCCAACGCGGCGTACAAGGACGGCGTGCGCAGGGCCAGTGCCTTTCCACCGCGGATCAGTTGCCAGGATTGAACAATGAACTCGATTTCGCGAATGCCACCTGGGCCGCGTTTCAAATCCATGGCTGCGTCTCGACTTGCGGCTTCCTGTTCGATTTTACTCTGCATATCACGCAGCGAGCTCAACACCGAAAAATCGAGATAGGCGCGATAGACGAATCGCATCAAGCAATCGTCCATCCACTCCACTACCGGTCCAGAAAGACTTTCGCCCGGGAGCCTGGCCTTGACGAAGGCGTAGCGTTCCCAGTCCCGACCATGGCGTTGAAGATAGACCTCGAGCGCATCGGTACTGATCGCGAGCGGGCCCGCACTGCCAAAAGGCCTCAGTCGCGTATCCACACGAAACACGCGGCCGTACTCTGTGCGCCGATCGAGGATATCGATAACCAATCGCGCCTGACGCAGACAATACTCTTCGGCCTGGAGACAGCGCCGACCGTCGCTCTGGCCGTCTGACCGGAAGATGAAAATAATGTCGATATCGGACGAGAAATTGAGCTCGCGACCACCCAGTTTGCCCATGCATAACACGCGCAAATGGATCGGCGCTCCGTCTGCATCGCGAAGCACGCCGTAGCGTGATTTCAGTCGATCTTGCGCCGTACCAACGGCGACCTCAATTGCAGCGTCCGCGAACGCACTGAGGCTCTCCAAAACGTGGGAAAGCGGTGCACGCCCAGCGAGATCCAACCAAGCCGTGCGCAAAGCGAACTGCCGTCGAAAACGACGGAGCCCAAGCTCAGCACCGTGCTCAGCAATACGTTCTTCAAGGGAATCGCGCTCAAACAGTACCTCGCCCAACTGCCAGGTCAGCACCGACTCGATCACCTGAGGCTCCTGACAGGCCGTGTCGCGAACAAACGTACTGGCGGCCGCCGCGCGCCAGATGTCACCTTCCTCGCTAAGGGCCGCACGCTGCATCGCAGCCGCCGCAGCAGGATCCGCGTCGCTTAAACGGGCGAACCAATGCTCGAGTGTCGCTGCAACGTCAGAGCTTGGATCAAACCAGGTGAAGCTGCGGAGTGCGGTTTCGATGTCTGCCCACATAGGAGCAGTGTACCGTCACCAAAAAAAGCTGCCATCGGAGGCCAGGAGAGGCGTGTGCGATGAAGGGGTTCTCCCAGACTCCGACGGCAAGGCTCCAAGCAAGCTGTCGTCAAACGTTGGATGTAGGTGTGCGACTACATCCAACCGGCATTCAGAGCAATAACTCCCACAAGAAACAGGCCATAGATCGTCGTCAATACGACTGCTGCTGATGCAAGCGTCCTATCCCGCTCGGCTGCAAAGGCGTTGAGTTCCTGTGTCTTCATGTCGTTGCTCCAAGGCCGTGACGCGACATTCCCTGCCGCTCATAGATAGTTGTGCTGCTTGGAGTCGAGGTATCTCACCTCAATAAAAACTTTTTCTGTCTAGAAGATGTCCGCGCTAAGTCCGGCAGCGAGCGTGCCGGCCAGTTCTTCAACCGAAGACACCATGCCCAGCTCCCATGGACCTTTCAGAACCAACGGGGGCTGGATCCAACGCCAACGAAGTCCCGTCACGATGCGGTCTATTCCGAGTCGGCTGCCGGTCCCGTCTTCGCCTGCGCGGATGTAACAAGCCGCAGGCAGCCCAGCCATCGATTGGCCGAGCGGGTAGTAGATGCGCTCAAAGAAGTCCTTGGTTCGGCCAGCCATTGCCCCGAAATTCTCGGTGGTGGCGAGTAAAAGACCGTCACATTCGCGCACGGCCTCGGCATCGGCCTCAAGACTGTCGTGGGCGGTGACACGGAGCTCTGCGTCGATTGCTTTGATCGCGCCCAACGATGCATCGAGCAGCTTGCGCGTATTACCTGACGGCGCATGATGAACAATAAGAAGACGTTTCACGTCGAGAATTGTGCACGGGCCGACACATCGGGGCCAGTACGGGCGTTAACGCCTAGTGCGGTGCAGCGGTCGAAGTTCGCAAAGTCGCGCCGGTCGCGACGGCGTACGAGCCGGTATCGACGAGCGCCCGAATCTGCTCGATGAGGGGTAGCGGTTTGCCAAGCAAGAACCCCTGACCATAGTCCACACCCAGTCGCTTCAATCCGGCCAACACACCTGGAGACTCAACGAACTCAGCAACGGTTTTAAGCTCCATGACCCGAGCCACCTGGGCAACCGCTGCGACCATCGACTCTGACACTTTGTTGACGTCCAAATCACGCACAAAGCTGCCGTCGATCTTGAGAACATCGACCGGCATATCTCTCAGGTATGCAAAAGAGCTCAAGCCCGCGCCAAAATCGTCGAGCGCAAACTTACACCCGAGCTCGCGCATCATCTTCATGAAGGCAATCGCGGAGTCTCGGTTAGCAATCGCTGCCGTTTCCGTAATTTCGAAACATAGCTGCGACGGAGAAAGCTGACTTTCTAGTACCTGTTGGCGCACGAAGTCGTGGAACGTCGGCTCTCCTAGCGACTGTCCGGACAGATTGATCGCAAACGAAGCATCCGACAACCCGAGTAGATCGTCGAAGCCATTCAAGGTTTGGAAGAACCGAGAGATCACGTAGCGATCGAGCCGCGGCATGAGCTGGTATTGTTCTGCCGCCGAGAAAAACTGCTCTGGCAGCAAAACGTCGCCACTGGGCCCCGTCATTCGCAGCAAGATTTCCATATGCGGCGGCGCATTGTCGTCGATCAACGATTTGATCGGTTGGGCGTCCAGCACGAAAGAATCCTGGTTGATCGCATCCTGCAGTTGGGCAAAGACTTGAAGATTGTCGACCCGGCGAACGATGCTCTTGTCGTGTGGGTCGTAGCACTCGACTCGGTCACCACCATGATCTGACGCTTTGCTGCACGCCATTCGAGCAACCGTCAGCGGATGCTCGCTGAGCGTATCGCGATCATTGATTTCCACAACGCCGGCGCTAACGGTAACCGCAACCGACGTCTCGCCGCGCACGTAGACTAGCTTTTGGCATTCGGCGCGAACCGCTTCGGCATAGGCCAGGCCGGCGTTCAAATCTCGATGTCTCAGCAACGCTGCAAATCGATCACCCTCGATCCGAGATAACGACGCGCCACCCGGTAACGGCCCAGATGCCAAGCGGGCGAAGCGCTCGAGAACCTCTTCTCCTGCGCGCGTCCCGAACTTATCCGCAACGGCTTCGAATTGGTCGATATCAAAATGGACGATGCAATGATCAACATCGACGTCATGCTCTTCTTCTGTGAGCTGATCCAGCACAGCCAAGAAGTCCCGGTGACGCATCAGACCAGTGAGGCGATCAAAACTCTCGGACACCACGCGGGTCATCAAGCGAACGAAATGCGCGAGCAGTCGCTCAGCTTCAACGCCCAGCGGATGGCCATCTACCTGACAGGCGGTCACTAGCACACCGATCGGCTGCTCATGCTCATCACGCACCGGCGCAAGCAACATCTGCCAAGGTTTATCGAGGCCGACCGCGCCGCGAGGCAAGTCTTTGCGCTGCAACACGACAGGCTTGTCCACGTTTGCAAACTTGGGTAGCACCTCTCGCAGCAACTGCTGATCAAAGGCAGCCTTGTCGATGCCCTTCCATTGACGGTTAGCCAATCGGATACGGATTCGCCGGGAAGGAATCAACAGGACGCTATAGGACATGCCGAGGTGGCGGGTTAACTCTCGCAACAACCGGGATAGGCGTGCCTGCCCGTGAGTCTCGCGCACAAGCTTGCGCTCAAGACCGTAGATCAGGTCAAGTTCCCGTTGCGCATCGCTCAGCGCGATTCGAAGCGAATCGGTCCCAGGCGGCACGTTAGTGTTTGGCGAGAGTTCCGGCATCACATCCCTGGTCGCCCGGACACAACGTGCGTCAGAGCCTGTAAAGATGCCGAAACGTTAACTTAATTGGACGCTGGGGTTCCGTGATCGCCGTCTCAGGCGCGGCAATCGTCAGTAAATACGGAATCCGCCGTGCCGCTTGCGACTGCGGCTGTCGATCCACCAAAACCCACCAGCAAATCCGAGCAGCAATGCGACGATCAGCCCGCCCAATACGACCGGCCATGGCAGACTAAAACCGTAGGCGCGCATTCGGTCACGCAGCGTTGCAAGCTCGTCGAGCGAAGCATCCCGTTCAACCTCCGTCGATGCTAAAGCGGTCTGCGCTTCGGTCAGTTGACGCTCCAGATCGGCAACGCGCCCCAGCGCGCCCGACGATGACTGTTGTAGGGCATCCAATTCAGCTTGAACCGCCTCTGCACGTTCCGTGACTTGCGCAACCACGAATCGAGCCGGTGGGTCTTCGACCAGGAACCCCGCCTTGACCCATCCTTCGGTGCCATCGGGCAAACGCACACGCGCATACAGCGAGTTGCGTTCGAGTACCGTCATTTGCTGACCGCTTTCCAACGAGCGAAATGCGCGATCAGAGGTATCCGCCGCTTGGTGCAGTCCGAGCCGCAGAACGTCGGTGACGTAGGCTGTCTCGCTCTGTGCGAAGACCGGGCCTGCGAGCATCCCGAATAGGACAAAAGCGATGAGTAAGGTCTTTTGATTCATGATGTCAGCCTTCAGGTGTCGCATCGCTGGCGTCTAGTGATTCCACTTCGGCGGCCCGAACCGGTCGCGGTTCATAGCGATGCAGCCACTGCAGTATCGCATTTTGTACGACCTCGCCTGTACCTCGATGCACATCCGGTGCGTTGTGCAACGACACGACGATGTAGCGGCGACCGTCACGCGCCGTCGCGTAACCTGCCATCGCGGTCACACCATCCAACCGTCCGGTCTTCAGATGCGCCTGTCCGGTCAACGGTCCGTCGCGAAATCGACGACGAAACGTTCCGTCAAGCCCAACCAGCGACATAGAGGCCACAAACTCCGGCATGAATGGGCTATGCCAGCCGAGACTGAGTAGCCTGGCAAGGCTTGTCGCTGAAATTCGAGTGTCACGCGACAAACCGGCGCCGTTGTCGATGACGATTTGCTCAGCATCCAAGCCACTGTCGGACAGCCACTGCGCAACCGCAGCGCGAGCTTTCGGCAACGACCCAGGCCATCCGAACGTCTCAGCACCCATCGTCAGGAACAATTGCCGAGTCATGACGTTGTTCGAGTACTTATTGATCAGTCGGATTTGTTCACTCAGCGGCCTCGAATCCCACTGCAGCCAGACTTCCGCGTCTTCGGCCACACTCGCGCTGCGTATCACGCCGTCCAGTCTGCCGCCATATCGCAACCAAATTTGATTCAGCAACGCGGCCGCATAGCCATCGTGAGTGAGCAATGAGCGTGACAAACTGTAGCGCTCGCACCCGTCCGGGAAGGTACCGCTAAACCGTACTCGATTGGCGTTGGCTTCGGCGTGCACCGCAATACCTTTCTGATAGCCACGGCACCGCCCACGGATTAACTTCAGATCGTTCTCAATCTGTAACTCGGGCAACTCGGGTAGCGTGGTGACTCGGACGGTTTGGGTCGCCGGGTCCGGTTCGAAAAAGAACCTGAGCACTTTAAAGTTCATCAACAACGCATCCGGCGCAACGTTGTAGGCGCGCAGCGGCTCACCATCAAACTCGCCCGGGTCCGATGGTGGTAACGAGAATGCGCTGTCGTCCAACAGGATGTCGCCAGTAATGTGCTGCAGACCCCGACGGCGCATCTCGGCAACTAACCGCCCTATCGATTCCTCGACCAGGTAGGGGTCTCCGCCGCCTCGAATGGCGAGATCGCCGTGCAGGACGCCATATCGGTCCAACTCGCCGAGCAGAATGATGTCCGTCGTCCACTGATAATTCGGCTTCAGCACATCGAGTGCCGCCATCGTGGTCACCAACTTCATCGTCGACGCCGGATTGCGCAGCGTCTCTGTGTTGTGTTCGATCACCACATCGCCGCCGCCCACCGGTTGGATCAGCAGACTGAGATCATCCGCATCCAGCTCGTATCGGTCGAGGACACTGAGGACCGGCTCCGGCAGCGCCGCGAGCGCTGTGCTGGATAACAGACACAAAACGATGACGATGAGACCGTGGGAGAGACGTGGTGCGGTGGGGTAGAATCGCATCACGCGACCGGTCGAGCTCGATACATTTGTCATCGAATCATTATGCGCAAAGCCACCCACAAAACACAGTCACTCGCGATCGCTTCGCTTATCGCAACTTTCGGCCTGACTAGCGCATCGAACGCGGCCGGTCAGTCGCTGTTCGAATCGAACCCAAACCTATCGCCCGTATCGGCCCTGTTTCTTCTAGACAGCGACGGCATCGCACCGGGAAACGGGGTGAGCCTGCATTGGCAAACCGCGAGTCACTCAGCGCGCGAGAATTCTGAGAACGCGAGCATTCTCCTGGACGGCGAGTCGTCGAGGGCGCGCCTGGAATGGCGGCATCAGCTCAACGGACGCTGGTCGGTGGGCGCGGGACTGTCCCACTGGTGGCATTCGGGCGGCACGCTCGATGGGTTCATTGACGACTGGCACGCCACATTCGGGTTGCCAGATGGCATCCGTGACACGGTGGAAAAAGACCAATTGCAGTTTCAGTACGATGAAGCGGGTGTGCAGCGGCTCGACTTCACGCGTAGCCGGCAAGGCACAGGCGACCTCACTCTGAGCGTCCAGCGGCAATTGGGCGACTCCGGCACCTGGGCGCTGGCAGGCCACGTCAAACTGCCGACCGGTAGCCTCAGCAATCTGTCTGGTAGCGGGGAAACCGATGTCGGACTGAACTTACTCTGGCAGCCGCCGATTTCTGAGTCGCCAGGCTGGTCGTGGCGAGGTGGTGTCGGAGTGGTCGCACTGGGCAACAGCGAACTTGACCTGATTGATCAGAGCCGTTTGACGTGGGTCGCCCACGGTGAAGTGCGATACCGAGTCAATCGCCGTATTGAACTCGGCGGCCGCATCGAAGGACACGGCGCCATCAGCGACAGTGACCTAGACATACTGGGTTCGCCCGCGTTGTGGTTGGTGACTGGCGGTGAAATCCGGCTCAATCGACAGTGGCGATTGCACATCTCGGTCACAGAAGACATCAAGGTCGAATCGGCGCCCGACGTCACTTTCAACTTAGGACTCCATCACAATTTTTAGGCCAAGCGCATCCGGCCGCTCAATCTCCACGAACAACAAGACAACCTGGCGCCGGGTTGCCCCTAAATTGTTGTATGGAGACAGACATGAGTTTGACAAAACGATTCCGCGGTGCGGCTGCACTGATCGGATCCATGGCGCTCGGCGCAGCCATTACCGCCCAAGCCGGGCATCATGAGAAAGGCGAGATGACCACCGGCAACATCGTCGAGGTTGCTGCTGGCGCCGGCCAATTCAATACATTAATCGCTGCGGCAAAGGCCGCCGGTCTAGCAGACACGCTGGCCAACGGCGGACCGTTTACCGTGTTTGCGCCGACGGATGAAGCATTCGCGGCACTGCCGGAAGGAACGGTTGAATCGCTGCTGCAGCCAGAGAACCGTGACACGCTTACCACGATTTTGAAGTTCCATGTGCTTGCCGGTGCGGTCGGCAGTGACGCATTGGCCGATGGCATTCAGGTCGACACGTTGGCCGAGATCCCCGCGACGATCAGTCAGACCGGCGGCGGCTTCAATATCCAAAACGCGAAGATTGTGGCTACCGATATCAAAGCGAGCAACGGCGTTGTGCACGTGATCGATCAAGTAATCTTGCCGCCGGAGCAGACGGGTCAAATGCAGCGTCAAGCGAACCCGTCATTGGCGATCATCAACGCAGCGATCGACCAGGGTGTGCCGCTGTTCAATCACGGCAACACCGATGCGACCGCCGCGGTTTATCGCATAGCGGCGCAGTCGCTTGTGTCACTTGCGTCGGAGGACATGATTTCCGATGCCTCCCGCATGCGATTGGAGCGCAGCCTCGCGCGCGCAGACAACCAACGCTCGACGCGTCAGCAAGCATGGACGTTGCGCTATGCGTTGGATGACGTGCGTAGCGAACTTCGTGGCGACATGATGCAGGCCACCAACCACTGAGCTATGGTTGGTGCTGTTGCAAACCGCACGGGAACGCTCTACCGTCGCAGCGCGACGGTAGAGCGGCTCCATGCCGCCTCGCCACCCACCAAGGTGGTTCAGTCGGATCAAAGGAGTCCTGTGAATACACAACTCAAACCGAGCGTGTTGCAACGCATCGCCGCAGGCGACCAGCGTGCCGTCACGGAATGCCTGGATCAATACGGTGGACTTGTCTGGTCACTCGCTCGACGTTTGACGCCGAATGAAAGCGATGCGGAAGACGCCGTACAGGAAATTTTCGTCGAGATTTGGCGGTTTGCGGACCGCTTTGATGCCACCAAGGCCAGTGAAGCGACCTTTGTCGCGATGCTTGCGCGGCGTCGATTGATCGATCGACTGCGCCGGCACAACCGCCAGCCGGTCGAAGAGGAATTCGACGACACGCTTAGCGTAGCGCCGTCGGCGGAAAACGCGGCCGAGGTCGGCACAGATGTTGCGCGCGTGGCCGCGGCCATGGCACAAATGAAACCAGAACAACAACAAGCCCTGCATTTGTCGGCTTGGCTCGGCATGTCACATGGAGCCATTGCAGACAAAATGGGGCTGCCCCTAGGCACAGTAAAGAGCCACATCCGGCGCGGACTGTTAGCACTGCGAGAGCAGCTGGGCGAGGACATGACCACGGGGACGGCGTCATGAGTGATAAACAATACGAAGCACATCTCGACGAGCTGATCGAACGCGTGCTGACGTCACCGGCAGACGCGTTCACCGCGCTGCCCGATGACGACGATGCATTGCGCGCGCTGTGCCAGGAACTCGATGCGCAGAATCCGGCAGGACTCTGCGAGTCTTTAGAGTTGGCCGCGGCGGCACCGCTGCTGGCTGGCGCCAAGAACGAGCCAATGCCGGCACATTTGCAGCGTCGGATTGAGGTTGACGCGGCACAACACCTGACTGGAGCCGCGGCAGAGGCCCGCAGCGCCAATGTCACCAGCATTCAAAAGGCGCGGCAGGGGCGTGAGCCAGTCATCACCGAACGGCAGAGCCCAAGTTGGTTTGCCAATGCCGGGTGGGTCGTCGCAGCCGGCTTGTTGTTGGCGATGCTGTTCGGTCGCGACTCAACCCCTGACGTCGCCCCCGAGGCACCGCCCGAAGTAGCCGAAGTCGAGATCGCACCGGATCCGACGGGAGTGCTGAGCGCTGACGAGTTATTAGCACGTGTCGGCACGATTTCAGCAACTTGGCGGCAACCCGATCAGCCCGGTTTCGAGCGAGTCACCGGCGACGTCATCTGGAACGATCAGCTGCAGCAAGGATACATGCGATTGGCGAACATGCCGGTGAATGACTCGGCAGCACGTCAGTATCAGCTGTGGATCGTCGATCCGGATCGTGACGCCGAACCGGTCGATGGCGGCGTGTTCGACATCATGGCAAGCACCGGTGAGATCGTGATCCCGATCGATGCGAAGCTGCCGGTTTCGGAACCGACTGTGTTCGCAATCACACTCGAGCAACGTGGCGGCGTTGTGGTATCCGAGGGACCTCTGATCGTCGTTGCGCCCGTCGCAACCTAGCGGCGGCGCGGTCGTTCGATTCCCCACGCTCGAAGCCGATCGCTGAGCGTACTCGGTTTGACACCGAGCATCGCGGCAGCACCACCGTCCCCCGACACTTTCCATTTCGAGCGCTCGAGTGCACGAAGCGTGTTGTTGCGCTCCAGATCTCGCAATTCGCCCTCAGTCAAAACCGTCTCCTCGTCGTCGGGGACGGAAACCGCAATCTCCGGCAGTTCAACCGCAGCGAAAGTCCCGGTCTCCTCTTCCGGTGGCAACGACAAATCCAATCGTAGATGACTGTCCTTTGAGAGGATCACCGCGCGTTCGATCACGTTTTTGAGTTCCCGAATGTTGCCCGGCCAAGGGTAGTCACGGAGCTGCTGCGCCTGCTTCTGCGTCAACTGCATGGTCGGACGACCAAACTCTCGAGAACTCTGTTTCAAGAAATGTTGTGCTAGCAAAATGACGTCATCATCCCGCTCGCGCAGCGGTGGTACCGAAAGCGGGAATACGCTCAAGCGATAGTACAAGTCCTCGCGAAACTCACCATTGCGCGCCGCCTCCTGCAAGTCTCGGTTGCTTGCTGCGATGACTCGAACGTCCACCTTCCGGGTCCGGTCTTCCCCGACCCGTTCGAACTCGTTCTCCTGCAGCACACGCAGCAACTTGCCTTGCAGATCCAGCGGGATTTCGCCCACTTCATCCAAGAAGATCGTGCCACCGTCGGCCAGTTGGAACCGTCCGATGCGATCGCGATGTGCGCCCGTGAACGCGCCCTTCACATGGCCGAAGAATTCACTCTCGAACAACTCCTCGGGGATAGACGCACAATTGACTTTGACAAGCGCCTCGCCATTGCGCGGGCTACGGGCATGCAATTCCCGAGCGACCAACTCTTTGCCCGTGCCGGACTCGCCGAGAATCAGCACGCTGGCGGGCGTCGCCGCAACGGCCTCTACTCTTGCGAGCATGGCACGCAGCGGGTCGCTTGCGCCGACAACCTCACCGAACCGCAGTGACTCATTGAACTCGGCGCGCAGGTAGTCGCGCTCGGCTTCCAGCTCCTGGCGAAGACGGGCGTTTTCCTCGAACGCGGCGCGCAGCGCACGCTCGGCAACATTGCGCTCAGTCACATCTTTCGACGCCACGAGCATTCGGACAACCTCGCCTCTCGCGTTGCGCTCGGAGATTGTCGACATCGTTAGCTCAAGAACTCGACCATCCCGCGTGACCATCTCCCGATCGATATTGGTGACGTTTCCGGCCGCGATTATCTTCTCAAGCTGCGCTTGTCCGCCCACTCGATCGCGATTTGCTGCACTGAGGTAGCCAAGAATGGATTTACCCAATACCTCGTGGCGCTCGTATCCTAGCTTGCTCAGCCAGTGGTCACTGACATCCGTGATTCGCCCTTGCGGATCGACGATGTGAAGCATCGCGGGCGTCGCACGGTACATCGCCGAGTATCGCGCCTCCAACTCCGCCGCTTCGTCCATATCCCGATAAATCGCCAACGTTCGCAGATACACGCCTTCATCGTCGCGCTCGACTTCAGCACTGGTCATTAATCGCACCGGATCGCCGTTGCGATTTAGGAACACAACCGGTACGTCTCGGACAGACCCCGTACGACGCAGCTGCGGCAAGAACTCTTGATTGATGCGTCGAATGGAATCCGGGTCGGCAATATCCACGGGCCGCAATTGGGTCAGTTCCTCACGGGCGTAGCCGAGGCGATTGATCATCGCATCACTCTGATCGATGAAGAACCCACGACCATCCAGCGCCGCCACCATGATGGGCAACCGCCGGAACAGAAACTGGTAACCCGGTGCTTCGGTAGGTGATGTCATTTACGAATTTTCGCGAAAAATTTTACGATAAATCGTAACTTACGAGAATTCGTAACGTCAGTCAAGACTTAAGTATCTGATTTTATTGAGGTCAGAAGTTGGCACGACCTCTGCAATAGGTATGTACAGAACAGGTTGTTGGTATGCCCGACCCTCGTCGGACAGCAACCACTGAAAAGGAAGGTAGCAACATGAAGCAAAGAGCATGGCGACGTTTAACGTCCGCGATCGTTCTCGCCACTGTAGGCGCGCTACATGCCCCTGCCATGGCCGAAACATCAGAGACGACCATGGATGAGGTCATCGTGCGCGGCTACTCCACCGACGTCATCGACTTTCGGGCGCATCTTAGCGTCTCGGTCGAAGCCATCGGTGAACGCGCCGGCGAAGACCTGCAAACCGAATCGAAAATCGCACTAGAAGCGATTCTCGGGCCGAAGCGCAGTTCGCTGGTCGCGGAGGATGCTCGCTAGCGCGTATCGCGTTCGAAAAGTCAGGTGCGCTCGCTCTTCTCCCCCCCCTCTGAATGAGCGCGCCTGACACCCCCCGGTCCGCCGCGACGAGGCGTGGCGGACACCGGCATCACCTTCCCCCCCTTGGTGATGCCGTTCGTGAAGGGGCCGGGTCTGACCCCGAGTCAGACGCCTACAGCATGGACTATCCCCCCAGTCCATCCGGCCCCGACACACTTTTAGCCGTTGAGTTCGCGAAAACCGGTCCCACCTTTAGTGGAGACAGATGGAAAGGACATACCGATGACTTCGCCAGACGAGACCAATCCTTGGGTTTTTGACGTTACCGCGCAAGATTTCGAGGCCCGCGTGGTGAACGCGCAGGTCCCCGTGTTGATCGACTTCTGGGCACCCTGGTGTGGCCCATGCCAACAGATTGCGCCAATGCTCGAGAGCCTGACCGCGCGCTACCAAGGCAAGTTCGTCGTGGCAAAGGTCAACGTCGATGAGGAACAGGCGCTTGCGGGCGCGTTCGGTGTGCGGAGCATTCCCATGTTGGTGCTGTTCCATGCCGGCCAACCTGTCGAACAGATCATCGGACTGCAGCCGGAGCAGGAATTGGTGCGGGTGATCGAGCCTTATCTTTCGGCGGCCGAACCGGAAGCGCCGGAAGCCAACAACGAAGCACTGCTGGCCGGAGATCATGAAACCGCGCATCAGCAACTGCTCGAGGCGCTCGCCCAGGACCCGGACAACGCGAGCCTGAAGATCGACTTGGCGCGTACGGAGTTGGCACTACGCCATTTCGACGCCGCTTTCGACAGACTGGGAGACTTGCCGGATGAGCAGGACCGAAGCCCCGAAGTCGGCGCACTGCGCGCCGAGATTGCGATCAACCGAGATGCGGCTGACGGCAGCGACACACCAGAGTCGATTCGAAACGCTCTGCAGCTCGCAGTATCAGGCGACCCAGGATCATCCATCGACACGCTTCTGGCGTTGTTCGGTGCGGGGTCGACCGACGAGCGGCCCGTGATCCGTCAACACCTGTTCAACGTATTTGATTTCCTGGGCGCCGGCGATGCACTCGTGCAGCAGGGGCGGCGAAAACTGACCAGTCTGATTTACTGAGCGGCAGCCGGCATCAAGAGGTTTTCGCGTAGAAAGCCAACAGCACGGTCGAACGCTCGATTGGCGTAATCCTCGTTGAAGCGTCGATCGCCCGGGCTTGCAAACGCATGCACGGCGTCTGGCTCGACCATGATTTCAACGGTTTTATTGAGTGCGATGGCCGCATCGCGAAACGCTCTCACGTCCGCCATTGGAATGGAGCGATCACGTCCACCGTGGATCGCCAACACCGGCGCCATTAGCGATGCGACGGCCTCAGGCTGGGAGTCTGGCTGACCGTAGTAGGAAACCACCGCCGAAATGCCCTCGCCGCTCTTCTGTGCACAGCGCACTGCCCATTGGGCGCCCTGGGACCAACCGAATGCCGCCACTGACGGCGCACCAGCGACTTCCTTGAGGAACGTCACCGCGGCGGCCAGGTTCGCGTCGCCCGCCTCCATGTTTTCTAGCAGCTGCCTCGACAATGCACCCGCTTTGGCGTTGTCGTCTGTTGATTCGCCGAAGTACAAATCCACCGCGAGGACCATAAAGCCTTGCGCCGCAAGCTGCTCTGCCGCCGCCTTGACGTTGTCGGTCAGACCCCACCACTCGTGGATCATGATCACGGCGGGTAGCGGTTCTACCATCGTCTCTGGGAACGCGAAATAGCCGCGAATCAGATCGTCCTCCGTCTCGCTGTAGGCGAACATTTCGCCCGCGACGGCCAATGGCTCGCGGAGCGACGAGTCCTCTTGATCTTGAGCCTGCTCGACTGGCTCCGCTGGGCGCTCACTGCTGGCATCAGCAGGCTCCACAGCCGTTTCTTTGTCGCCACAGCCGGTCAATACGGCGAAACAAGCGAGCAAAGCGAGGATGCGTTCGACGGTCATAGAATTCAGGTACTGGGCTAACGGGCAGCTATTCTGGCACCGACCGGACAGAAAAGGGAAGCCGCACAAGCGCTTGCGACCCCCGAGTCCGAATGCGACCATGCCATTATGGGGTGTGTGAGCGAGGCAAAGTGCGGCCTCTGGGGACGCTACAACCTCTGGTGGGTGCCGTTGTGCCTGCTGGGGAGCATCGTCACACCCAACGCTTTCGCCGAGCCGCATGACTTATCTACGAAACCTCTGGTGATCGCGGACGATGAATCGGTCACCGTCACCCTCCCTGCCGGACGTTGGCTGCTCGGCAAGGCAGACCGGTTTTGCAATACGCGACTGGCAATCGACGGTGTCGGCAATTCCACCGTCACGCTGCCGGCATCGGACGAGCAACTTCTCCTGTATCCGATCGAATCGGACCAACCGCTATCGATTACCTTGACGCCCGAGGTGGTCGATAGGCGAGCATTGAAGGGGGAGATTCATCTCAATGTCATTGACGCTGCGGACTTGCCCGACAGCCTGCTGAAGGCTGAATCCGAACTCTTAACTACATTCGATGCGGAGACCGATCGCAAAGTCCGCGAGCGCGCTGTTCGCAGCCTCGCGTTGGCCGAGCAGTGGGAGGCCCTTGGGGAGCTGGACTCTGCTTCCGTCGCGCGATGGCTGATGTCGGCGGCTTTGTATTACCGATTGGACCAATATCAGCAATCTGAACGTGCGGCGTCGCAGGCCGTGAACGACGCGAACCAAATCGCTAGCACGTGGGAGCGAGGCCAGGCAAAGAACTCGCTTGGGTTGAACATGGCTGAGCGAGGTGAAACGGATGACGCCGAACGAAACCTGCAGGAAGCCGCGATTCTCTTAACCGATTCTTACCAAAATCGGGCGGTGAGCCCGATCGAAATGAATCTTTGCTTTCTGCATTTTCGGCGCCGGGCTCTCGAAACAGCGGAAGTTTGCTACGCGCGCTTGCTAAGCGCGGCACGGCGAGTCGGGGATTCAGCTCAAGAGATTGAGATCCTTAACAACCTTGGGGGCACATACTCGCTGCGAGGAAAGCCACGAGAGGCCTTGGAGTTTCTTAGCCAGGCAGTAACGCATCCATCGTTAGAACCGAGAAGTCGATTGCGTGCGCGGTTGTGTCGCACCAATGCCCTTGAGCTCGGACGACTTGGTCGCTTTCAGGAGTCGTTCGCGCTGCTGACTGAATCTCTTGAAATCTTGGAAACGCTCGATGACAAACCGCAGATCGTTTCCACGTTGAATAATATGGCGATCACGTACGGTCGTATGGGCGCTTATCGACAAGCTGCGGATCTAGCACAGCGGGCGTTTGAAATTTCTCGCACACTAAACCCACGAGCAAGACTCCGGACCGGTCTAACCATGGCCAGAGCGCTTGGGTACCTCGGTGAGTTTGACTCTACCGCTAGGGTGGTAGAAGAACTGATTCAGCTCTCGGAATCGTCGACAGACCTGGATTTGAAGAACCGCCTCCTGATTTTCCAGGCAAGCAATTTTCACGAGTCTGGAGATTCGGCGAGAGCATTGCAGATGATCGAACCGCTCATTGACGAAATATTGACTGACCAGCGGTTTGACAACCAACGAATCGGGGCAATTATTTTAGCAGCTCGCGCCCAGCTCTCACTTGGCCGAACAGACGCGTCACTCGACCTCGCAAACGCCGCAGTCGATAACAGCCAAGCTACAGACAATTTTCTTCGTCTTGCCGAATCGCTGGCGCTAAGAGCTCAAACCCGCGAGAAGAAAAGCGACACGGCCGGAGCACTTGCCGATTCGGAAGCGGCAATCAGCCAGATCGAAGCATTGCGCGGTGACATTCAGCAAATTGAGCTGCGCGCCAGCTACCAGGCAACCGTGCAGGATGCCTACGCTATGGCTATTGATATCAAAGCTTCACAGGGGAAGATCGCAGCAGCGTTGGAGGCCGCCGAACGCTATCGGGCGCAGACCCTGATCGATGTGCTGCAAAAAGGCAATGCCGCTCCTCCGGTCGATGCGCCGCAGGAACTACTCGATGAACGCGCGGACTTGCGTGCCGAGATAAACCGTCGGGAACAGGCTCGCCTTCGGGGACGGGGAAACCAACCCATCGCCGATTTGTTGACGCGCCTGGATGCTCTCGATGCCGAAATCACAACATTCGATCCTAGGTTTAGCGCGACGCGACGCAATATCTCGCTGTCTACCGCCGAACTACAGGCTACTCTCGATCCGGGCACGTTGGTGCTGCAGTATTTTCTGGGTGAGCGACGCTCGTACGTTTGGTTGATCAGTGGTGACTCGCTGAAGATTGCTGAACTCCCCAACAAGGCGTCGCTTCGGGATCTCGCTCTTGAGCTGCATGCCACACTCAAGCGGCGCGGGCGGTCGGAAGCGTCTTTGCTGACCGCAGGCCGGGTCCTTCTCAGCCCGTTCGCGGAGCAACTTCGCACCTCAGCGCGAGTTTCCATCGTCGCAGACGGACCGTTGCACTACCTCCCGTTCGATGCACTGTTGGTCTCCGGAAGCGAAACCCCTTTGCTGTTGGGCAAGGCGGTGAGCTACCAGCCGTCTCTGACTGCACTTGCACTCAGCAGAGCTAAGATCCGGGAGTCGGACGGTGCAGTATTCACCCTAGCTGATCCTGTGTTCGGCAGTTCCGACCCGAGGCTTGCCGAGCAAGCACCCGACGCGAGCGCGGAGGCAAATTCGCTCAACCGACTGAGACTCAGCGCAAGGGAAGCCGAAGTCCTAATGAAACTCACGCCGGAAAGAGTAACCGCGTTTTCGGGTTTCTCGGCGAACACGACGGCGCTGCAGTCCGATGATTTCGAAAACGCATCGATTGTTCATCTAGCAACACATGGTTTCGCGGACGACGAAACCCCAGCGCGCACAGGTGTGATGTTCTCCTTATTTGACGAAACAGGAAAATCGACCCCCGGCTTCGTGGGTTTGCGAGACGTCTACGAACTCAGAATGAACGCGGAGCTGGTTACGCTATCCGCCTGCGACACGGCCCTAGGTCGTGAGTTGGCGGGCGAGGGGCTGCTTGGTCTCACCCAAGGGTTTATGTATGCCGGTGCGCGACGCGTAGTTGCGAGCCTTTGGCCGGCATCTGACCGCGCTACGGCGGAGCTTATGGAGCATTTCTACACGGGTTTGTTGCGCGATGGACTGGCCCCAGACGCCGCCCTAGCGGCCGCCAAGGTCAAGTTGCGGCAGAACCGGCGCTTTCGCGACCCCTACTATTGGTCCGCGTTCACCCTACACGGTGATTGGCGACCCTTGAATTGACCGTCGATGGGATAAAGCCAATTCGCGTGACAGCAGAAGATTCGAATAAGCGTGCAATTGAGGCGCGCAGGTGTACGTCAGCCACCGCTGACATCAAAGAGCGAACGGAAAGGGGTATCGCATGGTTCAAGAAGAAAAATCGATCACAGCTAGAGAGACCTATGATTGGGTTTGGCTGGTCCGAAAGGTGACCAATGAGCCGGGGGAACAAGTTCCGATGGAAGTCGGTGATCTATTGTTTATCTGCGTCGATAAGGACAACACAGTCCAGTTTCGCCAACGCAGCAAAGCCAAACCGGAGAACGAACGGCTTTGGGACGGTGCGACTGGCACCTACTGTGCCCAGACCGGGACGGTAAGCGGCACGTTGATCGACAAAACCACGTTTGAAATGAGCGTGAAGCAAGGCAAGGCCTGCAACGTGATCACGTCAGCGCACAAGCGAAATCCTCCGCAAGGAGGATGGGAAGGCGACGATGGGTGGGATCCCTCGTAACCTTGCGACACCTAGCTAGTAACGGATGACACTATCCCCGGAGCGCACGATGCGAAACAACGTCTACAGACTGCCAGTCCGACTTCTGCCAGAATATGGCCCCATGAAGGGGAGAGAGTCGGATCGCACCGAATCGGGTGCTTCCGGGGATTTATTGTCCAACGACGAAGGCGCGGTTGCGCGCGCCCTCGCTGAACGGATCGCCGACGGTGATCGTAGCGCCGAGCAGGAGCTCGTGGTGCGCTACAGTCGGCCGTTGCTGTACATGCTGCGTCGCCGGGCAGGCGATGCCGATCTTGCAGAAGACCTGCACCAGGACGTGTTTCGTGTGGTTATCGAACGACTGCGGGATCGCGGCATTAACGAGCCGGAGAAACTGGCAGGCTTTATCCAAAGCACGGGTCGGAACCTGCTGATCGGCGAGATTCGTCGCTCGCAGCGTCGACGCACCTACACCGACAGTGACGCGATCGACGCATCGGCAGACACGGTCTCATCAACGCAGTTCAGCGAAACCAACGATGCCCAAGAGGCGACAGCGGTCCGCGAGCTGCTCGAAGAGCTCAAACCGGAGCGCGATCGAGCCATTTTGATTCGCTTCTATTTGCGACAGGAAGACAAAGCCAGCATTTGCAGTGCGCTGGATTTGACCGACCTACACTTCAACCGCGTGTTGTACCGCGCGAAAAAACGTTTCCGCGCACTACTGGAATCCAGTGCGCATGCCGCAGCGGCAGATTTGATCTCCCGGCGCGACGAGGACTAACTCATGGAAAATTTTGATCGGATCACCCGACACATGGTGGTCGAGCACAATCTGGTGGATCGCTATTTGATGAACCAGCTCACCGAAGAGCAGTCGATGGCGTTCGAGGACTTTTACGCGGGCTGCCCGGAGACGATGGAAGAACTCGATCTCAGCGAGCGCCTGATGAAGCAGGTGAAACAGACTGCAGCGCCGGCGGGTGAAGTGGCATCCCTACAGCAGGCTCGCGAACGCAAGAGTGCATTGCATCGCCTGTTCACCTCGCCGGTCTACAGTGCAGCCGCCTCATTCTTCGCAGTTGCAGCGATTGCAGTGATGGCGATCGGATCATCCGTCCAAACAGAGCAGCCACTCGGCACCGGCAACGTCACGCTGGCCTACTTGGAGCCGACTCGTGGCGCTGATGAAGGTGTTGACGTATCGCTGAGCGGCGCCACTGAGGTGTTACTCGCACTGGATCTCGGCATGGCCGTCGAGGACACCTACGAAGCCACGGTGCTGAATGGCGAAGGCGATTTGATCTCAACAGTCTCGAACCTCAAGAGCGTCGACGGCAGTGAACTGACCGTGTTGCTGCGCGGTGCAGCAGCCACGCCTGGCGCCTATCGCATCAACGTTCGAAACACTACCGGCGAGACCTGGGTGTTCCCGTACCGCGTGACCGAATAAAGCGTTCTCGACATTCGCAAGCATCGCTTGCGAAAACTCGGCATCGATCCTGATGCCGACGGATAGCGCGTTAGGCTTCATACTCCGCTAGACTCTTCGGTAGCAAAGCGCCGGGAGGCTGCGTGAATTTCCTAACTGAAGCTTTGGTGTACCTGGCGGTCGCCGTCGTTACCGTGCCTCTGACCAAAAAGATCGGTCTTGGGTCAGTACTCGGCTATCTGCTTGCCGGCGTGATCATCGGACCATCGGTCCTGAAACTGATCACGGACGTCGACACGATCCTGCATTTCGCCGAACTGGGCGTCGTATTCCTGCTTTTTATCATCGGCTTAGAAATGCAGCCCTCGCGCCTCTGGCTGCTGCGCAAAGCGGTGTTTGGGCTGGGCGGATTCCAGGTGCTCATCACGGGCGCGGCGCTCGCCGGACTGGTCGTTGCGGTCGGTGTCGATTGGCGGGCTGCAGTCGCCATCGGCTATGGCCTCGCCTTGTCATCTACGGCCTTTACGATGCAGCTACTGGCAGAGCGACAAGAACTCGCTCAGCGCTATGGCCGCTCCGCGTTTGCGGTCTTGCTGTTCCAGGATATGGCCGTCATTCCAATGCTCGCTTTGATGCCACTGCTGGCGGCATCCGAAGGCATGAGTATCGACTGGATGGCAATCGGCAAAGCAATCGGCGCGATCGTGGTGCTGGTGGTGGGCGGTCGCTACGCTTTGCGTCCGATTTTGAGAGTCGTTGCGGGCACCGACGTTCGTGAACTCTTAACGGCCGTCTCGCTACTGGTCGTCATCGGCGCAGCGACGCTGATGTACAAGGTCGGTCTATCGATGGGGCTCGGCGCCTTCATCGCGGGCATGCTGCTCGCGGATTCCGAGTACCGCCATCAACTCGAAGTCGATATTGAGAACTTCAAAGGACTGCTGCTCGGGCTGTTCTTTATCGCGGTCGGCATGTCCGTGAATCTATCGTTGGTCGTTGAACAAGCCGGCATGCTGGTCATCGCGGTCGTCGCGTTGATGACGGTCAAGACCATCATCTTGATGCTGCTCGCGTTCCGTTTCCAGATGGAACCTAGCGAACGACTTCGCCTCGGACTGATTCTGTCGCAAGGCGGTGAGTTTGGCTTTGTGCTGTTTACCGCTGCGGTCAGCGAAAGTGTTATGACCCGAGATTTGGCGGACTTCCTGATTGTTGTGGTCAGCGTCTCGATGGCGCTCACTCCGCTCGTTATGATCGCTGCGGACGCGTGGCTGAAGCGCAGCGCGACCAGTAAGCCGCCTTCGTACGACACGATCGATAACGACCACCCGGACATTCTGATCGTCAGCTTCGGTCGTTTCGGTCAAATCATCGGCCGAATTTTGCGCAGTAAAGGCATTCCTTTTACCGCTTTGGAATCCAGCCCCGAACAGGTGGATGTCGTGCGCCGTTTCGGCAACAAAGTCTACTTCGGCGATGCAAGACGCGAGGACCTGCTGGAAGCGGCGGGTGCCAAGGAAGCGAAGTACCTGATCCTCGCTATCGACGATATCGAGCAATCCGTTGAGGCGGCCAAGGTCATCCGCAAACACTTCCCGCACCTCAAGATCTTGGCGCGCGCCCGGAATCGATTCCACGCGCATCAGTTGATGGAACTCGGCATCGAGAATCCGATCCGCGACACACTGTACTCCAGTTTAAAAACGACGGAGTCGTTGCTGCAGATGATGGGCTATTCGCAAGAGCGCGCCGAACGTGTCACACAGACTTTCTTGCAACACGACGAGGCGTACCTAAGAAAACAAAGCGCCTATCGTCACGACGAGAAGGCGATGATTCAGACGGTGCACGAGGCTGCCGCCGAGCTCGCAACGCTGTTGCGTACCGACCAGGAAAATGTCAGCGACGATCAATCCGACGGGTCATCGACGTAGCGCTTTGCGAACGCCAGCAGCGCCTTGTTGCCGCCGGCCAGCGTCGTTTCTTTATCTGCTTTCGTTAGCTGCTTGAACGCGTATTCTGCCCGGCTGGCGGCCCCACGATCACCGACTTGGCACTGTGCCACCAGCTCGAGCGGTCCACGCCCGCGCAGCGCTCGAGCGCCTTTGCCGGACTCGTGTTTTTGCAACCGTTGGGTAGGGTCGGTGCTGATGCCAGTGTACAGACTACCGTCCGCACTCCTGACGACATACAGCCACCACAGCTGCATCAGTAGGTCGGGTCGTACATCGTCTCAGCGATGAAAGCGCTAAGATCATCAGGCCGCGGCACCGTGGCGAGGTTATCAGTGTAGGCACGCTCGGCTACCGAAACCGCGACCGCCAACGACACATCGCGAATCTGAGTCAGCGGCGGGTAGAGCGTACCCACAGCAAGATCCTCGTCGCGAATCAGATTCGCCAAACAACGCGCCGCCTCCAGGAACATCACATCGGTCACTCGAGTGGCACCGATCGCAACCGCCCCGAGACCCACGCCCGGGAAAATGTACGCGTTGTTGCCCTGCCCCGGCCAATGCGTCTTGGAGCCCAGTTTCACGGGTGCGAACGGGCTGCCGCTGGCAAACAGCGCGCGACCATCACTCCACCGGTAAGCCTGTTCGGCCGTGCACTCGGCGCGTGAGGTCGGATTCGACAATGCGAAGATCACAGGACGCTCATTGATCGTCGCCATCTGCTTGACGATCTCTTCGGTGAAAGTGCCGGGAGAGCCTGTCGCCCCAATAAGACCGTGCGGTTTGAATCGCTCGATCCCAGCACTAAAGTCCGCTGGCGGTAAATCCGGCGCAAAACGCTCAAGAGGTCCGGTCGCTTTTGCTGAATCGCGCGTGATCACTCCATCGCGACCCACAAATCGAATCTGGTCACAGGCCTCCGCCTCGCTAAGACCCTCGTCCATCTTGCTGGAGACCAACAGATCGGCAATCCCTGTCGCCGCCGATCCGTGGCCAAGAAACATGACGCGCATATCTTTCAGCGGCACGTCGGTCACACGGGTTGACGCGATGATGCCCGCCAGCGCAACCGAAGCGGTGCCCTGGATGTCATCGTTGAAACACAGGATTTGGTCGCGGTAGCGATCCAAAAACATCTGCGCGTTCGGTGTCGAGAAATCCTCGAACTGAATCAATGCACGAGGAAAGCGTTTTTCGACGGCTTGAATAAATTCATCGACCAAAGCCTCGTAGGCCTCACCACGCACGCGCGGCCGCGGGATGCCGAGGTACAACGGATCCTCGCGGAGCTCCTCGTTGTCGGTGCCGACGTCCAGAACCAACGGCAAAGTTTGCTCGGGGTGAATACCGGCGCAGGCCGTATACAAGGCCAATTTCCCAATCGAAATCCCCATACCGTTACTGCCGAGATCACCAAGGCCGAGAATCCGCTCGCCATCCGTCACAACGATGATCCGGATATCCTCTTCATCCCAATTCGCCAGCAATTTGTCGACGTCGCCAGCATCATCTATCGACACATACAATCCGCGAGCTGCGCGGAAGATGTGTGCAAACTCTTTGCATGCCTCGCCGACGGTCGGTGTGTAGATCAGCGGCATGATCTCTTCGATGTGATCCATCACCAATCGATAAAACAGAGGGCGACTGCGGGTTTGTAGCGCGCGCAGCGAGATGTAGCGCTCGATATCCGAACTCTTGCGACGTAGGCTCGCGAGCACTCTCTGGAGCTGCTGATCCTGTGTGTTGACCGTCGGCGGAAGTAAACCGCGCAAGCCAAGCGCCTCACGCTCTTCCATCGTGAATGCAGTGGATTTGTTAAGTGATGAATCGCGAAGAATGTCAGCGCCGCGCAACGCTTTACGATTAGGCATAAGGATGATCGATCCTAAACTGCGGTGGGTTCACCATTCGTTCCTAAAACTCAACTCCGACTCTGCGACGCTTCGTTCAGTGCGTCGATACGAGCATCTTTCTCCCGCCATAACTCGACGAGCCAAGTCTGAAAACGCTGACGATACGCCTCATCATTCAGGTAGTCACCACCTTGCATCCACGATTCAACCGGAAGCTCGCGCACATCCACAACAACCTC
>JBCAZH010000010.1:11315-12568 GCA_038533155.1 Pseudomonadota bacterium | reverse complement strand
CGCGAATAGCGCTTCATAAACGGCATGTCCATCGCCCACCAAGCGAGACCCAGAAACGGGATCCAGATCAACACCTGCTTAATGAAGAACTTCAAGAACGGGATGCGGCGATTGAGCGCGCGCTGCAGAACAATGATATCGACCCACGATTGGTGGTTCGCCATCACGAGATACCAATCGTTGCGGCGCAGGGTGTCGGTGCCGTGAAACTCCCAATGGATGTTCTGGGTGACGTCCTCCAGCCAATTGTTGACGCTGATCCAGTTCTCGCCGCAAGCGATCAATACCCGCGATGTAAAGCGCCGCACCGCAGCAAACGGCAAAAGCAATCGCACGACTGCAAACACCATGATCGGTATGAACCAAAACACGATATTGAGCACGATGGGTATGAGTACGAGTACGCCCTTGACTGTGCGCAGCATTCGATCGCCCAGCAGAAAATAGGCGGCTAGTTTACCCGACTCGCACGCTTCAGGTTGCGTTCAGTTTGCCTGATTAATCTAGACCCTGAGAAACAAACATAGATCGCAAGACCCTGTAAGCAGGAGACCCTCAAAATGAAGAATTGCGCAGTTTTCGCCGCAGCACTGGCTTTGGCCAGCGGGGCCGCCGTCGCCGACGACAACCGGCTCAGCTATGACTATCTGGAGTTGAGATACGCCGAGTCAGAGGTTGAGATCAACGATGGATTCGACGATTTCGATGTGGAAGGCGATGGTTTTGTCCTGAATGGACTCGTGGAAGTTGGCGGCGCGTTCCACCTGTTCGCGAGCTATGACCGCCTCGAATTTGACGATAACGTCGACGTGAGTACCACCGTCTACGGTGGTGGCTTCAACTTCTCAATCACCCCGCGCACGGATCTTGTGCTGCGACTCGGTTTCGCCGACGCGCGCTTCGAAACACCGTTTTTCGAAGATGAGGATGACGGCGTGTTTACGTCGGTCGGCATCCGAACCATGGTGCACGAAGACATCGAGCTCTATGGCTCACTCGCGAGCTTGGATCTCGACAATGCCGCCGACGAAGAGATCGCGACGCTCGGTCTCGATTTCTTCCTGACGGACTCACTGGCGCTCGGGCCTTGGGTACAAGTCATTGACGATACAACGACCTGGACGATTGGCGCGAAAGTCTACTTCTAGTTAGCTAGCGCCAACGTTGCTGCAATTCGGCGAGGCTCTGGCTGCCCGGGCACAGGTCGTCGAATGGCAGGTCGCGGAGCGGCGTTCCGACTGTTGCGTTAACCG
>JBCAZH010000010.1:0-11215 GCA_038533155.1 Pseudomonadota bacterium | reverse complement strand
TCGGCCTGCACCACCGGCAATGTATGCGAGCGACTGTGCGCATAACTCTTGGTCGATCCCTCGTGGTTGTTAAAGGTCACGCAAGGGCTGATCACATCCAAAAGCGCAAATCCACGGTGCTTTAGAGCCGATTTGAGCAATGGGACCAATTGCTGTTTGTCACCGGAAAATCCGCGCGCGACGAAACTTGCACCCAAACTCAGCGCAATTGACACCGGGTCGATCGGCGGTTGCGTGTTGGCAACCCCGCGCTTGGTTGTGGATCCCACATCTGCGGATGCGGAGAACTGACCCTTGGTGAGGCCGTAGACGCCGTTGTTCTCGATCAAATAGGTCATGTTGAGATTGCGTCGGATCACATGCGCGAACTGTCCCATCCCGATGGACAACGAATCGCCGTCACCCGAGATCCCGAGGTAGACGAGATCGCGATGCGCCGCATTCGCACCGGTCGTGACCGATGGCATACGACCGTGCACAGAGTTGAACCCGTGCGATCCGCTCATGAAGTAGGCCGGTGTTTTCGATGAACACCCGATGCCGCTCATTTTCGCCAATCCATGCGGCGGCAATTCGAGCTCGAATGCGGCTTGTACGATCGCCGCTGTCACGGAATCGTGGCCGCAACCCGCGCACAGCGTCGACAGCGCGCCTTCATAGTCGCGCATCGTCAAACCGTGACGATTTCTCGGTAGGCCTGGATGCGCCACCTTGGGTTTGGCAATAAAGCTCATGCTGCCCGCTCCTTCGCCAATAGATTCAAAATCGGATCGACGACATCGCGAGCGGTAATCGGCTGTCCGTCGTAGTGCAGCACACTCACCAATCGCTCGGGAGCGGCGTCGAGCTCGCTCATCAAAAGACTGCGCAACTGGCCATCGCGGTTTTGCTCCACCACGAATACACGTTCATGCTGCTCCAAGAATTCGGTGACTGCCGCATCGAACGGAAATGCTCTGACCCGCAAGTAGTCCATCGCCACACCATCGTCGTGGAGCCGATCCAGCGCTTCGCGTACCGCAAAGTCGGAACTACCAACAGCCAAGATACCGGCGCTAGCGCCCGGCCGACGTTCGAGCGCGGACTTGGGCACCAATGTCGCCGCGGTTTGCCACTTGCGCAGTAAACGTTCCATCACTTCGCGGTACTCGTCCGAGTCTTCGGTGTAGCCACCCGCCGCGTTGTGGCCGGAACCGCGCGTGAAATACGCGCCTTTTGCATCCACGCCCGGTAACGTTCGGTAGGGAATCGCATCTCCATCGGCATCGCGATAGCGTTGGAACCGCTCAGACGCCGCAGCCAACGCGTCAGCATCGAGAACTTTGCCACGGTCCGGCGAATACGATTCATCCCACTCGAGTTCCGGCACCATCCAGTCGTTCATGCCAATGTCGAGATCCGAAAGAACCAATACGGGTGTCTGCAGGCGCTCGGCCAGATCGAATGCTGTGACCGCCATTTCGAAGCATTCATGAGGATTGGCGGGGAACAGAAGGACTTGCCGGGTATCGCCATGCGACGCGTACGCGCAGCTCAAGAGATCACTCTGTTGCGTGCGGGTCGGCATGCCAGTGGATGGGCCCGTGCGTTGCACGTCAAACAGCACGGCCGGAATCTCGGCGTAGTAGGCAAACCCAATAAATTCACTCATGAGCGAAATACCCGGCCCACTGGTCGGTGTAAACGCTCGGGCGCCCATCCAGTTCGCGCCCAAAACCATCCCGACCGCGGCGAGCTCGTCTTCCGCCTGCACGATACAAAAGCGTTTTTCACCGGTCTCTGGATCCACACGGTATCGCTCACAAAAGCCGCTGAACGCATCCATCAACGAGGTGGATGGTGTGATCGGATACCACGCGCCGACGGTCGCACCCGCATAGACGCAGCCCAATCCCGCAGCCGTGTTGCCGTCGACCAAAACATGTCCTTCGGTCGCATTGGCGCGGCTAACTCGCCGCGGCATCGGACAATTGAAGTGCGCGACGGCGTAATCATGGCCGAGCATGATCGCTTTTTGATTTGCCTCCGCCAACGCGGGCTTGCTGCCATAGGTCTCGGTCAGCAGATTTGCGATGACTTCCACTTCGATGTCGAGTAATGCTGCGAGCACACCGACGTAGGCGATGTTCTTCATCAGCACTCGAGCTCGCGCCCCATCGAAAGCCTCATTGCACATCTGGGATAACGGAACCCCGAGTACCGTAACGTCATCGCGCTGCAGATCGCGGTGCCGCGGCCAGGTGCTGTCGTAAATCAACACACCGCCCGGAGCGACCGTTGCAAGATCCTGTGCGTACGTCTGCGCATTCATAGCGACCATGACATCCACACGATCAGCAGATGCAAGATAGCCTGCACCTGTTGCTCGAATCTGATACCAGGTGGGCAGTCCCTGGATATTTGACGGGAAAAAGTTCTTGCCGCAGACAGGAATCCCCATGCGGAACAGTGCTTTCAACAACAGTCCATTGGCGCTCGCCGAGCCGCTGCCGTTGACAGTCGCAACGCGAATCACGACGTCATTGATAATCGGGTTTGCGCTGGTCATCGTTAGCCTGCCTTAACTCAGCGCGGCGGTTCGACTGCGTCTGCTGCGCGCGGCTGAAGCAACGTTGATTTCTGCATATCCCAGGCACCGGTTGGACAACGCTCGGCGCACAGACTGCAGTGCACACACAGATCCTCATCTTTGACCATGACACGCTGTGTTTGCGGCAAGTCTTCGGATACAAACAGCGGTGCGTCCGGATTCGCACAAGGCGCGGTGAGTCGTGTCCTAAGGTCAGCCTCATCGCCGTTCTCGGTCATGGTCAGGCAATTGGTCGGACAAATATCAATGCAGGCATCGCATTCAATACACTGCGAGGCGTTGAACACGGTCTGTACGTCGCAGTTCAAGCAACGCTCGACTTCGGCGAGCGTTTGCTCAGCACTGAACCCGAGCTCCACTTCAATATCGAGCTTCTTGAACCGTTCCTTGAGATCGACGTGCGGCATCAATCGCCGTTCACTCGCATCGTAGTTATTCGAGTAGCTCCACTCGTGGATGCCCATTTTTTGCGCGGCCAGATGCATGCCGTGCGCTGGGCGTTCCGCGACATCTTCTCCCGAGCAGTACCGATGAATCGAAATCGCCGCTTCATGGCCGTGGGCAACGCCCCAGATAATGTTCTTTGGCCCGAACGCGGCGTCGCCACCGAAGAACACCCCCGGACGAGTCGACATCAGAGTCGTTTCGTCGACCACGGGACAATCCCACTGATTGAATTCCAATCCAATGTCGCGCTCGATCCAATCGAACGCGTTTTCCTGGCCGATCGCCAAGATCACGTCATCGCACGGAATAAACTGTTCGCCAACGATACGTCCTCGATCGATCTTGCCGTCAGCATCGGTTTCGTAGGCCATCTCGTCGAACCACATGCCACGCAGTTGACCATCCTCAACCACAAACTCGCGCGGCGAATGGTTGACGACAATGTCGACATTTTCTTCTTCAGCGTCGTCCAATTCCCAGGCTGACGCTTTGAAAAACTGACGGGGCTTGCGTGCCATGACTTTGACGGACTCGGCACCCAGACGAAGTGCCGTTCGGCAACAGTCCATCGCGGTGTTGCCGACCCCGATGATCAATACGCGTTTGCCAATCGTCTTTGTGTGTTCGAATGCCACTGATTCCAGCCACTGGATACCGATATGTATCGACGCGCTGTCGTGCCTGCCCGGCAAAGAGAGTTCTTTGCCTTTCGGTGCGCCAGTCCCCACAAAAACGGCATCGTACTCGCGCGAGTCCAACATCGAGCGCAGCGAATCGACCGGATGGTTGAAGTGCGCGTTTACGCCCATGTCGAGCACGTATCCGATCTCTTCGTCGAGCACGGTGGGCGGCAGTCGAAACTGCGGGATATTGGTCCGCATCAACCCGCCTGGCTTGGCGTGCGCCTCAAAAAGATCGATGTCGTAGCCGAGCGGTGCGAGATCGTTGGCCACGGTGAGTGACGCACAGCCTGCCCCAATCAATGCAACCCGTTTGCCATTGTTTTGCGGCGGCGCCACCGGCAGACGATCTCGAATATCGTCACGATGATCAGCGGCGACCCGCTTTAGGCGGCAGATTGCGACCGGCTGGTCTTCAACCCGGCCCCGACGACAAGCCGGCTCACAAGGCCGGTCGCATACTCGGCCAAGGATGCCCGGGAACACATTGGATTCTCGATTCACCATATAGGCATCGCTGAATCGACCTTGTGCGATCAGGCGGATGTACTCGGGCACATTGGTATGTGCAGGGCATGCCCATTGGCAATCGACCACTTTGTGAAAGTACTCGGGTCGATCAGTGTCGGTAGGTTGCATCGAGTTCGACAAACGCAGCACCGCCCCCGCAGCTCGCGCCTATCTGCCCCCCATTGTTTTTCATCCCTGCCCCAAGCTTACTCCCGTGGCGCCACTCGGGGAAGCCCCGCCAGTGCCGATTAACGTCGAACGATATTCGCGTCGCGCGCGCTGTTGCACACCAGAGGCACACCTGCACGCACATCAAGAACGCGTTCGCCGTCGTACGCATGCACACCGTTGACCCAAGTACCCATCACACGATGGCGAAACTCGTGGCCGTCAAACGGCGTCCATTGACATTTGTAATGTACATCGGCGTCGCGTGTCGTCCACGGCGCGTCCGGGTCAACAATCACAAGATCCGCCCAATACCCTTCTCTCAGGTAGCCACGATCTGTGATACCGAATAGATCCGCTGAGGCGTGGGCGAGTCGGTCGACCATAAACGGCGTATCAACGCCAAGCGTGTCGGCAAGATCCAGCGCCGCCACCAACGCATGCTCAGTCAGAGGTAGCCCGGCCGGGGCCGCGAAGTAGTGGCGATTCTTTTCATCGGCAAGATGCGGCGCATGATCTGTCGCAATCACATCGAGGCGTCCGTCGACCAAGGCCTGACGCAGCGCCGCGCGATGTTCGCTTCCCTTGATCGCCGGATTGCACTTGATCCGAGTGCCGAGTGCCTCGTAGTCATCGGCCGAGAACCACAGATGATGAATACAAATTTCCGCGGTGATGCGCTTACCGTAGCGCTCGCCTCGCGCGAACTGAGGCATCTCATCGGCCGTCGTCAAGTGCAGGACATGCAAGCGTGCATCGTGCTCGCGCGCAAGGCCAGTTGCGAGTGCCGACGACTTCAAACACGCCGCTGCACTGCGAATCTCCGGATGCATCGCGATCGGAACTTCATCGCCCAACTCATCGCGCGCGGCGCGTTCAGCCGCCCAGATCATTGGCGAGTCCTCGCAGTGCGTCACCACCAGCACCGGCGCAAATCGGAACAAGTCGTCCAGAGCCTGCGCGTCGTCAACCAACAGGCTTCCTGTCGATGCGCCCATGAATGCCTTAATACCGCAAGTCTCGTGAGGCTTCAGCGCTTTGATCTCTTCCAAGTTGTCATTGGTGGCACCGAAGTAAAAAGCGTAGTTCGCATGGCAACGACCTTCGGCCAGTGCGTACTTGTCTGCCAACGCCGGCCGGGTGGTGATCGGCGGATTCACATTCGGCATATCCATAAAGCTGGTCGTACCACCGGCAACAGATGCGGCCGATTCAGAACTAAGGTCGCCTTTCGCCGTCAGTCCTGGTTCGCGAAAATGCACCTGGTCGTCGATCATGCCCGGCATCAGCAATCGGCCGGCGACGTCGACCACGTGCGCACCGTTCGGTGCTGAGATCTCGCCAGCGATCTTTGCGATACGACCATCAACCACCAACAGGTCAGAGGGTGTTTCCACACCGTCGCTAACCAAGCGCGCATTTTGAAAGAGTGTTGTTTGCGTCATCCCCGCCCCGCAGAAAAAGAGTCTGTTGCATGCACCAACGCTGCCGCGTTCCCCGGCTCGAACGCCGAATGCCCGGCATCATCCACCATCACAAGCTTCGACTCAGGCCAAGCCTGATGCAACTCCCAGGCACTGACCGATGGACACACGATGTCATAGCGGCCTTGGACAATTACCGCCGGAATCTGTCGAATTCGATCAATATTGTCGATCAGCTGATTCGGCGCCATAAACCCTTGGTTCACGAAATAATGGCACTCGATCCGCGCCATCGCGAGGGCATGGGCGGCCTCGCCGAATTCTTCCGTGGCCACCTTGTTCGGCCGCAAGAAACTTGTCGCACCTTCCCAAGTCGACCACGCACGCGCAGCAGCTAACCGCTCCGACTCGTCATCACCGGTCAATCGACGATGGTAAGCATTGAGTAGGTCGTCCCTTTCGGACTCTGGGATCGGTGCCAGATAGTGTTGCCAAAGATCGGGGAAAATCTCGCTCGCACCCTGCTGATAGAACCAATGAAGCTCCTTCGGGCGCAGCATAAAAATACCGCGTAAGACCATTTCGGTTACTTTATCCGGATGTGCTTGGGCATAGGCCAACGCGAGCGTGCTTCCCCATGACCCGCCGAACACCTGCCAACGCCGAATTTGCAAAGCTTCGCGCAGAACTTCGATGTCGTTGATCAAGTCTTGGGTGGTGTTGTGTTCCAGACTCGCATGCGGGGTGCTCTTTCCTGCACCGCGCTGATCAAACACGACGATGCGGTAGGTATCCGGGTTAAAAAACTGCCGCATCGCCGGACTGCTGCCGCCCCCAGGCCCGCCGTGTAACACCACCACAGGCTTGCCGTGGGGATTTCCCGACTGCTCATAATACAAGCGGTGGCCATCACTGACCTCCAGGTAAGCCGTGTGGTAAGGCTCGATTGACGGGTACGGTTGGCGTCGGTGTGTCTCTGTCATACTCGCCATTATGGAATGTCGTGGCCGCAATTGCATGGTTGCGAGTCGTGATCAAAGTCTTGGTCTCGTTTCACACCCTGTGCGAGTATCTTTCGAAAGCGGCGCGGAGGAGACGCTGTGATCCGATGGACATTCACCGCACTAGCATTGCTTGTTGTGTGCGGGTGCGGGGGCCAAACGGCCGACCAAGCCACAGGAGCATCCGTTGATGTGCTTCGCCGCGCGATTCCTGCGCCACCCCAGTCCCTCGATCCGCATCGCGCCGAAGGCACGGGATCTGGTGCCATTTTGCGCGACCTGTACGAAGGGCTGATCGGCGAGGCACCAGGCGGCGAACTGGTACCAGGCGCGGCAGAGTCCTGGACGATCAGTGACGACGGTCTGACTTACACGTTCTTACTTCGCGAAGGCTTGCTTTGGTCGAATGGGGATCCACTCGTGGCAGAGCATTTTGCGTCCGGCCTCCGGAGAACCATCGATCCTGAGACGGCAAGCGCCTATGCGCCGTTACTTCGACCCATACAAAACGCGACCGCGGTCATCGCGGGAGAGCAGGACGTGGCGGATCTTGGGATACGCGCCCTCGATGCGAGGACCTTAGAGATCCGCCTCGAACAACCCACGCCGTTTTTTCTTGGCTTACTCACAAGCTGGGTCACCTTTCCGCTACATCAAGCCAGTTTCGACGCGTACGGACCGCGATTTGTGCGACCCGAGCATTCCGTGACGAACGGACCCTATACGTTGGCAAGTCAGCGGGTTGGCGACCGGATCACGTTGAAAAAGAACCCGAACTACCGCGATGCCGCCAACGTCGACATTGATCAGGTGGAATTCCTCGCGATCGAGGATACGGCGACCGAGCTACGGCTTTTTGAGGCGGGTGAGCTCGATATCACGTCCAGCACACCGAACGGGCAGTTCCAGTCGTTGAAGGCACGATACGGTGACCAGCTACACGTCACCACGAACTTAAGCGTCTACTTCATGGTGTTTGATCTCACCGAGCCGCCCTTCTCGGACGTCCGGCTGCGTGAAGCACTGAGTATCGCGCTGGATCGCAAGGCGCTCACGGAATCTGTTCTCGGCGCCGGACAGACGGGCGCTTTCGGGGTCGTACCGCCCGGCATAGCGAACTACGACAGTTTCTCATTCGATTGGCGCGAGCTTCCAAGAGACGAACAATTGGCGTTAGCGCGGCAGTTGTATCGGGATGCGGGTTTTACGGACGACTCGCCACTACAAGCGACCCTGATCTACAACACGGGTGACTCGCACCAGAAAGTCGCCGTCGCGCTGCAAGCGATGGTGCGTGAGGCGCTTGGTGCGCGTCTCGAAGTCACGAACCAAGAGTTCCGCGTCATGCTGAGCAATCGAAACAAGCGCGAACTGTGGGACATCATGCGACTCGGGTGGACCGGGGACTACAATGATCCCAATACCTATCTCGAGATCTTCCGCAGCGAACACCCGCAGAACTTTGCAAGCTACAGCAACCCAGAATATGACGCGCTGCTGGATGAAGCGGCTCGCACACTCGATACGTCCACTCGACGTGAGTTGCTGTACGAAGCAGAGTCGACGCTGATGCGCGATTACCCGATCCTGCCGATGTACTTTTATGTGTCACGGCATCTTGTCAGCGAGCGCGTCGTCGGTTTTGCGGCGACGCCGATGGATCGCACTTACTCGGCCCACCTAGAAATCTCTGATTCAGCTGCAACGAGATAGGTCAATGACTTAGCTCGTCCAAAAGCCCCCGAATGCTGCCATTCGAGGGCCGCTGAGCTTGGACAAAACCCAGACCACACTGGTAGTTTCATCGGTTATCACTGGGAAACGCGTGAGAAAGACCCGCGGGCAGCTTCCAGTGCCGATAATCGATGTAAGGACGAATCTATGCGAGTGCTACTCTTTGCTCTGGCGTTGGTCGCAGGCAGCGCGGCCCAAAGTCAGACTGTCGAAATCCCCTACACACAGTTCCAGCTGGACAACGGTCTGACGGTCATCGTCCACGAAGATCACAAAGCGCCAATTGTCGCGGTCAACATCTGGTACCACGTCGGATCCAAAGACGAGCAACCCGGTCGTACAGGGTTCGCGCATCTGTTCGAACACTTGATGTTCAACGGTAGCGAAAACTATGACGATGAGTATTTCGGCCCATTCGAGAAAATCGGTGCGACCGATCAGAACGGTACGACCTCGTTTGATCGAACCAACTACTTCCAAAACGTGCCAACCACCGGTCTTGATGTCGCGCTCTTCATGGAATCCGATCGCATGGGCCACTTGCTCGGTGCAGTGACGCAGGAACGTCTTGACGAGCAGATTGGGGTAGTTCTCAACGAAAAACGTCAAGGCGAAAACCAGCCTTATGGACGCGTATTCGGCCATTTGGTGAAAGCGATTTTCCCACAAGGACATCCGTATTCCTGGCTGCCTATCGGATCCGCTGAAGACGTACAAGCAGCCACTCTGGAGGATGTGAGAACCTGGTTCCAAACCTACTACGGTCCGAACAACGCAGTGCTAGTGCTTGCCGGCGACATCACACCGGAAGTCGCGCGCGAAAAAGCGCAGTTGTATTTCGGTGATATCCCAGCAGGACCGCCTATCTCACGGCACGAAGCTTGGGTCCCAAGCCTCGACGGCGAACATCGCGAAGTGCAACAGGATCGCGTGCCGCAAACGCGAATCTACAAAGCATGGCCAGCCCCGGAGTGGGCTGCGGAAGATACCGATCTACTCCAGCTTGCAACCGCCGTACTCGGTGGCGGCAAAAATTCGCGACTCTATGAGCGCCTCGTCTACAACGACCAGACCGCAACTGACGTTAGCGCAGGTATGTTGTCCGTCGAAATCGCCGGTATTCTGCTGGTCACGGCCACGGTTCAGCCGGGCGGTGACGCAGCCGCTGTCGAGCGCGCGATGGATGAGGAAATCGCCCGCTTCCTAGAAAAAGGTCCGACGCGTGACGAACTTGAGCGCGAGCGCACAGGTGCGCTGGCCGGGTTCGTGCGCGGGGTTGAGCGTGTCGGTGGCTTCGGCGGCAAGTCCGATATCTTGGCTGAAAATTTCGTCTACGGCGGCTCGCCTGACTTCTACAAGACATCACTCACGAGACTGGAAGCGGCAACGCCCCGAACAGTCCAAGCTGCAGCGAAACGATGGATGACGGACGACGTCTACGTGCTGACCGTAGAACCCTTCGACACCACCCTTACCGCGAGTGGTGAAGGTGCCGACCGCAGTGAGCTACCGTTCCCGGATAGTTTTCCAAGCGTCGGTTTTCCGGCGTTCGAAAAAGCGACGCTCGACAACGGGCTTGAGTTGATCGTTGCCAATCGCGCCGACGTACCACTGGTCAATTTCAGTCTCGTATTCGACGCAGGCTATGCTGCTGACCAATTCGGTCAGCCGGGGACGGCCTCGCTCGCTATGGGCATGCTGGACGAAGGCACGCGCAAACTGAGCGCCCTCGAAATCTCAGAAGCGCTGGCACAACTCGGCGCGAACTACGGTGCGGGTAGCAATCTCGATACCTCGACCATTGGTTTGAACACACTGAAGCAAACCATGGGTGACGCATTGGATATCTACGCCGATATCGTTCTGAATCCAGCGTTTCCAGAAGACGAACTGGATCGACTGAAGAAATCGGCGTTGGCCGGCATTCAGCGCGAGCGCACGCAACCGCAGTCGATGGCGCTGCGCGTGTTGCCGAAAATTATGTACGGCGAAGGCCACGCTTATAGCCAACCGCTCACAGGTTCTGGCACCGAAGCAAGTGTTTCCGCGATCGATCGTGCGGCGCTGAAGGACTTCCATGACACGTGGATTCGTCCGAATAACGCAACGTTGATCATTGTCGGCGACACAACGCTCGCCGAGATTCGACCCGAAATCGAAAGCCGCTTCGGGAAGTGGCAACGCGCCGAGATTCCGACCAAGACACTCGATACGGTCGCTCATCAGTCAGGCGAGAAGATTTACGTCGTGAATCGTCCTGGCTCGGAACAGTCCATGATCATCGGCGGGCACGTCGCGCCATCCTCCTCAGACAGCGCAGACCTCGCGATTGAAGCTGCCAACCAAGTCCTTGGTGGCGATTTCAGCGCCCGACTTAACATGAACCTTCGCGAAGACAAGAACTGGTCTTACGGCGCGTACTCCACCGTGGTCGATGCGCAAGCACAACGACCATTCTTAATTCTGGCACCCGTGCAGACCGATAAGACGGCAGCGGCGATTTCAGAACTTCGTCGCGAGCTGACCGAGTACCTGACTGAGCGTCCTGCTGCGGCGGAGGAACTGGAACGCGTGATCGCGAACAACACGCTGTCGCTCCCGGGCCGATGGGAGACGATCGGCGCGGTCAACAGCTCGCTGTCGGCGATGGTGAGGTTCAAC
>JBCAZH010000009.1:68764-76196 GCA_038533155.1 Pseudomonadota bacterium | reverse complement strand
CGCTACACAGGATCATTGCTGTTGATCCATGGCCTCGAGGACTCGGTAGTACCGCCCGTCGTTAGTCGACGAGCCGAGGTTGCTGCAAGTCGAGCGGCGGTGGCTCGTCTTGTTGAGATCGAAGGTGCAGATCACGGTTTCGGCTTGTTCGATGATCGCCCGGAAGTCGTCGATCAGTTGGTCACAGAAACGGTGGGTTTTCTCGCCGGCGAGCTTTGAGTGGGATCACCCGGCGGCTTGGCCGGCGACCTTCAAACTGATCGTGACGGTCATCGGGTCGTGAGTGCAAAGCCGGTCGCGGCCAGTACCTTTAGCTTCGTACAGGGCCTCGTCAGCAGCGACCAACGCGTGGTCGATAGATGGCAGTGTCTCGGTCATCAATGCAAGACCAACGCTCGCGGTGAACTGAACCGGGCCTGCTGACGTTTTGACGATTGCGCTACGAATTTTCTCCAACAAACGCTCGCCAACAATCAGCCCTCCTTCGAGGTTCGTGTTTTGCAGGAGTATGGCGAATTCCTCACCGCCGAGCCGAGCCGGCATATCGGTTCCTGCACGAGCATGCGCCTTGAGAATTTGACCGACCACTTCCAGGACGTCGTCCCCGGTCGCATGGCCGTAGGTATCATTGATCGATTTGAAGTGATCCAGATCGAGCATCAGCAGACACATGGTTTCACTGCGCCGCAGCATCGCGGAGTGACTCGACTCCAGGTGTTCCAAGAACGCGCGGCGATTTGCGATGCCGGTCAGCGGGTCGGTCGTTGCCTGAATTTGAAGTTCCGTTTTGATTTTCTGGTAGGCGGTAATCTGGTCTTGTAGCTCCGAGGTCCGTTCGTGGACCGTGCGTTCCAATGTCGCCCGCTCGGCAGCGAGCGCGAGCAGGGCGGCCCGCCGTTCTTGTGCGATAGCGTGCAGCACGAGACTCGTACACATCACAACGACGCCGTAGAGTTGCACGGCCAAAAAGCCTTCGCCGCCGACGTTTCCAACGCGTGTCAGAGTCAGTGCGAGCGCGCCGAGGACTGTGACTGCAAGAAGCACGATGCTGGTAATCGTGTCTTCCTTGAAGGACAACCAGATGCATAGCGGCATCGTCAGTAAGACGATCGGATATTGCCCAAGTGCATCCGGCATTTGGGTAGACGCAATGGCAATGCTGATCAATACAGCGAACGTCATGCCGGCAGCGCGTGTGAATGCGACAGTCCGATCGGAACGCCACGCCGATCTGATGCCATTGATGCCGAGCAGCACGATGGCGACGGGCGCGATCAAAACGACACCAGTGAAGTCAGAAAAGAACCAGCGCCAACCGATCGCCCACATTTGCGAAACGGTGAGGCTTGCGTTTGAGCCAACCACGATTGCGCCGATCGCGCCAGCGATCACGCTGTGCAGTCCGCCCGCAACCACAATGAGCAAAATAGTCGACTTCAATGAGCGTAAGGGTAGATCGGTGGCTGAGAAGCGATTGAAGATACTGACCGCAAGGCAGATCGCAAACGCGTTGCCGGCAATCGCCGGCAGAAACGCGACCAACTCGTCCGGTTGGAACACGATGGAGTACAGCATCTGTCCGCCGGCCTGGGCAAAGAATGACGCCCAACCGAAACGCAAAGCCATCCATACGCCGAGTCCTGCGGCCGGCCATATCGCCACGACTTGATTGCTCGCGAATCCAATCTTGAACGACAGCCAGATCATCGCAAACGACGCGAGGGCGCACAGGACTTGCTGCACGATGAACGTGAGCCAGCCGGTTGGCGATCTGTTGGGCTGCATTGAGGCGGTGTCGGTCATCTGCACGCGCGGCGGTTTTCGTGGTTCGATTAATAGCGTCCACGTGGCGCGAGACTTAAGGATGTACGGTCAGCGCATCAGCGTGTCTCATGCTTGCTGAAAGCAGCGCTTGCCTTTGACATAAGTCGCTTGCACAGCACGTTCGTCCGCCATCGTGAATTGCGCAAACAATTGATCTTCAACAGAATTACTGTGTGAGATTCGTCGCTCCAACAGTTTGGTCGACTTAGGATTCACGACGACGAAATCCGCGTCTTTGCCCGGACGCAGATTGCCGATCCTGTCATCCAGATGGAGCGCCTCGGCGCCGGCGAGTGTGGCAAGGTATAGCCCACGGAGACTGTTCAGGCTTTGGCCTTGCAGTTGGAGCACTTTGTAAGCTTCCGCGAGGGTCGCAAATTGGCTGAAGCTCGTGCCGCCGCCGACGTCAGTGCCGAGGCCGACCCGAATGCCGTGTGATTTCGCGGTACTCAAATCGAATAGACCGCTGCCGAGGAACAGGTTCGACGTCGGACAAAAAGCGATCGACGCATCATGCGCTGCCATTTCTCTATGATCGTGCTCGTCGAGATGGATGCAGTGTGCGAATACCGACCGTTCCCGCAGCAAGCCCGCGTCCTTGTAGATGCCAAGGTAGCTATCGGAATCCGGAAACAACGACAGCGCCCATTCCACCTCGCGCGGGTTTTCGGCGAGATGCGTCTGGATCATGACATCAGGAAATTCCTCGGCAAGCTGACCGGCGAGCTGCAGCTGTTGGAGTGTGCTCGTCGGCGCAAACCGCGGGGTGATGGCATAGTGATTTCGACCTTGCCGATGCCAGCGCTCGATCAGCTCACGACTGTCGCGGTAACCGCTTTGTGCGGTATCGCGGAGATTTTCTGGGCAATGTCTGTCCATCAGAACTTTGCCCGCTGCAATGCAAAGGTCGTACTTGCTGGCCGCTTCAAAAAGCGCGTCGACCGAATGCGCATGGACGGTTGCGAAGACAAGCGCTGTGGTGGTGCCATTTCGCAACAGCTCTTCGACAAAAAACTCAGCGGTCTGCCGTGCGTAGTCAAGGTCCGCAAACCTCGCTTCAAACGGAAAAGTATAAGTATTCAGCCAGTCGAGCAGCTGAGTTCCGTACGAGGCGATGATGTCAGTTTGTGGATAGTGGATATGGCAGTCGACCATGCCGGGCAAAATCAACTGCTCTCGCAAGTCCTCGACCGCGACGTCTGTGCCGAGTTTTGGCAGCAATGCCTCTGCTGGCCCCAGTTCGGCCACGACACCGTCCTCAACGACCAGTACGCCATCGGAAAAAATCTCCACGTTGTCGCTATGGGCGGTGTCGCCTGGGTCCGCTAGGCAATGCGCGATGCAGCCACGGTAGGCATGAGCGGTCATAGCAGATCCTGAATGAATAGCGGTGACTTCAGCTGATGCTCGTCGCAGTTGTCATCACCCGCTCTGTCGATCACAACAAACATCTGTCCGACCGAATTGCCGAGCAATGGTACGTGCCACACACCAGGGTGCATGTTGATGCCGGTTCTTGGCGGGATCACGAACGCGTGGAATGTATCGGTGTCCGGATTGCAGTCATGCGGTGCGACAGCAACCACGTAGGGCTTTGCGTCGAGGGGCAAGAACGCCTGGCTGCCGAGCGGATGGCGTTCGACCCAATCAATGGTGCACGGGAATTCGGTTGCCGTTGCGCAGCGCATAACGCCGACATTGACCGGCGCGTCGCCACAGTCGATTGTCGCGAGCCCATCGAAGCGTTCAAATCGTTGGCCATTGACCAACGTGGCGGATACTTCAGCGGGCTGGATTAACTCACCAAATGGGGCGAACACATCGGCGGTTGCCTTTCTGGGCGTCAGATGACGAGCCGCGGTACTCATCGGGCGACTTTGCCGAACAGGCGAAGTCTGCTGATGCCGCCGTCGGGAAAGATGTTCATACGTAGGTGACTCACGGGATCTGCAAGCAATAGCTCATCGCGAAACTCGTGAACGGCATCCGGCCCCAACTTCTGCCGCGGCAATAGCATCGGCCACTTCGCTCCGTCGAGTGGGTTGATCGGGTGCGCTGATTCGGGAATGTACAACGCCCGCAGTTCCACTTCGTCGGGGTAATTGCCTTTGAAATGCGCTGTGTCGACGACAACTCGGGTCAGTATGCCGGGGGTGCCTAACGCCATTACGACCCAGTCATTTCCAGGTTCGCGACGCCTTGCTGTCTCCCAGCCATCACCCATGTTGATACCACGACCAGGAGCGTTCAGGTTGTGCATCGTGCCGAAATGCTCGTCGTTACAGAACATCGCGCGCCCGCCATTTTCGATCGCGAACAAATCGATCTCCGTGTCCTCCGGTACGGTACTGAAATCTCGATCGACTCGTCCCCAAACACGCAATCGCGCGACGCCGCCGTCCGGATAAATGTGCAGGCGGATGTGTGTCCAGCTGTGCTGATTATCCACGTCCGAAAAATGTTGTCGGTTGCCTTGGACTCGACGTTTCTCGACGATCGGAACCCACTCGACTTGGTCGTCAGGAACTTCACCATCGTATCGGCAAGCCTCAACCGCGGCTTCGGGGGGGAAGTTACCCGTGAAGTGCCGGGTATCGATTTCGATGCCGGCGATTCTCCCCGGCATACCGAGTCGGATGTCGCAGAAATCGTGACCGGGTGTTCGACGCCGTCGACTCTCCCAGCCATCCATCCACTTGCCATTGGCGTCGTACTTATCGGGAAGAAATACTGGTGGATCAGGTGCGATGAGGCGTCGCTTATCACCGTAAAACTCGTCTGTCGCAAACACCACCTCAGCCCCGAGCCGCGGATGCGCCAGATTGATCACGTCCCCAAACGGATGCGGTTCTGTGAGCTGGGTGATGATGCCCTGTCTATCCATCGATCATTGCCTCTAGTCGCCAGCTAGCGATTTGGTGTATTTCCTGCATCGCCGTTTCAAACTCCTCCTCCTGGGAGTTTTGAAGTCGCGCTTCGAACGCTTGCAGAATTTCGTGCCGATTGCTGTGCCGAACCGCCTTGATGAACGGCATGTCGAAGCGAGCTTTGTAGGCAGCGTTCATTCCTTGAAATCGTTCGAACTCCGACTCACTGCACTGATCCAGGCCGGCCCGTGATTGCTCGTCGGTGGAACTTTGCGTCAGCTCGCCGGCAATAGCCGCGCGGCCCGCCAAGTCCGGATGGGCACGAATCAATGCCCATTGTCGTTCTCGGCCGGCGTCGTCGACAATTGAGGCCATGGCGTTTGCAAGGCCTTCGAGATCATCATGGTGCCGCTCGACGCCCGCCTCAAAAAGCGCTTCCGCCACCCACGCAGAGTGTTCGTAAATGCCGCCGAAGCACTCAACAAATTCGGAGCGGCTCATGTCGCTCGGTGCGATGTGGAACAACGTGTTCATCGCGGTGGATGTACCTTGCGCCAATGGCGCGCAATATCCGCACGGCGGGTGATCCAGACGTCAGGGTGACCGGCAACGTAATCCAAGAACCGTCGCAGGGCTTGTGTACGTCCTGGTCGACCGGCAAGCCGACAATGTAGGCCGACCGACATCATTCGTGGTCGCTTTTCTCCTTCGCGATACAAGCAATCGAAGCTGTCGCGCAGGTAGTCAAAGAACTGGGTGCCACTATTGAAACCTTGAGCGGTCGCGAAACGCATGTCGTTGGCGTCAAGCGTGTAAGGCACCATCAGTTGCGGCTGGGTATATTGATAATCCCAGTACGGCAGATCGTCGGCGTAGCTGTCCGCGTTGTACAAAAACTTGCCGTACTCTGCGGCGATTTGATGACTAACCTCACTGCATCGTCCGAGGTACCAACCTTGTGGTGCCTCGCCAGTGCAGGCTTTGTGGATCTTCAGCGCTTCATTGAAGTGTGCGCGTTCCTCGGACTCGGAAATCGAGTGATAGTCGATCCAACGGAGTCCGTGACTCGCGATCTCCCAGTCGGCGGCCTGCATTGCTCGAACCGCTTCAGGGTTACGTTCCAGCGCCATTGCGACACCGAATACAGTCACCGGTAGTTCGCGCTCGGTAAATAGTCGATGTAGCCGCCAAAACCCCGCGCGCGATCCGTACTCGTAAATCGATTCCATGTTGCGATGGCGCGCGCCCGGGAACGGGACAGCGCCAACGATCTCCGACAAAAAGGCTTCGGATGCTTCGTCGCCGTGGAGTATGCAGTTCTCGCCACCTTCTTCGTAGTTCACAACGAACTGTAGCGCGAGCTTTGCCCCCGCTGGCCAATCGGCATCGGGCACTTTGTCGCCGTAACCGACCATGTCTCTTGGATAACTCATAGCTAGAGTGTCCCACCAAAAACACTGAGCGCCAACTACCAGTTTCCCATTTAGATCTTCGTGTTACTGTCGATCTATGAACTTATCGGATTGCTACAACGTGGCGCAGTTTCGGCGACTCGCGAAACGTCGACTACCGGCGCCCGTGTTTCACTACATCGATGGGGCCGCTGATGACGAGGTAACCTATCGACGCAATACCGCGAGCTTTGAGTCTTGTGACTTGGTTCCCAACGTACTCGCCGGCAGCGACACGGTTGATTTGTCGGTGACCGTGATGGGTCAACGCATCGAATTACCGATGTTCCTGTCGCCGACTGCGCTGCAGCGACTGTTTCATTGGCAAGGCGAGCGTGCCGTCGCTCGCGCTGCATCGCGATTCGGAACGTATTTCGGCGTGTCATCGCTAGCGACCGTGAGCGTCGATGAAATCGGTGCGGCGATCGATACCCCCAAACTGTTTCAACTGTACTACCACAAAGACAAAGCGCTCACATTCAGCATGATTGACCGCTGTAAAGCGGCAGGGTTCGATGCGCTCGCATTGACGGTCGACACGATTGTAGGTGGCAATCGGGAGCGCGATCTTCGCACCGGCTTTACTTCGCCTCCGAAACTCACGTTGGCCAGTGCGTTCAGTTTTGCGTTACATCCGCGTTGGACATGGAATTACCTTTTCGGGGAGAAGTTCTCGTTGCCGCAACTGGAGCAGGCGATTCCGGAAGGGAGCAATATTGCAGTGTCGGTGAGCGACTACTTCAGCAACATGTTGGACCGCACGATGACATGGGACGATGCGGCGGCTGTTCGAGAAGCTTGGGGTGGTCCGTTCTGCCTGAAGGGTGTGATGTCCGTTGACGATGCAAAACGTGCCGTCGATATCGGCGCAACCGCCATCATGATTTCGAACCATGGTGGTCGCCAGTTGGATGGCTCTAGAGCGCCGTTCGACCAGCTACAGGAAATCGTTGCGGCCGTCGGTGGTCAGATTGAGATCATCTGCGATGGCGGCATTCGCCGCGGTACCCATGTCTTAAAAGCGCTCGCGCTGGGGGCAACTGCGTGTTCCGGTGGGCGTTGGTATCTATATGCCTTGGCCGCGGCAGGCCAAGCTGGCGTCGAGAAAACGCTCGATAACATGCGCGCTGAGTTGGACCGGGATCTACGCTTGATGGGGCTCAGTAGTGTTTCGGAGTTGACGGAATCGCATGTACGCTTTCGCTAGCGGGCACGATACCAGGCAGCCAGTGCTGCGCGTTCCTCATCCGTGATCTCGGTCAGATTGCCAATTGGCATCGCGCGTAGCAC
>JBCAZH010000009.1:27985-68664 GCA_038533155.1 Pseudomonadota bacterium | reverse complement strand
ACGAGCCCACCGATGGCAGGCAAAGGCGATGCGTTGCCTTTGTGTCGTGCAACGAAATACACGCGAATCAAAGCACCGGCAATCGTCATGCCGATCAGTATCAGCCAATTCCATTCGCTCGAGTAAGTGGATGCGTAATGATTGCTGATCATGATGAACAGCACCGGCAAAGTCAGATAGGTGTTGTGCACGGAGCGTTGCTTACCGCGTGCGCCATCCTGCGGGTTGATCGGTTCGCCGGCGGTTAGCGCCGCGACCATTCGTTTTTGTCCTGGGATGATGATGTGCGCGACGTTTGCGACCATGATCGTACCGATCAACGCGCCGTAGTGGATGAATGCACCACGCCCGCCGAAAACTTGGCACAGACTCCACGCGACCAGTACGAGAAAAGAAAAAAGGACCACAGATAATGCGCGTTCATTTCGGCCCAGCGGGGATTTGCACAGCTGGTCGTAGACGATCCAGCCGCCGAGCAGGTAGCCAGCGCCGATGCCGATCGCAGCGCCTTTGTTGAGAGCGAGTACGCTTGAATCAATTAGGTAGACCTCGGCGCCGACCCAATAGATCAAGATGAGCAGGAACATCCCGGAGAGCCAGGTCGAGTAGGCTTCCCATTTGAACCAATGAAGAGTTGCGGGCATCTCTGGTGGTGCACCCGCGTATTTCTGTGCTTGGTAGAATCCACCGCCATGCACAGCCCAAAGCTCCCCGCCGACGCCTTTGTCGCGATCAGCGGCAGACTCCGGCGGGGTCAGATGGTTGTCGAGCCAAATGAAATACAGTGATGAGCCGATCCACGCGATGCCAGTGGTCAGGTGTAACCAGCGCCCCAGTAGTTCCATCCAGTCTGTCAGTGCGCCCACTAAGCGACCCCTTTTAATATTTGTCGGCGCGCAGTCTGCAAGATCTCGGCAGTGACCGCGACCGCGATTTCGCCGGGGTGTTTGCCGGTTAACCCGGGCAAGCCGATAGGGCAGGTCAGTCGCGATAAATCTGCATCACTGATTCCTGCGGCACGCAGTTTCTTGTCGAATCGACGCGCCTTGGTTCGCGAACCGATCAAACCGAGATAGCACCAATCGTCTCGTTGTAGCAGGGCTTCGCACAACGCGAGATCCAGATCGTGGTCGTGGGTCATGACCACCACTGCGGCCCCATGCGCGCATTGGGCGATGGCATCGAGCGGATTGGCGGCTAGCAGCGGCGCCGCAACGCCGTCCGTCAATAAGGCGAGCTGATCCGCGCGTGAGTCGACAACCCACACTTTGGTATCGAGCGTCGCTAGGACCTGGGCCAGCGCACGCCCCACATGGCCGGCGCCGAAAATCACGACATCCGCCAGCGGATTCGGATCGGCTTCGGTCGCCTCCGGGAGTCGAGAGTCCGTCCAGCGTCGGTAGTTGAGCGTGACAACACCGCCGCAGCATTGTCCGCAATCACTGCCCAGCGGGACGCGGCGCTCGAACGATGCCGCTTTGTCGGTTTGTTGTAACCACCGTCGAGCAGTGTCGATCGCACTGAACTCGAGCTGCCCGCCGCCGATCGTGCCGATACAGCGATGCTGCGTCACCAACATTGTGGTTCCGACATCCCGCGGTGCTGATCCACGAACTCGCGCAATGCTGATGCTGATCACCTGTTCGCCGCGCTGAATGGCTTGTCTCGCGTGACTGACCCAATCACGCATCGGACACGCGCCTCGCACGGTCAATTGCAGTCAACACCGCCTCGGGCGTGGCTGGAGCGTCCAAATGGGACGCTGAACCATTGGCAGCGCAAGCCGCGACAGCATCTTTGAGTGCTTGGAACACGGAGATCGCTAGCATTAACGGTGGCTCACCAACCGCTTTCGAGCGGTGAATCGTATCCTCTCGGTTCGGCATGCCACGCAACATCTGCACATTGAACACATCGGGAGTGTCGGAACAGGCGGGGATCTTGTAGGTGGCTGGTGCGTGCGTTCTAAGACTCCCAGTGTCGTCCCACCAGAGGTGCTCTGTGGTCAGCCAGCCCATACCTTGAATAAAGCCACCTTCGATCTGTCCGATGTCGATGGCAGGGTTCAGTGAGTCGCCACAGTCATGCGCGATATCGACACGTGTGACGCGATATTCGCCGGTCAGTGTGTCGACGATCACCTCGCTGACCGCCGCACCGTAAGCATAGTAGTAGAACGGACGACCTTTCATCGCCTGCTTGTCGTAGGAGATCTTCGGCGTCTTGTAGAACCCGGTCGCGGACAGCGAGATACGCGCCATGTACGCGTCCTTGACCAATTGCTCGAACGTGACTGATCGATCACCGATCTCAACCGCGTTGCGTACGAATCGGACGTTGGCCTCCGTCACGCCGTGCTCGGCAGCGGCGAACGCCGTCAGCCTGCGCCGTAACTTCATCGCTGCGTTACGTGCCGCCATGCCATTCAGGTCTGAACCACTCGACGCGGCAGTCGCGGACGCATTCGGTACCTTGCTGGTGTCCGATGCGGTGACCTTGATGCGATCGATATCGATCGACAGCGCATCTGCAACCACCTGGGCCACTTTGGTGAACAGGCCCTGACCCATTTCTGTTCCGCCATGGTTCAGATGGACAGTACCGTCGGCGTAGATATGGATGAGCGCGCCGGCTTGGTTCAGATGGGTGGCAGTGAACGAAATGCCGAATTTAACGGGCGTCAGCGCAAGACCCTTTTTCAACACCTGATGTTCGGCGTTCCACGCGGTCACCTCCTGACGTCGCGCGCGGTAATCGCTGAGCGTCAGAACCTCATCAGTCACTTCGGCAAGAATATTGTCTTCAACCTGTTGGCCGTAGGGTGTGACGTTTCTGTCTTCTTTGCCGTAGTAGTTAGCGAGGCGCACTTCGAGCGCGTCCTTGCCCAACGTTCGCGCAATCTCGTCGATGACATATTCGATGGCGAACATGCCCTGCGGTCCGCCGAAACCGCGGAACGCCGTATTCGATACGGTGTGCGTCTTGCAGCGCTCGGAGATGATCTTCACATTCGGCAGAAAATAGGCGTTGTCGCTGTGAAACATTGCGCGATCGTTGATTGCCCCAGACAAGTCGGCTGACATGCCGCACCGCGATAGGTGATGAAAATCAACGCCGAGGATGCGCCCGTCGTCATCGAAGCCAACATCGTAATGTGAGACAAAGCAATGCCGCTTGCCGGTGATGATCATGTCGCTATCACGATCCAAGCGAAGTTTTACTGGCCTCCCGGTATGGTATGCGCCGATCGCCGCGGCACATGCGATGAGGGCAGGCTGACTTTCTTTGCCGCCGAATGCACCGCCCATGCGCCGACATTCGACAACGACATCTTTGTCAGTCAGTCCGATCGCGCGGGCAACAGCATGTTGTATCTCCCCGGGGTGTTGGGTCGAACTGTAGACCAGAAGGTCACCACCTTCACGAGGAAATGCGATGCTGATTTGACCCTCCAAGTAGAACTGGTCTTGCCCGCCGACTCTTGCAGTGCCTTGCAACCGGTGCGGTGCGTTTTTGATAGGCGCGGCGGCATCGCCGCGCTCCAGTGTGCGTGTTGGAAGCACATAGCTTTCATCCGCCGCAGCGGTCTCCGGGTCAAGGAGTGTTTTTAGTGGCTGGTATTGAATGTCACCCAAGAGCGCTGCGCGCCGTGCCTCATTAACGCTGCGCGCGAGCACGAGAAATATCGGCTGCCCGATGTACTGCACTTCAGTGGCCGTGAGAATGGGATCGTCGTCCGCAACTGCGCCGTAGTTATTGCTGCCCGGAACGTCATCAGCCGTAAGTACCGCCACGACCCCGGGCGCTTCGCGTACCGCCTTGAGATCCATGCTTTCAATCTGCGCGTGGGCATGCTGACTGGTACCGAACGCGGCATAGAGTAGGTTGCGGGGTTCCGGCAAGTCATCGGTATAGGTGGCGTGTCCCGCCACATGCAAAGCGGCACTATCGTGCGGCGTGGGCGATCCAACAGCGCCCGCGATGACAGGGTCGCTATCGCTCATGCGTGTAGACCTCCAACGGCTCGTCCTGCCCGGTCAACGACAGACCAAAACGGCGGATGAGATTGCCGGCAACGCGAGTGCGGTATGCTGCCGTCGCTCGCATATCGGTCATCGGTTCGAAGTCTTCTGCGATTGCCTGTGCTGCTGCCTCGAACACCGTTTCATCTATGGGCTGTCCTTCGAGTGCTTGCTCACAAGCGCTTGCCCGTTTGACCGTTCCGGCCATACCGCCCAACGCGACTCGCACGTCCAGCATAGTCTCGTCGGACACCGTCGCGCTGATGCCCATACACACGGCAGAGATATCCTGGTCGAAGCGCTTCGAGATTTTGTAGGCCGCGATTCTCTGCTCTGGTTTTCGCAGCGGAATTCGAACAGTTTCGACGAATTCACCAGGACGGAGATCGTTCTTCATGTAATCGTGATACAGGTTCTCCAAAAGCACTTCGCGGCGCGACTCGCCTTGGCGGAGCATCACACTGGTGCCGACCGCCATCAGGGGAGGCATCGAGTCGCCGATCGGCGACCCGTTTGCGATGTTGCCGCCGATGGTGGCCACGTTGCGAATCGGCGGCGAAGCCCATCGTTTGAGCAGATCTTCGAACTCTGGATAATGCCGCAACAGCGAAGGCATAAGTTCGCTGAACGTAACCGCTGCGCCGATGTGCAACCCATCGTTGTCCTGTTCTAGCGTTCTTAGCTCGGGCACGCCTCCGATGGAAATGATGGCCGGCAGGTCGCGGTATTGCTTGGTCACCCAAAGTCCGACATCTGTGCCACCTGCGACCAATGTCGCTTCCGGGTTACTGGCATACAAGGTTGCAAGGTCGTCCACGGATCGCGGTGCGACGAAGTTCCCGTCCGCGTCTCCAGTCGTCAGCGACTTGCCGTCAGCGAGTTCGTTCAACTGATCGTGAAGCGCCTGCTCGCTGCCCCAGGGTGAAGTCCAAGCCGTTTCGACATCGTACATAGCGCGCGCGGCGTCGATGATTGGCCGATAGCCGGTGCAGCGACAAAGATTTCCGGCCAGCGCGTCGTCCACCTCGGTCGATGTCGGTGTGTTCGACTGGGTTTGGTGCAGCGCAAACAGCGTCATAACAAAACCGGGCGTACAAAAACCGCACTGCGATCCATGCTGATCAATCATCGTTTGTTGCGCCGGGTGCATCGCGCCACCCCGGGACAAACTCTCAACGGTGATCAACGCTTTACCGTCCAGTGTCGCGAGGAACTGGATACACGAGTTCAACGCTCGGTAGCGAACCGAACCTTCATGAAGATCTGCAACGACGACCATGCACGCCCCGCAGTCACCTTCCGCGCAGCCTTCTTTGCTTCCAGTGCGATCCAAGTCCTCCCGCAGGTACTCGAGCACCGTGCGAGTTGGGGAGACGTTGTGCAATTGCACTACGTCGCCGTCAAGAACGAAGCGGACAGTCTCACGCATCGCTAGCTGCCCCGATAGGTACTGTAGCTCCACGGCGATACCAGCAATGGAACGTGGTAGTGAGCGTCATCCGTCAAAGTCACCCGTAAGGTCACAAGGTCGAGGTACGGCGGCTCGCTGGTCGGTATGGGTTGTTCCCGGAAGTAGTCCGCCACGGCGAACTCCAACTCGTACGTACCTCGTTGAAATCGGTCGGCGTCGAGTAGTGGTGCATCGCATCGACCGTCATGGTTAGTGACAGCCTCCGTTACCTGCGTTCGAGACTCGTCGATGCGAAACAGTCGCACCGGTATGGCTCGTCCGGGAATCCCTTGTGAAGTGTCCAGAACGTGTGTCGTGAGTTTGCCCATGTGGCGCCTTGATCGTTGGCGCCGCCCCCAGCGCACTGTGTTGCTCTGCACAATATAGCGATGTCACCGAAACGCGTCGACCTCGACACGGGTTGGAATGGCGTCGATAGCACCCCGACGGGTCACAGAAAGTGCCGCCGCGCGATTGGCGAAGTGCACCGCGTCGATCAGCGTCTCACCTTGCGCGAGCGCGACCGTCAGAGCGCCATTGAATGTATCGCCCGCTGCGGTTGTGTCGATCGCCGCTACCTGTGAGGTCTCGACTGGTATGACGGTATCATCTGTAACCACCAGCGCGCCGGCCGCGCCAAGCGTCACGATGACCGTATTGGGTCCGCGACTCTGCAACTCGCGAGCGGCTTCAACCGTTTCGGTTTGCGACGTCACGCGCATGTCGGTCAAGCTCGCCAATTCCGTCTGATTCGGCGTCACGATGTCGACTAAGGCGAGGAGCTCGCGGGGTAGCGGGCGTGCCGGCGCTGGATTCAGGATCGTTTGTGTTCCACAGTCGCGTGCGATTTCGGCGGCGGCTTGAATCGTCGCAATGGGTGTCTCCAGTTGCATGAGCAGGTGACTCGCGTTTGCGATTCGACGTGACGCCGCTTCGGCATGGGATTGCGCAAGGTGTTCGTTTGCACCTGCGGCAACGCCGATACAGTTTTCTCCAGCGTCGTCGACGAAGATCAAAGCGCTGCCGGTGGGTGCATCGACCACACTGACCGCGTCGACATCGATGCCCGCATCTCGATATGTGGCCAACGCCAGCTCGCCGGCCGAATCACGACCGACACAAGCAACGAAGGCGACTCGTCCACCCAAGCGGGCGCTGGCGATCGCTTGGTTCGCGCCCTTGCCGCCGAGTGCGAACTGGAAATCCGATCCCTGAAGGGTCTCTCCGGCTGACGGAATTCTCGGCGTACGCATGCTGTAGTCCGCGTTCGCGCTGCCGAGTACGACAATGTTGATAGTCACCTTCCGGTCTATCCCCGCTCGTGTAGTTGATTCTTCGTTGGCCGATATTTCGTCGGTTGACAACATTATAGAGGCGAGACACTAACGAGTTTGAAATTCGTGATCGATACATGCACGAGAGGTTTTGACCGTGCGCTCGAGATCGGTTTGTCGGTGCGGACGAGCGTGTCACCAACCTAGGTGTCAACACGATTGAGTGGTTTTTCCTAAAGTGCCGGCAACACTTCAGGAGAAGCACATGAAAGACTCAATGTTGATGCTGATCGCAGCGATGGTGGTTTTGTTCTATTCGGCCGATACCAGTGCGCAGACGCTTGCGTCGGAACGCGATTGCAACTTTATGGGAGGCACCTGGCAACTGACGCCAACGCCACCGCTGTACGGGACCTGTACTTTGGATCAATACTTTGAGGTGAACTGGACCTATCCTTTGGAGATTCAGCCCGGTGTCCGGCTGGAGATCGTCGGCAACGGTCACCTGCATGTCTCATCTCCGTCGTCGGTGCTGAATACCGCAGAGTTGGTCGTGAACGGCGGCAGACTGACGAACGATTCGACGCTCTATCTCGAAAACCGGAGCGTGTTGCGATTCGATGGCGGCGTAGTCAACAACAACGCGACGCTGGATGTGCAAGGGGATGTCATCGTCAACGACACGCCGCGCGATCCGTACAGCAATCTACCGGACTGCGTGACGAACAAAGGTACGTTGCGATTTCATGACGGTGGGAATTTGTTGTTGCAGGGGGGGTGTATCGACGGTAAGCCCGATGGCGTACTCCGAGTAGAACGCGACGGCACAATGATTGCGTATCCGAATTCCCTGTATCGAGGAGGCTTGACCGACACCATTTGGGGGCGATTCGTTCAACACGCCGGTGCTTACAGTGAATTCGCCAATCTGACTTTGTACGGCGAGGCGATGCTCGAAGGTCATACCCGAGTCACGCGAAACAACTACGCGGTCGACCAAATGGGAATCTTCACGATCGCTGAGGGCGGGAGTGCAATAGCGGCGAAAGCAGCCTTGCTAGAAATCTACGTTCCCACATTCGAGGTTGCCGGCAGCCTTCGACTCGAAAGCGTCGCGCGACTCATCGACGATAGCACGCTCACCATGGCGATCACTTCCAGTGGCCTGGTGCAGCTGTACGGTGGTGCTCAAGCCTGGCGGTCGAGCAACTTCGTGCGAGTCGAGAACGCTGGGACCATCGAGAAGTCTTGTCTTTCTAAGTGGTATCCCACCAGGGAGTTCTACGGCAACAAGATTTTCACGCAGTATTGCCGACCGGTGCCGATCTCACCGCCGCGGCTGCCGACGCCAATTCCACTTCGTTAGTAGCGACTGCCTGCGTCTCGCAACGGGCTCTCCGACGTGTTCGGTGAGCCCTTTTCTTGTTCTGAAAAAAGCCGGCGCGATGGCCGGTTCTTGAGTCGCTCTGCGTAGGAATAGACAGAGTGGTTGGAACAATTGGAGTTTCGATAATGAAAAGAATGATGCAAAAACTACCCATGCTCACGGCTTTGCTGAGTGCAGTGTTGGCAAGTCCAACGTTGTTCGCTCAGACGATCAATGCGGAGGCCGACTGTAACGCAATTGGCGGACAGTGGGATTTCAATGTGCCTCGTCCACAGTTTGCGCGGTGCGCGCTGAACCAGTATTACCTGATCGACCGAAATCGAACGCTGCAGCTGGGTATCGGTGTGGAACTCGAAGTGCGCGGGAACGGTGTCCTACACAACCGTGGACGGATCGAGATTCTGAACACCGCTCAACTCGATGTTCAAGGCGTTCTATCGAACGAGGGTACGCTTTACGCTGATAATCGGGCGGAAATCTACTTCCGCCGCGGACAGGTCAACAACAGTGGGCGGATGGATATCGAAGGGGATGTGTTCCTCGTTAACACAGCTCGCTTGCCGTCGGGATGGCGCGAGTGCTGGTACAACTCCGGAACGATCACACTGTTTAGTGGCGGCAATCTGTTTAACCGCGGTAGTTGCTTAGACGGCAATTCGAATGGCGTGTTGGACGTCCAAGTGACCGGCACGTTCGTGAACGAAGCCAATGCGTTTTATCGCGGCGGTAATCGCGATTCGATTGGCGGAGTGTTTCGCAATGAGCGCGGTGGGTGGGCACAACTGAGAAACCTCACACTTACAGGTGAGCTAGACAATCACGGTGATGCCTATCTGACGGAGGGGTCGCGCGGTACCCAGGAGAACAGCGACTCGCGAATTGTTGAAAACGGGATACTGCGGATCGACTCGAATAGTCAGGTGTCGATCGGAACCAGACGACTCCGAGTGGACGGCGTCATAGAAGTGCTGAGCGGCCGTCTTCGCGATGGTAATCGACCCCTTCAGATTAATGTCGGAACCGGCGGCGATATTCAGCTCTACGGTGCGTCCACGGCGTGGTCACCGTCATCGCAGATTGAGGTGGACAACCGCGGTTCGATTGTTCGACATTGTCTTGCGACTTGGTATCCCGCGCTCGTGCATACGGGTAACCCCGTGTACTACCGCAGCTGCTTCACACCGCCATTCCGCTTTCCCGGCCCGATCCCTTTGCCTAACCCCATCTTCATTCCATAGGTCATCGCGCGGGTTTGATCGACACTACTCTGTCAGTGGCGGTCGAACCCAGTGCGTTGGTCGATTGCGATCGCGATGCCGCCAACCCAAGTCAGGTAAATGATGCCAACCAGTCGTTCGTACGCACCGATCCAAGATGCGTTAACAAAAAACGCAAGCGGAACCAGCCATAACCAGAGGCCAAGACAGATTGTGCTGAACAGGCCAGTTCGAGGTGAGCGGCGAGACAGACCGGGTTGCGCGGCACCCATCGCAAGGCCAGTCAACGAAGCCACCATCCACAGCGGGTCATTGGTATCGGTCGCGAACGGTTCAAGGCTCTCAAAGTAGTACGCCACATAGAACAGCACGACGCCACTGGCGCACAAAAGGGTTCTCGCAATCGGCCACAGTTGACCGTGGTCTTTGCCGTGCATGGCTTTGGCGAGTGCAAGATGGGCCGTGCCGAACATGACAATGCCAAGCGAGTTTAGAGCTCCCAGCGGAGTCTGTGCCATCGCGCTGATCGGCGTACTGGCGGCATTCAGATCGCTGATAACCAGCACTCCGACGTGCAATGCCAGGGTGACGAGGGTCGCGAACCATGCGTATTTAAACCAGATCGGGTTGCTCCCGTGTGCGCCGTACTCGGCTTTGACACTCTCACACCTCTCCGAGGGTGTACAGTGGTCAGAACAATTCTGAGTAACGGAGCCCGCAATGACACCCATATTGCATATCGGCCCAAAAAACTATTCTTCGTGGTCGCTGCGTCCCTGGTTGGTATTGAAATGGGGCAACATCGAGTTCGCTGAACATTACATTCCTCTGGACCAGCCTGGGTATGGGCAAGGGGAAATTGCAGAGGTCAAAGCCGTCTCGCCGAACGGCACTGTGCCGGCGCTAACTGTCGACCAACACGTCATTTGGGATTCGTTGGCGATTGCGGAGTGGGCGGCTGAACGGTCCCCAGAGCTATGGCCGACAGACGCGGCGACTCGAGCCGAGGCGCGTTCCGCTACTGCGGAGATGCACTCTGGTTTTTTCGGTTTGCGCCGCGACTTGCCAATGAATATCACGCGCCGCTGCCCGACTCAGGAATGGCCTGAAGACACCGCCCGCAATCTGAAGCGCTTGTTCAACCTGTGGCAAGCGTGTCGGTCGGCGCACGCGGCCAAAGGCCCTTGGTTGTTTGGGCAAAGGTCGATTGCCGATGCTTTTTACGCGCCGGTTGCAACGCGCTTGCGGACGTATTCAGTGCCCGTCAATGACGTGTGTCAGGCGTATATCGACACCGTTTTGTCCGACGCTGCTTTCGTCGAGTGGGAGCAGGCGTGCGTGGGTGGTGTTTGGGATAAGCCCGGGTTTCCCGTTCTGGATAAGCTGTACAGCGACAAATAGTTATTGGGAACGCGCCCAGTGCTTTTGGGCGGTATCAATGACAAATGCCTGTACGGCCGCGCTGTCGTCAGCATCGAGAGTCGTATCGAATCCGGGCATGCCGTTGTCCCGCAGAATACCGTTCAGCACGATGGCATCCCAGATATCGTGAATCTCGGCACTTGAGTAGCGAAGGTCGGGCGTAATGCCACCGCTGGCCACGTCGATGCCATGGCACATCACGCAGCGCCGGTAGTAAAGCTGCTTACCGTGCGCAATAGTCTCGGCACTCGCTGTCGTTTCGGGCGGTTGCGGAATTGGACTGGCAGTGGGCTGCGGACGCTCAGGGAGCGTAGCTGTTCCACCGATTTTGTAAGCGAGCACCCGACTGATGTTCTGAGACTTTAGACTCGCGGTTTGTTCGCCACCGAGTAACGCAAAGATCGTACCCCAGCCGGCGGCCACCGCAACGTATTGCTCGTCTTCGATGGCGTAAGTTGCGGGCGCCGCGGCGATCCCGGTTTGCGCCGTTTGCGTCCAGAGCCGCTCGCCGCTCGATGCATCAAACGCTGAGAACTCGCCGATGAGGCTGCCTTGGAACACAAGCCCACCTGCGGTTGCCAAAGTGCCACCATTCCATGGACCGAGGTGCTGGTAACGCCATGCCTCTTTTTGTTCGACCGGGTCCCACGCCACAAGCTGGCCGCGGATCATTGCATTCAACGTGGCTCTCTGGAATTCGTTGTCGGGGGTTTCCAGCGTTGAAAAATCGACGCCCGTGTTCCAGAAACCCTCGGTAAACTCGTAGCCGCTGTCCTCCAGATGCGCTGTCGGCAGGTCTTGCGACGGTAGGTAGACGAGACCTGTATCCGGGCTGAAAGACATCGGATGCCAGTTATGCCCTCCGAGCCCGGATGGCATCGTGACTGCCGGCCCATTGCCATACCGCGCATTGTGGGTCTCTATCGGTCGACCAGACTGCGGGTCGATCCCTTTGGCCCACGTGACGGCAACATACGGCTCCGCTGAGATGAGCGATCCGTCTGTGCGATCCAGGACGTAGAAGAAGCCGTTTTTCGGCGCTTGCATCAACACCTTTCGCGTCTCGCCTTCGATCGCAATGTCCGCGAGAATCATGTGTTGTGTTGCGGTGAAATCCCAGGTGTCCCCAGGCGTTGTTTGATAGTGCCAAACATACTCGCCGGTCGCCGGACGCAGCGCGACGATCGATGACAAAAACAGATTGTCGCCGCCCTCTGGGCTTCTGAACCGTTGGTTCCAAGGCGATCCATTGCCGACGCCGATGTACAACAGGTCGAGATCGGCATCGTAGGCTATCGAATCCCAGACCGTGCCACCACCGCCTTGCAACCACCATTCACCAGTCCAGGTGTCGGCGGCCTGTTCCAATGCCGGATTTTCGAATCCGTCGGCCGGATTGCCCGGGACGGTATGGAAGCGCCAGTTTCGTTTGCCGGTTTCTGCGTCGTAGGCGCTAACGAACCCTCGCACACCGAGGTCGGCGCCCCCATTGCCGATAATCACGTTGCCGTCGATAACGCGAGGTGCGCCAGTGATCGTGTAGGGCGGTTGTCGGTCGATCGTATCAACCCGCCAGTTCACTGCACCGGTTGCGGCGTTCAAAGAGACGAGATAGCCATCCAGCGTGCCCACGAACACGCTGCCGTTCGCGGCCGCAACGCCACGATTCACGACATCGCAGCAGGCATATTGCGCCCAAGACCGAGGTACTTTCGGGTCGTACGTCCACAGCAACTCGCCAGTTCGCGCGTCGAGCGCGTACACGATGCTCCAGGAGCCGGTGACAAATAGCCGGCCGTCGACAACGATCGGCGTTGCCTCGATACCTCGCTTGGTGGGGATATCGAAATACCAGGCCAGACCGAGCGCATCGACGTTCTCAGTATTGATCGTGTCCAGCGGGCTGTAGCGTGTTTCAGCGTGATCCCTTCCATGGTGGGCCCACTCTTGCGCAGCGCCGGTCTTTGCGATCGTCGCAACCGAGCGTTGCGATTGGGCCGCCGAGGCTTGTGCCTCAGGCTCGGTCGCGTCCGTCGGCGTCTGGCGCGAGCACGCGCTCACCAAAAGCAGCGCGACAACAACAACGGTTGCGAATCTCATCGGTTGCGAACTAGCTGTTGTTGTAGTTCTCGAGAATCCGATCCTTCAGGTACTGGCCTGCGGTATACCGATCGGATAGACGAGTGGCACGCGCGGGATGCAAAAAGTATGGAATGGAGATGCGGGAGATGTTCTGTGTTTGCCCGGTTGGGTTCACGACCCGGTGTGTAGTCGATGGTAGGTAGCCACCCGAGATTTCCTGCAGCATGTCGCCGGTGTTGATGATTAAGTCACCTTGTCGGCCTTCGAGGTCCAACCATTCGCCATCCAAGGTTCGTACCTGCAAGCCAGGCTGGTCTGCGACAGGCAGCAGCGTGATGTAGTTGATGTCCTCGTGTGCAGCGGCGCGAACACTACCATCCGGCTCGTCACCGCGCAGCGGCGGATAGTGAAGAATTCGCAACAGGCTGTCGTCCCATGACAAAGCCTCAGACCAAACGCCTTCAGCTTGCCGGCAGTCGTCGGGAATCGCCGCATCGAGCCAGTCCAGCAACTGCTTGGCGAGCGTTTCCGCGTCTTTGCAATGCGCGATCGCGTCCGCTTCTAGCCCCGGAGGAAACGGTTCGTCGAAACTGACGTGGAAGTACTCTTTGATATCGGGCTGCTCGAAACCGACCGCTGTTTCGGCAATGTCCGGACCAAAGTAGCCGTATTGATCGTCTTCTTGCGTCAGATCCTTAACGCGATACTCATGTTTTTCGTTACTGTCGAAGAAGGCTTTCCATCCCGCGTACATTCTCTGTAAGCGCTCGCCGGATAACGGGTGGTTCTGCAACACTGCAAAGCCGGACTCGGCGATAGAGCTTGTGAATTCCTTGGCTGCGTTCGGCGCAGCGTAGTCGACGGTTCGAATCACGTTGTTTCCCCTGTAGAGCGCGCAATGGCCACCAATAACAACACAGCCATCACCGCGTGACAGCCTGTGCCGAATTGTAGCGCGCTGACGGTCCCCGCGAAATCGACTAATCGACTGGTCACCACCGGGCTGACCGCGGTGCCGAGGGTCGCGCCTAGCAGCACGCAGGAGACGAGCCGCGGGCTCGGGGCGTTGAACTGCAACGTGACAAAGGTCAGCGCCAGCTTGAGCAGTCCCAGATTGGCCAATCCCCAGACCAACGCAAACACATGCAGCGCGTTGAGATTGCCGGTCTGCCACAGCGGTAAACTGCCGAGCGCGGTTGCCACCGCTGCGATACCGAGCAGGCGGTAAGTCCCCACGCGAAGCACCAAAAGCGCGACGACGATCTGCGCGACGAACATTCCCGTCCAGAAGCGACCGACCAGCGCACCACCTTCGGTCACGGGAATGCCGTAGCTCTCGCTAAGATGTGGCGGCAGCCAAAACAGAATCGAGTACTGGCCGAGCGTGTACATCGATAGCGCCGCGATGCCGATCCAGGCGGTAACAGGCCAGCGCCGTTCGATTGCGAGCGACTCAGCGCCCGTTTTCGGGTCCGACGTTGGAAATCGACTGCTCAGCGCTAACAGTACAATCATGGCGCAGACGCCTGCGACCAAAACAAATACCCAACCGGCGGAAGCGCCTTGACCGAGAATTTTCGCGCTGGCGAACGGAATGATCACACCGGCCGCGCTGAAACAGCCATCGGTGGCCACCAATGCGGACGCGCGTTGGTTTCCGCTGTACAGCCGCGAAATGGTCGCCGCAGCCGCTGCCAGGCCGATGCCACACCCGAAACCGACGCAACCGAGTGCGAAGGCAAAAATTCGAATGTCAGGGAGGGTGGAAAGCCCGATGAGTACGATCGCCAATGCGACGAATAGGCCGGCGAACAGCAATCGAAAAGCGGTCTGGCTGGACAGGAACAGCGCCGCCACAGCGCCGATAAGGATGCCGAAGGTCAGTGCTGAGAACTGTTCGGTCATCGCGCTGATCGTCAGACCATAGTGGTCAGCCAGTGGTGTTGAGATGATGCCGATCGGCGCGAGCATCGAGGACATCACGAAGTAGGCAAGAAAACACGCGAGCGTGATGCGCTGCAGACTATTCATGATTTCTTGCTCCCAACTCTAGGCGCATTCTGCCACACTGAGTCGGCGACACTGAGGTGCAATCGATGGTGCACAAGGTAATTTTTGATACAGACCCGGGCGTTGATGATGCAATGGCGATCGTATTCGCTCACGCGCATCCCGAGATTGAGCTGTTGGGTCTGACCACGGTCCGTGGCAACGCATCGGTCGCACTGACGACGCGTAATGCGTTGCATATCGTCGAGCGGATCGGCTTGTCGTGCGGCGTCTATTGCGGTGCTGATGCGGCGCTGCAGGTGCCGACCGGACCGGTGCCGGACTTCGTGCATGGCACTGACGGACTTGGCAATATCGATCCGCCGGAACCTAAAGGTTCGGCAGGCGCGGAGGACGCGGCGGACTTTATTGTCAGCACGGTCAACGCATCCCCAGGGGATGTCACGCTGGTCGCGGTCGGTCGATTAACCAATCTTGCGACGGCATTGTCGCGGGATCCCGCCATCGCGTCGAAAGTGCGCCAAGTCGTGGTGATGGGTGGCGCATTGGGAGTCGCCGGCTACGGTGGCAACGTGTCTCCGTGCGCAGAGGCGAATATTGCCGGCGACCCGCATGCTGCCGATCAAGTGTTCTGTGCCGAATGGCCGCTGACCATGGTGGGGTTGGATGTCACGATGCAGATTGTGATGACCGAGGATCGCATGCAACGCATTCGAGACCAGGCAGGTCCGGCCGGTCAGTTTGTCTATGACATTAGCCGTTTCTACGCGCGCTTCTACGCGAGCAAGGGATATCAGCATGGGTTTCCCGTTCACGATTCGTCGGCGCTGGCTTGGTTGGTGACACCGCAAGCGTATTCTCTTCAACGTGGCGCATTGCGTGCAGTGACCGAGGGCATTGCAATCGGCCAGACGATCCAGTCACCCGAGAACGCGGTATTCCCGCGAGGCGCGTGGGATGGCCTACCCATTCAACAAGTCGCGGTCGGCGTCGATGCAGACCAAGTGCTCGATGCCTATGAACAGACTCTGAGGCGACTCGGTTGAGCGCTGCGCCCAAAGTACTGCCACGCGCAGAGGGTGAGGCCCGTCTCGGTCTTAAACTGCGCGGCGGCAAGACGGTCGTGGACACGCTGTATCAGCGTGGCTGCAGCAAGATTCGACTGCCGAGGATTGATCCCGGCGAGCCGCTACAGGCGGTACTGCTTAATACCGCCGGTGGCATGACCGACGGTGACCGGGTCGTGCAAACCGCCACTTGGGCCCCGGAGACGCACGCGGTCGTCACGACACAGGCGGCCGAGCGTATCTATCGATCACGCGCCGGTAAGGCGCAGGTAGACAATCAGCTCGATATCGGGGCGCAAGCTCGCGCCGTGTGGCTTCCACAGGAAACGATACTGTTCGACGGTGCGCGATTGCAGCGTCGCTGGCGCGCCGATCTTGCGACTGGCGCCGGGTTGCTAGCTGCCGAGACTTGGACGTTGGGTCGTACCGCCATGGGCGAATCCGTTCGGTCGGGTGCTTTGACCGATCACTGGGAGATCTACGATCAAGGCCAGCTGGTTTGGGCGGATCGGTTCGAATTCGATAGCGATCGAGATGGCGATCTCCAACGCTGGATCGCTCAACCTGCTGTGCTCGGCGGCAACATCTCGATGATGACGATGGTGATTGTCGCGCCGAGCCTGGATGCCGTGTTGCAGACGGTTCGCGATGCGCTGGCGAGCGATCCCGCGATCAGCGGTGCGACGTTGGTTGGACCTGCGGTTGTCGTCAGAGCCGTGGCGGCCAATCCGGCGACGCTTCGCATGACTTTGATTCGCTTGCTCGATCACCTAAAGTCAGGCGCTAACGCAATACCAGCGTTGCAGGGGTTCGAGTTGCCCCGCGTGTTTGATTGTTGATTTTGGAACCACCATGCAGCTGACTCCTCGGGAAAAAGACAAACTACTCATTTCGATGGCGGCGATCGTTGCGCGACGGCGTCTGGAACGCGGGGTCAAACTGAATCATCCCGAGGCCATCGCGCTGATTTCAGACTTCGTCGTGGAAGGCGCGAGGGATGGCAAGAGTGTCGCGGATCTTATGCAAGCGGGTGCCCACGTCATCACCCGAGACCAGGTCATGGAGGGCGTAGCGGAGATGATCCATGACGTTCAAGTCGAAGCGACTTTTCCCGACGGCACCAAACTGGTCACGGTTCACGACCCAATACGGTGAGTGCGTTCACTGAGATTCCAGTGATCGATTTCGACGGTTTTGATCAGGATCCGTCGCGCCAACACGCAATCGCTGAGACCGTTGATACCGCTTTGAGTGAAGTCGGATTTATGGCGGTTAGAAACCTCGGTATCCCGGACCACATGCTACATGCGGTATTCCAACAAAGTCGTCGCTTCTTTGCGACGTCGTCGAACGAAAAACAACGGTGCGGTTATCGTTCAGCCAGCGACAACTTCGGTTACCAAGGGGTTGCGCAAGAGAACTTGGATCCGACCGCGCCGGGTGATCTGAAAGAGACGTTCACCATGCGCAATCTTGTGCATCGAGCGCCAGAGACCTCCCGCTGGCCATCGATGGAATTCGGTCAGTTGATGACGGATTTCTACGCGGTGTGCCTGACTGCGTCATTTAGGATCATGCGGGCGCTGACGTTGGCGCTGAACACGGACACCGATTTCTTCGAGCGTTGTCATTCGGGTGAGAACGTGACGCTACGCTTGTTGCATTACCCGCCGGTCGACGATGGCGCGGTTACAGCCGGCCAGCTGGGTGCAGGCGCGCACTCCGACTACGGCTTACTCACACTCTTGTTCCAAAACGGTGTCAGCGGGCTGGAGGTCCAAACCGATCAAGGTGCTTGGGTCCCGGTTGCGGCGACGGAGGGTGACATCGTGATCAACGCGGGCGATCTGCTGGAGGTCTGGACCAACGGGCGCTATCGGTCGACCCAACACCGTGTACAACCGAGGTACGGCGAGCAGGTCCGACAGTCGATCGCGTTATTCGTCGATCCGGATAGCGCAACCGAGGTCGCAGCGTTGCCAAGTTGTGTGTCCGCGGCCAATCCGGCCAGGTTTGCGCCAACAAGCGCAGGCGCACACTTGCAGAAAAAAATCGAGGCGTCGCACAAGAAAAGGTTCGAGGCTTGAACCGCGCAGCTCCGTCCATCAAAGGGCATTGGAGACTCTTGCTGGCTGGGTCGGCGGCCTACAGCATGTCGACGCTGTTTAGCGCAATGAAACCGGTTCTCCTGACCCGGTTCGTCGAGCAAAACGGGTGGTCTGACGCCGTGGCTGGGCTGGCCGTTGCGATGCCGTTTGTCGGGATCGCTTGCGCCTCGCTATTGGCCTCGATCTTAGCCACCAAATTTTCGTTACGAGTCTTGGCACTCGCGCTTGGCGGATTGTTGGTTGCGTCGGAAGTTGTCAGTGCGATCGTTCCAGACTCCCTAGTCGTCGTGCTGACCGCGCAGTTGCTCAGCGGCATCGCGGTCGGTGTTTTGATGGGAGCCTGCTCGCGAGTCATCGCAACGCAACACACGCCAGGGCCACTGTTCGGCATCGTCGATATGGTTGCGGTGTTACTCATGTCTTCGATGATCGCTTTGATCGGTTCGGCGGTTCAGACCAAGGGGCTCGCTGGTGGTTACGGTGCTGCCGCGGCGGTTGCAGTCGTCCTCGTGATGGCAATGCTCGGCTTCCGCGAGTCGGACACTACGCAAACGGCAAGCGCAGCAACGAGACGCTTGGTATTTAGTGTTCGCGCCGTCGCGACGGTCTCGATGGCGGTTATTTTCGTGACTTGCTCGGGGTTGGGTTTTACGTACATGTTTAGTGTCGCGCAGAACCTTGGTCTGAGCTATGCCGAGGCCGGCCGAGGTATCGGGCTGTTGCTGTTGATCTCGGCAGGTGCATGTGTCGCTGGCGGCTGGGTCAGCACGCGCGTCGGACCTATTCGACCGCTGGCGATTGCCTATGTCTGTTGCGCGATTGGGTGGTACGGCGTTATCCACGCGACGTCGCCGTTTCAATTCTACGTGGCGTTGGTGCCAGCGGTGTTCGCGTTGCAATTCAACTTCCCGGTCCTGTTGGATTTGGCGGGATCGCTGGATGCGGATGGGCGTTGGGGTGCAATCTCGACGCCGCTCCAAACCAGCGGGTTCGCGTGGGCCGCGATTCTCGCAGGCGCGATTGTGGGTAAGTTCGGGCTCGGCGGATTGCCGGTCGCGACCGGTATCGGCATGGCTTTGTGTCTGCTTTTGCTGGTCCCCATCTCGAGGTCGTCCAATTATGGTTTGGAGCCGTCGACCGCGCGCTGAGATTTTTTGGCCGGAATGTCACGGATAATGCGTAACCTCGAAAGAACACTGCGTTTGTGATCTGGAGGGCACCAAGCGTGAGTAAAAAGATATGGGTGCGGCACTCGGTTGCTGCCGCTTGCTTACTCGTGTGTCTTGCGTCTGTGCATGGTGCCCTTGCAGCTTCAAACGACACAGCCACCGGAACTTTCTCCGCAGCAGTCTACGACGCAGCCACTGAAGCGCCGCTTGAGGGCGCGCGCGTCACCGTTGGTGATACAACCGTCACGACCAATGCTTCTGGCAGAACCGGCGAAATCGACGTGGAGGGTAGCCCCTACACCGTCACCGTCACACTTTCCCCGTTCGAGGAGTATACGAAGTCGTTCGCCACGGAACCCGGCGCTCGTATCTTTGCTGCGATCGGTCTGACGCGTCCGTCCTTCGGCGCCGTATCGATCACAGTCGTCGACGCGAGTAGCTCCAAGCCGATCGCGGGTGCGCTGGTCGAGATTCGTGGCAGCGACACAGAATCCAGCGAATTCGGCGCGGCGTCTTTCGCCGAAGTGCGCAACGGTCCTGTGTCAGTCTGGGCTAGCCACGCCGACTACGAGTCGAGCAGTGGACAGGGCGTTGTGGTTGGTGGCGAGACGCTCGAGCTTCGTGTCGAAATTGGCCCACGAAAGGAAGATGTCGAAACGCTTGCGGCCGGACTTGCGCTGGAGGGGTTCATCGATCTGTACGGCATCCATTTCGAGGCTGGCACGGATTCCATACTTTCCGCGTCCGATCCAACGTTAAATGCCCTGGCAGAACTGATGAGGCGCGCACCAGATGCGCGCTATTTGCTGGTTGGACATACCGCATCCGGTGGCGATGAGACCGACCATCAGCGTCTGTCCGAGCGACAAGTTCAAGCAGTGATCCGTTGGCTGATCGGCGCTGGCATTGTGGAAAGTCGGTTAGACGCCGAGGGCCGCGGAGGTTCGGAGCCGATTGCAGCTTTCGACTCGGAGTCTGCACAAGCACTCAATCGGCGAATCGAGCTGGTCCTCGTCGAATAGGTACAACGAATCCGGCAGCCTGCGACGGATGCGATTGTCCCGAGCGTCAGAACGGTTCACACTCGCGAGGCCAGTCACGGTCTCACCGACATCGCAGGTCGGGATCTCTGTCGAATGGGCAAAGAAGGTCAGTGCGACTAAACGGAATGGGAGTTTCAATAGCGTGAAGGGTGAAAGCAGGCGGCGGACCATTCGCCGCGGGATAAGTGTCGCCATCGGATTGGCCATCAGTGCGGGTGCGCTTGCGCAAAGCGCTGACCCTGGTCCTGGTTTGACCGACTCGCGCTTGGTGTTCGCCAACGCGGTTGAGCGTGCGGCAGCCGCCGCTAACCAGGCAACATTCGAAGCACTGGACTCTGTCTGCAATCCGGGTGGAGTATTTGATTCGGTCGCCGCGCCCGATGCAGTACTGCGTCCGGATGGGTGCACGGACCTCCAGTTCTTCGTTTACTTTACGACGCGTGAGCTGGTCCACTCAGCCAATGAACTGCTCGGCGAAGGATCGACGGTGTCGAGTCTGGGCGTCGATCAGCGAGGGCTCGGCACTGCGCTTCGGTGGACTGCGGCCGAAGAGCTCGCCGTCCAGGGTTCGATGGCGACCCAGTTTTCGTCGAATCAACTCTCAAATTTCGCGACTCGAATATCCGCACTTCGGCAAGGTGCGCGCGGTTTCTCGCTCACCAGCAATTGGGTTCCTGACGAAGTCTATGCCGACGCTATGCAAGTCGCCAAGCGTCTGGATGCAGACCCATCAGGCGGACGCGCCGTGGCAAGTCCATGGGGCGGTTTTTTGAACGTGTCTGTCAGCGATGGAGAGAAGGATCCGACAGGCAATGAGAACGCTTTCGATATCGACGGTTCCGAGGTCGCACTCGGCATCGACTACCGATTCGCGAACGACTTCGTGCTGGGCGTGATCGGCACCTACAGCGATCAACGCGTCGACTTCAACAACGACACTAACTCGAGATCGGTCGTTGATGGTGGCATCGATGCTGAAGGAACCGGCGGACTGGTCTTCGGGATGTTTAACGGTGCGCGGTGGTACTGGGCAAGTTCGTTTGGGTTCCAGTCGTTGGATTACGACATGCAACGCGATATTCGCTATCCGTCTTTCAACCCAGAGGTTGAGGATTCGAACTCAACCGCCACCAGTTCGCCCGAGGCGAGTATCGTCAATGCGACGTTTGATCTGGGCTATCGGTTGGGATCGACACGATTTACCGTTGAACCCTATCTCAGTATCGACTACTTGGACATCACGGTGGATGCATTCGACGAAGCTCGCAGCTTCAATTCGTTGAGCGGGCTGATCGACTCGGATGGTTTCAATTTGACGATCGACGAGCAGTCGTTTCGATCGGTCGACACGGCGCTCGGTGTTCGTTTTCAGTGGACGTTAACGCCTTCGTTCGGTGTGGTGATTCCGTACGTCACGACCGAATACCACTATGAGTTTGAGGACGAAGGGCGGGTGATTCGTGCCCGTTACTCAGGCGCTGGCAATGAAGCATTCACATTCGCCGTTCCAACGGACCCGTTTGACACTGAGTACTTCACGTGGTCTTTTGGTTTGTCGACGGTGATTCGCGGAGCGAGACAACGTCGCGCCGGTGGTCCTGTTGCGGGCGGGCTTAGCGCGTTTACACAGTTTCAGTCGGTTGAGCGGTTAGATAACTACGAAGAGCGCGTCATTTCTGCTGGAATACGCTACGAGTTTTAGAAAGACAGGACTTTTTCCTGAAGAGGGGCTAGCTATGTTGAGTCACGTGATGATCGGCGTGAACGATATCGAAAAGAGCCGTCAGTTTTATGACGCGGTGCTCGCTGTACTTGGTGCGGGTGAGCCGTTGGTCAATGTGAATCCTACTGGGCAAACGCGGCTGTTTTATCGACACAACGGATCGACTTTCTGCTTGAGCGAGCCGATCAATGGCGAACCCTCTAGCGTTGCCAATGGATCGACGATTGGGTTTCTCTGCGATTCGCCCGAGCAGGTGAAGGCGCTACATGACACCGCGATCGCAAATGGTGCAACCAGTATCGAAGAGCCACCGGGGCCACGTGAAGGTTCCATGGGTGTCATGCATCTGTGTTATTTCACCGATCCCGATGGCCACAAAATCTGCGGACTCCATCGACCGCGTTAAGAGCCCGCATTGATATACAGCTAGGCTGCTGCTGAGTTGGTATCAGACTCTCGGTAGCCTTTGCGCCCGGGCACGTAGCACGCGACCTCGGGAATTTTATGGCTGAACAAGCAAACATCCTTCAGCTGTTCTGCCGTCGTGGGTTGGTGAGCAGACTCAAACAACTGGTCCGCAAGATCGGCTGGTAACACGCTGTGTAGCAGCGCGTATTCGACATGTGCTATCTCGCCGTCTGAGTCTTTGCGAAGCGACTGTCCATAATGAAGGGATAGTCCGGGTGCGCCGCTGTCTAGCAGCATGTCCATGATGGCTTCGGATCGATCTCTTGGACAGATTGCCGATAGGCGTGCTTGATTGGATAGGCGAGGTTTCACCGTTGGCAAGTTGTCGATACCGACCGCTCTGGCATCGTGACCCACATCCAGCACCGCTTGATCACGCCAATGCGTATGACCACTGAGATGATCGATCGCTCGGATGATCTGTTGCATATTCGCTCGGTGATGGTGATGCGAGACTCGCGATGCGAGATGGAACATACCGCGGTCGATAATCAGTCGATACATGAAGCCGCGACCTGGCAAATGGAACTCACCGGCCTTGGCCATTGCATCGAAAATTCTCTGTGCGTTCTCTTCCTCCGCGATGACCAGCAACACTTCTTTTTCGTGGTCTTTGGTGATTCTGAGCCATCCGAGCCGGTCGCGCAGGCCGCGCCCCTCGCTGTAGTAGACAATAGGGCCATGCGCGCCAGCGTCGATCGCGGCCTTGCTGACTTTTGGCGATAGATGGTGCGACACGGTGCAGAAAATGATGTTCAGGTTGTCGGTGAGGTTGTGGGACTGCGAGGAAGCCGCGGCGGTTTCCTGTACTGGCCATTCGCGAAATTGCGAGCCGAACAGCGTCCGGTCGCACGCGTTGGAGAACACGGCACCGGTCGCTTGTTGGTGCAACTTGCTGGCCTCGACCACTTGACCGACAAGCGCAGGTGTCTCAACGGCAGGCGCGAGAAATTGTACGATCGACTTCGCAGGGCTGATCGGCGGTAGGTACTTTTGCCACCAATGCTCGCGCAGCAGTGTGCCTCTCGCTTGCCAGGTTGTCGCGCAGGCGCCGGGATGGGCGAGGAGCGCCTCCGTAACCGCGCCCACGCTATTGACGGGTAGTACCGCCGTCACTTGAGAGTAGGTCTGTTCTGGTTCGATGATCATGTTCGAGACTCCGCTTCCACGAGATCGCGGATCGGTTTCACATCGTCGACCGCCTCCAATTTTTGCTGGTTGCGGTGCGTGTAGAGCCCAACGGCGAGTACGGTCAGAATCGGACCGACAGACGCCAGCGCCAGAATGCCGAAACCGTCGCTAGCACCCGGAATATTGGCGCCGATTCCTAAACCCATAGCGAGAACCAGCGGTACGGTAATCGGCCCGGTCGTCACACCAGCGCTGTCCCAGCTGAAATTCACGAATTCATCGGGCGCTATCTTGGTCAGTGCCATGACCAACAAATAGGCGGGCATCAACATCCCAAACAACGGTAGTCCGTAGGTGATTTTCATCACGCCGGCGGCGATGCCGAGCCCGACACCAAAGGCGACGCTCTGCATCAATAGGCGTTTTCTGAAAGCACCGACCGTAATTCGCTCGACCGTGTCACCGAGTGCGTTGAGGGCAGGTTCAGCCAGTGTCGCACCGTACCCAAGGAGGAACGCGAAACCAATCGCAACCCATTTTCCAACGTTGCTGGAAAACAGCGGCCCTTCGACGTGGTTCAAACCCGATGGGAAAATCTCGGCAAATGCGATAGGCACGTTGCTGCCTAATTGACTACCCAACGGCATCAATCCAAGCGCGATACCGAGTCCAAACAACGCCATTCCAGCAAAGGCGAACAGCACGCCTACGCCGACATCGTTTCTCGGGTTGAGTCTCTCGCGCAAGACGAATCGCAGCATCAAGTAAAGTAGCAGGCAGAGCGGAATGATTGCCCGCAACGCGTCGAGCAATGCGGTTCGAACGAGTTGCGTCAAGGGCGTCGTACGATCCCAATGCTCGGCGGTCGTTACCGAGAATTGCCGACGGTAAACTTTGGTGATCATCAACTGCGGGTCGTTAACCTCGATCTTGCCATTCGTTAGCGCTGCGCTGCCGCCCCGAATCGAAATCTCGTAGTCCTCCGGCATTCGACCCGTGGCGAGGTACGCTTGAAATTCTGCGTCGGAAATCGGTTCCAAGCGCTTTTCAATTTGGATAGTAGGCTCGGAGCGATCTTCGATGACGGTATCTTGGACCACGCCTGAGTAGTTCTCTGCGCCCCAATAGTCGGCTTTGAAGAAATGAAGTATTCCGAGCAGCAACACAGCGAGGATTGGGAACAAGGATGCGAGCGTCACGATGCCGAAACCGGAGTTGCCACCACTGCCCGACTCACCGCTCGCCGCACGGCTGATTCCGATGCCGAGCGCGAGGACCAGCGGCACGGTTACAGGGCCTGTCGTTACCGCTCCGCAGTCCCAGGCAAGGCCGAGCAGATCCGAAAGTGCGGCGACCTGGCTACAGTAGAACGACAACCCGAGGAGTAGCCCCACGGTCGGGATTGCCAGCCATTTTAGTGGCCATAAATAGAAGAAACGCAGCGCACCGAGCACAACGGCGAACCCGACACCGATACCAACGGCGGCAACCAGCTCACCGGAAAAGTCATTGAGTAGGCTATACAGCAGCGGTGCCTCGGCAGGCACGATTCCCGCGCCTGCGGTTTTCAGCACGGCGATCGCCGGTTCGGCGAAGGTTGCTCCGACACCCAGCACGAAAGCGAACGACAATATAACGCCCATATGAGAGCGTTTGGGTAGCGTGGTGCCGATGGTCTCGCCAAGCGGCATTAACCCAAGCCGCAGGCCTTCCATAAAGAACATCAGACCAACGATGACGATCAAGATACCCAGCACGATCATGCCGGCGAATGCGATCGGCAACTTGAGGACTAAAATCTGAAAAACGGCGAGGTAGGCAACAATGAACCAGATGCCACTCAGTTGACTGAGAAACTGGCGTTTGGCGTACGGCCAAAGGACTCTCAACGTGTCCCGCAGGCCAAGTTGATATCGTGTTGTGTTCTGACTAGGCGCCATGAGACGGACTTCGTTTCTCTATCTGTCTCGGTAGCGACACATTTCCAAACGACTTGAACGAGTTACGGGACTCAAGCGATGCTGGTACAGTCTGGGCAAGGACTTTTGGAGAGCAAACATGCTGATTCCTGGCGAGGTGATTGTTGCCAGAGGCGATATTGTGCTGAACGAGGGCGCCCAGGCGCGAACGATAACCGTAGCCAATACGGGCGACCGACCGGTCCAGGTTGGGTCGCACTACCATTTCTATGAAACCAACAGCGCGCTGTCTTTTGATCGAGAGGCGAGCCGGGGGATGCGTCTCGATATCGCGGCTGGCACTGCAGTGCGATTCGAACCCGGACAGCAACGCGAAGTCACTCTGGTGCCGATCCTCGGAGAGCGGAAGATCTTCGGTTTCAATCAAGCGGTGATGGGCTCGCTCGACTAGGGGACGACATATGCCAGCAACACTCTCACGCCATCAGTACGCGGCGATGTACGGGCCCACTACGGGAGATCAGGTTCGACTCGCAGACACCGACCTGTTTATTGAGGTCGAACGAGACCTGACGACGTACGGTGAAGAGGTCAAATTCGGTGGCGGTAAAGTGATTCGCGATGGCATGGGCCAGTCGCAGCGCACGCGCGCCGAGGGTGCAGTGGACACCGTGATCACCAACGCCTTGATTGTGGATGTTACCGGCATCTACAAAGCGGATGTCGGGCTTCGGGACGGACGCATTCATGCGATTGGCAAAGCGGGTAACCCCGAAACACAGGACAACGTCGACATCATTGTTGGCCCATCCACCGAGGCGATCGCGGGCGAGGGGAAAATCCTGACTGCTGGCGGCTTTGATGCTCACATTCATTTCATTTGCCCGCAGCAGATCGAAGAGTCTCTGATGTCGGGCGTCACCACGATGCTCGGCGGTGGCACAGGTCCTGCAACCGGCACCAACGCGACAACCTGCACGCCGGGTGAATGGCATATCGGTCGGATGCTCCAGGCGGCGGACGGGTTTCCCGTGAATCTCGCACTGTCGGGCAAAGGCAATGCGTCGCAACCGGCAGAGCTCGAAGCCATGGTGCGCGCCGGAGCGTGCGCGCTGAAGTTACATGAGGATTGGGGAACCACCCCTGGGGCCATCGATTGTTGTCTGAGTGTCGCGGACGCGATGGACGTTCAGGTCATGATTCATACCGATACCCTAAACGAGAGTGGTTTCGTCGAGAACACGGTCAAGGCGTTTAAGAACAGAACGATCCATGCGTTTCACACCGAAGGTGCCGGAGGCGGGCATGCGCCCGACATCATCAAAGTCGCGAGCCTACCGAATGTGATTCCGTCGTCGACCAATCCCACGCGACCGTTCACCGTCAATACGGTCGATGAGCATCTCGATATGTTGATGGTGTGCCACCATCTCGACCCAAAGATTGCAGAGGACGTCGCGTTTGCCGAGAGTCGGATCCGTCGCGAGACCATTGCAGCGGAGGATATCCTTCACGATCTTGGCGCTTTCTCGATCATCGCGTCGGATAGCCAAGCCATGGGTCGGGTGGGTGAGGTGTTGATTCGCACATGGCAGACGGCCGACAAGATGAAGCGCCAGCGCGGACGTCTCGCGGAAGAAGCAGGTAGTAACGACAATTTTCGGGTTCGTCGCTACATTGCGAAATACACGATCAATCCGGCGATCACGCATGGAATCGCCGATTACATCGGATCGGTCGAACCGGGCAAGCTCGCGGATCTTGTGCTTTGGAGTCCTGCGTTTTTTGGTGTGAAGCCGGACCTCGTGCTGAAAATGGGCAGCATTGCTGCTGCGCCCATGGGTGATCCCAACGCATCAATTCCGACGCCGCAGCCCGTACATTACCGACCAATGTTTGCAAGTTTTGGCAAATCGCTCACAGAAAGCGCCGTGACTTTTGTGTCTACTGCTGCGCAGGAGGCGGGAATTGGTGATCGCCTGGGGTTGGCGAAAACGACGTTGCCCGTGCGCGGGACGCGTGAGATCTCGAAGTCGGACATGCGTCTGAATGATGCGTGCCCGGAGATATCGGTGGACCCGGAGACATACGAGGTTCATGCAGATGGCGAGTTGCTGACGTGCGAGCCTGCGAAGGTTCTACCGATGGCGCAGCGCTACTTTCTGTTTTGAGTAAACAATACTGACGCTAAGGCGTCGAACAATTTGGGACAAGGTCGCCTTGGCATGGGTGATCACAATAATGATCGGGGAGAGATTAGTGATTAACAGATGGATAGTCGGCGCAACCGCGCTATTAGTGAGCATGTCAGCTCTTGCTCAAGAGTCGGCGGAAGCGGAACAGATCAGCGAGGCCCAGCGAATCTACCAAAGTCTGGATTTTCAGGCGGGTCCTGGGACCTACGATGTCACGTCTCGCGCCGTCATCGAACTGCCTGAAGGCTACGATCGCCTAGATCCTAGCGATACGGCCAAGCTGATGGAGCTGTACGGCAATATCACGACGACGGAAGAGTGGTACGTCGCGCCGGTAGACCAAAGTTGGTTCGCTGTTTTCAGCTATGAGGACAGTGGGTACATCAAGGATGACGAAGAAATCGATTCCGGCGCGCTGTTGCGTTCGGTCCGTGAAGGGACCGAAGCGGCGAATGCCGAACGGCGACGGTTGGGTTGGGCCGAGATGAATATCATCGGTTGGCAATTCGAACCGCGCTACTCGGATGAAACAAATCGTCTCTCGTGGGCGATCCTGGCCGAGAGCGAAGGGGATGAGGTGATCAACTACAACACGCGATTGCTCGGTCGGACTGGTGTCATGTCCGCGGTGTTGGTCGCCGACACCGAAGGGCTCGACGACACGGTCGCGGAGTTTGAGCAGTTACTGACTGGGTTCACTTACAAGCCAGGCAACCTGTATTCGGAGTACCGCGAGGGTGACAAGCTCGCGAAGTACGGTTTGGCTGCATTGGTGACCGGTGGCGCTGCGGTTGCCGTGGCCAAGAGCAAGGGGTTCATCAAGCTCATTATTGGTGGCATCGTGGCCTTCTTTGCGTTTTTCGGCAACATGTTTAAACGCATGTTCTCCCGTAACAAGGAGTGATCGACAGCCTTTTGCTGCATGCCGACATTGCGTTCTTCGCAGTGCTTGCGGCGTTTTACGTGATCGATTGCGGCGTGTTGCTGCACCCGAACGACATTTTGTTGGTCGGGTCGCAGCGGCATGCATTCGCGGTGGTTACTCCGATGGATGGTTTCTTGTTCAGCCGCAAACATGCCGTCTTTCCGGCGTTTTTGCAGCCGACGCGGCTACTCGTCTCGTTGTCGTGGCCGTCGGCATCGGAAACGCCTGACTCCGATGCGCATGTTCAAACGCTGGTCGCTCGCACCAAGCTACTGACGCCGGTTCGATGGGGAGGCGCCGCTTTGCTGTTGATGCTGTTCGTAGCGTTACCGGCAAGCTATCTGATGGCTGGCGAAGGATTGGCACTCATCGTTGTGGTCGTGGCGACCTACGCTCTGGTGGTCACGATGGTGATGAGTCTGCTCGTGCTGCGCGGGCGCTTGGGGCTTCGTTGGGGGGCGACACTCGCTCTCGCCTTTGAGTCGCTTGTGTGTCCGCCCATTGCGATCAATCTGTATCGCAAGACGTTGCTCGCAACGTTTGAAGGCAGCCGCGCTGATTTGTTGGGGGTAAGTCGAGCGCTTCTCGGCGACACTCGCTACGAACACTTGCTGCAGTCTTTGCGACAGCTTAGCGAGTGGCCAACAGCGCGGACAGACTCGCCGAATTTCGCACCTTGGCGGGCGAGATTGGGCGAGTCGTCCGACTGAACGCGCTAGGCGCTTTCCGGTTCGCTTTCTTCTTTTCCGAAGAAAAACAACGCGGCGCCCAGAACAATGGCACCACCGCGAATGGCCCAACCGACCGTTGGCCCCCAATTGTCGATCCACATCAACAAGCTGAATTCGTATCCGAATTGGTTGAGTGCGATTGACCCTGCGCCCGCGATCATCAGGTAAAGTCCGATAGTCTTCATGGTCTCCCTCCAAGGACTGTCTTTATTGTTATGACGTCCGAATGGTCGTGAGTCCATTCGCGTCAGGCCGTTGTTATACCGAACTTCTCAGCGGTTTTGCTAGCATTTACGCTGAGGTTAAGGACTGGAATTGCGATGAAAGAGGCCACTCAGTGGATCCCAGCGGCACACGTGGACGATGCGAGCGCTTGCTCGGACAGCGTTGAGTTGACGTTCGATCAGCGCTACCGGCGTCGCATTAAGATGACGACGCGGCAAGGTGTCGAGTTTCTGTTGAAGCTGCCGGAGGCCAAAGCCCTGCGCGACGGTGATCTGTTGGTGCTGAACGATCAGTCTGCCATCCGTGTGGTTGCGGCAGATGAGGCCGTGATGCGAGTCACCGCTCAAGATCCGCATGTCCTGATGCGGCTTGCCTGGCATATCGGCAACCGACATCTTCCAGCCGAACTCCACGCGAGCTACATCTTACTGGCGGAGGACCATGTGATCGCCGAGATGATTCGTGGGTTGGGTGGCCACGTTGAGGCGCGACAGATGCCGTTTCATCCCGAGGGCGGTGCGTATGACCACGGGCATTAACACTGCGTCGCTATATCGTCTTCAGACCTGGTTGTCGCCCTCTTTTCCGGTCGGGGCTTATACGTTTTCGCATGGTCTGGAGTACGCCGTTGAGGCCGGGTGGGTGTCGGATGTTGCGTCGGCGCAGTCTTGGCTTGCCAACCTTGTCGAACAGGGTACAGGCCACGCGGACCTGGTATTGCTCGCCGCCGGTTGGCGGGCGAACTCTGAAGCGGCGTTGCAGCAAGCGCTGACATTCGGTCTTGCGATGTCAGCGAGCCGCGAGCTTCGGTTGGAAAGTACCGCCCAGGGCGATGCGTTCCTGCACGCCGTGGCGTCGGCGTGGCCGTGCGACACGGTGACAACGCTGCAGTCGATCTCTGGCGACAAACCCTATCCGGTGGTTGTTGGCGCGGTCGCGGCAGCGCACGGGATTCCGCTGATAGGCACTCTGCACGCTTATGCGCATGCGTTTGTATCGAATTTGGTATCCGCCTTGTTGAGGGCGATACCGCTAGGTCAGTCGGATGGTCAGCGGCTGCTCGCGAATCTCGAGATGACCGTGGAAAAGGCCGTGACGCGGGCCAGCAGCTGCAGTCTCGATGATCTTTCGGCCAGCACGCCGCTATCGGACATCGCATCGATGCGACACGAGACCCAGTACTCCAGGTTGTTTCGAAGCTAGGCTCGGAGGTCTTTCGGTGATCCAAGCGCGATGTATGACGTGATGCTTTGGACTTGAGGCAAAGTCCCCAGCGACTCGCTATGAAACCGCTTGTAGTCCTCGAGACTACCTGCCTCAACCCGCAGTAGGTATTCCACCGAGCCGGTGATGTTGTGGCATTCGCGAACCTCGGGTGCTGCCTGCATCGCGGTCTCGAATGCGCGTGCATCTTTCTTGAGGTGCCCGGATAACCCAACCATGACGAACACGGTGAGAGCGGCGCCCAACTTGCGTCGATCGAGCACGGCGCGATACCCGACGATAACACCCTGCCGCTCCAGTTCTTGAACGCGCCGTAAGCAGGCCGAGGGCGACAAAGAAACGCGATCGGCGAGGTCTTTGTTGCTCATCCGCCCGTCTTGCTCCAGCGCAAGCAATATTCTTTCGTCAATCGAATCCATTGCTGACGATTATTGCATAAAGGGGTGAGAACTACGGACTAAACGCAGAAAATTCATGAAATCGAGGGATATCGTGTGTGCCACTTGCTCAGACTCTGGAGGGTCAAAAAGATGGCGATCGCGACGCTGGATCACTACGGCATCAGCCGTGCTCACGGTTTTCTCTGTCCTTACAACGCGGGTGATGTCGCGCTGCCTGAGCCTTGGACCGAGGCTGCGCAAGCCGCGATGCAACTTCCCCAATGGCTGCCAACTGGGGAGGTTCGACGTCATTTGTTGGCTGCGATTCCCGATCACAGCATTATGGACGTCGAGGGGTTGTCGGACCCACAGGCGCGCATGGCGATGGTGCACTACTCCTTCATGGTGCAAGCCTGGGTATGGGGTGAACAGACGCCCTCCGGACGACTGCCGGCCGCACTGGCGATTCCTATGGTGGCATTGGCTGACCGTCTCGGGCAGCAGCCACTGCTGCCCTATAGCGGCTACGTGCTCGACAATTGGACGCTGATCGATCCTGATGCTCCAGTGTCACTCGACAACATCGCGATGATTCAGAATTTTCTGAGTGGTCAGGACGAGGCGTGGTTCGTTTTGATCCACGTCGCGATCGAGGCACGCGCCGGCGAAGCGCTCGCGCTGATGAAGCCCATCGTCGACGCAATTGGAGATGACGATATTCAGACGGCAACCCGACATCTTGAGTCGATGGCGGGCGTGTGGCGGGATATCAACCAGATTTTTGATCGCATGCCAGAGCGATGCGATCCGTATGTCTACTTCCGACGCGTTCGCCCTTACATTCATGGGTGGAAAGACAATCCGGGTCTGCCCGATGGTGTCGTTTACGAAGGCGTGGAGCGATACGACGGACAAGGGCAGGTATTCCGCGGCCAAACGGGATCCCAATCGTCGATCGTCCCATCGATGGACGCACTGCTCGGGATCGGTCATGCCGGTGACCCACTGCGGACCTACTTGGATGAGCTTCATCACTATCGCCCGCCCGGTCACCGCTGGTTTATCGAAGACGTGCGAGCGAGCAGTCGCTTGCGCGAGTTCACGCAGACGAGCGGTGATGTTGCGTTGATCAACGCTTATAACGCCAATGTCCAGGGCGTCGCCGACTTTCGGGCTAGGCACCTGGAGTACGCCGCAACCTACATCAACAAACAAGGCAAAACCGCGGAAGGAAATCACACTGACGTAGGTACGGGTGGGACGCCATTCATGCGGTACTTAAAGAAGCACCGAAATGAAACACGCGCCAATCTGCTGGTTGCTTGAGCATTCGGCTTGCGGTCACTGTAGTGATATCCGATAGTCCCGAGGAGCGTTTGACGATATTGGATTAGCTTATGACAGCGTCGCCTTTGCGAGTGGGAATTGGAGGTCCTGTCGGCAGCGGCAAGACCGCGCTGACCGATGCCCTGTGTAAATTCTTGCGGGAGGATCACAATCTTGCGGTGATCACCAACGACATCTACACGCGCGAAGATGCGGAGTTTCTGACCCGCTCGGGTGCGCTTGCGCCCGAGCGAATCCTCGGCGTCGAAACCGGAGGCTGTCCACACACGGCGATTCGGGAAGATGCGTCGATGAACCTCGCGGCAGTTCGGGAGCTTGAGGGCACTTTTGATGGCTTGGACCTGATCATCATCGAGTCGGGTGGCGACAATCTGGCGGCGACGTTCTCGCCGGAGCTTGCAGACATCACGATTTACGTGATCGACGTGTCCGCCGGTGACAAGATTCCGCGCAAAGGTGGCCCGGGAATCACGCGCTCGGACTTGCTCGTGATCAACAAGATCGATCTAGCGCCACTTGTGGGCGCGGATCTCGGGGTCATGGATCGCGACGCCAAGAAAATGCGTGGCGAGTCACCGTTTGTCTTCACGAACATCAAGGCGGGTGATGGCGTGTCGACGGTCGCCAATTTCATTGTCGATAAGGGTGGGCTGGCATCGTGACGGATCTGGCGCACCGGTTCGCCCGTGATGGGTTCGTTGTCGTTGAAGATGCGTTCGATACGCAATCACTAAGACAAATCCGGTCTGCTGCCGAGGAGATAGTCGAGCGATTCGATATCGATCGGCAGCGAACGGTGTTCCGAACCGATGATCAAGACTCCGGGCGGGATGAGTATTTTTTCGAGTCCGCTGAGAAAGCATCTTGCTTCCTGGAAGCCGGAGCGCTGGATGCCGAGGGACGTTTGCACAAGCCCAAGCATCTTGCGATCAACAAGATCGGCCACGGTCTGCATGATGTTGATGTCCGTGTTGCCGAGTTCTGTCGGCACTCAGCGATTCGGGAAGCCTTGTCGGCGCTCGAGTGGCGGGATCCGGTGTTGCAACAAACGATGTACATCTTCAAACAACCCGGTATCGGCGGAGAGGTGCGCTGGCACCAGGATGGCAGCTACCTCATCGCAGATGGCCGCGGCGTGATGGGGTTGTGGGTCGCGCTCGAAGATGCGACCAAGTCCAACGGTTGTTTGTGGATGCAACCCGGTGCGCATCAGACGCCACTGCGAGAACGATACACTGTAGATTGGTCGTCAGGCGAGGCCTCTCTTGAGACGCTGGACGATACCCCGTGGGAAAGCACCGATGCGGTTGCTCTGGAGGTGCCGGCGGGCGCGCTCGTTATGTTTTCCGATCACATGCCGCACTACAGCGCCACCAATCTCAGCGACCGTTCCCGTCACGCGTTTACGATGCATATTAAAGAGTCCGACGATCGATGGGCGGACGTGAATTGGCTACAACGCAAGGGCGCGGAGTTCAGGATCTACGGTTGAGATTTGGCCGCCTTGAGTATTTTCGCCAACCGAGGTCTGTTGCTGCGGATTTCCTCGTCACTGAGGCCTTCGAGGGAATGCGGAAACTTTAGCCATTGGTCGGTTTCATGCAGAAAATAATGCGGTGCTAAGCCGGTCTCATTTCTCGCCGGTTTGTACCAAGGGACAGCGATGCGAATGTCGTGCGGTGCGTTGCGGCGTGTTTTTGTCTTGAGTTCGTTGATAATCGCTTCGATTGTACGACCGGTATCATAAACGTCGTCGACGATCAGTAGACGGTCTTCAAACTGGACGTTCTTGAGTAAGTAGTTGATGCCATAGATCGCGATGTTCCGAGACTGGTTATCGATCCCAGTGTAGGAGGACGTGCGCACCGCGATGTGGTCGCTCTTGATGCCGTGCCAGGCGAGATATTCCTGGACCGCGATACCGATCGGAGCAGCGCCCCGCCACAAAGCCAGGATAAACGTCGGTTTGAAACCGCTCGCGAGAATCCGCGCGCCGAGCCGGAAACTGTCGAGCAAGAGCGCTTCGGGATCGATGTAGAGTTTCTCCGCCATACTGCAATGTGCCGTGCGGCGACCAACGATGCAACCGATGGCCGTGCTAGGCTTAGCCAATGACCGCCCAGAGATTCATCAAAGAGACAGAACTGCTCGAGGATGCCTATCGACTCGGCGTGAAGATCTTTAACGATGGATTTCGTCCGACTTTCGTGGTCGGTCTTTGGCGCGGTGGAAGCACCGTCGGCATTTACGTCCAAGAGTGTCTTCAACACCTAGGCGTTGAGACCAACCATATTGCGCTCAGAACGTCGTATCGCGGCATGAGTGACTATGAAGTCATGGTTGCCAACCCTGAACGGAACATTCGTGTGCACGGGACGCAGTATCTGCTGGAGACCCTGAACGCCGAAGATCGGCTGCTGATCGTGGATGATGTCAGTGGGTCGGGTCAAACGCTGGATGTGGTACGCAAACGGTTGGCGCACAAGTTAAAACGTAACATGCCAGACGAGTTGCGTACGGCGACGCTGTTCCACAAACCCGGGCGGAATCGCAGCGGTCAACGACCGGACTATTTCCTGCACGAAACCGATGAATGGCTCGTCTTGCCGTACGAGCTGGTCGGTCTCGACCTTGAAACGCTCCAGCGCCACAAGCCGGAGGCGGCCAAGCTCTTGCAACCTGATTTGGTCTGACTCGAAACCCTGCTACCCTGGCGGCCGTTGTCGCTCTGAGTTCGCCGTCATGATGTTATTTCTAGCGCTGGTCATCACTGTCACCGCGATCTGCTTTTTCTTGCATTGGTACAGCTATCGTCATCTGAAAACGGCAATCGTGTCCCGCCGTCGTTGGGATCTAAACATTTGCTGCGGCAACGTCGATGGCGGCGGGGTGAATGCCGACATCGTGAGACACAGTGACGTGCCGAACTTTGTGCAAATTCAGAATATTTATCAGCTGCCCTTTGCGGATGGCGCGTTCGAACACGTTTTGTGCTCACATACCGCTGAGCATATTGACGACCCCGATCAGTTTGATCAGGAGCTGCGACGAGTTGGCAAACACGTGACCTACGTTCTGCCGCCGATTTGGGATGTCGGCGCGGCGCTGAATGTCCTGGAACACCGCTGGATCTTCATTACCGCGCGTAAGGTCCACCACCGACTACCCAAACGGATTCCTTTGCCGTTTGCGAGACGCATCCAAGCGAAACTCGGTCAGAAAATCGCGGCGTAGACACGTGTCCCTAGTTTTGCGCCGAACTGTAAGCGGCTGCTTCCTCTTCGGTCAGCTGGATTACAATCAGCGTGTAATCGGTGAACGTCGACACCACGTCGAACCGGTATCTCCCGCCTTCCTCAAACAGCTTGAGACCATTGCCGAGCCACCGGCCGCGTTTCATGATGCGACTGTGGAATCGACGAGTCGGGCCGTCGAGTAGCGCCAGCTCAAACGCTGCGTACCCGCGGTAATCACTGTTGGTGCGCCAATCGAGCAGCCATGGCCCATCCACCTCAAAAATGGCAGTTTGCGTGCTTCGGCCGCCCTTGAATCGCGTAACTTCCTCTTCCGCGACGGCTGTCGAGCCAAGCAGAACGCTCGATACGACCAAAAAAGCACAGGCGAGCCGCGCCAGGGTAGGGGCTAGAGTCATTGTCAAACGCTCCGAGTTCTGTGTTGCATAGCCGTAGTGTTCAGATCTTCTAACGATGGCGCAAGTTCCCTGGCCCTAAAGCGATAGCTAGGTTCAGTCGCTAGATCTGCATGAAAGAGACTACCGCAAGTGTCATGAGCGCCGATGCCGAGCATTGGAAGGCGCAGTATCGAGAGTTGGTGGCTGAATTCGACGACGCTGAGCGGTCAGTGTTGGAGACGCGTCGCGCGTTGGGTGAGGTACTGGGGCTCATCGCGTCGGCGATTGAGCTCGATACCGAGACCGAGGCCGAATTCAGCCTCCTTCGCCAAGCGCTCGACGCCACACAGGCCACAGGTGCGAGTCCGCTGGACCGCCAGAAGATCCGAGATCTCATCGGTAGAGCGCTGAGCGGTGCGCCAAGCGGTGAAACCGATTGGTCGATGACACTCGACCAGCTGCGCACAAAGGTCGCCGACGTGCCAGGTATTCAGCTTGGTGAGACTGGCGATCTGTCCTTTGATGCAGCGCTGTCGCGATTGATCGATCAGTTGATCTCGCACTTGGACGCGCAATCGATGCGACTTAGCCAGACCGAACGGTTTCTGGCCGAAGTGCGAGGCGCGCTGACTGGGCTCGAGGGATTGGTTGGCGCACTGACGCAGGACCTGGATGACGGAAGGCAGGCGACGAAAGGTCTGCAGAGCGATGTCGAAGCGACTGTCGGTGCGCTGGAGGACAATGTCGCCACGTCCGATGATTTGGTGGACCTGAAGCAAAGAGTTCGTGCGGGCGTTCGAACGCTCGCGGATCGCGTCAGCGCATTCGGACAATCCGAGGCTGCGCGAATCGACCATGCCGAGCAGACCAACGCGGAGCTGCGAGGTCAGTTGACCGCCATGGAATCACAAGTTCGGACGCTGGAATCTGCGCTGGCTGAACAGCGCGAACTGGCGCTGAAGGACGCGCTAACCGGCGTCCATAGCCGAGGTGCATTGGCTACGCGGATCGATGAAGAGATTGCTCGCCACGCCAGGGCCGGACATTCGCTGGGCTATGCGATTTGGGATATCGATCATTTCAAGCGCATCAATGATCAATACGGGCATCCCGCAGGCGATGCGGTGTTACGCCAAGTTGCCCAGACCCTGGAGCAATACACGAGAACTTCCGATTTCGTCGCACGTCTGGGCGGCGAGGAATTCGTTGTCTTACTGCCCAACACGGACGCAGCAGATACGATGACTATTGCCAACAAGCTGCGTGAGCTGTTGGCAGCGAGTCGTTTTGAATGGGAAGGGCAGGCGATACCGGTGACTGTATCTTGCGGGATCGCGGTGCTCGGCGAGACAGAATCGGCGCAGGCGCTCTACGAGCGCGCTGACCGGGCGCTGTACCAGGCCAAGCATGGCGGCCGCAATCGATGCGAGTTTGCGACGTAAGCGCTTAGCGTGCGTAGGTGTTGTCGAGGTAGCTCAGAATCGACCGAGACTCGAACATCGCTTCGCCAGTGTTTGCGTCTTCGAGGTAAGGGACTTGGACCTGGCCGGCTCGCTGGAACAAATCTTGTCGATTGCGTCCCTCGAACTCGTAGTCGGGCATCCAGCGATCACGCACGGGCGGCGGAATGAAGTCAGTGGCTTTGACCTTACCCAACGTTCGAAGCACGTAGGGAATTTCCAATTCGCACAGGCGCTCACGGACCAACCTTGCGAACGGGCTGCCCTCGAAGCTGAACAACTCCAATGGCTGTTCTGGTCGTTCCGACGCCTTGACACGCAGTCCGCGGCCCATGCGTAGCCCCGAGGCAAACTGCGCGGCTGTAGTGTTGATTGTCCGCAATAAGAAACTTGGCAAGGGCGATCGTTGCGCGTACGTCGCGTATAGGTATTGGATGATGGCTACCGAGTCATACAGTTCCGTGCCGGTATTGGTGTCGACCATGAACGGAAACTGCGCTTTGCCGCCGCGCGCGACGACCTCAGGGCGGAAGCGCTCGCCGCCTTTGGGGCAAGGCAGCAACAACACGTCGATGTCGAGCGACGTCACCGCCTCCCGGACAATCCTGCAATACGGGCAGTTCTCCATGTCATAGAGTTGGATTAGATTTTTCGGTTGTTCCGCCACGGGACGAGCTACCAATCCTCTCGGTGTGGTCACCGCTGTCGCGGCGACAGACGTGGCAAGGTTGAGTGTATTCACCATGGTTTCAGCGCTCCGCTAAATCTGGTTCCAATTCGTTAGGTGGCCAGGGCAAAGACGCGCCGGCGAGTGGCCAGCCAGATGTCTCAGCCAGTTGGGACAATTCGCCGATACGATCTCCCGGGGAAGGGTGCGTACCAAGATAGCTGTCCCACTGTATGCCATCGTCCGACTGTTCGTCTAACTCTGCGAAAAACTGCAATGCGTCGCCCAAGTGGCCATATTCCCGGTAGACCAGTTCCAGTCCGAATCGATCCGCCTCGTGCTCTTGATCGCGACTAAAACCTCGGAGTGTGAGGTCAGATACGTTGTAGCCAACTGCGCCAGAACCACCCGAGGTGTTCATTGCGGACAGGAATAAGCCCAAAGCAGCGATTCGCCCAAGTTGGCGAATGTGGTCACGATTCTTGAAGTGCCCAAGTTCATGCCCCAAGACAAACGCTAACGCGTTCTCCGCCTCCATGGCGTCCAGCAATCCGCTGGTGACGATGATCAGTCCGCCCGGCAGCGCCATCGCGTTCGGCGATGGATCTTCGCTGATGTCCAGGCGGAATTCGTAGGTCGTCTCTGGCCAGTGTGTCGTCAACCGATGGAGCAACTCCCGGGCAGCGGCAGCTTGCGGGTGGTCCGATTCGGTCGTCTCTAGAGGCGCCCAACCAGACAACCATTCGACTTCTTTGTCGACCGGTACAAACCGAATCAACAACTCGATCGAAAATACGATCGCCACAGTGGCAATTGCCATCAGGCCGGCAAGGCCGAGCACGAGCGTCCCCGCTTCGGCAAGCGGATGCGTCTTGCTGACGTTAACTCCTGCGTCCGGCGTGCGCGGTTCGAAGCGCATCGCTAAACGCGGTTGACGCGTATCGCTGTGCCGAAAGCGAGCATCTCGATCCCTGCGGTCCCTTCGCCGCCGCTCGCGTTGGCGATTCGAGATGTTTCGAGGCGCACATTGATCAGTGCATCGAACCCGGCGCTTTTTGCACGCTCTACTAACCGCAGCATCGCCTCGCGCCGTGCGCGATCCAACAGTGGCTCATAAGTTTTGATCCGACCGCCGAATATAGCGCGCAGTCCAGCGATGATTCGCTTGAAATAGTCGAGGGAGATGACCACGCTGCCAGTCAAGAGCTGGACGTCAGTGGCTTGCCAGTCTTCCGGAGCCGTCTCGAAGGTCATGACAGGAAAACCTTGGACCGCACGTTCGCGTTGTTCAATGTTAGCGAAGTGACGGCGCTCCAGCAGAGTCCCGACAATATAGGCGAACAGCAACAGGGCCAATGGCAGGCCATAATTCAGAATCAAGGTGAGCGATTCCACTATGGATCAACCGACGCGAACAGCCGTTCCATACGCGAACAATTCCGATGCGCCCTGGGTGATCGAACTTGTCGCAAATCGAACGTTGACCACTGCATTGGCGCCCATGGATTGGGCTTGCTGCACCATCCGGTCGGTGGCTTCTTTGCGGGAATCGGCCAGCAGCTCGGTGTACCCAGCAAGCTCGCCCCCAACGATGTTCTTAAGACCAGCCATAATGTCTCGACCCACGTGTTTGGCGCGCACGGTATTGCCCGTCACAACGCCGTAGAACTCGAGTATGCGCTTACCCGGAATCGATTCCGTGTTGGACAGCAAAATGCTGTTCGAAGTCGGCAGTTCCATTTTTCAATCCTATGAATCGGCTAACAGTTTCTTCGAGGATTCTACCATTGAGGGAGTTTGTCAGTCTGTGCACGAGTGCTCAGAGTGCTTCCGCTGCGGCAACGGCCGATGCCCAGGCCCACTGGAAGTTGAATCCACCTAAGTGGCCGGTCACGTCGACCACCTCGCCGATAAAGAACAACCCTGGCTGCGAGCGCGACTCCATCGTTTTCGACGATAGTGCATCTGTATCGACGCCGCCCAGGGTGACCTCGGCAGTTCGATAACCTTCGGTGGCGGCCGGTTTAATTCGCCAGTGATGGATGGCTTGGTCGAGTGCTTCGATATCGCTTGTTGATAGTTCGGCATGTCGCCGCGTCGGCAATCGCGACCATTGCGTCGAGCCCAGCTCGGTAACCAGTGCTTTTGGCAGTGCGCTATTGAGGGTTGTCGATAGCTGTCGAGCCGGCATATGGGCGCGTGCATTCTGCACCAACTCATCAATGCTTTGCCCGGGTAGCAGATCGATGCTCAACTCATCACCGGGTTGCCAATAGCTCGAGATTTGTAGCGCTGCCGGACCGCTCAATCCTCGGTGCGTGAATAGGATCGATTCGTTGAAGTTTTGGTCTCGACAACTCACTGCGGCAGATACGCTGACTCCTGCGAGGCGTTCAAACTGT
>JBCAZH010000009.1:0-27885 GCA_038533155.1 Pseudomonadota bacterium | reverse complement strand
GAGCTCTCGTCACAGAACAGCTGACCGAGTGTTTTCTCGTGGTAGGCAATTCCGTGGCGCTCGACCATCGCAATAAAATCCCACTGGGTGTAACGGGCCAGCGCCGATTTACAAAAGTGCGGATTGCTCGACAGGAAGTGCTCAGGCGCGCAGTGCAAGTTCGTAAAGTTGCAGCGCCCACCGCCCGACATCAGTATCTTCTTGCCGGGCTTATTCGAGCCTTCAAGCACCAAAACTCTGCGACCGCGCTGACCGGCAACTGCCGCGCACATCAATCCAGCGGCGCCACCACCGAGCACGATCACGTCATAGCGTTTCAAAGGTCTTCAACGACACTGCTGCGCGCTTTCGGCGCGTTCCATGGATAGCGCTGCGCGCCAACAGTCTTCATGGATCGAGCAGTAGCATACTCGATAGTCGATGTTGTTCTCGGCAGTCCAGCGCTCGAGCAGCAGGCGCGATGCATCTGTCCAACCGACCGAGAAAAGATCGACACTCTCCCCGGCGGCCATGACCGCATTCTGCACGCTGCGGCTGCCGTATGCCTCGTAGCCAAAGGCTTGATCTTCCCCCACCGTCTCCGCAATGAACGCGGTGAGATCCGAGATGCGTCGATCACCGTCGAACATTGAGGCGGACCCGACGAGTGCCGGCCCAACACCCTTGTTGGTCACCCGTAGGGCGAAGCCTTCGCTTGTGTAGTGTTGGGTGATCTCAAGATAGGGCCAGACGTCGGCGCGCTGCTGTTCGCGCATCGCGGAGACCTCGACGATGGACAGCACCATGGCGATGACAGAAATCAAAATCGCAACCAAAGATGTGATCTGGTTCATACGGTCTTGCGATTGCTTCATTCAATATCTCCGCCGAAATGTCGTTGCGCTTTTGCTTTTGCGTATTATGCGCAATGCAGTGTATTGAAATATACGTGAGATGTCCGATGAGTAAGTTTAGAGCGGTTGCCGTGCACTTCGCGATTAGTCTCAGCATCGTTTCGATCGTTTTCTTCGTGATTTTTACGCAGTGGTACCCACCCCCGTATTTCCAAATTAACGGCGCACAGAACGTGTTGAAGACACTCATCGGCGTCGATTTGGTCCTTGGCCCGCTGCTGACAGCCATCCTTTATCGACCCAACAAACCGGGGTTGAAGTTCGATATGTCTTTTATTGCGGTGGTCCAGCTTACTGCGCTGATTTTCGGTACCGGCGTGCTTTACCAAGAGCGGCCGCGATACCTGATCTTCGCGGTCGATCGCTACACAGTGCTGCCTGCACGCGATGTCGTGTTTGAGGCCGGAGAGGAGTCGATTTCCGCGTGCGAGGGGGTACCGGCAAATCCATGTGCCGCGGTCGCATTGGTACCGACAGAACCCGCGGCACGGGACGAATTAATGGTGCAGGTGCTTGAGTCTGGAATCGATATCGAACGACGACCGGCGCACTGGGTCAGTCTACCGAACGGCAAGTCTGCGGTCATCGAACGCGCCCGACCGTTGTCAGACCTCACCGAACTGGATCCGTCGTTTGCGTCGGTCGTGACGCGTCTGCAAGCTAGGCACGAAGACGCGCGTGATGATTTGTTATTGGTGCCCGTGGTCAACAAGCGTTTGGAAGCGATGCTCGCTGTCGTCGATGGCCGAAGCGCGGCGTTGGTGGATGTGGTCGATGCTGAGCCCTGGGCGCTCTTTGCGCGCCCAGCGCGGCCAAGTCAGGAACAAGCGCCGGAGTCAGTCGGTACGGCAGGCTGAGCTGCGAGTGGCCGCTGCCTCAGCCTCTTTGCGCACCCACCACCGAACCGCACGATCTATGCCAAGCGGCGCGAGCCAGCCCCGTGTCAACGCAAACAGGCGGTAGCCGAGATTGACCAATGGGCGCCACCAGCCACGTCCCCAAACACGTGCCATCCGATCCATGCCTAAAACACCATAAATTTCCGCGAAAGCATCGGGGCCACTACGCCATTGGTCGTCGCGATCGACGATGTACAGCGCGCTCATCAGTTCGGTCTGAGTCAGACCTGCATCCTCACACCGAACATCGACAAAACCGTCCGTCGAGCAGTCGACCAGTTCGAGTTTGCCTTCATCGTCGATGCGAACGAGTTCTTCCATCTCCGCCCGACAAATCGGACACGATGCATCGTGAAAGACGGTCAACGGTGGCTTAAGACTCTGCGAATTCATGATGTGTTTTGGCCGGCCTTCGGAGGTAGTGTTTGGCTAGGACGCGACGGGAGGCTCTTCCGGTTCCTCAAGATCAGTATCGCCAGACCGCCGTAAACCACGATGATTCAACGTGAGTATCACCATCGCGACCATCAACACCGAGTTTAGCAGGAAGGGCCAAACCGGTGAGATCGCATAGAGTGTTAAATGGATGACCGGCACGATCGAGAAACCAGCGGCGTTCAATGCGCCGGTTAACCCAGCCACCGCGCCTTGCTCGTCAGCGCTGACTGCGAGTGATGCACCCGCACTGAAGCCGGGCAGCGCGAGCCCTGCACCCAGTCCGTTCAGCATCAGCGCAAACACGACGGGCGCGAAACTCTGTCCGAACGCAAGGCCGAGCTGTGCGGCACCGATCAGACATGCGCCACTGATCATCATGGTGCGCGGCGACAGTCGAAAGCGCTGCACGAGAACCAGTTGCGAAAAGAGCGCCGCCATCGCAGCACCTGAAAGACCGACGCCGACATATTGCGCCGCTTCGTCGGTGGAAAACTCGAGTACATCAATGAACAGAAAAGCACTGGTCTGCATCGGGGTCGCAACCGCGAAGCTGACCAACAAGCCGTAAAGCACGAAGGCGCCGAGCCTTGGGTCCCGAAACGAGAGTTTCACCTGCTGGCGGCGCTGCCCCGGTGCCGATTTTTCAGGCAGCAACACAATCGTGGCGATCATTACAGTTGCCACGAGACCGACGATTAACCAAAACGGGGCCAGCAGCCCGAACACGCTGAACGCGCTACCCAGTCCAGGGCCAAGCACGTTTCCAAGGCCGAAAGCTGCGGCCATACCCGCGATGGCGACAGTGCGGTCCTTCCGATCGGTCCGGTCGACGATGTACGCCTGAGACGCGACGCGTACACCCGGTCCGATGAGTCCATAGATGCTGCGTGTGGCGATCATCAACACATACACCAATGTCAGCGCACTCGCACCGGTCAGTCCGTGACTAATGACCGAGACGAATCCGATCGTGGAGACGATGTAACCGAGCATCCCGACGATCAGAATCGGCTTGCGCCCAAATCGATCGCTCATGCGTCCCCACAGTGGGCTTGTCACAACCCAAAGCAATGCAGAGACGGAGAAGATTAATCCGACTTGTCGCTCACTGAGACCCAGCTCGCGACCGATGGGAGGCAGAATGCTGAACGTGACGGTTTGCCCCATCCCAATGCAGCACACAGCGCCGAGCAGAAGCGCAAACGCCAACCGGCGTTCCTTAAGTAGCGATGCGGCCCCTGCCGGCGTTGGGGTGATCTCACTCACCCGGTGTTCTGCAGACCCTGTGCAATACCGTTCACGCTTGCCAACAGCGCGCCTAGTAGCTTGTCGTCTTCGCGCGAACCCGCACGCCAGCGCTCTAGCAAATCGATCTGCAACAAACTCATCGGATCGATGTAAGGGTTGCGCAACATAATCGTTCTTTGCAGGGTTTTGTCCCCGTCGAGCAACCAGCGCGCATCCGACAATTCGAGAATGAAATGCAGCGTCTTGTCGAATTCTTCCTTAATGACTGGGTAGAACTTCTCGTGCAGCTCGCCGGCCAGCATGGAATAACGAGAAGCAATTTCGAGATCGGACTTCGCAAGCACCATCTCCGCGTCGGCCATCAAAGCTCGAACAAAGTGCCAATCTTTCATCATTTTTGAGAACGCGGGTGCGCCGAACTCCTGCACGGCCGCCTCAAGTCCTGTGCCGAGGCCGTACCAGCCGGGCAGTACAAATCGCGCCTGGGTCCATGCAAAGACCCACGGAATCGCCCGTAAATCGTTGATGCCCTTTTGCTCACGGCGGGATGCCGGACGTGACCCGATGCGCATGCGTTCGATGACATCGATCGGCGTCGCTTGGCGGAAGTACTGGAAGAACCCCTCACTGTGTCGGGTCAGGTGCTGGTACTTGTCACGACTGGCTTTAGCGACCGTCGACATCATCCGCGACCAATCGGTGTGTACGGTTTCGTTGGCGGCCGGCAGTAGACTAGCCGCAGCAACAGAAGCTGCTGACTGCTCCAGTGTGCGCATGGCGATGCCACGCAAGCCATACTTCTCGTTGATGATCTCGCCTTGCTCGGTGAAGCGCATGCGACCGGCCACAGTGCCAGCCGGGGCACCACGAACCGCGTCGTGCATTTTGCTACCGCCTCGGCTGACCGTACCACCGCGGCCGTGGAACAGTGTCAGCTCGATTTCATGTTCCGCCAGCGTGTCCCGCAGTGCAGCTTGCGCTTGATGCAAAGCCCACCGTGCCGACGCGATGCCTCCGTCCTTGTTGCTGTCGGAGTAGCCGATCATGATCGTCTGACGATCACCACGTCGTTCTAGGTGCTTGCGGTACACAGGATTCGCGAGCAGTGACTTCATAATGCCGGGACCCGCGTCGAGGTCATCTACTGTTTCCAGCAGCGGTGCGATATCCAGTGGCACTTCCCCGCGCCGGTTACCGAGCTCGGCCCACTGCGCCAATAACAAGACCGATACGACGTCATCGGCGCCTTGGGTCATGCTGATGATGTACGGTCCGATTGAGCGCCTGCCGTACTTGCGATGACAAAACGCGATCGACTGAAAGACTGCGAGTGTCTTGCGAACCTGCGTATCCTGTGTATCGACTGGCGCTTCACGCGATGTGATGGCCTCGCACAACCGGGCAAGCCGCTCATCAGAAGATCGGGTCAGCCACGCGTCGTCCCCAAGACATTTTCCGATGACCTCTCGATGTACCAGCGCATCTTGGCGTATATCGAGCGTCGCCATATGGAATCCGAAACACTCAACCCGGCGCTGCAAGCGTTGTACGGCAAACAAGCCCGCGTTTTGGCCTCGATGGGCCTTTAGACTGTCCGCGATAAGACCGATGTCGCTCGCAAATTCGTCCGCCGACTCGTACGGAAACGCATCGTCGTCGTAAGTGCTTTGTAATCTCGCTTGAATCAGCTTCAAAAAAGCGCGGTAGGGCATGTCGCGATGGCGGTTCGGTACGTCGCCCCAGGCTTTGCTGAAGTGTTGTCGATACTCGCTGATCCGGGATTCGATCGCCTCGCTGATGTCGACGCGATCCCGGCACTGGCTGAGCTTGCCGGCGACGTCCGCGCATTCGCGGTAATACAGATCCAGGATCAGACTGCGCTGCCGCGCGAGCGTGTTGCGAATGGTCTTGGCCCCGACATTTGGGTTGCCATCCATGTCGCCGCCGACCCACGAGGCGAAGGCGGTTAGGAGCGGTATATCGAACGCGCTCGCGGCCTTTTCGCCGTAGCTTTGCTCGAGCGCGTCTTGCAAATTCTCGTAGAACGGTGGAATGACGCGATAGATCACATCGGTCAAAAAGAACAGCACGTGTTCCAGTTCGTCGGCGACCGTCATGCTCTCGCTGGGATGTTCTTCGGTTTGCCAGCCCGACGTGACTTCGGCTCGGATCACGGCGAGAGCCGCATTAACTTCCTGCGGCGGCAGCCCTGGGTCGAGAAGGTCGACCAGCTTGCGCACAATTCTCTGCTCTTTGCGCAGGATGGTCCTGCGTGTCGGTTCTGTGGGGTGCGCGGTGAACACCGGCTCCACCATTGTGTTCTCAAGCGCGGTACGAATATCTTCGAGACTGCACCCGGCTTCCCGGAATTGTTGAAACAGGTCGTGCGCGCCGTGGGGCTGATGCGTGTTGTTCTCGCGCATGTACTCACGTCGGCGTCGAATGCGGTGAACCTTCTCCGCGGTGTTGACGAGTTGGAAATAGGTCGAGAATGCACGGATGAAATTTTGTGCTTCCGGCGCATCGGGTTTGCCGACTACGGTGGCGAGGTCATCGATACTGCGCTCGCCCTCGCGGCGCAAAATCGCCTCACGCCGCGCTTTTTCCACATGCTCGTAAAATGCGTCGCCACCTTGTTCGCGCAGTAGCTCGCCGACCATCTTGCCTAGTGTTCGAACGTCGCTGCGTAATGCCCTGTCCTTATCGGCGAAAACAAGGTCTTTGCGGCCTGGCGGTTTGTGGGTCATCAGTCGTCTCAGTCGCGGAAGTTGTTGAACTGCAGGGGCATACCGTGATCGCTTTCCCGTAGCAGGCTGATGACGCTCTGTAGATCGTCGCGCTTCTTGCCGGTCACACGGACCTGGTCACCCTGGATGGCCGCTTGTACTTTCAGTTTTGCATCCTTGATGGTCTTGACGAGTTTTTTCGCCAACGCACTGTCGATGCCCTGGCGTACGACGATCGTTTGGCGCGCTTCCTGACCACTGGTCTCAGGTTCCTGCTCGTCGAGACAGCCGATATCGATGCCGCGTTTCGAAAGTTTGTTGTGCAAGATGTCCAACATCTGCTTGAGTTGGAACTCAACTTGCGCTTTGAGATTTACGGTCGATTCGTTGAGCGAGAACTCGGCGCCAGTCCCCTTGAAGTCAAACCGATTGCTCACTTCCCGGTTCGCCTGATCAACCGCGTTGGTGAGTTCATGCATATCCACTTCGGATACGACGTCGAATGAGGGCATAGTGGTCTCCGTCTGTTACGGATCAGGAAGGATCAGAAGCCGTTGCGTCCGGCAACTCTGCGATCAATGAATCGATGACGCCAGTGATGTATTGGCGCGTCTCATCGTAGTGTTTGCCTGTGCCGGGCCCAGAAAACCCAGTGTGGATTTCTCTAACGACCCCTTCGCGATCAACAAATATCGTGGTCGGGAACGCGAGCACTTTGTCGAGCGCAGGTAGCGCCTCGTTGGCGAGTGTTTTATCTGAAATGCCCGCGAGCAAAGTCACATATTCGATGCCGAATTTTTCACGAAACTGGCGGATCTGTTCGATTGCGGCGGTGCGCTCTTCTAGATGTTCAAACATCAATGCAACGACCTCAACACCGCGTTCGCGGTAGGCCGGGTAAATCTCGCTCATGAAGGCGGCCTCATCGTGGCAGTTTGGACACCAGCTACCCGCGAGCGTGACCACAACAATTTTGTCGTCAAACCGAGGGTCATCCAGCGACACGTTTTCGCCATCGAGATCCGGAAACTCAAACGTGAACTTGTCGTAGCCGGGTTTGAGTTTCGTCAGAGTTGTCGGGTCAGCCAAGCTGGCGTTCGCGTCACGCACACCCGTCCAAGTCTCTTGGTGCTCGGTGCCTGACCAGAATTTGCCGGCGACCTGACCCGCTTCATCGACCGTCGCCGTGAAGAGAAATGCGTGTGCACCGTCGAATGTGGACAGTTCCATGGATTTGCCGTCGACCACCCCGCCGAGGTAACGATAGTCGCCGGTTTGGGTCAAAAAGGTCCCGAGCAGCCGATTGCCGCGCTGACTAAATTCACCGATTGCCGGATAGCGTGTTTCATCCGGTTCCGTGAACGTTACCGCCCAACGTCCGGAAAGGTCCGCGGCCGCGGCGCGGGCATCGTCGTCGGCGGGTCGCGCGCCGGGCCGCGCGACGAATGGCATGACCTGCGTCTTGCCGTATCGTTTCACCAGGGTCAGCGTGCCGCTGAGTATGTCGTCCTTCAACCGAGCGCGGATTTCATTGTTAAACGCTGGGAAACGTAAGGTCAGTTCGCCATCGCGCCAGTCAACCGCCGGAACCCGAACGCGCTCGCTGCCGTTGATCAGCGTCACTTCAAGTCCGGCGTCGGTTCCCGCGACCTCCATACCGAATTTGATGTCGCCGCCGGGAACCGTGATGTTGGCGTGCCATGGCCCGATCCGAACGGAATCTGGATTCGCAGCTTCAGTCTCCGGTTCGGAACCGCAAGCACCGAGTAACAGCAGCCAGAAAAAAGTTGAAAACGTAACGAAAACGCGACGCATGAGAGTCCCCAAATGGTTCAGCCGCTAACTTTAGCAGACCGGTGCCGATCATCGAACGTTAACGATAGCCTTCAGCTTGCAATGTAAACAGCCGAGCGTAGCGATCACCCGCCGCCATCAACGCTTCATGTGTGCCATGCTCAACGATCCGGCCGTGTTCGATGACGATAATCTGATCGGCGCGCCGTACGGTCGAAAATCGATGTGAAATCAACATCGTGATCTTGTTGCTGGTGAGGTCTTGGAAATGTTCGAACATCTCGGCTTCGGCCGCAGCATCCATCGCCGCTGTGGGCTCATCCAGAATCAGGATATCCGCGTTCTGCCGCATAAACGCTCGTGATAGCGCCATCTTCTGCCACTGCCCGATCGACAGTTCTTGCCCCTTTGCAAACCATCGCCCAAGTTGGGTATCGAAGCCCTCTTCCAGCCGTTCGATAAACGGTGCGGCCATGCCATCCCGCGCAGCTTCGGCCCAGCGCGCCCGATCTTCGAAAGCATCGACATCACCTGCGCCAATGTTTTCTCCGACACTCATCTGGTAGTGGGTAAAGTCCTGGAATATGACACCGAAGCGTTTTAGCAGGGCATCTTGCTGCCAGTCTTTAAGTGCGGTGCCGTCGAGCGTGATGCTGCCCGCGTCGGGTGGGTACAAACCGGTTAACAGTTTGATCAACGTCGTTTTACCGGCGCCGTTCTCGCCCACCAATGCCAGTGACTCTCCGGGACGAATGGTCAGAGAAATATCGGTTAGGGCGGGCTGTGTCGCGCCGGGATAAGTGAAGCTCACGCCGTTCAGTTGGATCCCAGATCCAGGGGTTTGTCCTTGAGTCGCTGTGCCGCGCGCGACGGGCGAGGGTTGATCGAGGTATTCATACAAGTTCGAAAGGTACAAATTGTCTTCGTACATCCCACTGATCGCAGACAGGCTGGCCGAGACCGCAGACTGGCCTTGCCTGAACACCAACAGATACATCGTCATTTGCCCGAGGCTAATCGCCCCTCCAACAGCAGCTACCGCAATCCAGCCGTAGCTGAAGTAGAACGCACCCGCGCTCAAGATTCCGAGCGCAAATCCCCAGGTTTCACGCCGAATTGTGAGCTGCCGATCCTCACCGAATAAGCGCGAGAAAATCGATCGGTAGCGCTGCAACAACATGGGTCCGAGGCGGAAGAGCTTCACCTCTTTTACGTGATCCTCTCGAGCCAGAACGGTCTCGAGGTACATCTGCATGCGCGAGTCGGGTGACCGCCAGCGGAACAACCGGAAGGCATCCCCCGAAAAACGCGTTTCCGCGATGAACGACGGAATTCCGGCGAGGAGTAGGATCAGCACTGCCCACACCGAAAACTGCACCAATAGGATTGCGTAGCTGATCAACGAAATACTGTTTTGAATGAGTGCGAACGTACGATTGACCAAGCTGAGTGGTCGACTGGAGGCCTCGCGCCGCGCACGGGTCAGTTTGTCGTAAAAGCTAGCGTCTTCGAACTGAGCGACCGACAGTGTCAGAGCCTTGTCGAGGATCATCACGTTGACGCGGTGGCCAAGCTGAGCGCGCAGCAGCGACTGGCAAAGACTAATGCCGCGTTGCGCCGCGCTGATCGCAAGAAAGAGACCGCCTTCCACTGCGACCCAGCGCAACGCTGTCGCAGGGCCTGTGCCGTTTCGTATCGCATCCACCACAGCGTCGACAATCAACTGACCGACCCAAGCCATCGCGGCAGGCAGCAGGCCGGCGACCAGCGTCAGCAGCCCGAACGCCAGTGTCAGTGGACGACTGGTGGTCCAAACGAGCGTCAGCGCTTTGCGGCTGAAACCAAAAACGCCCAGCCCCATTCCTGGCGGATTGGCGCCGGCTTGTCCCTTCGATGTCACTGCGGCTACTGCGCCCGCAGCTTGCGCACCAACTCAACATAGCGCGGAGTCAGACCGCCGTCGGCGAACAGCGGGTCGCCGTGGTCGTCGCGCCCGATGATTTCTTCACTGGGTTCATAGGGCATCGCCGCCTCAGCAGCGTCCAACGCCGCGTGCAGAAGGTCAGCGATAATCGATTCCTGGTTCAGGCCCGGGAAAAGCTCGGCCAATGCCTCGACTCGTGCCGCATCGTCAACGTCGAGCCGAATCGCGTAGCGTTGCTCGGATTGGTTGACGGCGGGCGTGTTTTGCCACCGTTGCAAAAGGTCTTGAAACGCCATATCGCTCCCGAAGTGATCGGTTATTGGACGACTAAAATGTACCAGATCGGTTCGGCTGAGCTAGCATTGGTCTTTCGCCCGTGCCGGGCTGATTGGGGAATCAACAGGTTTGGACGCAGGGACTCTGTCACAACATGGCCTTTTCGCCTTGGTGCTCACTGGAATTGCACTAGCGCTTTTTACGCGTGACCGGATTCCGCTAGAGAGCTCGAGTCTCGCCGTATTGCTGATACTTGTCGCGGCATTCCAGCTGTTTCCTTATGTGGTCGACGGCAAGCCGGTATCGAGCACATTGTTCTTTTCAGGCTTTGGCAACGAGGCGCTGATCGCGGTTTGCGCTTTGATGATCGTGGGCAAAGGCATCGAGACAACCGGCGCGCTGCAACCGCTCGCTGCGGTTATCGCCACGGCATGGCAAGCCCGACCGGCCTTGGCGATGCTCGCAACCTTGGTCGTCGGCGCGGTCCTCAGCGCATTCCTCAACAACACACCGATTGTCGTTCTGTTGTTACCGATCCTCGTGGGTGTCGCCATGCGAGCTGGGTTGCCGGTATCTGGGATTCTGATGCCGATGGGGTTGGCCACGATCGTCGGTGGTATGGCGACCACCATCGGTACGTCTACGAATCTGTTGGTTTCCGGCATTTCCGTTGATCTCGGACTCGAGCCGTTTGGTCTGTTCGATTTCACGCTCCCCGTCGCGATCGTCGGTGGCGTCGGCATTCTGTTTCTCTGGCTCGTCGCACCGCTGTTGATTCCGCAGCGCGAGCCGCCGTTGGCAGATACCTCTCCCCGGGTATTCACGGCGCAGCTATATGTTGTGGAGGGCAGTTTCGCCGTTGGCAAAACGTTGTCCGAGGTTCGCACTCGGACCGGGGGGCGTGTGCGTATTGACCGAATTCAACGCGGCGACTCGCTGTTTCTTGCCAAACTACCCTCCGTGACGTTACAGGCCGGCGACCGGCTCTATGTTAAAGACACCGCGGAGCAACTGAAGAGCTATGAGCGCGAGCTCGGTGCCAAGCTCTTCAAAGCTGATGGCGAAGATGCCGCGGAGGGCGATGTGCCGTTCGCTGCGCCAGGACAGCAGTTGGCCGAGGTTGTCGTCACACGTGGGTCGTTGCTCCACCGTCGCACGTTAGATGCGGTGAGATTCCCGGCGACCTTCGGTTTGCTGCCTTTGGCGCTGCATCGTGCGCGATTCCCGAGCTCGCGTGTGACGCAGGACATCGGTTCAATTCGGCTCAGGGCCGGAGATGTGCTGTTGGTGCAAGGCACCGGAAAAGCCATCGATGCACTGAAACAAAACGGCGCCATGCTGGTGCTCGATGGCACCACGGAGTTGCCGCACACCCACCGAGCTAACCGAGCGCTCGGTGTTATGGCATTCGTGATTCTTACCGCGGCGTTCGGCTTGTTGCCTATCGCCGCGAGTGCGCTCATCGGCGTCGGGTTGATGTTATGGACGCATTGTTTGACGTGGGAGAACGTGGCGGAAGCGTTGTCGATTCCTATCATTATGATCATCGTCACGAGCCTTGCCCTCGGTAATGCTTTGATGGTGACGGGCACCGCCGATTATCTTGCGCTGGCATTCGTGAGTCTGACGGAAGGATTGTCGATCCCGATGATTCTGAGCGGCTTCATGTTGATTATGTCGGTGTTGACCAACGTCGTCTCGAACAATGCCGCGGCGGTGATTGGGACACCGATTGCGGTGAGTATCGCGACGCAGCTCGGTGTTGATCCGAAGCCATTTGTACTGGCAGTTTTGTTTGGCGCGAACATGAGCTACGCGACGCCGATTGGGTACCAAACCAACCTATTGGTATTGAGTGCGGGTGGCTACAGTTTCAGCGATTTTCTGCGTGTCGGTATTCCGCTGACTGTGATTATGTGGCTTGGGTTCTCGATTGTGCTACCGCTGCTATACGGCCTGTAGGCCGGAAGATTTTCCTAAGACCCTAGGATGTCGCTGACCTGCCTGGATTCGAAGGCACGCGCGGGGCTTGACGCCCGAAGTGGGTCACTGGATACTGCGCCCATGATCGATATCACGAGCACCAATACCGTTTGCCGTTGGTGGCGCGCCAATATCAATGGCGGGCTCTGACCTCGATACGACCTAGTATTCTTACGATTTAGAGTTTTAATCAACCCGCTTCTGCACAAGCTGAAGCGGGTTTTTTTTATGGGGATTGATTGGATGGGTGACTTGACGCCTCGAGCGGGGCTGGAGCATGGCTGACATGACCGCGTTCGATATCCTGGCTGACACTGATACGCCGGTTTCGGCGTGGTTGAAGTTGTCGGATCTCGCGCCTCGCTATTTGCTGGAGAGTGTTGAGCAAGGACAGCGAGTCGCTCGATATTCATTCTTGGGTTTCGGTGCAACGCAACGCACGACACTCGATGCGGGCAAACTTGTGATGCCTGACGGCTCCCAACGTCCCGCGCCCGATGGTCAAGCCGCCATGCTCGATGCCTTGCGCGAAGTATTGGACGGTGCGCCGGACCTAGAGCCGTCAGCGCCTGATATCCCTTTTCGCGGGGGGTTAGTCGGTGTTGCCGGTTATGACATGGTGCGTCAGTTCGAGCGGTTGCCGGATGCACCGCCGCCGCCCGATATGCCCCAGGCGGCGTACATGGCAACCGAATCACTGCTTGTGTTCGACCATCTCACACGTCGTATCGCGCTGCTGCATGCAGGAACGTCCGCGGATCGTAGTCAGTTGCGTGAGGCTGTGATCGAGCGGTTGCGTGGCTCGCTGCCAACCAGCGCCGGGGCAGGCGGATTGGTCGGTGATGCGACGGCAAGTCTGAGTCGCGAGGCATTTTGTGAACGTGTGGGGGCCGCACGGGAGCATATTGCTGCAGGCGACATCTATCAGATTGTTTTATCCGTGTGTTTTTCGGGAAAGACGGACGTTGCGCCGTTTGAAGTCTACCGCGCGCTGCGGTTGCTGAATCCGTCGCCGTACATGTTTTTTTGTGATTTTGGTGATCTTCAAGTCGCTGGGTCCTCGCCGGAAGCGTTGGTTCGTCTATCGGGTAGCGAGGCGTCGCTGAGGCCGATCGCCGGGACGTTGCCACGGGGGCGGAATGACGCCGAAGATCAAGCGAATGCAGAAGCATTGTTGGCGGACCCGAAGGAGCGAGCCGAGCACGTAATGCTCGTGGACCTCGCCCGCAATGATCTCGGTCGGGTAGCAACGGCTGGCAGTGTCGAGGTTGCGCCCTACATGTCGATCGAGCGCTACTCGCATGTGATGCATATTGTCAGCGGTGTGCAAGGCACCTTGGCACCCGACAAAGATGCGTTTGATTTGTTCGCCGCAGCGTTCCCCGCAGGCACGCTGGTCGGTGCACCGAAAGTTCGCGCGATGCAGCTCATCGACGGGTTCGAGCCAGTCGGTAGGGGGTTGTACGCCGGCACGGTAGGCTATTTCGGCCAAGGAGGTGATATGGACCAAGCCATCACCATACGCACCCTGGTGTTCCGCGACGGACAGTTCAGTTATCAGGCAGGTGCGGGCATTGTGGCGGACTCGGTGCCCGACAAGGAATACGACGAGGTGCTGGCCAAAAGCGCAATATTGCGCCGTGCATTACAACTTGCGGGAGCAGGCCTGTGAGTGACATTGATTTACGCGTCCGATTATTGATGATCGACAACTACGACAGCTTTACCTACAACTTGGTGCAAGCATTCGCGTCGTTTGACGCTGAGGTGTTAGTGCATCGCAATGATGCGTTGGAGGTTGAACAGGCCAAGTCTCTAGAACCGACCCATGTGGTCATATCTCCAGGGCCTGGCAGACCCGAGTCGGCAGGTCGATCCCTCGAAATGATTGCGGCGTTTGCCGGTTCGGTACCCATACTCGGCGTTTGCCTTGGCCATCAGAGTATCGTGCAGCATTTCGGTGGCGACATCGTGCGCGAAGCGAGGCTCATGCATGGAAAGACATCGGAAATCGATCACGATGGTAAAAGCGTGTTCGCAGGACTCAGCCGGCCGATGCAAGTCGGACGCTATCATTCGCTTGGTGCACGGCAAGATACGCTGCCGGCGTGTCTTACGGTGACCGCAACAACGGATCAGGGAGAAATCATGGGAGTGCGCCATAACGAGCTACAAATTGAAGGCGTTCAGTTTCACCCAGAGAGCGTTTTGACACCGGATGGCGACGCGCTCATGGCGAACTTCCTGCGTCTACAAGGTGGTCGACGATGAACGACCAATCGCAGACTTTGGCGCAGCTACTGAATGGTGTGTCCTTGTCAGAGGATGCTGCTGCGAAGCTTATGGCCGCGTTGGCCGGCGATGAGTTGCCAGCCGCACAGGCCGGCGCAATGCTTGCTGCGCTTGCTGCGAAGGGTGAGACCGCTGACGAGGTCAGAGGGTTTGCGCGCGAGATGCGACGCCGCGCCATTCGCCCGCCGATCGAATCGATCGAAGGCGCGGTGGACTGCGTTGGCACCGGGGGTGATGGCTCGGGCAGCTACAACTTGTCGACAGGCGCGGCGTTGCTGGCGGCGGCGTGCGGTGTGCCGATCATCAAACATGGTAATCGGTCGGTTTCGAGTCGCTCCGGTAGCGCGGATATGCTCGAGAGTCTGGGAATGAACCTGGGCGCGAGTCCGGCGCAAGCTGCCGAGCAGCTTGCTGCGACCGGATTCACGTTCCTGTTCGCGCCGGTGTATCACCCCGCGATGAAAGCGGTCGTCCCGATTCGAAAAGCGATGGGCGTGCGCACGGTATTCAATATCCTCGGTCCGTTGACCAATCCCGCAACCCCGCCTTTTGGCGTGATCGGAGCGTATTCGGCACCGGTTGCGCAGCTTATGGCCGACGCGTTGTCGGGTTTGGAAATGCAAAAGGTGTTCGTCGTGCATGGGCACAATGGCTGGGACGAAGCGACACCGATTGCACCGTTCGACCTGTGGACGGTAACCCCCGGTTCGGTCGTGCATTCGCAGCGGACGCCAGAGGACTATGGTGTCGAGCGGTGCAGTTCGGAGGCGTTGGCGGGCGGCGATGCGCAACACAACGCGCAGGGTCTTGAGGCCGTAATGCGAGGTGAGGATCGCGGTGCGCATCGCGACGCACTCATGATGGGTGTTGCGCTGATGCTCGAGGTCTCCGGCCGTGTTGCTGGAGCGATGGAGGGTATGCAAGAAGCCGGCGACTGTATCGACAACGGAACCGCAGGCCGCTACCTGGATTCGATCCAAAGCGATGCGTCGTGAGTGATTTTCTGAACGAGATGGCGCGCACGAGCGCGAAACGCGTCGCTGAGGCGCGCGCTCGGCACGATGATGCTCAGATCATGTCATTCGCTGAGGTCAGTGCGACGCCTCCGAAGCTGAAGCTACATCGGCGTTTCAGTGTGATTGCCGAAATCAAAGCGAGCTCGCCGTCGGAAGGACCATTGGCGGATGCAACGCTAGATCGTGCTGAGTTGGCTGAAATCTATGCATCGCATGGCGCAAGTGCCGTGTCGGTGCTCACGGAGCCCGAGCGCTTCAGCGGGGAGCTTGAGCATCTTGCGGGTGTTGCGTCGGTCTTGCATGGGACCGATGTGCCTGCCATGCGCAAGGACTTTCTTGTCGACCCTTACCAGCTCGCCGAAGCGCGCATCGCCGGCGCCGGCGGTGCGCTACTCATTGTTGCGATGCTGAGTGACGAGATGTTGATGCGAATGCTGGCAACAGCAGTCGCGCTCGACTTATTTGTCTTGATCGAGTGTTTCGATGCGGATGACCTGAAACGCGCGAGTCGTCTCCTCGATGCCGAGAAAGTGGTCAACCATTTGCTCGCAGGTCAGGTCGTGTTAGGCGTTAACACGCGGGATTTACGCACGCTGGCGGTGGATACCGGACGATTGGAAATGCTCGCACCTGAACTACCTAAAGACGTCGTTGTGATTGCTGAAAGCGGCCTAAAGGTCGCATCTGACGCTGCGAAAGTTGCAACTTGGGGGTATCGCGGCGCACTGGTCGGTACAGCGTTGATGCGCTCCGCCGCACCAGGCGAATTGTTGCGCGACATGGTTTCTGAAGGTCGGTCGGTATGAGCGCGTTCGTCAAGATTTGCGGCTTGCGAGACCCAGGTATGGTTGATGTCGCGCTTGCTGCTGGCGCGGACGCGATCGGGCTTGTGTTCGCGCGATCGGTTCGCGCGATTTCAGTGCCGGATGCGTTGCCGCTGGCCGATCACATTCGATCGAACGCCGAACTCGTCGCGGTAATGCGCCATCCCGCGCCGCAGTTCGCAAAGGAAGTGCTCGATCGTGTACGACCCGATCGCTTACAAACGGATGCCGGAGACTATGCCGGGCTGTCGATACCGGATTACGTGCGACAGCTGCCGGTGTATCGGGATACGGCGCAATTCTCCATCGAGGACCTTCCGGAGACGGTGTTGTTTGAAGGAGGCGACAGCGGCACCGGTCGAACGGCCGATTGGGTGCGCGCCGAAGAGATTGCCCGTGCTCGACAACTGTTTCTGGCTGGCGGTTTGTCTCCAGACAACGTGCATGATGCGATTTTGACTGTGAGACCAGCCGGAGTGGATGTGTCCAGCGGTGTAGAGGCGCGGCGCGGCGAAAAAGATGCGGGTGCGATTCGCGCCTTTGTCGAGGCGGCGAAAGCCGCATTCGATGTGATCAACGAGAAGAGAGCGAAATGATAGAACCAACACAACGCGCAGAGTTACTCGATGCGCTTCTACAAGGTCAATTGCCCGACGCTCGTGGCCGCTTTGGGCCTTTCGGAGGGCGCTATGTTCCTGAGACGCTGGTCCCAGCACTGGAGCGGCTCGAAGCGGGTATCGATCGTTGGTTGCGCGACCCTGAATTTGAACGCGATTTTTGTCACGAGCTTCACGAGTGGGTAGGACGTCCTACTGCGCTGACGCACGCGCCCGGGCTGAGCGCTGCGTGGGGCGCGGAAGTCTACTTGAAGCGTGAGGATCTCGCGCATACTGGAGCGCACAAGATCAACAACGCGATTGGCCAAGCACTGCTCGCCAAGCGTCTCGGCGTGAAACGCGTCATTGCCGAAACCGGGGCAGGGCAGCACGGTGTCGCTTCGGCCGCGGCCTGCGCGAGAGTAGGCCTACCGTGTCGTGTTTACATGGGCGCGGTCGACATGCAACGGCAGGCACCCAATGTCGATCGGATGCGGCGACTTGGTGCGGAAGTTGTGGGCGTTGAGTCTGGCGACAAAACACTGCGCGCTGCCATTGATGAGGCGTTGCGTGATTGGGTGTCGGATCCGGATGGCACTTACTATCTGTTGGGTTCCGCGGTGGGCCCGCACCCCTATCCTTACCTCGTGCGCGAACTGCATCGCTGTATCGGGGACGAAGCGCGCGCACAGTTTCAAAAGCGTGTCGGCGCATTGCCAGACGCGGTATTCGCTTGTGTCGGTGGCGGATCGAACGCCATTGGTTTGTTCCACGCATTCCTCGGCGATCCCGGCGTGAAAATATTCGGCGTGGAGGCCGGCGGAATCGGTGACGGTCTTGGTGAAAACGCGGCCACGCTGGCGACCGGTACCCCAGGGGTGTTGCAAGGCAGTTACACGATGATCTTGCAGAACGGTGACGGGCAGGTTCAAGAGACCCAGTCGGTTTCGGCGGGTCTCGATTACTCGGGCGTTGGTCCAGAACACGCCTTTTTGCAGGCGGTCGGGCGCGTGACCTACACGAGTGAAGGGGACCATGAAGCACTGGACGCATTGGCTGAATGCTGTGCGCGCGAAGGGATTCTAACCGCGCTGGAAACGGCACACGCTTTTGCCGGCGCACGTCGTTGGGCAAAACAAAATCCGGGTGCGACAATTCTGATTGGCAACTCCGGTCGCGGTGACAAAGATATGCCGACGCTCATCCAATACCCGGTGGCAGGGGGCGAACATGCAACCTCATGAACTGATTTCGCAGGCCATACGTCAAGGCGCTGAGAGCGGCGGTGCAATGGTACCGTTCGTGACCGCAGGATTTCCAACCAAAGAGGCATTTCCGGAGATCCTTGAGGAGATCGCACCGCATGCTGACGTGATCGAGATCGGTGTGCCGTTTTCGGATCCGATGGCGGACGGAATGACGATTCAACGAACGAGCTTCAAAGCGATCGAAAACGGCGTGAACCTCAGCTGGATTCTGCAGTCACTGTCTGAGGTTAAGGACCGAGTCTCGACACCATTCGTGCTGATGTCGTATCTCAATCCGATGTTGGCCTACGGCTTCGAGAGGCTGGCCGAGGACGCCGCAGCGGCAGGGGTGTGTGGTTTTATTGTTCCCGACCTCCCTTTCGAAGAGTCGGCGCCGCTGCGCCAAGCGTTGGCGTCTGCTGGTTTGGGTCTGATTCAGTTGGTCACACCTGCTACGCCGCCCCAGCGATTGGCGATGTTGTGCGAAGCCAGTCGCGGATTCGTCTACGCAGTGACCGTGACGGGGATAACCGGCGGCGGAGGTAGCGGATTTAGCAACGAGACCGAAACCTATCTTGCCCGGGTTCGTGCTGCATCCGCACTGCCGGTGTGTGCTGGATTTGGTGTCCGTGAACGCGCCGATGTGGTGCGCGTATCGCAGCATGCACACGGCGCGATCGTGGGTTCCGCTTTGCTCGAAGTGCTAGAACATGGACAGAGCCCGGGTGCCTTTCTACGTGAACTGCGTGGCACGTGACGAAGCGGAAAGTCTTCACCGCAGATAGCCTTGTCATGGTTGCGCATTACGCCAACGTGTTGGCGACCGAGGGCATCGAGACGGAAATACGAAATGCGAATCTGGGCGGTGCACTCGGTGAAGTCCCGTTCACCGAAGTCTGGCCGCAACTTTGGGTGGTGCATGCGCTGGACGAGCAACGCGCACGCGAGATTATTCACGAGGTACAGTCCAGTCCCGTACCCGATGGCGAGGCCTGGGTGTGTAGCGCCTGCCAAACCGTGAATGAATACCAATTTGCGGTGTGTTGGCAATGCGGGGCGCCCGATCAGTCGGGCCGCGATACTCCGCTATAGCGCGGAATTCGAGTAGAATAGAGGGCTGCTTGCGAGCGAGCTCGTGGTTCTAACCCGATGATCGCGCTTAGGAGGACAACCTTGCGCTGGGTAATGCGTTCCAAAATTCACAAGGCACGGGTGACCGAGGCCGATGTTAACTATGTTGGCAGCATCACGATCGATCAATCTCTGATCGAGCGAGTGGGCCTGTGGGAAAACGAAAAAGTGCTTGTCGTGTCGAACACTTCCGGAGCTCGACTCGAGACCTATGTGATCGCAGGCGAGCGAGAATCCGGTGTGATTTGTATGAACGGCGCAGCCGCTCACCTGATCAGCGAGGGCGAAGAGCTCATTATCATGGCGTTCGAGTTGACGGATCGTCCACTGAACCCTTGCGCAATCCTAGTCGATGAGCGCAATCGGTTTGTCAGATATCTGACGGAGATGCCCGCCTCCGAAGCCTAACGTTGCGATTAGTGCCTCGGCCGTTCTAAGCGACTTGCTGCGGTTGGCCGCCTTGCTTGAAGGCTCGGCGCAGCTCCGCGACCATCATCCGAACGCTTTCCGAGACTTCTGGCTCGGCGACGTAGACCGGCGGTTCACGACGTAGTCCTGCCCAGTTGTCGGTATCGATGACAAACTGCAGGTAACGAATGTTTCGGTTGATCGCTTCGATGTAGGGATTTCGCCCATCGAACAGCGGCTCGATAAACCGGTAGGTCCGTTGAAATTCATTGTCCAGGCGATGCCGGGCGCCTTTCTGGAAAAACTCCGGCGTCTTGCGCAACAAATCTTCACCCGACTCGTACTGCATCACGGTTTTGCCGTTGTCATCGATCGACATCGCGACGCCACCGATCACGAATTCGTGGAACAAACGATCGCGGCATTTCTCAAGGTAACAACGGTCCGCCATTTGTGCGAGTAAATCACCCGTGCCGATCATGAAGCCCACTCGGGTATCTCTTGGGTCCTGCATTTGCAGGTTTCTGAGATCGATTTCGTAGCCGGTGAAATGCACGAGTCGCGTTGCGAGCTCCGCGCAATGGCCTAAGCCGATCCGCTCCAGGTATTCACGCAAAAACTCACCGCTGCGCGTCACATGGACACGCGTGAATACAGCGCCGTTAGCGATCTTGTCGTCTCGCGACTGGTGTCGGATATAGCCGGCATCGTGGAACATCGCAATGATCAATGCGAGCTCTGCGCGAGCAGGACCCAAGCGGTGTTCCTCGTCCACCGTGCGCTCGTGACCGGCAATGAGGCGCGCGACTGCGAGCGTCATATCCAACGTATGTTGAACATCGTGGTAGGTCGTATCGCAGCCGTGGTATCCCGGGTAGCGTCCGGCAAACAGTCGTTCAAAATCGTGGAATGCCAGCCAAATGCGATCGTAGGCGGCTTCTGGAAAGGTCTCGTAGAACAACGCCTCGACGGCCTCGCGGACTGCGCTCATTCGAGAGACATCGATGCGATCCGTGACATCGAAGTTGTTGCGTCGATCGCGCAACGATTGTGAGTGCGAAGATTGTGCCTGCACGCGTCCTGAGCCTACCCGTGAGTTCGCGAGATCATACGACAAACCAAGGATGTCTGTCAGACCCGATATGGCATAACGTCGATATTTGGGCCAATTAAGCCGAAACAGCTCGTAAATCTATGCGGCGATAATCCCGTCGCGCTGTAGCAACGCATCAATCCGCGCGGCACGACCTCGGAAGTCGACAAACGCTTCGCCGATATCGCGGCTGCCACCGATTTCTAAGATGGCTTGCCGGAACCGTGTGGCTGTTGTGAGATCGAAGACGTTGCCCGCTTCTTCGAATGCCGCAAATGCGTCGGCCGCTAGTACCTCGGCCCACTTGTAGCTGTAGTAGCCAGCCGCGTAGCCGCCAGCAAAAATATGGGTAAAGCCATTCTCAAACCGGTTCCAATCCGGCGGCGCGACCATCGATGTGAGTGCTCGCGTGTTGGCGAGAGTGTCGCGCAGTGCCCCAGGTGTTGCGGCATCCTGACGCGCATGCAGGTCGAAATCGAAGATCGCAAACTCAAGCTGTCGCAACATCTGCAATCCGGCGCCAGCATTGCGAGCGTTATAGAGTCGATCAAACACCGCCTTCGGTAGTGGTTCGCCTGTGTCGACATGGGCGCTGCATGCGCGCAGCACGTCGTAGTGCCAAGCGTAATGCTCCATGAACTGACTGGGGAGTTCGACGGCATCCCAAGGCACGCCATTGATGCCGGCGATACTTGGGTAGGCGACCTGCGTCAGCAGGTGATGCAGCATGTGGCCGAATTCATGGAATAGGGTCACCACTTCCTGGTGAGACAGTTGTGCGATGCCGTCGCTGTCCGCAGGTGTGAAGTTGCAGACTAGGTACCCCACCGGTAGCGCGGTTGAACCCGGCAACGCTTTCTTGACGACGCATTCGTCGATCCAAGCGCCGCCGCGTTTGCCACCGCGCGCATACAGGTCCAAATAGAAGCCGCCAATCGACTGATCGCGTTCATCGATCACGCGGAAAAAGCGAACATCTGGGTGCCACGCATCGACGTCGTCTTGTTCGGCAAAGCGCACACCGAACAATCGGCTGGCGAGATCAAAGACGCCCTTCAATACTGCAGGAACGCTGAAGTACGGGCGCAACTGCTCATCCGAAATCGAAAAGTCTCGACTTTTCGATACCTCTAGGTAGTAAGACACATCCCACGCTTCGATGGGGTGTCCTGCCACTTCGGTCAGATGCTGCAACTCGCGCTCTGCGCTAGCGCGACTGCGACTCGCCAAATCCTTCAAAAAGGCCTGAACTTCCGAGACGGATTTCGCCATTTTCGGTGCTAACGACATCTGGGCGTAGTTATCGAAGCCGAGCAGCGTCGCCATGCGCTGCCGCAGGTCGAGAATATCGACGATCAGGTCGGCATTATCGAATTGTTCGTCGTGCTCGCCGACGCGACTTGCGCGTGTCATCCAGGCGCGATAGAACCGCTCGCGCGTTTGCCTGTGATGACAATGCGTGATTACTGCCTGATAGGTGGGCTGGGTTAGCGAAAACTGCCAACCATTCAACTCGGCATCGCGAGCGGCACCTGCTGCCTGTCTGAGTACGGCATTCGGGATGCCGGCGACCGCATCATCGGACTCAGTATGCCAACTCCATGCGTCAGTGCACTGTTGAAGCCGGTTGGAGAACTCAGCCTGTTGAGCCGATAGCTCCTGTGCCAGTTTGACGAACTCGCTTTGCTGCGCAGGGGGCAGTGCGACGCCGGCCAGTTCGAAGTCTCGCAACATCTTGCGAATCAGCTCGCGTGCGGCGGCATCGGGGGATGCCGCTTCATCTTTGGCCAGGGCTCGCAGTGCTTCGTATAGCTCACTATCCTGACTTAACAGGGTGGAAAAGCGCGTGATATCGCCCAGCGCTTCGATGAAAGCCGTTTGGAACTCCGGATCGTTTTGCACCATGTTCAGGTGTGAGTAAGGGGACCACCGCCGCGCGAGTTCATGGCGAATTTCTTCGATGCCATAGACCACGGATTCGAAATCCCTTGGACCCTCGCGTACCGCTGCTAAGCGCGCATTCAAGGTCTCCAGCAAACCGCTGGTTTCTGCGGCGATCTCACTGGCCGTGATCTTGGAGAAATCGGGAAGTTGAAACACGCTTGGGTCCGCTGAGTATGTTCTTGCTATTGATCGCAGCGCGCCAGGATCAAGGTTGGGTGCGACAGGCCCATCAATCTGTGCGGCTGAGTGTTTGGAGTGTAGCATGCAGGCTCGGTTTACGAGATCAAAGGACCATGGGTGGCAACTGAATACGATTTGATCGTGATCGGCGGTGGTAGTGGCGGCCTTGCGCATGCACAGCGAGCCGTTGAATACGGGGCTACGGCCATGGTGGTCGAATCCGGCCGACTGGGGGGGACGTGTGTCAACGTGGGCTGTGTGCCGAAGAAGGTCATGTGGTACGCCGCGAATCTCGTGGAAAGCGCTCACATTGCTGAGAGTTACGGCTTCGAGCGCTCGGAGGTTGAGCATCACTGGCGCGCGCTCAAAGACGCAAGAGATGCCTATGTCAAACGGCTCAACGGGATTTACGCAGGCAATCTTGACCGCAAGTCAATCGATGTCGTGCGCGGACGGGCGAGGTTTGTCGACGCCAATACCATCTCCGTCGACGGTCAGACGTATACAGCGAAAGTGATTACGATCGCGACAGGAGGGTACCCAAGGGTACCGAACGTGTCAGGCGCCGAGCTCGGAATCACATCCGATGGGTTCTTCGAGTTGGAGGTTTTACCGCGCAAGGTTGCGTTGGTTGGCAGCGGCTATGTCGCCGTGGAACTCGGTGGTGTGCTACAGGCACTCGGTGCCGATACCACCGTGCTGGTGCGCCATGATGGAGTCTTGCGGTCTTTCGATCCCATGCTGCGCGAGTCTGTCACCGAGGCAATGCAATCGGACGGCATTGAGATCGTCGATCATTTTGTGCCGCAGACATTGCGCGGTGCTGACGGAGACCTGTCGTTGGTTGGGCAAGACGGTCGAGAATTCAGTGGCTTCGATTGCGTAATCTGGGCCGTCGGCCGCGACCCAGCCATTCATGATCTTGATTTGGCCAAAGCTGGTGTCGCAACGGACCAGGACGGGTTCATTGTCGTCGATCAGTGGCAAAAAACGGCAGCCGATCATATTTTTGCTTTGGGCGACGTGACCGGTGCGGTGGCGCTCACGCCCGTCGCGATCGCCGCAGGACGCCGACTAGCAGATCGAATCTTCGGTGACATGAAAGATCGTCGTCTCGAGTATCGCGATATCGCAACGGTTGTGTTCTCGCATCCACCGATGGGGACCATCGGTTTGACCGAGCCTGAAGCGCGGGAAGCGCACGGAGACTCGGTTCGTGTGTATAAATCCCAGTTTACGCCGATGCGCTATGCGCTCGGCGACTACAAACGCCGAGCCGCAATGAAGCTAGTGGTGGTTGGCGACGAGGAGCGTATCGTCGGTTGTCATGTTTTCGGCGATGGCGCCGACGAGATGATGCAAGGGTTTGCGGTCGCCATTCGTATGGGCGCAACCAAGAAGGATTTTGATGACACGGTTGCGATCCATCCCACCAGCGCTGAGGAGCTCGTGACGATGCGGTGACGTCAGCATTCGCCAGCACTGACCCAAAAAAAGCCGTACCGGGTTGCCCGGTACGGCTTTTTCGTTTCTGGCGGAGCCGAGGTTTACTGCTGTGCTTCAGGAGCAAGCAGGTTGAAGTCGTCCAGCAGGATTAGACCGAGCGGTGTGCCGCTGCCCGCCGCATCACGAGCGACGGCGGTGTAGATACCACCCGCTTCCAGTGTGATATCGATAGGACCGATGGCTGCTGTGGTCGTTCCGGTCGGCGTGACAGTCACCGTGTACGTCCCGGCCGGAAGCTGCACGTAGCCGGTCTCTGCCCGGAACGGTACATCGCTGAAGTTCGGGCTAACCGTCGTGATGTCGGTGCCCGGCGCGGTCGCGTAGATGTCGACAGAGCCTGCAGACGGCGAGCCGTGCAACACACGAAGCTGCGCCTGGGTCGCAACCGCACGGCGATCGTCGACGAGCACTTGCGGTTCGATTTCCGCCAGCAAACCTGTGGCATACACCGAATATTCGGTGCCGGCTGCGAGGTCTAGGTCTGCGTCGATGACAACCGTTCCTGCGTCACCGGCCGGCGTCACTTTGACGTTGTAGGTCGCGGGCGGAACATCCACAAAACCGGTGAAATCGGGGAAAGCGAGTCCTGGAACCAGTGGGTTGTCGAAATCATCGTTGACGATAACGTCTACCGCCGGTGCGTCTGGCGAGTTGTGGATGACGCGAAGCGAGGTCGGCGTATTGGTGTCCAAAATTTCACTGGAACCCGTGCCGTCAAGAACCGATAGGCTAATCGGCGATTCGCCGGTTGTGGTGTTCTGCACGGCCGTGATCAACAGGTCGAGACCTGCCGGTAGCGCGAGCGTGCCGCTGTCGAACACGACTGTGGCCGCATCGCCGGCGAGGGTGACGCGAATCTGATAGTCACCACCGGGTACTTCAACGGGACCTAAAGATCCGCCGAAACTGAAGCTGCCCAATGGCGCCGAGGCGGCAAGATCTGCGTCTGGCGCTGTCACATAAACATCGACGGCAGGTGCGTTCGGTGCGCCGTGAACGACCGTCGCGCGCAGGTTACCGACGGCTGGCGATTCATTCGGTAGTTCAATGATCAACGGTGCGATGTTTGCGACTTCGCCCGATGCGATCACGGTGTATTCGATGCCGGATGCCAACTCGATATCCACCGGACCGATCACAGTGGTGTTGCCGCCCGGGGTCAGGCCGTCGACCTGCACGTTGTATGTACCGGGTGTGACAACCAAGTTGCCCGTCCCATCTTTGAAATTGGCGCCTGCCACTTGCACGGCGCCGTCGATTAGCACGTCGACAGCGGGGGCATCCGGTGAGGCATGCAGAACCCGCAATACCGCAGGCTCGACGATGGTCGTGTCATCGTCATCATCAAAAACATCGCAGCCGGTCAGTGCCAGCGCCGAAACGGCGATCATCGCCACCAGTTTGTTTCGCAACATGGTCTTCAAGTCCTCCTAAAACGTAAGACGAGTGCGTACTCGCCCGTGTTTTCGAAGGCTCGATTTGTTCGGATGCAGGTTTTGTCGAATTAATTTGCGGCGGGAAGTCGCTGCAGTACAGGTTTTGTCTCAGGCTGAACGCCTCGCCAGATTCTGAAGGATTCCGCAGCTTGTTCGATCAGCATGCCCCAGCCAGCGCGGGTTTTGCCGGCGTCGGCCTGCTCTGCCCAGCTTACAAACGGCGTTTTGTGGAGGGCATATGACAGGTCATAGCAGGCGGTGTGGCCCCGCTTAATTGCTTGGTGCGGGAAGGGCGGCGTTTCACCGGACAAATCCGCTGATGTGGCGTTGATCATCAAGTCGAACGGCTCCACGCTTTTCACGTCGCCGAAGCGCATGCCCTCAACGCTACCTAGCGCGCCGAAGTGGTTGGCAAGTGCATCCGCTTTCACAACCGTGCGGTTGGCGATGACGATGCTCTCTGGCTCGAGATCCAGCAACGGGCCGAGAATGCCTTGCGTTGCGCCGCCGGCACCGAGAATTAGGATCCGACTGCCCGGAATTTCAAACTTCCAGTTGTCTCTCAGATCGCGAACTAAGCCGATGCCATCCGTATTGAATCCAACCACGCGATTCTCTTCGAGTTTGAGTGTATTGACCGCCCCAGCGATGCTCGCCGCTTCGCTGAGTTCGTCGACCAGGCGCGTCACGCGGCTCTTATGTGGGACTGTGACATTTAGGCCTTTGCCGCCCGCCCGATGAAACTGCTTCACCGCCTTCTCGAGATGGTCCGGGTGGGCTTCGATGAGTTCGTAGATCAACTCCTCACCGGTTTGCTCGGCAAACTGTTGATGGATAACGGGAGATTTGCTCTGTGAAATCGGGTATCCGATCACGCCGTAGCGATCGAGAATAGCGGTTTCCTGGACCAATGAATCAACTCCCGTTGCCGCGGCCGTGCCGCAGTACTCTTTAATCTTACTCGGACAGCCACCGCGCTGCATCGATTGCACTGTAGGTCAGGATGCCGCGCGCGCCCGCGCGCTTGATCGATAGCAATGCCTCCAACGTGGCTTCCCGCCCATTGAGCCATCCATTCGCGTTAGCGGCTGCCAACATCGCGTACTCGCCACTGACCTGATAGGCCAGAACAGGTACCTCGAAGTTGGCGGAGACGTCACGGATGACGTCGAGATAAGGCAGAGCAGGTTTGACCATGACCATGTCGGCGCCTTCATCGACATCGAGTGCCACTTCGCGGAGTGCCTCGCGGCCATTGGCCGGATCCATTTGGTAACTGTGTTTTCCACCGCCGCCAAGATTGCCCGCAGATCCGACCGCATCCCGGAACGGGCCGTAGTAGCAGGACGCGTACTTGGCCGCGTACGAGAGGATCAGCGTGTTCGGAAAACCGTGTACCTCCAGTGCGCGGCGGATCGCGCCGATGCGGCCGTCCATCATGTCCGATGGTGCGACGATATCTGCACCCGCTTTTGCATGGCAGACCGCTTGGCGCTCCAGCATGCTCACCGTTACGTCGTTTAACACATATCCCTCGGCATCGATGATGCCGTCCTGTCCGTGGGTCGTGTAGGGATCCAGCGCGACATCGGTGACGACGCCGAGATCAGGGAAGCGCTGCTTGATGGCCTGAATCGTCCTCGGGACCAGTCCATCATCGTCATGACATGCACTACCGTCTTCGGTTTTCAATGCGCCATCGATGACCGGAAACAAAACTACGCCGGGAATGCCAAGCTCGACGACCGCTTCCAGATGTGTCAGAAGTCGATCCACGCTTCTGCGGGAGACTCCAGGCATCGACGGGACCGACTCCTCTCGATCCTCCCCATCGAGTACAAAAACAGGGTAGAGGAAGTCATTGGCCGAGAGCTGGTGCTCCGCAATCAGCTCCCGCAGCCACCCGTGCCGGCGGCGCCTGCGCATGCGGGTGAGCGGAAATCCTGGGGTTTTGTCGTTATGCATTCCAAGTGTCCCGATTGGCTGACAGTGGATTTTGGCTATATTCGGCGACGCTGTCCAAGTAAAGTA
>JBCAZH010000008.1:22626-79210 GCA_038533155.1 Pseudomonadota bacterium | reverse complement strand
GTTGCCTGTCAGAGAGCGATCAGGAGAGATTCCAAACGATGCGATTCGAACGCTGCGCTATCCAGCCGACAGCCAGTCGGATGTGCTGGACGCACTTGGAATCTTGCTGAGTTCGCCGAAACCCGGCTTTGAACTCTCCGAGTCGGAAAAAGCTCGACATCGAGTGTCGCTGCACCCATGGACACGCCTCTTCTGGCGGGCCGAGGATGGAGCGAGTGTTGCGTATTGCAACGGACAGGTGTTGTTTGGGCACTCGGCTCGTGCGTCGCTATTGGAGCGAATCGTGCGAGATCGTTGCTTCGACACACAGCAGGACCCGGACTTGGCGGATTGGCTCAGCGGATGCGCCGCCCTGACAAAGGATTTTACATAAGTGGAAAAGCAACCCTCAATCGAAATTATCCGAACTGACTGGGCATCACACCAAGAAGCGCTCATGGCAGTGCGAAGGGCCGTGTTCATCAAGGAACAGGCGGTTCCTGAGGAAGAGGAATGGGATGCTGAGGACGCTAGCGCCGAGCATTTTATCGCAGTGTCCGCAAAACGTGACGTGGTTGGTGTAGGACGGCTTCAGGACGACGCTAAGATCACCCGCATGGCGGTGCTGTCTGAATGGAGAGGACACCGCATTGGAGCGCTGCTGCTGGAGAGTATGTTGCAGCGTGCAATTGGACGCGGCATGAATCCGTGGTTGCACGCCCAAGCCCACGCGGTCGATTTTTATCGCCGTTTCGGGTTTGAGGCTGTCGGCGAGCCCTTCGACGAAGCGGGTATTGCGCACATTTTGATGCGCAGACCGCCAGGGTCAGACTGACCGTGCAACCAAACTCGGCCGCGACAGGGAGTGGGTGCCTTGGGCGCAGCCGAAGCGAAGAAAAAAACAGACCAACGATGGGTCCTGTCCTCGCCCGCGGACATGCGAGAAGCGGCCGCGAGCATCTGTCGCAATGCTGAGCGTAAAGTCTCGATCGTCACTCGTGATCTAGAGCCAGGCATCTACGACCATGCCGACTTCCTGGAGGCGGTCAAGAAGTTAATCCTCTCGCGTCGGTTTGCCCGGGTTCGGGTGCTCATCGCTGATCCCTCGCGCGCGATCAAGAACGGCAACCGGCTCGTCACGATGGGCCGACGGCTGAACAGCTTCATTGAGTTTCGTAATGTCCACGACGATTATCGGGAGATTCCGGAGGCTTACTGTATCGCCGACGATAGGGCGATCGCCTACCGTCTGGACGCGACGCGATGGGACGGCATCGCGGACAATGACGCCCGCCCTGTCGCGCGAACGTACTTGACTCGATTCGATGAGATTTGGGCTGCCAGCGAAGTTGAAAATGAATTCCGCCGCCTTCACTTGTAGATGATGAACGATACCGACATTACTGTTTCGGCGATTGCACGACGCGGCGACGAATTTCTGTGCATCGATGAAACCAACCGATCGGGCGTTGTGCTCAATCTGCCCGGCGGCCACATTGACGCCGGTGAATCGCCAGAACGAGCGATCGTCCGAGAGGTACTCGAGGAGACTTGCTGGCAGTTCGAACCAACCGGGTTCGTGGGCGCCTATCTTTGGTGGGATGCGGTGCGCGAAAAGCGCTTCGTTCGTCTTGTGTATTGCGGCGAAGCACTCCTTCGGCGAGAGGACCGCGAGCTCGACCACGGCATTGTCGCAGTTCGATGGCTCACTCGAGACCAAGTGGCGGCCGAAGCTGCTCGCTTGCGCGCACCGGTGGTGTTGAGTGCCATTGATGACTTTCTGCTCGGCCGACGCGAACGACTGCACATGGACGGTTCCGACAACTACGAGTCTTTGCTGCACAGAATCGAACCACTCGCGAAACGCCTGCCCTCCTAGCACTCCGTCTTCGGGCTCCAATCCGCTAAAATGGCGGAGATGATCTACCCACCAACTCCAGACACCCTTGATGGCCCAGTTCTCGTCGGCATGTCCGGTGGTGTGGACTCGTCGGTCGTCGCATGGCTCTTGCAAGATCGAGGGTATGCCGTCGAAGGCCTGCACATGACCAATTGGGAGGATGACGACGGGTATTGCAGCGCGGCAGACGACCTGCAGGACGCTCGGGCAGTATGCGATCAATTGGGCATACCTCTGCACCATGTGAATTTCGCCAGCGAGTACCGAGACGCGGTGTTCGAGGACTTTCTCGCGGGCTACGCGAATGGCCGCACCCCGAATCCTGACGTGCTGTGTAACCGCGAAATCAAGTTCGGAGTGTTTGCAGACTACGCGCGCCGACTCGGCGCGGCGGCGCTGGCGACAGGACACTACGCGCGCTTGTCTGCGGTCGACGGCGAGATGCGCCTGTTGCGAGGAATCGACCCCAACAAAGACCAGAGCTACTTCTTGCACGCCGTGGACAGTGCACAGTTTCACAACGTGTTGTTCCCACTCGGCGGTTTAACCAAGCCTGAAGTTCGCGACATCGCTCATGGGGCTGGCCTGACAACGAGAAACAAAAAGGACTCCACCGGTATTTGCTTCATCGGTGAGCGTCCGTTCCGCAACTTTCTCGCCCAGTTCCTACCCGCATCGCCTGGCGAAATCGTGGACGATTCCGGGCGTTCGGTCGGTCGCCACCACGGCTTGATGTACTACACCATCGGTCAGCGCCAAGGGCTCGGCATCGGTGGTCAAGCCAATGCACCAGAAGCGCCGTGGTATGTCGCCGAGAAGCGCTTGAGCGACAACACACTTCGAGTCGTTCAAGGCAAACATCATCCCGCGCTTTTATCCAATGGCGTCATCTGCAAATCGCCGCATTGGGTGGGCTCGATTGAAAACACGATGTCGACATCAAAACCACTGGCGGTGAAGATCCGCCATCGCCAACCCGATCAACCTTGCACGGCAACGATCGATTCCGATGGTCAACTGCATATCGATTTCGACGTCCCTCAGTGGGGAGCTGCAGCAGGGCAATATGCGGTGCTCTACGACGGTGAGCGATGCCTCGGCGGTGGCGCTATCGATAGCGTAAGGGCGTTCCAGCCAGCAGCGGCAGCTGCCGCCGTAAATCACGGATATGAATAGCGGGAATTGGCGGCCCATGTATCGTTATTGACTATAATTTGCCGAGGGCGGACAACTGGTTGATGGCGTTCTCAGAGCTTTGCCGAGCGCGTCACGCCGTACAAATTTGGAGACGACATGAGCAATTCTCTAGGAACCCGCAACACGCTGTCGGTCAACGGACAGGATTACCGATACTTCGATGTCACCGCAATCGAGCACGGCCACGTCGATCGACTGCCTTTTTCGCTCAAGATTCTGCTTGAGAACCTCTTACGACATGAGGACGGCGTCGACGTCACCGTCGATGACATTCGCGCACTCGCCGGTTGGGATCCCACTGCCGCTCCTGATACGGAGATCTCTTTCACCCCGAGTCGCGTCATTCTCCAGGATTTCACCGGGGTTCCCGCCGTGGTCGATCTCGCAGCAATGCGTGATGCCGTTGTCGCGCTCGGTGGCGATGCCGACACGATCAATCCGCTCTCGCCTGCTGAGTTGGTGATCGACCACTCAGTGCAAGTGGATAGCTACGGTAAACACAACGCGCTGGACCTCAACAATAAGATCGAATTCCAACGCAACAAAGAGCGCTACGCATTTCTCCGCTGGGGGCAGAACGCCTTCGACAACTTCAAAGTCGTGCCACCGAACACTGGCATCGTGCACCAAGTCAACCTCGAGTATCTGTCGCGCGTGGTGTTCGATGTCGAAAAAGACGACACGCGAGTCGCCTACCCCGACACCCTGGTTGGCACCGACTCCCACACCACTATGGTCAATGGGCTTGGCGTACTCGGCTGGGGCGTCGGTGGAATCGAGGCAGAGGCGGCGATGCTCGGACAGCCCATCACGATGCTGATACCACAGGTAATCGGCTTCAAACTGACTGGAAAACTCAAAGCGGGAACAACTGCAACCGACTTGGTGCTCACCGTGACCGAGATGCTTCGGAATAAGGGCGTTGTCGGCAAGTTCGTGGAATTTTTTGGTGATGGCCTTGCCCACTTGCCACTCGCGGATCGCGCCACACTCGGCAACATGGCACCGGAGTTCGGCTCAACCTGTGGCATCTTCCCGATCGACGGCGAGACGCTGCGATACCTCGAACTGTCCGGCCGTAGCAGCGACCAGATTGCGTTGGTGGAAGCCTACGCCAAAGCGCAAGGCATGTGGCGCCATGACGGCGAGCCGGATGCACTTTACTCGGATGTCCTCGAGCTGGACATGAGCGATGTTGAGCCGAGCATCGCGGGCCCGAAACGACCGCAAGATCGAATTGCGCTCAGCGTCGCAAAAGATACCTTTGAACAACACCTTGCGAGCATGACCGAAGGTCGAGAGTCATCGACCAGCGGCGCGTTCGAGATGGATGGCACTCAAGTCGACATCAACGACGGCGCTGTTTTGATCGCGGCGATCACCAGTTGCACGAACACGTCTAACCCTGCGGTGATGCTTGGTGCGGGCTTGCTCGCGCGCAACGCCACCGCCAAAGGGCTTGCAGTGAAACCGTGGGTGAAGACGTCGCTCGCGCCAGGGTCAAGGGTCGTGACTGACTATCTCGAAAAAGCCGGGCTCATCGACGATCTTGAGGCGCTCGGTTTCCACACAGTGGGATACGGTTGTACCACCTGTATCGGCAATTCAGGACCACTGCGCGAAGAGATTGAAGCGGCGGTCAAGTCATCGGGCATCGTCGGTTGTAGTGTGCTGTCCGGAAATCGAAATTTTGAAGGCCGCATCCATCCGTTGGTCAAGATGAACTTCCTTGCCTCGCCCCCATTGGTAGTGGCCTACGCACTGGCCGGTAACATGGATGTAGACGTTTACGACGAGCCGCTTGGCATGGGTAGCGATGGCAAGCCGGTATACCTCCAGGACATCTGGCCGGATCAAAACGAGATCCAAGAAACAATCCTTCGGTGCATCGACTCCGACATGTTCAAGTCGCGTTACGCGAGCGTCTTCGACGGCGATGCAAACTGGCAGAAGCTGCCTGCGCCGGACAGCAAGATCTACGATTGGGATGCGGACTCGACATACGTCAAGAATCCGCCCTACTTTGATGGTATGACGCTCGAAATTCCCGCCGTTGAGGAAATCCGTGATGCGCGTGTTCTCGCCTTGCTGGGTGACAGTGTGACGACCGACCACATCTCGCCGGCCGGCAACATCGCCCAAGACAGCCCTGCAGCGGCCTATCTGCAGGACCAAGGGGTCGCCCCCCATGAGTTCAACTCGTATGGCTCGAGGCGTGGCAACCACGAGGTGATGATGCGAGGTACATTCGCCAACATTCGCCTGCGCAATTTGCTCGCACCTGGAACGGAAGGCGGTTGGACGCGCCATCAGCCTAGCGGCGAACAGATGAGCATCTTCGATGCAGCGATGCGCTACGCTGACGAAGGCACACCGTTAGTGGTCATTGCGGGCAAAGAGTATGGCACTGGATCGTCGCGGGATTGGGCGGCAAAGGGAACCTTATTGCTGGGCGTCAAAGCGGTGATCGCGGAGAGCTACGAACGAATACACCGGTCGAACTTGATCGGTATGGGCGTATTGCCGCTGCAGTTCGTTGACGGCGAAAGCGCCGCCACCCACGGCCTGAGCGGACAGGAAACGTTCAGCATCTCTGGACTTCAAGACGGGAACACTAAAGAGGTGGTCGTGACTGCGGTAGACCAAGGGAAAACACTATCCTTCCCTGCACGCGTTCGTATCGATACGCCGAAGGAGTGGGACTACTATCGCAACGGCGGCATCCTGCAATACGTGTTGCGCCAATTGGCAGGCTCGGGGACCAGCTAGTGTTTGGAAAAATCTACGACGCGTTTGTTTTTAGTGAGCGACGCTGGCTAGCGCCAGCGATAACCGTTGGCCTGGTATTGCTCGTGATCATGTTCGTCCTAAGTTGGTATTGGTCGCGGGAACCCAAGGTGTTTTGGGTCGAAGAACGCACGGAAAACGCGCCGAGCACCATTGGATTCGCGACGACCAACACACTGATACGAGTCGCGGAGACCTTGGTCGACAAACCCGGGGGACTACTCGTCAATGACGTTGCACCACCGAGTGTGTTCTTGGACAACATGCCGAGCTGGGAAGTTGGTGTGTTGTTGCAAGTTCGAGACCTCGCGCGGATTTTGCAAAACGATTACAGTCGCTCGCAGTCCCAGTCGACCACAGACCCCGATCTCGTCGATGCCGAGGCCGCTTTTTTTATCGGCTACGACAGCTGGCTGTTCCCTGCTGCTGAGAACAAGTATCGGGAAGGCATCGAGTCTCTAGAAAACTACCAAGCGCGCTTGCTCGATGCCGGTAATGCCGATGCACAGTTCTTCGCACGAGCCGACAATCTTCGCGAATGGCTTGGCCTTGTCGAGAAGAGACTCGGCAATCTGTCTCAACGCCTAACGGCTAGCGTCGGACAAACCCGAGTCAACACCGATCTGGCGGGAGAGTCCGCCGCGAGCGCCGGTGGCGGTCGATCGGCCAGCGAAGACGTCGTGGTCAAGACAAGCTGGTGGGACATCGATGACGTGTTCTATGAGGCTCGGGGATCGGCATGGGCGTTGGTCCACTTGCTTCGCGCGACACAATTCGATTTTGCCGACGTGCTGGAGGACAAAAACGCAACGGTCAGCTTGCGTCAGATCATTCGCGAGCTAGAGGCGAGTCTCGCACCGGTTCGAAGTCCTATGATCCTGAATGGCAGTGGCTACGGTATGTTTGCCAATCACTCGCTCGTGATGGCGTCCTATCTGTCCCGCGCCAATGCAGCAGTGATCGATTTGCGAGAGCTGCTCGACCAGGGCTAGTCACCACAACCAACGCGGCAGCACGGCGCTGGTGCCACCGAGCTGTGCGTCGAGCACCTTCGCGTTGGGCTCGACTGAGCAAACCAAATCCCAAAACGCGGACGAGTGATTCATATGCCTGAGGTGCGCGAGCTCATGAATACACAGATAACGTGCGAGCCTGGGCGGTAGGAATAATCCCGCCATATTCAGGCTAAGCGTGCCGGAGCTCGAGCAACTTCCCCAGACTGACCTTTGATTTCGAACTTGCAACCGCTTGAACCGAACGCCCATATGTTCGGCTAGCGGACCCAACGCATCCGCGTAAAACCCCTTCGCGCGGCGCACTAACTCGCGCCGCACCGCGTGACGCAGCTCGCTTTGCAAATCCTCTCGCTCAGCAGCGTGGGTGACACGCAGTGTGAACAACCCGGGTGCGGTCGACGGCCTCAGTTGCGATCGAGTGCGCACTTGATCGGATCGGGCGACGAACTCCAAGCGCCAGTGTTCATCGACAGCCACGAGCTGTAGCGCGTCCGGTGGGGCATCGGTAGCTAACTGCGGGGAACTCAATCGCGCCGCATTGACTGTGCGAAGCAACCAGTCGTGGTGTTGGGCCAGAAATGCATCGATCTGCGCCCGAGGCGTACGGGGCGGGACCGTCAGTTTTGCCTGGCCAGTCTCTGTAACTTTAAGGATAAGACGGCGCGCACGAGCGTGTGTGCGCACCGCCACATTTACGGGTTCTTCCGTTCCGGCACTAATCGCCAGATTTATGGCGCATCCCCGCTATAGCGTTGAACTTCTGCCTTGCCTTCGATCGAACCGACCGTCGCCGTTTCGTGGATGTAGAGCTCCACTTCACGTTCGAAGATCAACGGCCCTTCTACGACAACATTACGCCCGATAACTACAACGGGCTTGCTCTTCTTGCCCCAGCTCCAACCGTAATTCTTGGTCTTACGAACCACGACGGAGCCTTCGACCCGAGTGCCCTCGTCCAGGTAGACACCGCCATTCGTGTTACCGATATCACCAGAGACGCTGACGCCTTTCAGCTTGACCTTGCCGTTGACGGTGTCGACATCGCCACCGACCAGGCTGCCGTAGCCAATGTTGACTTCACCGTTAACCGTAGAGACATCACCCGATACCCGAACTCGCTCACCGAGCTCCGCGCGTCCGTTGACAGTCTGGGCGGTTTCAATGACACAGTCATCGCCGATGGTGACCTTGCCGTTTACGCTCTGGACCTCACCGGCTTGAACACCCGAGCCCAGTTTGACGCCACCATTGACCGTGTCGACGTCGCCATCGACGATGGCGCCATCACCAACGGTGACTCGACCGTTAACCGATGATGCGCCTTTGCTCGTCTCACCGGCCTCGATGCGAATGTTTTTGTTGACCGACGCATCCGCGCCCGTGGCAGCTACTAAGCCCACCAACACAACGCCGATGCAGGAAATCCATAGTTTTTTCATGTTCATCCTCCCGATACTAGCTGAATTTGCTTGTCGGTTGGATGTCGCGCCAGGCGAGAAGGTTTAGTTAGCGGCCGATTTGTGCCAGCGAAACTTGCGCGATCTTTAGGTCCGGCGCGATGAGCAGGGCCTGTTCGAGGTGGTTGCGCGCCGTCGATTTGTCGCGCTTCAGCGAAGCGACATGCGCTAACCAGAAATGTGCATGCTCCTCGCCCCAACTCGGCCCACCATCCATCGTAGGTGGTGGAAATGACTCGAATTGTGCGACTGCATCGACCAACAACTGCCTTGCCAACTCCACGCGATCCGCATCTTCGAACCTTCGTAGGAGTGTCACTGCTTGGAGCAACATGGCACGGGGGTTTTCAGGATTGATCACTAATGCCTGTTTGAGCTCTCGGGCCGCAAAGTTGCCGGCGATCAGCGCTGACAGCGGTTGGCGACGGGCTGCAAGACCGTGGCAAGCACCCGCCAGAGCAAGCGCTTCCGACCACTCTGGCCGAAGCTTCAACGCCGCCTTGGTCTGATCGATGCAGCGATCCAGCAATACACCAACTCGCAGCTCCACGTCTTCATCGATTTCAGCCGCGCGGTACGCCGCGAGCGCCGAGTAATAGTGCGGCAGAGGCGCCGCGTCGCCGCGTGCCTTCTCGTCCGCCAGCAGCATGCTCAGACGCGTCAAATACGCCCAGTCACCGGTCTGCGAGGCATATTCAATGACGGCCTCTCGATCCTTGAGATCAGCGACTTTTAGTGCAGCTTCAACACTCGATGTGCTAAAGCCCCATAGAATGAGAATGAACATTGCAACGTAACGCATGAGACAATACTAACTCGCGCGCACGGCATTTTTAGTCAAATCGCGTCAACTGAGCGCAAAACTGTGCACCAGATCACCCTTTTCGCTGCGAGGTACCCACAATGCTAACCGACATCGGTGCGAACCTCGCACATGACAGCTTCGATGAGGATCTCGACGCGGTGTTGTCTCGAGCGTCGGATGTCGGCGTGGATCGCATCGTCGTCACCGGGAGCTCCGTCGATAGCAACGACCGCGCCCATGCGCTGGCCGGACGCTACGCGAACCTTTACTGCACCGCCGGCGTACATCCGCATCACGCCAGTGAATATACGGACGACGTACACGCTGTGGTGCGAGGACAAATGTCGCGGCCCGCAGTGCGCGCAGCCGGCGAATGTGGGCTAGATTACTTCCGCAATTACTCGACACCCGATGAACAAGCACATGCGTTCAATCTGCAACTCGCATTAGCCGTCGAATTTGGCTTGCCAGTTTTCGGCCATCAACGCGATGCGCACGACGATTTTCTGCGGTTGGTGAAGCCTCACTTGAGTGGCCTCACTAGGATCGTCGCGCATTGCTTTACCGCCGGTCGGCGAGAGCTGGACGACTACTTGAGCGAGGATTTCTATATCGGCATCACAGGCTGGATCTGCGATGAACGGCGTGGTGCGCACCTACTCGACCTCGTCAAAGATATTCCTGACGATCGACTGCTGATCGAGACAGATGCGCCCTATCTACTGCCGCGAACCCTTCGGCCAAAACCAAAGTCACGTCGCTGCGAGCCCGCACATCTTGTGGAAGTCGCGCGAGTTGTCGCAGAAGCCCGGGGCGTTACGCCCGAGGATCTAGCGATTCAGACGACAAAGAACGCCGCTGTATTTTTCGGCTTCGATGACGCGACCTGATTAGGACGCACCAGAAAACGCAGCATCTCGGAGCTTCTGCCACTCAGCGTCAAACGAGGCGCGCAACTGGCTGGCGCGCGCCCCATCGACCGCCGGCAGCTCGTCCTTCAGCATTTGTTCGGTGTACACATGCGCCGGACGGCCTTTACTGAAGTCAGCGTCGACACCGAACAAGATGCAGCCTTTCACTGGAATACTGGTGACTACTTGGCGAACTGCGGCAACGCGATCAAACAGCGGTCCTTGTGGATTAGCAATGGTGTAGCGCCGCCCATTGTCGAGCACGGTCCAGTCGTGCATTTTGTCACTGCCAAAAACGATGCCACGAATCTCCTTCGGATCGATCACATAAATGCCCCCTTGAGTCAGCAGAATGTGTTCGATATGGATCTCGCCTTCATCGGCTTTCGGTAACACGACGTTGTCGAGTTTTTCGAATGAGATCGCGTTGAGCAATTTCCCGATGGACTTCGGTCGTCGGGCCCGAATCACCAAAGTGACAGCGACCACCAGCACAAGCAGTGCTACCACCGCTATCGGCACGGGGCTACTACCGGCGGTCTCAAAAATGCGATCCCAGAGCGCTTCAGAATCATCCATCGCCGGACTCGCTTAGCTTTGACAGCGAACCACGAAACGCATCGATAGTCGGAGCGATCATCTCAAACTCGGTTGGACGCGACAAAAGGTCCGAGAGCGCCGGGGGCACCTCCACCGAACGTCCTATCAGAGGTTCCACGATCGTCTCGAACTTCGCTGGGTGGGCGGTCGCGACGAGACACCAGTCTTTTGTCTTTCTTGTCTCATCGTCCATACGAAGCCAACTCGCCATCCCGGTCGCCGAGTGCGGACACCATACAAACGGGAGGCGCTGCGCATCCTGTTCGACGCGTGTCGAGATCGTTTCGTCGTCCACTGTGTCAACGGAAATCCCTTGGGTCCGCAAAGTCTCAGCTTCCCCGAACACTTGCGTCAACCGCTCAAGATTGCTGGGCGCACCCACGTCCATCGCCGAGGCGAGCGTTGGAATACTGTCTCGTGGTCGATACTCCCCAGTCGAAAAATAGTCGGGTAGCGTCCGGTTTGCGTTCGTTACGAATCGAATCTGGTCGATTGGCATGCCGCATGCTCGAGCCAGAACGGCCGCCAGTCCATTACCGAGATTACCCGTCGGCACGACGAAACTGAGTCGCTTGCCAGTCCGTTCGAAGTGTTGCAGCGATGCATACGCGTAGTAGGCGCTTTGCGGGAGCAAACGCCCGATATTGATACTGTTTGCCGAGCTGAAGTTGAACGTCGATGCGAGTTCATCATCAACGAATGCCGCCTTCACCAATCGTTGGCAATCATCAAAACTCCCCTGAACGGACAGCGCGACGACGTTATCGCCCCAGCATGTCAACTGATGCTGCTGACGCGCGGATACTCTGCCTTCAGGGAACAACACCACCACTCGGATACCCGGCCGCCGATGGAACGCCGCCGCGACCGCGCCGCCGGTATCCCCGGACGTCGCGACGAGAATCGTCAGTGTCTTTGCATCAGAGGGCTGCAGTCGCTGTAAACAGGCCGCCAGAAACCGTGCGCCGACATCTTTGAACGCCGCCGTCGGACCATGAAACAACTCAAGAACGCTCGCCTTGCCTTCGACAACCTCAAACTCACGTAGCGGCAAATCGAAAGCAAACGTCTCTTGGGCGATCTGGTCAATCGACGGACGCAGTTGTGAACCGTCGAAGAAAGGCTCGAGATAACGTGCAGCCACCTGCCATGGCTCAAGTCCTTCCCACCCGTCTAATGTGTGCTTTGGCAGCACCTCAGGCACGAACAACCCGCCGTCCGGCGCCAACCCTTGCACCAAGGCGGTGTCCAACGATACCGGCGAAGATCCACGCGTGCTTCGATACATCATCATGGCAGTACGACTGCCGTTGCGCCGGCGGACTGAAGCGAGGATCGCCACGCGCGGGCACTCACGTTGGACGCCGCAAACGCGGCCACCATTGCTTCTGCCACCACGTTCGCATCATTTGCTCTGCACAGCGCGAAAACGCTGGGACCACTGCCTGAGAGCGAGCAAGACAACGCACCGGATGCCATGGCAGCTTGTTGTACCGAATCAAACCCCTTAACGAGTTGCTTGCGTTGCGGCTCTACGATGCGATCTACGGCCGATGTTGCGAAAGCCAACGCGTCATTGGTGTGCGCAGCATCGATCAAAGTCGCAAGATTCGCGGCTTGTTCGATGGCGTCACGCAACGCGACATGAGCGGCTAGGATCGCGCGAGCCGCAGCGGTTTCTACATGAAGCTGCGGGTGTACAAGCACCGACGACAGCCCTTCCGGCACGGGCAGCTGCCGCACCGAAGGCAACGACTTTGGCGGGCACAAAATCAGGCCACCAAACAGCGAAGGCGCGACGTTGTCCGCGTGGACCGCGCCGCTCGCCACAGTCTCGCCAGCAAGCGCATAAGGGAGTAGTGCGTGCTTTGGGAGCGGGCTATCTATCAAGGCGTTTACCGCCATCACCGCCGCCACTGCGGACGCTGCAGAACTTCCCATTCCGGACGCAAGAGGCGTACCTTTTTGCAACGACAGTCGAATGCCTCGACCGTTCCCATGCTCAGCCCACAAATGCTCGGCCGCTATCGACGCTGTGTTCTTCGATGCATCGACAGGTAAACAAGAGACATCGCCGGCTACCGCATCGCCGACTATGGATTCGATTTCGCAGCCGCTACCGTCCGTAATCTCGCAGCGGACGGTATCGCCCGGTCCCTCGATAGCGAGTCCAAGAACATCAAACCCGACCCCGAGGTTGCCAATCGACGCCGGCGCAAACCCTTCGCTGCGCAACTTCAAACCGGACCTCTTAGGCGATCGGCCAACCGCAGTAAATCCGCGAAAATTCCTGCCGCGGTGACTTCCGGTCCTGCACCCGGCCCTTGGATGACCAACGGGTTGGTTGCGTACCGGTCGCTACGGATACGGATCATATTGTCGGTCAAGGCAAGCCGTGCAAACGTATCATCGTGCGGCACCGTCCGTAACGCGACGGAGACTTGGCCCTCACTGTTCAACGTTGCAATGTAGCGCAGGTAGCTGCGCTGCGCGCTGGCATCAGCCACTCGCTGAGCCATTACAGGATCCGCGTGCTCCAGCTCTGCCAGAAACGCGTCGACCGACAACGCTTCCATGCCTTCGGGAACCAACGATTCCACCGTGACATCATCAAGCTCAATTTCAAAGCCAAGCTCGCGCGCAACGATCACCATCTTTCGTGCGACGTCCATACCCGACAAATCATCCCGCGGGTCTGGCTCGGTGAATCCCGCCTCACGTGCTTGGCGCACAATCTCAGAGAATGCGACGCTGCCATCGTATTGATTGAACAAATAGGCAAGCGTGCCGGAGAAAATACCCTGTACTTCCGACACACGATCGCCGGTATCGCGCAGGTCTTTGAGCGTCCCCAGGACCGGCAAGGCAGCACCCACGGTTGTCTCGTAAAGCAGATGCGCGCCCGTGCCTTGTGCACTCGACCGCAACGCTTTAAGCCGTTCGGATGGTCCGCTGAATGCGCGCTTGTTGGGTGTGACGATATGAATGCCCCGACGCGCCCAATCTGTATATCGATCGACGACGGGTTCGCTTGCGGTGCAATCGACCAGCACAGCATGTGGAAGATGATCGGGTGCGACGTGATCGGCGAGCGTGTTCAGATCAGTAGGTACACCCTCGTCGTCCAGTCGACGCCGCCATGACGGCTCATCCGCATGCCGCTCGTCCAACAACATGCTGCGACTGCGTGCAATCGCCCGCACTCGCAGATCGAGATTGAACCGACGCTTTAGCAGTTCCCTCTGATCTTGTAACTGTTTCAATAGCGCGCTGCCGACCGTGCCGACACCGACAATGCCAATCGACAAAGTCTTTGCCGACAGGTAGAAACCAGAGTGCACCGCCCTAACCGCTCGAGTTGCATCGGCACCTGGAACCACAACTGAGATATTCCTCTCAGAGGAACCCTGCGCGATCGCGATGGCATTGATACCCGCATTACCCAATGCACTGAGGAACCGGCCGGCCACACCTGGAGTGCCGGACATGCTATCGCCAACTACGGCGACCACGCTGCAGTCACGGGTCAACGCAACGGACTGAATCTGACCTTCCTCTATCTCGGTGGCGAAGGCCGCTCGTATAACCGCTTGGGCGCGAAGACCTAAGGCATCAGGCACCACGAAACACACAGAGTGCTCCGATGATGCTTGACTGATTAGCGTGACCGAGATCTCAGCGGCCCGGAGTGCCTCGAATATGCGATGCGCGGTGCCCGGCACACCGATCATGCCTGCACCCTCGACGTTAACCACGGCCATCGCACCGATGGATGTGATGCCTTTGATCGGCTCCGCCTCACCGGAATGATGGCTGACGCACGTCCCTCCTGTATCGGGTGCGAACGTGCTCCGGATGTAGATGGGGATCGCTTGCTCAATCGCAGGCCCCATGGTCTGCGGATGGATTACCTTGGCACCGAAGTACGCAAGTTCCATCGCCTCGCTGTAGGACATCCGCGAGATTACGGTCGCATTCGGAACCTTCCGCGGGTCACCGCTCATAACTCCGGGAACATCCGTCCAGATCGTAATCGCTTGCGCGCCGAGCAGTGCGCCCATAATCGCGGCGGAGTGATCGCTGCCATTGCGCCCAAGCGTGGTCTGTAATCCCGCCTCATCGCTGGCCACAAAGCCCGTCACGACCAGGATGTGGGGGTCTTTTCCGGCAAGGAATTTACCGAGTTTGCGCCGCGACTCGTCCCATAACACAGAGGCACCCAGACGAGTCTGGCGAACCGTGATCACCTCGCGCGCATCAAGCAACTGCACAGCGTCTTGCGCCGATAGACTGTTGAGTAGCGCGCTCAGAAGGCGCGCCGACCACAACTCACCGAAACCCGCGATAACGTCTCGCGTCCTCTGTGGTGCTGACCCAAGCAACTGGATCGCACTCAACAAGTCCTCAATATTCCTTCGATCAGCGGTCCATGCATCGATGACTTGTGCCCGTGCCGGTGGATCGAGTAAGCAAGCAGCGGTTTGAAGGTATCGTCGTTCGAGTGCGTCCAAACGGTCCGCGACCGAGCCCTCGGCCTCGGCCAGAGTGATCAGCTCCAACAAACCATCGGTCATTCCGCCCATCGCGCTAACGACAACGCAGCACGGCGTTGTCTCGGCCGCTGCACGAACCAAAGTCGCGACCTGGCGGAAGCAGTCATAATCGGCCAGCGACGAGCCTCCGAACTTATACGTGGTCCAGCGGTTTTGGTCAGTCATGAGATTCCGCCGCGCATGGAGGAAAGAATGGAAGTGGTGGGCCGTATAGGGATCGAACCTATGACCAATTGGTTAAAAGCCAACTGCTCTACCATCTGAGCTAACGGCCCGCAGAAAAGATTGCCTGCAGCACTTCCATTGACGGGCCGAGCGGCCCTTGGAAAGCCGTGTATCTTACCGAAAGTGGAGGAATACTCAAGCCCGTCTGCAACGCTATACCCTTGCCCCGACAGAGCCGTATCCGGGTTACAACGCAACGAAAATGCGCGCTGTCCGGCCTCATGTAGCGCCACGGCGCCTCTCCCTTCTGACCTGTTTACGACCCCCCAACGGTGGACGTTACCACGCCTGCTCACATTGGCAACCACGCAAACAAGTAAAAAGTCTGTCGGCGCAATGACGCACCAATGGTCTGCGGTCAAGCGTAGCGGGTGGGATCGGGCAAACCTGCCGCCGCAAATCCTTCGGCTCGCAGTCGGCACGCATCACAACGCCCGCAGGCGGCGCCATCAGGCGTGGCCTGATAGCAAGAAACTGTTGCGGCGTAGTCCACACCGAGCGCCACGCCTTTGGTCACAATATCGGCTTTGGTCATGTGCAGCAGCGGCGCGATGATCTCGACCGGGTTGCCCTCCACGCCGGCTTTGGTCGCCACCGCAGTCAAAGCACGGAACGCATCGATAAACTCCGGCCGACAGTCCGGATAACCGGAATAGTCAATCGCGTTGACACCGATGTAGATCGCGGTCGCGTCAATCACCTCTGCCCAGCCCATCGCTAAGGAAAGAAACACCGTGTTGCGAGCCGGAACGTAAGTCACGGGTATGCCGGTCGTTGGCGCCTCTGGTACCTCGATCGCCGCGTCGGTTAGCGCAGAACCCCCGATGCCGCCAAGATCGATTCCGATGGTCCGGTGCTCAACCACCGAGCTCGCCGAGGCTATGGACTTCGCAGCGGCGAGTTCAGCATTGTGACGTTGGCCATAGTCGAAACTCAGCGCATACACGTCGTGCCCGTCCGCCTCAGCCAAGGCAAGCAGCGTGGTCGAATCGAGCCCGCCGGAGAACAAAACGATAGCGCGAGACCTTGCAGCCCGTTCACCGCCCACGAACATCTCCCCATAGATATTTATGTAACTGGACCTGCAAGCGCACGGGCACCTTCGCCTCGAGTATCCAATCGGCCAAGACACCAGGCTCAAGTTCCTCGTGACTCGGAGACAACCAAACGGTGCACCGCTTGGAGAGGCCGCGCTCACGAATCATCTCGCACGCCCAATCGAAATCGGACCGATCTCCTACGACCATCTTGATTTGGTCGGGCTCTGTGAGGTGCTCGAGGTTCGACCAAAGATTGCGGTGCGCTTCGTTCGACGACGGGGTCTTTAAGTCCAGTACTTTGACAACGCGTGGGTCGACGTTCGACACATCGAGCGCACCGCTGGTCTCAAGAGACACGCTCAAACCCAGATCGCACAACTGCGACAGCAATGCATGACACGTGGGCTGCGCGAGTGGCTCCCCACCCGTCACACAGACATGTTCGGTCTCGAACGCCTGCACTTCACGGACGATATCTTGCAACGATTGGCGCTCGCCGCCCGTGAAAGCATAGGCGGTGTCGCAGTAGGTGCAGCGAAGCGGACATCCTGTCAGCCGAACGAAAACGGTCGGCGCGCCGACAAACAGCGCCTCACCTTGCAGGGACCGAAAAATCTCCGTAATCCGCAGGCTCGGCTCGGCTTCGACCGCCGCTTGCTCCGCAAGGTTCATGGTGAATCAACCGCGTTCCGCCCGGACCCGTTCCAGACGCTTGCTCGCTAGCCGCGCTGCGGTCGTTTCTGGGTAATCCGCAACAACACGCGACAACGTCGATTCCGCATCGTCCCAACGCTTCAATTCGTGGTGGCAGTAGCCGACTTTGAGTAACGCATCAGGGACTTTTCGGGATTGCGGAAAATTGTCGATGACACCCGTGAAAATGGGTAACGCTTCGTCAAATCGTTGCGATACATAGTAGCTTTCGGCCAGCCAGTACTGCGCATTGTCCGCAAGCTCACTATCAGGATACGTCACGAGAAACTGCTCGAACGCCCTCGCGGATTGGTCGTAGCGACCATCTTTCAGCAATTCGAAAGCGGCCTGATAGTTTTCACGGTCGGAGCCCGTAGGGATCGGCAACTCGCCCGGTGGCAACGATCCGCCCTGCATCACGTTCTCGCGGGTTCTTGATTCTACCGCTTGGATTCTCGCGTCAAGATCGGCGTACAAAGCACGTTGACGCTCCTCCATCTGCTCGATGGCGTAACCCGTCGTCTCACTGCTTCCACGCAGTTGATCGATGTCCGCAGACAGTGCATCCACCCGCGTGACAAGCTGCACAAGGCTGTCGTTTTGAACCACCCGTTCAACGCGCTCCAGCCGTCGCTCGATCTGACCCAATTTGATCAGGACCGGGTCTTCTTCGGGTGGCAGCGGCGTCGCACACCCTGCCACGCTCATTGCCAAAGCGACCAAGACAATCCGCACAACGCTATGTTTCGAATCAATCATCGCGAACTCCACGCGTTCATTCACCGCCAGGATAGCTCAACCCTGCGATTTTTCTGGTAGTCAGATTCTGAGCTTCCCAATGACGCTGGTTGCTCCTCACCGTAACTCACGGTGCTGATTTGTCCGGCGGAAGCACCCGAGATCAGTAGAACGCGACGCACCGCCTGCGCTCGTCGCTCACCTAAGCCGATGTTGTACTCACGCGATCCCCGCTCATCCGCATGACCGGCGAGTCGCAGTCGTAGGCCAGGGTTCTGCGCCATTCGGCGCGCATGGCCAGCCAAGATGTCAGCGTACTGCGGGCTCACTTCGCTGCGATCGTACTCAAAGTAGATGATCATTGTGTCGGCCGTGTCTTGGCGAGACGCATCATCCTCAAGCCCGACACTGCGCACCCCAGAGTCGGCATTTGCCGACGCATTGGCGCCCGAGTCATTCTCATCCGGCATCACGATGTCTGACCCGGTGTCGATCGGCGTGGTTCTTTGTTGGCCACCGCACGCTGCTAGGCAGCCGACGATGATCAACAAGCTCAGTTTGTGCATTTTCGTCTTCATTTCGCTCCCCATCCGGTGCCTTTTGCACCGAGCTGAAACTCTCAATAAGGCGACCAGACCGGCTCACGAACATCGTTGCCGACAGATTTAACTCGCCCAGAAATCGCCCCGTCTACACTGACTGTTTCCAATACGCCGCGCCCGCCTCGTCGCGTCGCATAAATCAATTGTGCACCATTTGGGGCGAAGGAAGGTGATTCGTCCAGCGAACCATCGCTCAAAACTTGCAGTGAACCGTTCTCGATATCCTGCACGGCCACACGAAAACGTCCTCGATCATCATGTACGACTGCCATGGTTCGGCCGTCGGCTGCGATCCTCGGCCGGGCGTTGTAACGGCCCTCAAACGTCACCCGCGAAACATCCCCACCGGAGACGGGAACTTGGTAGACCTGAGGGGCCCCACCGCGATCCGACGTGAAATAAATCGTTTTGCCATCCAGCGACCAGGTGGGCTCAGTGTCAATGGAACGACGTGTCGTCAGACGGGTTTCCCCGCTGCCGATCACGGGTATGACGTAAATATCCAGGTTGCCGTCTGCGTCGGATCGGGTCAGCGCCAGCTCACGACCATCGGGCGACCAGCTCGGCGCGTTATTGACCCCGGGCTTGTCGGACACCACGCGTCGGGTACCTGTCCGCAGCGTCTGAACGTAGACGGCAGCTCGACCGAGTTCGAATGACACATACGCGAGTTGTCGGCCATCCGGCGACCAGGCCGGAGACATGATCGGTTGGGCGCTTTCCAGCAAGACGAACTCGTTGTTGCCGTCAGCATCCGCAACGATCAGTCGATACGACTGTGTCGGCGGTGCACCCGCGACCGAGATGTAAGCAATCCGCGTGGCGAATACGCCCTTGATCCCGGTAATGGCTTCGAAGACTGCATCAGCAACCCGGTGTCCGCCCTCCCGTAGGTCACGCCGCCCCATCAGCAACTGATCGGCCACCACTCGCCGACCACCGTACACATCGAACAACTCGAACCGAATCGAGAATTCATCGCCCGCCGGAGCGAGCTCGCCGACCAGCACGTAGTCCACAGCGACCATGCGCCAATTGTCGAAATCGATGTCGACGCCACGACTCGGTTTCTCCAACATGTCGCTTTGCTGAAGCGCAGAAAAACGACCGCTTCCAGTTAGGTCGGATCGAACTACAGCAGCGATGTCGGCAGGTAAAGCCTCCTCGCCCGTCCAACGAAACGGCACGATCGCGATCGGTACTGGCTTCGTTGCACCACGCGTGATCTCAATCACGAGCTCGGCACGGGCAACCCCAGTCAACGCTAACGAGGCGCCGATCAACACAGCTAGAAAGCGTAAACTTTTTCCAATTTTTTTAACGAGATAAGCCATGTTCCGAACTATATCCTGACGTCGTACTCTATTCACCCGTTCTGAATGGAAAACGCAAGTTTGCCTCAAACAGAGAGGGATCTTTCGGCGGCGGTAGCGGTGACGCTCGCCGAACCGCTGTTTCGATAGAACGGATCAATACTTCGCCGCCCGCACAGTCTGTCACTCGCACCGAAACCACCTCGCCGTTGCGAAGCTGTCGAACGGCAACCTCACACCGAATGCCATCCGGCACACCCGCTGGACGGTTCCAATTGCGCTCCACCTTTTGTCGAATGACTTCGATATATTGCTGTAGTAATCCTGCATTGATCGCGCCTTCACGTGCAGCTTCTGCCTCAAGCGCATCCCGCAACTGCGCATCCAATTCGGCTTGGCGCGCCCGCGCAGCTGCTTCAGCCTCTCGTTGACGTCTCAGTTCGGCCTGGCGTTGTCGCTCGGCTTCCGCTTCCTGTTGGCGTTTTAACTCCGCCTGACGTTGCCGCTCGGCCTCCGCTTCCTGTTGACGCTTGAGCTCTGCTTGACGTTGCTGCTCCGCTTCAGCTTCGCGTTGGCGTCGCTGCTCCGCTTCCGCTTCCTGTTGGCGTTGCAGCTCTGCCTGACGCTGCTGCTCCGCCTCCTGCTGACGACGAAGGTCGGCTTGTCGTTGCGCCTCCGCGACCCGCTCTGCTTCCGCCTGTCGCTCGCGCTCTCGAGCCTCTTCAGCCTGCCGTTGTAATTCCGCCTCGCGTTCCCTCTCTGCTTCGCGATCCACCTCGGGAGTTTCGACCGGCGCAGCAGGGCTCGGTTCCGCAATCTCACGAATTGTGGTTTCTTCCGCAACCAATCGTGCCGAGATTGTTGTCTGCACCGGTTCGGCAGTGTCGTTTCGAAGCGACCAACTCGCCCAGATCAACAATAGAATCGCCGCATGCACGAAGACCGTCCCGGCCACACCGTAGCTTGTGTCGATCCACTGGCCGCGTGTGCTCGCGTTCATGGTGCCTCGTCAAGCACACTCGGGTCAGTAATGAATCCAACGGAATCAGCACCCGCCTGTTGGAGCAGCACCATGCCCTGCACGACGCGACCATAAGGCACAGCTTGATCTGCCTTAACCAAAACGGGTGTATCCGCCCGACGCCCGAGCACGATGCTGACACGCTCGACAACCGCATCGGCAGCGACCGGCTGCGTTTTATTGGCACCCAGATTGAGAAACAACTCACCCTCGGCATTGATCGACAGAACAATCGGCAGGACTTGTTCATCCTGTGGCACTTCAATGGGCGCCGCATCAGCCTTCGGCAATTCGACCTCGATCCCCTGCGTTAACAAAGGTGCAGTCACCATAAAAATGATCAGCAAGACGAGCATGACGTCGATGTAAGGCACCACATTGATCTCGCCCATCAGGTGCCGCTTGTTCATGCCGCACCACCGGTTCTGCGCCGAGCATGCCGCTCGAGAATGCTGACGAACTCGTCGACAAACGTATCGAAGCGCGTTTCGATACGTCCCAGACGATCGGACAAGCGATTAAAGAACACGACAGCAGGGATGGCAGCGAACAAACCCATCGCTGTCGCCACCAGTGCTTCGGCGATTCCCGGCGCCACCGATTGAAGCGTTGCGACCTGGTTTCCGGTACCGAGACTGGTAAACGAATTCATGATTCCCCATACCGTTCCGAACAGCCCAACATAGGGACTCGTTGATCCAATCGTGGCGAGAGATGCCAGCCCTTGCTCGAGCGTTTCCGTCTCGCGCGTCATGCTTACGCGCATCGCGCGCCGCGCAGTCTCCACGACACGCTCGGGCGACACATCATCTTGTTGCGCGAGACGAGAGAACTCTCGGAACCCAGCTTCGAAAATGGCCGGCATTCCCGGCCCCGCGTTTTGGCCGGCGGCAACGCCTCGATACAACGTCGAGAGATCGGAACCCGACCAAAACTCACCCTCGAAGCGGTCGGCAGCAGCCTGCACCCGTCGCAGCATGCCGCGCTTTCGAAAAATCGTGAACCACGAGTACACAGACGCAGCGAGCAGCATCAACATTACGCCCTTTACCACCCATCCGGCATCGAGCATCAGCTCCAAAATAGACATCGTTTTAGTTCCTCAGTTGAACCCGATCTAGCGCTGATCTTCGTCTGCGTCGAACAGCGGCAATGCGTCACTGCCAGCGCCACCTGTCGGCGCAGGCAGTCCGAAGTGCAAATAGGCATGGCGGGTCGCCACGCGGCCTCGCGCGGTGCGCATCATGAACCCTTGTTGTATCAGGTAAGGCTCAATCACATCCTCGATAGTTCCCCGCTCCTCGCCGATCGCTGCCGCGAGACTATCTACGCCGACCGGCCCACCGTCGAACTTCTCAATGATCGCGAGCAGCAGCCGTCGATCCATCGAATCGAAACCATGTGGGTCGACTTCCAGCATATCCATGGCTTCGGTAGCTGCTTTTAAATCGACGACGCCGGTGCCTCGAACTTCGGCGTAATCTCTTACTCGGCGGAGCAAGCGATTGGCGATCCGCGGTGTTCCGCGTGATCTGGATGCGATTTGTTGCGCACCATCTGACTCGATCGGCAAATTCAAGATGCTGGCCGACCGATCGACGATCCCCGCAAGATCCTTTGCACCATAAAACTCCAATCGCTGCACGATACCGAACCGGTCCCGGAGCGGGGATGTGAGCAGACCGGCACGCGTCGTGGCGCCGACCAGAGTGAACGGCGGAAGGTCGAGTTTGATCGAGCGCGCGGCCGGACCCTCGCCGATGACGATATCCAACTGAAAGTCCTCCATCGCCGGGTAGAGTACTTCTTCGACCACCGGACTCAGTCGATGAATCTCGTCCACAAACAGAACATCGTTGGGTTCGAGATTCGTCAAAATCGCCGCCAGATCTCCCGGACGTTCGAGAACTGGCCCGGAGGTTTGCCTGAGTCCTGCGCCGAGTTCGTGCGCGATAATGTGGGCGAGGGTCGTTTTGCCAAGGCCCGGTGGTCCAAAGATCAGTACATGATCGAGCGCTTCGCTCCGATTTCGAGCCGCGCCAATGAAGATCTCCATTTGCTCGCGCACCGACGGCTGCCCCTCATACTCCGCCAGCGTCTTTGGCCGAATCGCTCGATCAAACGCACCGTCCTCTGGCGCCGAAACCGCTGAGATCACCCGCGCATCATCACTCATGCCGCACCCTTACCTGCGATCTGCTTCAAACAAAGACGGATGTAATCCTCAGCAGTTTGCGCCTCGGCCGTCTTGGCAACCGTAGCGATCAACTTACGAACCTCCGTCTCTTTGTACCCTAGCGCTACCATCGCTTGCAGCGCATCGCCGCGACCGTCAGTCGACGGTTCAACCACGGCGGTCGGGTTCTTGGCGAGCGCGCCACTGGCCGGCTTCAGTCTGTCACGCATCTCGATGATCAGTCGCTCCGCCGTTTTCCGTCCAATGCCCGGCACCTTGATCAACGTTGCAACGTCGTCCAATTCGATACACTGCCTGAATCCCGCTACGCTGATGCCGCTCAAAATTGCGAGCGCAATACGTGCGCCAACTCCGGAGACGCGCAGCAAGTTTTTGAACAGCATGCGCTCTTCTTCCGTGGCGAAGCCGTACAACAACTGGGCGTCTTCGCGGACCAGGAAATGCGTCAGGATCATGACCTCGGAACCGACGCTGGGAAGATGTAAATAGGTGGACATTGGTGTTTCCACCTCGTAGCCGATACCGCCGGTCTCGATCACGATCGCCGGTGCCTGCTTCGCCATCAGTTGCCCTTTGAGATAACTGATCATCGACGCACCGCCATGCGGTTTAAGCGTTCTTGGAGATGCTGGCTATTGCCGTGGCAAACCGCGACCGCGAGTGCATCTGATGCGTCGATCGCGAGCGGCTGATCGATGCCCATTAGCGCACGCACCATATGCTGCACCTGCTCCTTGGTCGCAGATCCGGTGCCCGTTACCGCTTGCTTGATCGCTCTTGGTGCGTATTCAGCGAGCGTTGGCGCGCGAGCGAACGTTGCACAAATCGCCGCTGAGCGCGCCGCGCCCAACTTAAGCGCGCTGGACGCATTACGGCTTACAAAGACTTGCTCGACGGCCACCGCATCGGGCTGCAACCGATCGACCAACATCGCGACCCCGTCGTGGATTTCTTTCAGACGCTGGTTGAATTCGTCGTGCGACGTGCGGATCACACCCGCCTCGATATACACGGGTTTATCGCGCTCAAACCGAACGCAGCCGTATCCTGTCACACGCGAACCGGGATCGATTCCCAAAATGATGATAGTGAGTCTCCTAAGCCGACAACGCTGCCATCACGGTATCGGGAAAATCAGCGTTGCTGTAGACCTCCTGAACATCATCGAGATCCTCAAGCATATCGAGCAATTTGAGCATGGTTTCCGCTTCTTTTAGCTCAAGTACCGCGGTGGTCGACGCTCTCATCGTGACTTCAGCCGTCTCCGGCGCTAGGTCTGCATTCAGCATTGCATCACGGACCACTTCGAACTCAGGCGGCGCTGTGATCACTTCAATCGAACCATCGTCCGCCACAACGACATCCTCCGCGCCCGCTTCGATCGCAGCTTCCATCACAGCGTCTTCATCCGATTCCGCCCCGTAGGACAGCAGCCCCACTTGCGAAAACAGATAGGCCACGGATCCATCCGCACCGAGGTTCCCACCAAACTTCGAAAACGCATGACGCACCTCAGCGACCGTGCGGTTTCTATTGTCTGTCATGCAGTCGACCATCACGGCAGTACCGCCCGGCCCGTAACCTTCGTAACGAATTTCTTGATAGTCGTCGCCATCCATCTCGCCGGCGCCCCGTTTGATCGCACGCTCGATGTTGTCCTTGGGCATGCTTTGCCCCTTGGCTTTGTCGACGGCGAGCCGCAACCGTGGATTGGCATCCATATCACCGCCGCCCATGCGCGCGGCGACGGTAATCTCACGTATCAGTTTCGTGAAAATCTTCGCGCGCTTCTTGTCTTGCGCGCCTTTGCGATGCTGAATATTGGCCCACTTACTGTGTCCTGCCATTCGATCTTGTCTCCTGCTGTATTTGCTACGTAGGTCAGAATCTCAGCTGAATGCCTACGTGTAATCCGTTGTCGCTGGTTAACTCACCTGCTGGGTCGAAATCGGTCTTGATGTGACGGACTCCGATAAACACGTCTGCGTTTCGGAGGACGTTGTAACCCACGCGCGCCTCGATCTCTGTAAATTGGTCGCCATCGCCAAACGCAAGCACGTCGGGTGCGATGTAACCATGGCCGTAAATGTTGAATCGATTATATTTCGGCAACGTATAGCGAAAGAACCCGCCGATCGCGAGAACCGTCGCGTCGAGTGGACCGATATCCGGACTGACATGCACCAGACGACCGCCAACGCCACCAACCAACGGCGCGTTGCCACTGGAGGCATCACCCGTCACGTGCACTCCCAGATGGATCACATCGCCCCGATCTTGATTGTGTAGCCACCCGCCATCAACGCGCACCGCGCGTGTTGGGTGATTCCACTGGTATGTCAGACGCGCCGTATCGTCGTTAACGCTGAGATCCAGCTCATCTGCCGATGCAGGCACCGCCAACATAAGCACTGCGGCCGCCGCACAGGCGGACGTTATCGAGTTTCCCCGTGGCATGATCGCTCCTCGGCCATTCCTAAAGCTCGGCGCGTTTCAGACGCGCGCTATTCGCGTATCATACCGGCTTCATCCAACGGGCAAAACGCACGCTGTCGCGTGCCAACGACATCCAGACCTATGGCAGAGCAGCAACGCGATCCCGCCGAACCTGATTCGGACGCTGCGAACTGGCTGAACGCGCTGCGTGAAGGCTTGCCAGCGGCAGATCCAGCACGTTTGGGCTCCGAAGTCACCGAGGCCGTCATGCAACCGTTGGGGCTAGGGCGAACGCTCGAGCTCACGGCGGCGCTCGCGCCGCTACTGCGCGCACAAGCGACAAGCTTGCGACAGATTCAGCGCCATGCGGGTGCCGAAATCGGCGCGATGGCCGCAGGACTGAAACAGCTTTTTGAATTATCTTTGCCCGGGCAATGGACACCCGGCGAGCAATTACCTGCCGCTCAGGGCGAAGCTCTGCGGCGAATGCTCTTGGCCGTCGTCAATGATTTCCGGCTGGTCATTGTACGACTGGCTGTTCAAGTCGCCGATCTGCGCGCCGCCAAATCCTCAGACACCGAAACGCAGCAGATGCTCGCGCGCGATACCCGCGAAATTTTCGCACCACTCGCCAATCGGTTAGGCATCTGGCAGCTAAAGTGGGAGCTAGAGGATTTTGCGTTCCGCTATCTGCAGCCCGACGAATACCAACGCATTGCGCATGCGCTCGACGAGCGTCGCGGCGAGCGCGAAGCGTACATCGAGTCCGTGACGGCAGAGCTGTCGACATTGCTCACGGACGCCGCCATCGATGCCCACGTCTATGGCCGACCGAAACATATCTATTCCATCTGGCGAAAGATGACGCGCAAAGATGTCAGTCTCGATGCACTTTACGATGTGCGCGCCGTACGCATCTTGGTCGACTCCATCACCGAGTGCTACACAGCGCTCGGCATTGTCCACAACCGCTGGCCGTATATTCGTGATGAGTTTGACGACTACATTGCCAATCCAAAGGGCAACAACTACCAGTCGCTACACACCGCCGTGGTCGGCCCGGCGGGACAAGCCGTAGAGATCCAAATTCGTACTCACGACATGCACCGACAGGCTGAGCTCGGTGTAGCGGCGCATTGGCGTTATAAAGAAGGTGGCCCAGGCAACGCCGTGTTCGAGCAAAAAATTGCTTGGTTGCGCCAACTCTTGGAGCAAGACACGAACCCATCAGACAGTGATTTACTCGACAACTTAAGCGAGGGTGTTTTCGACGATCGCGTTTATGCGATTACCCCTGATGGCGACATTATCGATCTCCCGGCGGGCGCCACACCTTTGGACTTCGCCTACCACGTGCACACAATGATCGGGCATCGCTGCAAAGGTGCTCGAGTCAACGGGCGCATCGTGACGTTGACGCACGAACTCAGCAACGGCGATCGTGTGGAGATTATCACTGGCAAACAACCCTCACCATCACGTGATTGGTTGTCTCCGCGCTCCGGATTTTTGGTATCGGCGCGTAACCGCACAAAGGTGCGTGCCTGGTTTCGACAGCAGGATAGAGACCTCAACCGGCGCCAAGGGCGCGAGCACCTAGAGCGTGAACTATCACGCGTGGGAATCCGCGATCTTCCGATCGCGAAGCTTGCCGAAGCACTTAAATTCGATGATGTCGATGATCTTTGTGTTGCGCTAGGCGCGGGTGACATCACGACGGCAGCGGTATTCAACGCGGCGCAGACGCTGCTGACGCCAGCCGCGCCGGAAGAAGAAACAGGACGGGTAAAACGCAGCCGTAAACACAAGCCGCGCGAGCGCGGTGGCGTGATTGTGGAGGGGACAGGCGAGGTCATGACTCAGTTCGCCGGTTGCTGCAACCCGATCCCGCCGCAGCCTATCGCCGGTTACATCACCGTGGGTCGTGGCATATCAATCCACAGGCAAGACTGTCGATCTTTGATCCGACTCAGCGAGCGGCAACCTGAACGAATCCTTCGGGTCAGCTGGCGAGAAAGCCAAACCAGCGGGCACTATCCAGTCACGCTGCGCGTCGAAGCCCGGGATCGTACCGGTCTCCTAAAAGACATTAGCGGCGCCCTCACCGACGACAGTGTGCGCATTCTTGCCAACGAGTCGCGCATCGACCGAAAAAGCCTGCGCGCAATCGTGACGGTGAGCGCCGAAGTCGACAGCCTGGATAGTCTCAACCGTATGTTGCTTAAGCTTGGCCAACTCCCCGACGTCGAACGTGTCGACCGCGTTCAGTAACTTCGCGTAGCGACGACGCTCTAAGCCTTACCGATTGATGGCGTGCAACGCTCGCTTATCAGCCGACAAACTTGCCTCATGTACGGCTTCAGACAACGTTGGATGCGCATGGACCGTCCGTTGGATGTCTTCGGTGCTGGCACGAAACTCCATTGCGAGCACTAACTCTCCGATGAGCTCGCCCGCCATAGGTCCCACTATGTGGACACCAAGGATCTCGTCGTCCTCTTCGGCGCTAACGATCTTGACCATTCCCGATGCTTGCTCCATCGCTTTGGCCCGCCCGCTTGCAGCGAATGGGAATGTGCCTACCTTGTAAGACTGGCCGGTCGCTTTTACTTCTTCCTCGGTCTTGCCCACCCAAGCAATCTCGGGTGCGGTGTAGACCACAGACGGAATCACGTCGTAGTTGACCTCGGCGACCTCGCCCGCGATCAGATCTGCAGCCATGACCCCCTCTTCCGTGCCTTTGTGGGCCAACATTGGGCCGCGTACGCAGTCCCCGACCGCGTAAACATCTTGCACACCGGTCCGACACTCGTCATCGACTTCTATAAAGCCACGAGCATCGACAGATACGCCAGCGTCTTCGGCCAGTAAACCTTCGGTGTGGGGCCGCCGTCCGACCGCAACGACGAGGCGATCAAACACCGCCGTCTTTTCACCATCGGAGGTCTCGTAGGTGACGTGAACCTCATCGCCCTCGACCTTGGCGCTGCTGACTTTCGCACCTAGCTGGATATCGAGTCCTTGCTTGCGGAACTGCCGCTCCGCATCTTTCGCAATCGCCCGATCCACCATCGAGAGAAATTCCGGCATCGCTTCGAGCACTGTGACTGCTGCGCCAAGCCGGCCCCAAACACTGCCTAACTCCAGCCCGATGACTCCAGCGCCAATGATCCCGAGACGCTGCGGTACGGCGTCGAACTCCAACGCGCCCCATGAATCGACGATGCGTTCGCCGTCGAAAGCCATGCCTGGCAATTCAATGGGCTGAGAGCCAGAGGCGAGAATCACATGTTTGGCGCTCAGAGTCTCAGTCTCACCTTCAAGTGGCGTGAACTCCACTTTCTTGTTTGCCAACAGTTTGCCGTGTCCGCGCAGCCCAGTGACCTTGTTCGACTTGAACAACGCCTCGATACCGCTCGTTAGCTGCCGCACGATGCCCGCTTTGCGCTTTTGCATCGCGGCAAGATCCAACGAAATTTTGCCAGTACCGATGCCGTGCTGCTTGAACTCGTGCTCTGCACGATGGAACAGCTCGGAAGACTCCAGCATGGCCTTGGAGGGAATGCAGCCGGCGTTCAGGCATGTGCCGCCGAATGCGTGACTACCATCGTAGTTTTTCCATGCATCGATACACGCAACAGACATCCCATGCTGTGCTGCGCGGATGGCCGCAGGATACCCGGCTGGGCCACCGCCAATGACGATGACATCAAATTGCTGAGACATGATTTTCCTCTGCCGAAACGGCGAAAACTTTTAGACCTGCAGGAGCAAACGCGCTGGGTCTTCCAGGGCTTGCTTGATGCTCACAACAAACTGCACAGCTTCCTTGCCGTCAATAATACGATGATCGTAAGACATCGCGAGATACATCATCTTGCGTATCTTGATCTCTCCATCAACGGCAACCGGGCGATCCATGATCGCGTGCATCCCGAGAATCCCACTCTGTGGCGGATTGAGAATCGGCGTCGACATCATCGAACCGAAGATTCCACCGTTCGTAATCGTGAACGTGCCGCCGGTCAGATCTTCGATACCGATGCTGCCTTCGCGAGCGCGCCGTCCATAGTCCGCGATCTCTTGTTCAACCTGGGCGAAACTCTTGAGCCCAGCATCCCGCAGTACCGGAACCATCAAACCACGCTCCGTCGAAACCGCAATCCCTATGTCTTGGTAGTCGTGATAGATGATGTCAGTGCCATCGACCGATGCGTTCACCAGCGGGAATTTACGCAGCGCTTCCACGGCCGCTTTCACGAAGAACGACATGAAGCCAAGCTTCACACCGTGCTTGTCAGCGAAGGCGTCTTTATACCGCGCGCGCAACGCGATGATCTCAGTTAGGTCCACTTCATTGAAGGTCGTGAGCATCGCAGCGTTGTGCTGCGCTTCGACCATGCGCTTGGCGATGGTCGCGCGAAGTCGTGTCATCGGCACTCGCTGTTCATTTCTTGCCGACACAACGCCGCCACCGTTGACGACTGGCATGTCTTCGGCAGTATCACCATCATCGTTCTCGAGGTGATTCATCACATCACCTTTGGTGATGCGGCCGTCGCGACCGGTCCCTTTGATCCGACTTGGATCGAGATCGTGCTCCTCAACCAGGCGCCGAACCGATGGACTCAATTTATCGTGCGCACTTTCGCTGGTCACCGCTGCTGCTGCGGCCGGTGCATCGCTGCCCGTATCAGAATCGGGCGCGTCTGCTGTCGCCACCTCTGCAGGTTTCGCTTTGGCCACTTCGCCTGCCTCAACGATGGCCAACAATTCGCCACTGGTGACCGTCGCGCCGTCCTCCGCTTTGATCTCTTTTAACGTGCCGTCCGTGGGACACGGTACCTCCAGCACGACTTTGTCGGTCTCGAGATCAACCAGATTTTCGTCTCTTCGCACAGTATCGCCAGGCTTTTTATGCCAAGACACGAGCGTCGCATCCGCGACAGATTCTGGTAGTTGTGGGACTTTTACTTCAGTTGCCATATCACTGCTCTCGGGCATCTGTCGCGCATGAAAGATGCCGCATTAACTATCGGTCAATATCTTCGATCAGTGGCTCAAGACCCAAGGCTTGGCCAACCAGTTTTCTTTGTTGAATTTGATGCAATTGCGGGATACCAGCCGCCGGCGCTGCAGCGCCTGCCCGGCCGCTGTAGTGCAACGTATGTCGACTCCGCAACGGCTCCTGTAGACGGTGGCGGATTTGATACCAGGCACCCTGATTGCGAGGCTCTTCTTGGCACCACACCACGGTCCCAGCGTTTGGATACCGACTCAAGATCTCGTTGTACGCGTCGACCGGGAATGGATAAATCTGCTCCAAACGCACAATTGCCACGTTCGTCAGCGACTCTGAAGCGCGACGTTCGTACAAATCAAAGTACACCTTGCCACTGCAGATCACGACACGCTCAACCTTTTTCGGATCGACGTCGTCGATCTCATCGATCAACCAATGAAACGAACCATCGGTAAGTGATGAGATGGGCGACACCGACAATTTGTGTCGAAGCAGACTCTTCGGGGTCATGACGATGAGTGGTTTGCGCACAGCGCGAAGCATTTGACGCCGCAGCATGTGATACATCTGGGCTGGTGTTGATGGCACACAAACCTGCATGTTGTGTTCCGCACAAAGCTGCAGAAAGCGCTCTAACCGTGCAGAGCTGTGTTCTGGCCCTTGCCCCTCGTAGCCATGGGGCAAGAACAGCGTAAGGCCACACAGTCGACCCCACTTAGCCTCGCCAGAGCTAATGAACTGATCGATCACCACCTGAGCGCCGTTCGCGAAATCGCCGAACTGACCCTCCCAAATGACTAGCGTTCGCGGCTCTGTCGTTGCGTAACCATATTCAAAGCCCATCACCGCTTCTTCCGACAACAGCGAGTCAGTCACCGTGAACGCTGCTGGTCGATCAACGACTTCAGTTAATGGAACGTATTCGCTGCCGTCTTCTTGGTTGTGCAACACCGCATGGCGATGGAAGAACGTACCCCGGCCGCTATCCTGGCCTGTCAGTCGCACATCAAATCCATCATCCAACAACGTGGCATAAGCCATCGTCTCCGCGAAGCCCCAATCCATGTCCTGCTCGCCCGACAACATCGCCTGGCGGCTTTGGATAATCCGCTCAACTCTAGGATGGATCTTGTGGTCTTCGGGTACCTGAGTCACGACCTTGCCCAATCGCTGAATCCGATCCGCAGCAACCGTCGTATCTGCTGACGCCAGCAAGTCGCCGGTGATGTAGGGTGACCAATCGATTGTGTACTCATTGCCGATCATGCCGAGCAGTGCTTTTGGCACCGGCCGACCGTCATCCAGTCGCGCGCGATAACGTTCGATCATGTCATCGACCGCTTCGCCGTCCAGCACACCGTTTTTTACCAAGCGTTCGGCGTAAATCGCCCGAGTCGTCGGGTGTTTTCGAATCGTCCGATACATCTGAGGTTGCGTCGCCGCAGGCTCATCCGCCTCGTTGTGCCCCAGCCGGCGATAACAAACGAGATCGATCACGACGTCCTTACGGAACTTCTGGCGATAGTCCAATGCTAAACGAGTGACACGCAAAACCGCTTCCGGATCATCGCCGTTCACGTGGAAGATCGGCGCCTCGATCATCTTGGCGACATCACTACAGTACGGCGTCGATCTCGCATCGTCGGGATCACTAGTGGTGAAACCAATCTGATTGTTGATCACGATGTGCACTGTGCCGCCGGTTCGGAACGCCGGAACCTGCGACATTTGGAAAGTCTCAGTGACGACGCCTTGCCCCGCGAACGCCGCATCGCCGTGCACCAAAATTGGCAGGATTGTGCTGCCGTGCAGATCGTTGCGACGCAGCTGGCGCGCGCGCACCGAGCCTTCGACGACGGGATTAACAATTTCCAAGTGAGAAGGGTTAAATGCCAACGACAAATGGACGTTGCCGCCAGCCGTCTTCATATCAGCCGAGAAACCCTTGTGGTACTTCACGTCCCCAGATCCGGTGATCTCGCTGGGGTCGTACTCGCCTTCGAATTCTGAAAACAGCTCTTGGGGCGCCTTGCCAAGCACATTGACCAGCACATTGATGCGGCCCCGGTGGGCCATGCCGAGCACGCATTCCTTAATGCCGGCTCTGCCGCCATCTTGGATTAACGTATCCAACATCGGGATCAGACTCTCGCCACCTTCCAGTGAGAATCGCTTCTGCCCAACATAGCGAGTGTGCAGGTAACGCTCGAGCGTTTCTGCGCGCGTCAGCTGTTTTAGGAGCCACCGCTGCTCTTCGGTATCCGGTGCGACGGTGCTGCGGGCTTCGAACTGTTCGCGCAACCACAAGCGCTCACGTGCTCTAGAGATATGCGCGAATTCAGCGCCGACCTTGCCGCAGTAGATTCGCTTCAGCAGCACGATGATCTCGCGCAACTTCATCCGGTCGTGGCCGGTACCCGCGAGACCACCGGTGAAGAATTCTCGATCCATGTCCGACTGGTCCAGTCCGACAAAGTCGAATTCCAAGACGCGTGGCACGTGGCGCTCCATCATGCCCAGCGGATCGATATCCGCAATCTGGTGTCCACGAAGCGCATAGACCTGGATCAGTCGAGATACCGCTGCCTGTTTCTCGTCGCTCGACTGGGGAATCGATTTGCCGTTGATGCCGCTGACCGTGCTCGCAACGCCGGGCGGCGCCTTACTGAGCTGCTTCAACCGCGCGATGATTGCGCCGTGATCCGGCTCGACCTCGTCCATCGCGTCGGGAGCGAGCGTCTCGAAATAAGCGCGCCAAGCGTCTGGCACCTGTTTCGGGTCACGGATAAAACGCTCGTAAAGCGCCTCGATGGTCGCTGCGTTCGCCCCGTTTAAGGGCGTCGCTCGATACTGCTCCTGCAGTGCTTTGCTCATGTCAGTCTAGAGGTCGCCGCATCCGCCTCGCGGATTGTCCCAACGGCCTTACCTGTTCTGCTAGCGTCGGCCGCGAATGTTACTTGAACGGCATCCGGATTGGAACGTGCAAATGCCCGTCGTTACAACGATTCCACTGGTACATCGCCCTGCTCGATCAAGTAATCAATCAGTGCCTTGCGATCCGCATCATCGCTGATACCGCCAAAGTTCATCGACGTACCTCGAAACAGCTGGTATGGCGATGCGAGCCACTCGTCGAGCAGCGCTCGCGTCCAGATCTCATCGCTGCCTGAAAGAGCGTCAGAGTAGCGAAATCCGGCGCTGCCACCCACGGGCCGATCAAGCAACCGATTCAAATGGGGTCCAGACACATGTCGCGCGCCTGCGCCGATCTGGTGACATGTCCGGCAGCGGGACCAGAGTGCCTCGCCGCGCGATACGCTAACCTCAGCCGAGCGCGAACTTCCGGATTCACCGAACCCATCGCAGCCCGCAACGAAGATCAAGCTCGTTGCCAACCAGGAAAAGCGGCAAAACCAGGGGAAAAAACCTAAATAACGTGACTCACCGCACGCCCGACGATGTGACTCCGTACTACCGTGACGGTTGATCGCGAACCACATGGAGTGTTCCCAGTGTTGAATTTCAGACAGCAAATGCTCGCACTTGCGTTGGTCGGCAGTCTACCGCTCGCTGCGTCAGCGGACGACGATTTCTGGATAGCCGGTCGCGCGGGCACCCAGGGGCTCGGCCTAGAGGCTACTTGGCGGGCCGTTCCCTACCTCGATTTCAGACTCGGCATTAGTCAATTCGGGGTCGACTTCGATAGCACCGAAGCCGGTATCGACTACGAGACAGAGGTCGATCTCAGCAACATCTATGCAACAGCGAATTTTCGTGTCCCGCTCAGCCCATTTCGGGTCAGCGCCGGTGTGGTCAATAACCGCAACGAGGGAAGTTTGTTTGCGCCGCAGCAGAGCTCGATTACGGTCGGCAACCAGACGTTCGATGGGGCGCTTGTCGGCAACTTGCGCGGCAGCGCGACGTTCGACGACTTTGCGCCCTACGCCGGCATTGGTTTCGACTTCCGATTCGCCAATCGGGTTGGACTGCACATCGATGCCGGGGTCATGTACCAAGGTGAGGCAAGCCTGACTCTAGCCGCAGACGGTGCACTCGCCACGGACGCTATTTTCCAGCAAGAGTTGGAATCGGAAAGGCAAGAACTCGAAGAAGAGTTATCGGACTACCGTCTGTTCCCAGTCATAGCACTCTCTCTTTCAGTCAATTTCTAGAACAGATCCTCGGAAAACGCCGCCTCCGCGCTTACGCGTTGGGGCGGCAATCCTGCGTCCGACCAAAACACGGCACCGACCCACTCGAACCACCGCTCAGCGCAAAACGCCAGATTGTTTGCAGCGATCCGCCGGCCCAGGTTCTCCAAGCGATTTGCATTCGTACAACGAATCGATCGAACAACTCGCGATCAATAGACGAGTGACTTTTCTCATTATCTATTAGATATTTATCGATTTTTACTAAACCGAAATCTAGTTAAAGACTCTGATGGACCGCCAAGGTAACGACGAAGCCTGTTAAGGTTGAGTTCAGGCACCAGCCGTTATAACAGACGCTCAAAAGACCAAAGGCCAGGAAGAGCCGCGACGGAAACTAGGAGTCGAACATGAGTGGATCGCGAATCAAAGCTATGCTGACGGTCGCGTTTTTTATGAGCTTGGTGAGCGCTTTCAGCGTTGAGGCCGAGGCTCAGGCTGTTGCCGCTCCGGAAGCGGTTTACACCGTCGATGAGCTACAAAACCTCGTCGGACCGATCGCACTGTACCCGGACGACGTGCTGGCTGTCCTGTTGCCCGCAGCAACCTATCCACTGCAAATCGTTGAAGCTCAACGTTTCCTGGACGGTAACCCGCAGGAAGGGGAAGCGCCTGCTTCCGATTGGGATCCAACGGTAATTGCGATGCTGAACTATCCGGAGGCGCTAGCGCTACTCAGCGAGGATCTTGAATGGACTGCGACGCTCGGCGATGCCGTACTGGCGCAAGAAAACGATGTACTCGAGGCCATTGAGCAATTCCGCGACGCTGCGTGGCTAGCCGGTAATCTCGAGTCGAACGAGCGACAAAGGGTCGTTCGTAGCGCAGAGAGCATCGAAATCCTTCCCGCCGAGCCCGATGTGGTTTACCTGCCCTACTACGATCCGGCGACGGTCATCATCCGCCAGCCACGGCCGGTCGTTAGCTTCTTTGATTGGGGTTATCCGCTGTACTACCACGCTTACCCGAGCGCGTTCGTCTTCGATCGCCTGTTTTTCCGAGTGCCCACGTTCTATGAAATCTCATGGCGCAATCGATACCTGCACTTGTTCGGTTTTGACTACGGTTTCTGGTGGAATCGACGGGCCGGGTTCTATGCACATGCCCCACTCAATGCCTTCCGATACAACCGTTTCGGCCGTCACTTCGGCGGACCTGTGATCGGTTTCCAGCCGAGGCGCTGGCAACATCGCGCGCGGGCGGGAGTCCGGTCATCTCGCTATCAGCGCTACGGCCGTCGTGATCGAGGTGCAAGAGCGCGACAAGGCTATCGCGTGCAGAATCACACGCAGGGCTCCCGGTATTCGCGTGCTAATCGCGGGACTCGGGATCGAGTGGCCAACAACCGACAAGGGTTGCGTTCAGGCCAGCTCGGACGTCGGGCCGATGGTGCGACGCGCGGCAACGGTTCATCCCGATTTACAACCCGCAATTCGCAGCGCCAAGATCGGACCAACGGGCGAGCTCAGGCACGCGAACGGCGCATACAAGGGCGAACCGACGCTCGCTCTGACAGACGCACGACGCGACGCGATGCATCGACGTCACCGTCGCGGTTCAGCGCTGCAGATCAACAGCAAAGGACGCGCCAGGATTCGAGAAATGCGCGCAGCACATCTCGGCAAGACGCTCGAAACAGTCGGTCTGCCGCTCGATCTGAGTCTCGGTTCGCGCGCCGCGGCACGGCAGACACAACCCAACGGTCGAGCCAGCAAGCGCAGCGCTCCACACGTCAGGCCCAGCGCTCAACAGCGCAGCCTCGCAGAGAGGTCACAACCTCCCGAAGCACAGCCCGCAGCCAGGCGCGCAGTTCGCGGTCTACTGCTCGCAGCGAGGCACGCTCCAGTCGTTCCAACGCGAGGGCACAATCTCGCAGTTCTCGACAAGCCTCCAGATCTAGCGCGAGAAGCAGCCGCAGTAGCGCGAGGTCATCGAGCAGAAGCAGCTCTCGAGGCGGTGGCGGTCGCTCGCGCGGATCGAGCAGCAGGCGCAACCGCAACTGAGTTGAAGCTGTTCGACATAAGTTGGAAACAGTGTCGGGTTTCTTAACACATCAACATATGGGGCAAGCCTAACCCTCTGAAATATATTGAGTTACTGACTTGGCACGGTGTGTGCTCATTGCCTATCTATAAGTGATTACGAATCGTGAATCACGCGATAACAATAAAGGAACGCATTGTGAAATACGTGGTAACTATCCTAGTTTTGATGCTGGCCTCGATGACGTCGAACGCATCAATCCTGCAGCCCGGTGTCGTGTACGACCTCGATAACCATCCCGACGGTGGAGCCGCATCGCCCTACTACGGCCTTCGACTGGATGGCCTGACAACTGGCGATAGCTCGGATATTTACACTTTCGATTTCGAGGCCGCCACATCTGGCATGACGATGGTGTATGACGATGATGCAGGCACACTGACGATCGGCGGCAGTGCGTTCGGTGGCAGAGATGGCGGTACCGATTTTGTGGCCGGCACAACCGACACTTGGCAAATCAGCTTCACATATACCGATGTATATAGCTGCAACGGCGGCGGCCTGTGCGCAAACAGTGGATTCGGATCGATCAGTTCTTTGCTTTTCGGCAGCTACAACCTCGTTTCAGAAATGGGGCGCCACAGCTACGCCTTCCAACTCAATACCGACCATCGCGGGTTCACAGGAATCAGCGGTTGGGGCTGGATGAATCACTGCCCGACCGGTGATGAAGGTGGCTCCGGTAGCTACGGTAATGGCGTCTCGTGCGACCGCCATCTGTACGCATCGGATTGGCTTTTCACTGTTCGCGATGTACCCGCGCCCGGCACCCTCGCGCTGTTAGGTTTGGGCCTTGCAATGGTCGGACTGCGCCGACGGGCTTAGTTCTTCGAACTAAACCGTAGCGAAAAGCCCAGCCGATGCTGGGCTTTTTGCGTTTCAGGGCTCGTCAATGCCGCAGTGCATCCACCGAGCCGAGTCGCTTTGCCGATATGCGCGTCAAAAACTCGAAGCGAAGCCGAAGGACGCTCTTAGGCATCGTGCCGACGGTGTGATGCAGCCCAGCGAAAACTGCAACACGAACTTCGCCTTCGCTACAATGCACACAGGCGCTCGTAGCTCAGCAGGGCGAGAGGCGCGCAAGCGAAAGCACTGCTTTCGCCGCCGCGAGCGACACCTGCGCAGCAGGTGGCCGGGCGCGAGGAGCTTTTGCTCCGAGCGGAGCACAGGATCCGTTGTCCTTGAGGCAAAAGGTCGAAGCGAAGCCGAAGGACGCTCCTAGGCGCCGTGCCGACGGTGTGATGCAGCCCAGCGAAAACTGCAACACGAACTTCGCCTTCGCTACAATGCACACAGGCGCTCGTAGCTCAGCAGGATAGAGCACAGGATTCCTAATCCTGGGGTCAGAGGTTCGAATCCTCTCGGGCGCGCCAAATACGAACGGCCCGTGATTTCGGTGCCGTTTTATTGGTGGTCCGAGAGTAGATGAGAACCTCTTGGTTCGACAAAACGCGTCAGCGTTTTGGACGCCCGGAGGGCGCCCCGCAGGGGTGGAAATCGACCTTAGTCGATTGGAATCAATCCTCTCGGGCGCGCCAAACATTGAGAAGGTCCTCACCGACCTTGCTGTTCCGAATTAGCCGTCAGGTAGCCGAGAGCATGATCGACACCGCCTTTGAAATTCGCCCCGCGGCCGAGACTGATATCGATGAGATCGTGCACTTCAATCAGCGTTTGGCGAAAGAGACTGAAGATAAGGACTTGGATATTGGTGTCCTACGCACAGGAGTGGCAAACCTGTTAGCCGACTCTAGAATCGGAAACTATTGGGTCGCGATCCATGACTCGGCGCCAGTCGGGCAAATCATGGTCACAACCGAATGGAGCGACTGGCGGAATGGTTTTTTCTGGTGGATACAGAGCGTGTACGTAGTTCCGAATTGGCGCAAACGAGGCGTTTTCCGGGCACTCTACGATACGGTTCGAAACGCGGCACACACACATGACGCTGTCGGACTGAGACTCTACGTCGAGAAAGAAAATGTTGCCGCGATCGCCACGTATGAGGCCCTTGGAATGAAGGAGCCAGGCTATCGCATGATGGAAGTGGATTTCAAAGAGGTAGAAGCAGCGTGTTGACCCCTGGTACACCGGCCCCCGACTTCAAACTGCCTGGCCCGGAATCGCAGACGTTTTCCTTGTCCGAATTGATCCAAGAAGGCCCAGTGATCTTGTACTTCTACCCGGCTGACTTCACACCGGGTTGCACGAAAGAGGCCTGCGCTATTCGCGATATTCACGATGACATTCAAGCCACGGGGTTGCGTGTGGTCGGTATCAGCGCACAGGACGAAGCGAGCCACAAACGCTTCGCGGAGCGCTATGAGCTGCCGTTTCTGCTGTTGTCCGACCCAGAGAAAAAGGTCACAAAAGCGTATGACCTCGATGGCCCTCTCGGTATCGGCAGTCGACGCGGGACGTTTTTAATCGATGAAGAACAGACGATACAAGATGCCGTGCTCGCCGATATCCGGATAGACAAGCACATCGCGTTCATTCAGAAAGCGATGGCACTCCAAACTTGAGACGCAGCGTCTTCACTTTGCCGAACCAAGGAATCGTGACGATATAGACGTTGTCGTACTCCGATTCCGCGATAGGGGGAATCTTCTTGCTGCCACCCAATTCGGCAATCATTGGCGCAATCGTATTGCTATGGCCGACGATCAGAACAATCTTGCCTTTGTGCTGAAGCACGATGTCATTGACCGAACCCTGTAAGTCGTCAAGATCAAACATCCGCGCATCGATACCCGCTTGCCCAAGCAGTGGTCTCGCAGTTTCCGCGGTTCGCCGATACTGACTCACGTAAATCGCATCAACGCCGGCGACAACATCCACTTCGCCGAGCACACGGGCAAGCTCCAGCGCACGTTGGGTGCCTGCCGGCGTCAAACCGGGATCGCCATCAGGAAGATCTGCCTTCTCGGCATGCCGGACGAAAATTAGCGTGGTAGTCGCCTGGGATTCGAAGAACCAAGCAAGACCCACCGAAGCCGTGACGAACATCGCGATCGCAAGAACGCGATTGCGCCGACGCCTGCGTTTTCGAGCTTCTATGTCCCGGGTCGAAATACTCACGCTGCGGAGCTTACCGGCTCCGCGCCCATTTCACCATTCAAGTCACTGCTGATCCTTGCGATCCGCGACTTCGGTGTACTCGACGTCAAGAATGTCGGCGTCCGATTGGCGGGTCGAGGTCGTCGAGCGAAACAGCTCGGCATTCTGCCGACGCCACCACCAAGCTCGGATTGCAACCACAGCACCCAACGCAAGCGCCAATGCCAGCACGACGAGAAACAGTGCGCCACCGATCAGCAGTGCCAGAACAAAGACTCCTGCGCCTGCCACTGTCGCCAGAAAGCGCGCAAACGGGGATGTAGGAGTCGTCTTTCCAGACAACGCTTGAAAAACGATGCGCTCCTTACTCACCGTACAAATCCTCTCAACAACTTACCTGCGCGACAAATTATGTGACAACGGGCGCGCCCAGAAATTCCGAAGCTTCGATGCCCTACCCGTTTCGGGTGAGACCGGTTGAATCAGACGCCGTCTCCGGCGACAATCGTAACACTCGGAGGGGTGGCAGAGCGGTTGAATGCACCGGTCTTGAAAACCGGCAAGGGTTAATAGCCCTTCGAGGGTTCGAATCCCTCCTCCTCCGCCATTTGATGTAAACCGACGTGAATACGCCGGAGGGCTGCAATGAACACGAGAACGGCAACATATTCCAGCGTCCCGGTATCGCAATTGCCGGCCGAAGAACGCAAAGCATTCATCTGGAGAACTTACGCTCACGTCGTTGGCGCGATCTTGGCGTTTGCCGCTATCGAGTCTTTCCTTTTCTCATCCGGCACAGCCCAACGCCTCTCTCCGGCGCTCAGCCAGAACTGGTTGCTGGTACTCGGCGCTTTCATGATCGTCGGTTGGGGCGCCAGTCACGTCGCGATGCGTCTCGAGTCGACGGCAATGCAATACGCCGCCCTCGCCGTATTCGTGTTTGCTGAAGCGCTCATCTTCATGCCGATGTTGTTCATCGCCAGCTTGATGCCCAACGGTGCTGGCATGATCGAGAGTGCTGCGGTCGTGACGATACTCGGCTGCGCCGGCCTGATGGCGGTAGCGATGATTTCGGGTCGCGATTTTTCGTTCTTACGCGGTATGTTGATCTGGGGCTTTTTCCTGGCCCTCCTCGCCATCGGGGCTGCTTTTATTTTCGGTTTCGAACTCGGCACTTGGTTCTCAGTCGCGATGATCGGGTTCGCCGGTGCGTCAGTCCTGTACGACACCTCAAACATCATGCGCCATTACCCGGCCGACCGGCACGTGGCCGCAGCGCTTTCGTTATTCTCTTCAATCGCGTTGATGTTCTGGTACGTACTGCGCTTGTTTATGTCGCGCGAGTAAGCAATCGGAAAAAAGATTTAGGAACGAACGTCAGGACAACAAACCTAACAGTGAGACAACGGGCCAGACATGCCTTCACGGCGTGTCTGGCCTTGTTCGTTTGCGCGTTTGCATCGCAACCCGCATGGGCACAGGACGATGAGATCATCCCGAGCACGCTGCTGCTTGAACAAATCGAGAGCATCGAACAATCCCTGGAGACGGATAGCCTCACGCAGGCAGATCTCGCACAATACCGCGGCCAGACCGAAAATCTTCGAGATGAGGCAACCGCATGCGTCGAGTCCGTCGAAGCGCGGATCGAACAACTAACGCCACAATTGGAATTGCTCGAGGACTTAGGTCCGAATACAACGTCTGCGTTGTTCGATCGGTTCATTGAACTGAATCAAGAGTCAGACGCTGCAAGTGCCCGACTGCTCGATTGCCAAACGGTGTTGCAGAAAGCTGCGGATATCTTGCCGACGATTTCACAGCAAACGGAGTATCTGAGCTCTCAGTATCTTTGGCAGCAAGATGACTCCATCGTCAGCATGCTGCGTAACGCGCCGAACTCGCTGAGCCGCTGGCCGAACCGTATCCGCGGGAGCTTTCAACCATCATTGCGCGGTGATTTAACGACCTTACGGTTGCTCTGGATTTTGCTCGCTGCAGGTCTGGTCGCAATCGTTGCAGGCGTGCTGATCCGGCGCAGATACAACCTCTGGTACGACCAGTCAGGTTATGAGAAGAACGTCCCGAATCTTGGCGTGTTGGTTCTCAAGCCGTTCGCGACGCACGCGCCGATGCTGCTACTTGGTTTGGCGTTGTCGTTGGTACTCGCTTTTTGCACGCTCAACTTCAGCGTATCGCTGCCCATGGTGCGGGTCGCCATAGCGATACTCTTGTACGGCTTCGGTTGCGTTATCGTCGATTGGACAACCGGTCCTCTGTCACCTAGCGCGAAACTCGCCGGTTTCTATCCGGATCACGTCGGACCGATGCGGCTGCGGCTGCGCATGCTCCTCATCGCGGTCATCCTGAGTTTTGTTGTACTTGGTACGCAGTGGTTTGGCGCTGGACAAACTTCCGCTACGGACGCGTTCGCGCGCTTCTTGGTATTGGGCATCGTTTGCGGTGCGTTGGGTTGGGTGCTGATGTACCTTGGCAATATTCGGGGGCTGCGCCGATATCGAATCGTCTATGTCGCCGGGTTGCTGACGTTGGCAACCGCGCTGATCACAGCGGCCGCGGGCTTCTTGAACTTCGCAAGCTACCTGACGCAAGGCTCAGTCCGAACCGCGATGGCCATCATTCTCGTTTGGCTCGCTCTATGGTTCGTGTTCAGCATTTTCGAAGCCCTGGTCGATGAAAATCGTTCGAACACCCGGACGTTGCGAAACTTTATTTCAATTAGCGACAAAGAATCGCGAACCAGTTTCGGCGTTATTCAACTGACCGCCGATATCATCATCTGGCTGGCATTCGTTGTTTATCTCATCTACGTCTGGGACAGCTCCGGTGTTCGGCTAGAAGAGCTGCAAGAAAAAGTTAGCAACGGCTTTAGCATCGGCAACGTCAAACTTGTTCCGCTTCGGATCGTCCAAGGGCTGGCCGTATTCGGCGCCTTCCTTGCTCTGAACGGCTGGGTGAAGCGCCTTATCGACAAGCGCTGGCTGCGCCATATGGCGATGGATCGCGGCGCACGCGACGCGATGGTCACACTCTCCGGATACATCGGTTTTGTCGTCGGGATACTGGTCGCGCTACGAGTGGCCGGCATCGACCTCGGTGGCCTCGCGTTAATCGGTGGTGGCCTGGCGCTTGGGATCGGTTTTGGTCTCCAAGCTATCGCAAGCAATTTCGTTTCGGGACTCATTTTATTGTTTGAGCGCCCGATCAAAGCGGGCGACTTTGTCACCGTCGGTGAGGTAGAGGGCTTTGTCCGTCGGATACGGATTCGCGCGACCGATATCGAAACGCTCGATAACCAGAATGTCCTAGTCCCGAATTCAGAATTGGTATCTGGTCGAGTCACGAACTGGGTACTGCGTGATCCTCAAGGCCGATTGAGAATTCGTGTGGGTGTCGCCTATGGATCCAACACGGACCTTGTACGAGACATCTTGGAGCAGGTGGGACGTGACCACGAGGACGTCATTAGCGATGGGCAGGCCCCGGCACCACGCGCGCTGTTCATGGGCTTTGGGGACAGCTCGCTGGATTTCGAGTTAAGGGTTCGTGTTCGCCGTATCGAGAAACGCTTCTCTGTGATCAGCGACATCAATTTCCGAATTGACCAGATGTTCCGTGAACACGGCATCGAAGTGCCGTTCCCGCAGCGCGATCTGCACCTGATCAGCACGCCGGATACTCAACCCACGCCACAACCGACACCCGCGCCAGAGCCACCTCGCCAAACGCGCGACACGCGTCCAATCGACGAAGTGACACGCGAGATCAAGCGGGAAATCGATTTCGGCTGCAGCATCGAAAGTCTCTGGAAAGCAGTGACCGATGCGGACCAGCTCAGCCGTTGGTTTGCCCGCGAAATCGATATCGCCGCTCGAATTGGCGGAAAGATTCAGGCGACGCTACCGGACGATTCGGAGATCGATGCGAATATCGATATTTTTATGCCACCGAGAAGGCTGCGATGGGCATCGCTAACGCCAGACGGTGAAGGACCGCTGCCGAGTGGACCCGTCTATGAGTCGTTGACGCTAAGTCAAAGTAACAAGCGCGTGGTCCTCAGTATCGAAGTGAGTGGCATTCCTGCGGACGAAGACTGGGAGGGCTACTTCCGGCGAAAAGAAGCGCACTGGGAGCAAAGTCTCGCGGAGCTTAAGAAGCTGCTTAGAAACTCCAAAAAAGTTACCTAGGCTTTGAGCACCTCGACACCGCCCATGAACGGGCGGAGTACGTCTGGCACAACGATACTGCCGTCTGCTTGTTGGTAGTTCTCCATCACCGCAATGAGCGCACGCCCAGCGGCAACCCCCGACCCGTTCAACGTATGCACCAACTGCGGTTTTTCCTTTGGTCCTGCACGGAAACGCGTCTGCATTCTACGAGCTTGAAAGTCCCCGCAATTGCTGCAAGAAGAAATCTCCCGATAGCGGTTTTGCCCAGGCAGCCAAACCTCAAGATCGAAGGTCTTGCGCGCCGAGAAACCCACATCACCGGCGCATAACGCGACCACCCGATAGGGCAGATCCAAAGCTTGCAGAATCGCTTCTGCGTGGCCGGTCAACACCTCCAGCGCATCACTTGAATCTTCGGGTGCAACCACATGGACCAATTCGACCTTCTCAAACTGGTGCTGTCGAATCATGCCGCGAGTGTCCTGGCCGTAAGACCCGGCTTCGGAACGAAAACAGGGCGTATGCGTGGCGAAGCGGAGCGGCAACTGGTCGGGCGCCAGAACTTGCCCACGCATTAAGTTCGTCACCGGCACTTCTGCGGTAGGGATCAAGTAGAGCTCTCGGTCACCTGCTACCTTAAACAGATCTTCCCCGAATTTCGGCAACTGGCCCGTTCCATAAAGCGCATCCGGTCCCACTAGGTAAGGCACGTAAGCCTCTGTATACCCATGAGCTCCCGTATGCGTTGCAATCATGAATTGAATCAAGGCGCGGTGAAGCGTCGCAAGACTCCCGGTCATGACTGCAAATCGCGCCCCGGAGAGACGGCTAGCGGTTTCAAAATCAAGACGGCCAAGCGACTCGCCAAGATCGATATGATCCTTAGGTTCAAAATCGAAAACCTTCGGCTCACCCCAGAGGCGAACCTCCACATTATCTTGCTCGTCCTTGCCGTCCGGCACGTCATCATCCAGCAAGTTGGGCAGACCGAAATGGATCTCGTCCAGCTCAGACTGAATCTCCGCCAATGCAACTTCGTGCTGGTTCAATTCATCGGCAGCGGTCTTCTGAGCCGCGAGCAATGGCTCGATATCCTCGCCTTTGCCTTTCGCGATACCGATTGCTTTCGCGCTCTCGTTGCGGCGCTGGCGAAGTGCTTCGGTTTCTTGCTGAATGGTTTTTCGACGCGACTCGAGTGCTTCATACCGAGCAGCGTCGAAATGGAAGTGACGTCGTGCGAGTGCATCAGCGACGGCTGTAGCGTCCGTGCGCAAAAGTTTGGGGTCGATCATGGCGGCTAATGTACCCAAGCCGCCGCACGGAATCACCCTTTTTGACGGAACCAACGCTCGAAAAACAGTGCCCAGTGCTCAAAACCAACCCGTGCGAGCAGCAAAGCGATCAAGACCCCTGCCGCATCCGCCGCAAAGTCTCCCAACTCGGCCAAACGGCCCATTCTCATCGCGCTTTGGATCAACTCGGTGGCGAGACCAAAGCCCAGCATACCAATGGCGAGAAAGGGCCAAGCACGACGCTCCAGCAAACCGGCGAACCAGCCCGTCAGTCCGCCGAAGGCAAGAAAATGAAGCAGCTTGTCGCTGTGAAACTGCAATGAGTTTACTGGCGGGGTCGGATCCAATAGCAGGTAAACAATAATCGCCAGTCCGGCGAAGCCGCCGCACCACCAAGCGGCCATCCAATTCAATGGCCTTAGCATCGACTATCCCAAGCCAGCGATCGGTCCGCTCGCCTCCTCGTCGTTGGAGCGTTGTGGTGCTGCGGGCTGCGTATCGGAAGGTGCTTCCTCGAGGCCTACGACATCAGCGTTCGGTGGTGGCACGAACCGAAACAGCTCGTCATCGAGTGTTTGGTTCTCTGTCACATCACGAAACTCAATCACCGTAAGCTGCCCGAGATTATCGGTGACTTGCATGCCAGCCAGGCGGCCGGCGTCGACCTCAAAGCCAAACCTGAGCGCTGCGAAATCACTAGTGTCGTCGAGTACGGCCATCTGGACCCACAACACACCCTCGGACTCGAAAGCACCTTGGATTTCCAATGACTGCAACGCGTCCGCAGTGCCACTCAGAATCTTCGCAGGCGATTGCCCAAGCGCCGTCGACTGATCGGTGACGCTAATCTGCTCAAGATCGATGTCGTAGTTCCAGAGCCGTTGTCCATCCGCGACCAAAAGTTGCTCATAAGGCGATTCGTAGGACCAGCGAAATCGGCCCGGTCGATGCACGGCGAAACCGCCAGTGTACTCATCATCGAATGTGCCGTCGGCACCGTAAACCGTTTGCGTGAACGATCCGCTCAGTGTCTGTACTTCCGTCACGAAAGACTCAAGCCTCGCTTCGCCTCGCGCCTTGAGCGCTTCGCCGTCCGATTGGGCCTGGCTGACACCACTGATCAAACCGGCGCACAGGGCGGTTAGCCCAATCCACTCGCGGATCTTCATTTGAACTCTCATGTGCTCATCATCTCACTGATGCAATGAACTGGAACTGAACCGACTTAGTCTTTCGGTGGCGCTGGTGCCAAGACCTCGCGACTACCGTTGGATTCCAGTGGGCCTACCAAACCCGCTTCCTCCATCGCCTCGACGATTCGGGCTGCGCGGTTGTAGCCGATCTTGAGTCTACGCTGCACACCGGAGATCGACGCTTTGCGTGTTTCCAATACGATCGCGACCGCTTGGTCGTACAACGCGTCCTGTTCAGCGTCCGATGCAGCGGCACCTGCGACGTCCGGCATACCGGGCACTGGCGTGGTCGGGCCGGTCAACACCTCATCGATGTAAGTGGGTTGACTGCTACTGCAGAGGGAACTAACCACAGAATGGACTTCATTGTCCGACACAAACGCACCGTGGACCCGCTCGGGTAGCGACGTTCCCGGCGGCAAATACAGCATATCCCCATGGCCCAGAAGCATCTCGGCACCCTGCTGGTCGAGAATCGTTCTCGAGTCGACTTTAGCCGACACCTGGAACGCGATTCGAGCGGGCACATTGGCTTTGATCAGGCCCGTAATGACATCGACGCTCGGGCGCTGCGTCGCAAGGATCATGTGGATTCCAGAAGCACGCGCTTTTTGCGCCAATCGAGCGATCAGCTCCTCAACTTTCTTGCCGACGATCATCATCATGTCGGCTAACTCGTCAATAATCACGACAATAAACGGCAACGTCGTTAGCGTGGGTGCCTCCGGAGGTGGCCGATCTTCGTCAATCAAATCCGGCGGCTGCCAGAGTGGATCGGTCAACGGTTGACCCGCATCCTCAGCATCGCGGACCTTGCGGTTGTAACCACCAATATTTCGGACGCCCAGCGCCGCCATCAGTTTGTAACGGCGTTCCATTTCCGCGACACACCAGCGCAGCGCATTGGCCGCCTCTTTCATGTCGGTAACCACAGGCGCCAACAGATGCGGAATCCCTTCGTAGACACTCAACTCAAGCATCTTGGGGTCGATCATGATGAGGCGAACCTGATCCGGCGTCGCTTTGTACAGTAGGCTCAACACCATCGCGTTGATCGCGACGGATTTACCCGAACCCGTGGTACCCGCAATCAGCAGGTGCGGCATGCGCGCAAGATCTGCGATCTTGGATGACCCTCCAATGTCCTTGCCAAGCGCCAACGTCAGCGGCGAGTTCGAGTCGTCATACGCGCGCGATCGCAAAATCTCGCCAAGCGTGACGAGTTCGCGTTTTTCGTTCGGTATTTCGAGTCCGATGACAGAGCGCCCAGGGATGACTTCAACCACCCGTACAGCGATGACTGACAATGACCGGGCCAGGTCTTTCGCGAGATTAGAGATCTGCGCGGATTTCACACCAGGCGCAGGTTCCAGTTCGAACCGCGTAATGATCGGACCGGGCTGAACCGATACCACTTGAACTTCGATGCCAAAATCCCGCAGCTTGAGTTCAACCAATCGGGACATTTTCTCAAGCGATTCCTCGGAGTACCCCCCCTCGACTGGTTGCGGATCATCAAGCAACGACAGTGGTGGCAGTTCACCCGGGGCCGCTTGTTCGAATAACCGGACCTGTCGCTCGTGCTCCGCTCGGACACTGGTTTCCTCGCGCCGAACCGTGGGTTCGATGCGCGGCTTCGACCGCTTGTCGGTTTTTGCTCTGGCAACACGCAGCGTCTCTTTGCGTTGCTGTTGCACGCGGCGACCTTCCGCTTTGTCTTTCCATTGGTCACGCCAAGTTTGGAAGCGATCAGCGCTGGCCAAGATCCATGCGCCCAGCCGATCCATCACCGCCAACCAAGACACACCGGAGAAAACGGAGGCCGCTGCGAACCACGCAGCCAACAAGAGCAACGTGGCGCCCAGGGAACCGGCGATCGCAGATAGACCGTTGCCCACGGCATCGCCTAAAGCACCGCCGGCGGTGCCCGGCAGCCCACCACCGGAGAAATGCAGCGTTGCCAGACCGCAGCTTGCGGCGAGCGTGGCAATGAAACCAGCAAACCGAAGCGCGAACACGCCCTTTTCCAACGGTTCCGGATTCTCTCGCTCGCGGTACACAAGGTATCCCGCGAAAAACACCATCAGTGGGAACAGATAGGCAGGTCGGCCAAACCACAGAAACGCGGAATCCGCGAAGTACGCGCCTGCAATTGAAATCGTGTTTCGAATTCGCTCGCCACTACCGGCATGACTAAAACCCGGATCATCTGGGTGGTAGGTATACAACGCCACCAGCAAGATCACGGCGAGCATCCCAAGAAGATATAACGCCCCTTCACGAAGCGACCGTGTCATCGAGGTTTGTAAGCCTTTGACCCCAGCGCTAGCGCTGGACCGAGTTGTTGTGCTTGTTCGCGGCATACCGGTATCTTATTACAAACCCAGGCAGTTCTGGCGCCGACATGATGCGCGGCTGGGTTTGGCAAATCCACGGACGATGCATGACCGAAGCGCAGCTCGACGCCAAAATTCACCTCAGCCTCGCCGAGATCCCAGCTGCAGAGTGGGATTCGCTAGTCCCGCGCGGCAATCCACACCTGCGCCATCGGTTTTTGGCGCTTGCGGAAAGCTCTGGCAGTGTCTCTAACGAAACCGGCTGGCAGCCGTGCCATATCTCAATCCGCCAGGACGAGCGACTGATCGGCGCTCTACCGCTGTATCAAAAAGCACACTCATGGGGAGAGTTCATCTTCGACTGGAGTTGGGCACAGGCCTATCAGCGCGCCGGCATTCGTTACTACCCAAAGTTGATTAGCGCCACTCCGTTCACGCCGGCAACGGCGCCCAAATTCTTGGTGGCCGATGACGCGGACGAATCGGTTCGAGTCAACCTCCTCCAGATTGCGCTCGGATTCGCGCAACAACACGGATTCTCGTCGTTGCACCTTCAGTTCTTGACGGAAAGCGAACGGCAGTGGTGTATCGACCAAGACCTGCTGCTTCGCAAGGATTGTCAGTTCCATTGGTTCAATCGGGAATACCAGAGTTTTGAACAGTTCGTTGGGACTTTCAGCAGCAAGAAGCGAAAAAACGTCAACAGAGAGCGACGTCGCGTGCGCGAAGCGGGTGTGTCACATCGCATCCTCGTCGGCGCGCAAATCACTGAAGAAATCATGGCGGAGGCCTGGCGACTTTGCAGTTTTACCTTCCTCGCGCGCGGGCACGAACCCTACTTAAGTCTTGGCTTCTTCGAACAACTGCGCCAAGCACCGAACAATCCGCTCGTCATCGTCCTTGCAGAGCACGAAAACACGCCGGTCGCCGCAGCAATTCTTTTGCACGAGGACGATGTGTTGCTGGGTCGATATTGGGGTAGTCAAAGCGAGTTTCACAGCCTTCACTTCGAGACTTGCTACTACCAAGGCATCGAGTTCTGTATCGCGAACAACATCAGTCGGTACGAACCGGGAACGCAAGGCGAACACAAAGTCGCTCGTGGCTTCGTTCCTTGCGAAACAGGATCAGCCCACTGGTTGGCTGAACCTGCTTTTGCAGATGCAATCACGGACTATCTTGCCCAAGAAGCTCGGGGGGTTGATGCGTATATGGATGGCGTCGCGGCGCACGTACCGTACCGCAAGGGCTCAGAAAGGGAACAAGAGTGAGCCTGTATTGGTTGGGTGTCGACGAGGGCGTGGCGTTCCCACCGATCCAACAAGCGCTGCGCGACCCGAACGGGCTGCTCGCTGCTGGCGGCGATCTATCCCCCGCTCGATTGCTGGCAGCCTATCGCATCGGAGTGTTTCCTTGGTTCAGCGAAGGACAGCCCATTTTGTGGTGGTGCCCGGATCCGCGCACGGTGCTACCGCCGGAACGGTTTCATCTCAGTCGCAGCTTGCGTCGCTCAATTCGCCGTAACGCTTGGACTGTCACAATGAACCGTGCGTTCGATGACGTGGTGCGTGGCTGCGCAGAACCGCGCCAATCGGAGTCCGAAACCTGGATCACCGATGATATGCGGCATGCCTACCAACGTCTTCATGATTTGGGCTGGGCGCATAGCCTCGAGGTCTGGTTGGATGAAGAACTCGTCGGCGGCATCTACGGGGTGGCGATCGACCGACTGTTTTGTGGCGAGTCGATGTTCATGCGCGTGACCGATGCATCTAAGATCGCACTGTTCTCACTATGTCGCCTGATCCATGCCGACAGCTTCGCGCTAGTCGACTGCCAAATGCACACACCGCACTTGGCTTCATTGGGCGCTATCGAAATATCCCGCAACGCCTACACAACGCGGCTCGCGGAGATTGTCCAAGACTTGAAACCTTGGCACCCCGACCCCATCCATTGCTCTGTTGCGGCGTTGTTGTAAGTTCGCCACAGCCTTGACGCAGGTCATTGCAATTCGACGACCTATTGCCGACAATGCCGCCCGCAACCTTTGGAGGATATGTTTTTGGCGAAAGAAGAAGCCATTCAAATGGAAGGGGTAGTCACTGACACCCTGCCCAACACAACGTTTCGGGTCGAATTGGAAAACGGCCACAACGTGACCGCACACATCTCCGGAAAAATGCGCAAGCATTACATTCGGATTTTGACGGGCGATAAGGTCACCGTAGAGCTGACCCCGTACGACCTCACCAAAGGTCGTATCGTTTACCGCGGCCGTTAATCCCGGCCGCGTCGCTCAGGCTTCGCCCTCTTCCGGCGCCGCCAGTTCCCGAACCTGCGTCGCAGGTTCACGCTTCAGAACGAGCTCCCCGCCTTCCACCGTCACGGTGACGTGCCCGCCGTCGGCAAGGTCTCCGAACAACAGGTCATCGGCAAGCGCACGCTTGATGTACTTTTGGATGACCCGAGCCATCGGCCGTGCACCCATCGCTTGGTCGTAACCCCGATCCGCAATCCAATCACGAGCACTATCGTCCAACTCCAGTGTGACGTTATTGCTCAGTAGGCGGCCCTCGAGCTCGACCACAAGCTTGTCCACCACTCTGGCAATGGAATGCGCATCGAGCGGGTCGAATTGAATGATCGCATCGAGGCGATTGCGGAATTCAGGTGTAAACGTCTTGCGAATCACCTCCATGCCGTCCGTGGAGTGGTCTTGTTCCGTAAATCCGATGGAGGCACGACTCATTTCACGCGCGCCGGAGTTGGTAGTCATCACTAAGACAACGTTACGGAAATCCGCTTTGCGCCCATTGTTGTCGGTTAATGTGCCGTGATCCATGACCTGCAATAGCAGGTTGAACACTTCCGGATGAGCCTTTTCGATCTCATCCAGCAAAACCACGGCATGCGGGTTCTTTGAGACCGCTTCGGTCAAAAGACCACCTTGGTCGTAGCCAACATAGCCCGGGGGTGCACCGATCAGACGCGAGACCGTGTGTCGTTCCATGTATTCCGACATATCGAACCGCAACAGCTCAATGCCAAGACTCTTCGCGAGTTGTCGGGTGACTTCGGTTTTACCGACGCCGGTTGGCCCAGCGAAGAGGAACGAGCCAACCGGCTTTTCTTCCTCGTTCAAGCCCGAGCGTGCCATTTTGATCGCGGATGACAGCGCTTCGATCGCCGAATCCTGCCCGAAGATCACCATCTTCAGATCACGCTCCAGATTTTGCAGCGTCTTGCGATCGGACGCAGAAACGCTCGCCGCAGGAATTCGCGCCATGCGCGCGACGATATTTTGCACCGTCTCAACGGTGACCGAGTCGGGACGTTCGGATTCCGGTCGCAGTCGCAAGTTGGCTCCCGCCTCGTCAATAACATCGATCGCTTTGTCGGGTAGCTGTCGGTCGTTGATGTGCCGAGCCGCAAGCTGCGCGGCGGCCTCAAGCGCATCCGCATCGTAGCGCACCCCGTGATGCTCCTCGAAACGACTCTGAAGCCCTGTCAATATCTGGATTGTCTCCTCAACGCTCGGCTCAGGAATATCGATCTTCTGAAAGCGTCGCGCCAAAGCATGATCTTTCTCAAAAATGCCTCGATATTCCTGGTAGGTCGTCGAACCGATGCAGCGGAGTTTGCCGTTGGCAAGCACTGGCTTGATCAGATTGGACGCATCCATCACCCCACCGGACGCAGCGCCTGCCCCGATAATGGTGTGGATCTCGTCGATAAACAGTACCGCCTGCGGCTGTTTGGCCAGCTCGGCGACGACGCCCTTTAACCGCTTTTCGAAGTCGCCGCGGTATTTTGTTCCGGCGACCAACGCGCCCATATCCAACGAATAGATCGTCGCGCCAAGCAATACTTCCGGCACCTTTTCCTCGACAATCAACCGCGCAAGTCCCTCGGCGATCGCGGTCTTGCCGACGCCCGCCTCACCAACGTACAGCGGATTGTTCTTGCGCCGTCGGCAGAGGATTTCGATCGTACGCTCGACCTCCAACGTGCGTCCGATCAACGGATCGATATTGCCTGCTTCGGCTTCCTCATTAAGGTTAGTCGCAAACTCGACCAACGCAGACTTCGGAGATTCTCCGCTGTCTTCACCAAGCGTCGCCGACTCATCCCCGCCTTCAAACTGCTCCACCGCGCTGCCACCGTGTGAGATGTAGTTCACAACGTCCAGACGGGTCACGTCCTGCAAGTTCAATAAGTACACCGCTTGCGACTGCTTCTCGCTGAAAATCGCCACAAGCACGTTCACGCCCGTCACTTCCGATTTGTTGCTGGATTGAACGTGGAACACGGCGCGTTGCAGCACCCGCTGGAATCCCAGCGTCGGCTGAACATCCTGCTCGGACTCAACATCGAGTGTTGGTGTGGTCTGTGCGATCACCTCCTCCAACTCGCGGCGCAAGCGATCCGGGTCGCCATCGACTGCCCGTAGCACGGCGTGTACTTCGGGAATGTCCAGAATGGCGAGCAGGAGATGCTCTACGGTCATGTACTCATGCCGCTGATCTCTCGCCGTCTGAAAGGCCTCGTTCAGGCAGTACTCTAATTCGCTATTTAACATATATTTCGCGTTCCAATGCGGGTTGGTCAGTCCTGTTCCATCGTGCAGAGCAGCGGATGCTGGTGCTCTTCCGCCGCCTTGCTCACCTGGGCCACTTTGGTCTCAGCGACGTCGTAGGTGAACACGCCGCACACGCCCTTACCCTTCGTATGGACTTCCAGCATGATCCGGGTCGCTAACGGGCGGTCGTGGCTGAAGACTTGCTCGAGAATTTGCACGACGAATTCCATCGGTGTGTAGTCGTCATTCAACAACACGACGCGGTATAGCGGCGGTTTCTTGAGTTTGGGCCTTGCCTCCTCAAGCACCGTTCCTGTGTCGCCGATGGCCGGCATACCGGGATCCTGATCGTGTTCTGACATCACACTCCACCTGTCGTTATGTCATTACTACCACGGTTGCAGGGCGTCTGTCTCTGCCGCGGGAACAGTCGATATGGGGTTCAGTCGGCCGCTCGACAAGGGCATGGAACCTGAGCGCGCAAAAGCACTCTAAATCCCCGCCTATTGGCGCTTGTCGGTGCGGACTTCACTACCGTATCATGCAAGCCCGGTCGGCGAGCGCCTGGCGCGACAAGCAAGCGACGGTTTTTTAACAAAAAAGAGCGATCTGTGGATCTAATTTTCACTAACTTCAGCCGGTTTCGTCGATGAGTGCGGCGGATCTGTTTGGCGATGCCCGCCTCGCGACGCTGAATCGCTATCCGTGGGCCGGCCAACTGCTCGCCAAAGCACCCGCCTTCTGCGTTTGGATTTTGGCGGCCGTACTTGCTTGGCAGCTGTCCGGGCTGGTTTGGGGCCTATTTCCGTCCAAGCCGGACGACAATGTGCAACTCACGTACACGACCACCGCTTCCACAGACGCCGACACCGCGACCACGCAATCCGCCAACGTTGCGCCGATTGTTGAAGCACACCTTTTCGGCGAGGCCAAGCCGGAAGACGAGCAGGAAATCGTTAATGGCGGCGGAGAAGTACCACCCGACGCACCCGAAACGAACTTGCCACTCGAGTTGAAGGGAACGCTGGCATCCGACACCCCTGCCAATGCTTTGGCCATCATCGCGGACGGACGGGACGAAAAAGTGTACAGAATCGACGATGTCGTGCGGCGCGGTGTCACGCTGCATTCTGTCGAGGCCAAACGAGTGTTGCTCAGTCGCGCCGGCACGATCGAGGCGTTGAACCTGCCGGTACCCGAAGAGACCGCGTCGACACGCCCGGTGGTTCGCAGACCAACCCAATCGGTCAGTCAGCGCCAACGCCCGAGCGTTCGCGAAACCATCACCAGCAACGCGTCAGCGTTGACCGAAATCATCTCGCCGCGACCTTACTACGTCGGTGGGCAACAACGCGGCTTCCGACTGTATCCCTCGCGCGATCGTCAGAAGTTCGCGGCGCTCGGTCTGCGACCCGGCGATATCGTGACGGAAATTAATGGTATGCCACTGACGAATGCGCAGCAGGCGGCCCAAGTCTTCAGCCAGCTTGCCGATGCGCAAAGCGTCACCGTGATGCTCGAGCGAAACGGCAAACCCCAATCCATGACTCTTGACGTCAATCAAATCGAGAATGCGACCCAGGCGGATTAGAACAATGAAAACAAGAATCAACCACGACAGCCGCACGCGTTGGCTGCGCAGCCTGACCGCCTTCGCCATGTTGGTTTTGGCGTCGATCAATGTCACCGCGCAGGACGCGGGTTCGATCACACCGAATTACCGCGATGCAGATATTCGTGAAGTGATCGAAGCGGTCCAAGCGGTCACCGGTAAGACGTTCATCGTCGATGCGCGGGTGAACGCAAAAGTGACGTTGATTGCCAGCGAACCGATGTCCAACGAGGAGTTCTACTCCGCCTTTCTGTCGATCCTGCGAGTGAACAGCTTTCAAGCGATCGAAAACGATGGCGTCGTGAAGATCATTCCTGACGCACAAACCCGAACCTACGCGACACCGCCCAGCGCACGTGAAGCGGATGCGATCACGACGACTGTGTTGCGACTTGAGAACATCAACGCCGCGCAGCTCGTGCCGGTGATGCGACCGTTGATGTCGACCAGCGCCCACCTGGCTGCAGTTCAAAGTTCTAACGCACTGATCGTCAGTGACAACTCGGCCAACGTGCAGCGAATTCGTTACTTGATTCGCCAGATCGACCGGCCGGTTGAATCGGATGTCGAAGTGATTCGTCTGGAAAATGCCTCCGCCACAGAAATCGTGACGACACTCAATGCATTGACCAATGCCACGCGCGCGGATGGCGCGGTGGGTGCGGCTGGCCCTTCGGTTGTTGCCGACGCACGAACCAACAGCGTGTTGGTGGCTGGCACAGCGGCAGCAAGAGTCAAGATTCGTGCGTTGATTGCCCATCTCGATACGCCGCCGCAGGAAGGGGGTGATACGCAAGTTCGATTCCTGAACTACGCCTCCGCCGAGGACCTCGCGACCAAGCTGACCGGACAGATCCAACAGGAAAACCAAGGTCAGCAGCCCACGCCGGGGCAGCAAGAACTGAATATCTGGGCTGATGAGCGAATGAATGCGCTCGTGATCTCCGGTCCGCAGGCATCCATTCGCCGAGTCCTACAAATCGTCGACCAATTGGATGTTCGGCGCGCGCAGGTGCTGGTCGAGGCCTTGATCGTCGAGGTCACGCTGACAGAGAACTCAAATCTGGGGGTTTCAATCGCCGCGACGGACGAGTCTGGCGACAACCCGCTGTTTGTTAGTGAGCCATCGGCGACAGGCGGCTTGAGTGGCGCACTAGGCTCACTCGGGACAGACGGCAACGATGCTGCCGCAATTGCGCAGCTGATCAGTCAGGGATTAACGCTTGGCGTCGGTCGAATTGTCGACGACGGAATCAGCTTTGCAGCGGTGCTGAATGCATTGCAGAGTGACTCGAACACGAACGTCATTTCCACACCAACGCTTGTCACTCTGGACAACGAAGAGGCGAAGATTTCGATCGGCTCCGAAGTACCGTTTGCGACCGGACAGTTCACGAATACCGGCGGGAACAACAACGGCGCGGTCAACCCGTTCCAGACCATTCAGCGAGAACCGGTCGGTACGTCACTGGAGATTACACCGCAAATCAATGAAGGCGATGCAATCTTGCTGAAGGTTGTGCAGGAAGTCTCCAGCCTGTCGACCGACTCGGTACAAGGCCAACCGATCAC
>JBCAZH010000008.1:8719-22526 GCA_038533155.1 Pseudomonadota bacterium | reverse complement strand
TTGTGCAGGAAGTCTCCAGCCTGTCGACCGACTCGGTACAAGGCCAACCGATCACGAATGAGCGATTGATTGAAACCTCGGTGATCGTCGAAGACGGCGGCATACTGGTCTTGGGCGGTCTGATCGATGACCAAGTAACAGAAAGCGAACAGCGGGTTCCGGTTCTGGGCAGCATTCCACTGCTCGGACGCCTGTTCCGTTCCAACTCCGTAGACGTCACCAAGACCAATCTAATGGTGTTCATTAAACCGCGCATCATCCGCGACGGCATCAGTGCGCGCGACGCGACCACAGAGAAGTATCAGTATCTTCGAGATCTCCAACTTGGCACCGAGGAGAGCCCACTGACGCTACCGGCGCTACAAGACCAACTGCGCGAACCCGCACCGCCGCGATCTCGCCCGCCGGAGAACATCATGAACGATGGCACAGGCAACCAGTGACATGGCGATTTCGAACGAGACACTGACCGACGACGCACTCCCAGAGGTTGAACCAACGGCTGCACGCCGGCAGCTGCCCTTCTCGTTCGCGAAGCGCTTTGGTGTATTGGTCGAACCGTTAGACTCCGACCCGAACAAAAGTCGTTTGGTGTTTCGCAAAGGCGCCGCATTGCATGCACTCGCCGAAGCCCATCGAGTAGCAGGCAGTGACGCCGAAGTCGTCCCGGTTGAGGAAGCCGCGTTCGATGCTGCGCTGCAGGCCGCTTATGAACGCGGCAGCGGTCAGGCGATGCAGATGATCGACGGTTTCGAGGAGGACACCGATCTGTTCAAAGTCGCGCAAGCACTGCCCGAACAGTCGGATCTACTTGAGAGCGACGACGAAGCACCGATCATTCGGCTAATTAACGCGCTGCTGACAGAGGCGATCAAAGAGAACGCATCGGATATTCACATCGAACCCTACGAGAACCGACTGATCGTTCGGCTGCGTATCGATGGCGTGCTTCGCGAAGTTTTGCAAACAGGACCAGGCGTCGCGCCTTTACTGGTGTCTCGCATCAAGGTCATGTCGAAACTCGATATTGCCGAAAAGCGGTTACCCCAAGACGGCCGAATCTCATTGCGCGTAGCTGGTCGCGCAGTGGATGTTCGTGTGTCGACGATGCCGTCCGGACACGGCGAGCGTGTCGTAATGCGCTTGCTGGACAAGCAAGCCGGCCGCTTAGATCTCGCACAGCTCGGCATGCGTTCCGAGGACCAAGCCGCCATCGACAGTCTGATCCACAAACCGCATGGCATCATTTTGGTCACCGGCCCGACCGGCTCCGGTAAAACCACGACCTTGTACGCGGCACTCGAGCGGATCAACAACACGTCGCGCAACATCATGACGGTCGAGGATCCGATCGAGTACTACATCGACGGCATTGGACAGTCGCAGGTCAACACGAAAGTCGAGATGACCTTCGCTCGCGGCCTACGCGCGATCCTCCGGCAAGACCCGGATGTCGTGATGGTAGGTGAGATTCGAGATCTCGAGACCGCAGAGATCGCTGTACAAGCCAGTTTGACCGGTCACCTTGTACTTTCCACTCTGCACACCAATACCGCTGTTGGTGCGGTCACTCGACTACGGGATATGGGCGTTGAACCGTTCTTGCTGTCATCCAGTTTGATCGGCGTGCTTTCGCAACGCTTGGTTCGGACTCTCGACGAATCGTCGCGTGAAGCGTACAGGGCCAGTGAAGCTGAGTGTGACCTTCTCCGAGTACCGCGCACGGAGCCGCCGACCCTCTACCGCCCGCCCGCCGGCAACACCCAGGGCTTCCGCGGTCGATCGGGTATCTACGAGCTTGTCACTATTGACGACACGATGCGCACCATGATTCACGACGGTGCCGGTGAGCACGAACTCGAACAGTATGCTCGCACGCGTGGACCGAGCATTCGTGACGACGGGCGCGCGAAGGTCCTCAACGGCAAGACGACGCTCGAAGAAGTCTTACGCGTCACCCGCGACGACTAGGAACAGCGAACGATGGCGGCTTTCGAATACGTGGCACTCGATGGGCGCGGCAAGCAACGCAAAGGCGTGCTTGAAGGGGATACGGCCCGCCAGGTTCGACAGTCGCTGAGAGACCAATCCTTAACGCCGATGTCGGTCTCTGAGATTTCCGGGGCCAAGGCGGCCCGGAAAACCGGCGGCAACATAGCGCGCGAATCGAGACGGGGCATCTCCTCGGCAGAACTGGCACTGGTAACGCGACAACTCGCGACGCTGGTGCAAGCGGGATTGCCGCTTGAGGAGGCCCTGCAGGCCATCGGTGATCAATCGGAAAGTTCTCGCACGACACGCACGGTTCTTGGCGTTCGTGCTCGCGTGCGCGAAGGCTATTCGCTAGCCGATAGCATGAGCAATTTCCCACAAGCCTTCCCAACACTGTTCCGCGCCACGGTCGATGCCGGCGAACAGTCGGGCAAGCTCGATGGCGTACTCGAACGCTTGGCGGACTACACCGAAGACCGCCAGGGTCTCACTCAGAAAGCGCAATCTGCTCTGATCTACCCGTTGCTTTTGATTCTGATCTCTATCGGCATTGTCGTTTTCATGCTGATTTACGTGATGCCGAAAATCGTTGGCATATTCGAATCCTCTAACAGCGAACTACCAGGATTGACGCAGGCGCTGCTTACGACCAGTAACTTCTTGCAGAATTGGTGGTGGGCCCTGCTGGTCGGCGTTGTCGGCGTAGTCTTCGGCATTCGTGCCATCCTGCAACGACCTGGACCGAAAAAACGCTGGCATGGCTTTTTGCTTCGAGCACCGATCGTTGGACGCCTCACCCGAGGACTGAATACCGCCCGCTTCATGCGAACCCTGAGCATCTTGGCCAGCAGCGGCGTTCCGGTGTTAGAAGCGCTACGAATTGCGGGTGAAGTCATTACCAACGTACCGATGCGAGAAGGCGTGGATGCGGCCGCGGTTAAGATTCGCGAAGGCGCCTCGATCAGCGGCTCGTTGAAAGAACAACATGTGTTCCCGCCAATGACACTACACCTTTTGAGCAGTGGTGAGGCGAGTGGCGAATTGGACAACATGTTGGAACGTGCCGCGGTGAATCAAGAGCGCGAAACCGACAATCTGATCTCGTCTTTGATGTCTATTGTTGAGCCGGTCATCATCCTGTTTATGGGTGCGGTTGTACTGGTCATCGTGATGGCCATTTTGATGCCGATCTTCAATATGAATCAGTTGCTTAACTGAACCCGATCGCTGCCGGTGTCCGGCACGGACCGACGCACTTATCAATTCCTTAACTTTGTGTTGCACCGAAACGGATCGCGGGGCTATATTCCGCGAACAGGGACACAAGCAGGTATCAGCTGATGATATCCGAACAAGGCAACACACCTGACGATGAAGCGTTGTCAGATGATGAGCAAGACGACGAGTCTTTTACCGAGACGATCGTCATTGAGGGCGGCGACAACGTCGGAGGCGTATCGGTTGAAATCAATGTCGAAGAGCTAGTTTCCGACATTGAAACCGCGAAGAAGGAAACCGAGGATGGTTTGGCGGCGCGTCGAAGACTTGAGGCATTACTCGAAGAGAAACGCTTGTCACGCTTGTTGGATGAGGATGATGACTTCGGGATCAGAGATCTGGAAGCGAGTGATTAGAACGTCACGGCCACGTTTCCCGACTAATGAAAATCCCGCGACCGTGTCGCGAGCCCTGCTAGTTCGTCACTGAAATCCAAAAGTTCGTCGGCGACGACGTGGATCACCTTCCCCTGAATCTGTACTTTGCCTTGCACGCCCATGAGGCGGGCGCCAACTAGCTCCCGACGCTGGCGTTCGGCGAGATCTTTCCAAATCACGAGATTGATGTACCCGTCCTCATCCTCTAGCGTGACAAAATTCACACCCCCTGCACTACCGGGGCGTTGCCGAGTGATCACAACACCTGCCACGCATACCGGCTGATCATTGTTCATCTCAGCCAATTCGACAGAACGTTTGAACCCTCGGCGCGCAAAACCGGCGCGCAGCATACTCATCGGATGTCGACCCAGGGTTAGACCTAAAGCACGATAGTCGGCAATCAAATCCTGCACTTCGTCCGGCGTTCGCAGCATCGGCGTACCTTCGGCGACCTCCGCACCTGCCAGAAGGTCATCTTGCTGCATCACACCTGCCACCTGCCACCGTGCCATATGACGGTGCCCTGCCAATCGCGATAGCGCATTGGCTGACGCCAAGGCACCCAATTCCGCGCGATTCAGGTTCGCAAGTTGCGCCATTTCTTGAACCGTCGAAAACCCGTGCGACTCGCGCACACAAGTCAACCGCTGAGCCGCCTCCTCCCCCAAGCCCTTAACCAATCGAAGCCCCAACCTGAGTGCAGCCGCGGGCGAATCGCCTGATCCGGCGAGAGGTTCCAGCGTGCAATCCCAGTCGCTGTGACGGACGTCCACGGGGCGAATATCGACACCATGACGACGCAGCATTTGCGTCAGCTGTGAGGCGCTGTAGAACCCCATCGGTTGGCTGTTGATCAACGCACACACAAACGCGGCTGGGTAATGACATTTCAACCAAGCGGACACATACACCAGTAGCGCAAAACTTGCGGAGTGTGATTCCGGAAATCCGTACTCACCAAAACCTTTGATCTGCGCAAATATTTGCGCAGCAAAAGCATCGCTATAACCACGTTCTTGCATGCCCGCCTTCAATTTCGCTTCAAATGGACCCAGACCCCCTCGCCGTTTCCATGCGGCCATCGCGCGACGCAGCTGATCGGCTTCGCCCGGCGTGAACCCGGCGGCCACCACAGCCAGCTCCATAACCTGCTCTTGGAAAATCGGTACACCCAATGTCCGCGACAAGACATCGCGCACCGCCTCACTCGGATAACTCACCGCTTCTTCGCCATTCCGGCGGCGTAAATACGGATGCACCATGTCACCTTGAATTGGGCCAGGCCTGATGATGGCTACCTCGATCACCAAGTCATAGAAACACCGAGGCTTTAGCCGCGGCAGCATCGCCATTTGCGCTCTCGACTCGATTTGGAACACACCCATTGTGTCGGCGTTACAAATCATGTCGTACGTGGCCGTGTCTCCGGCGGGCACACGCGCCAAAGTCAGCGATCTCCCATAAAAGTCACGCAGATAATCGAAGCAGCGTCGGATCGCACTCAACATACCGAGACCCAACACATCCACTTTCAACAGGCCTAATGCTTCGAGGTCATCCTTCTCCCATTGGATAACCGTGCGCTCAGGCATGCTGGCATTCTCGATGGGCACCAACTCATCCAACCGGCCTTCCGAAATCACAAACCCACCAACGTGCTGTGAAAGATGCCGCGGGAATCCGATTAGCTCTCGCACCAAATCGAGCAATTGCTTAAGCACTGGGTTTCCCGGATCGAAACCGGCGTCGCGCACGCGATCATCGTCTACCGTATTACCGTCCCACCACTGCATGCTACGCGCGAGTTGATCAACCTGAAGGTCTGCTAGCCCTAATGCCTTGCCAACATCTCGCATGGCGCTTCTGGGTCGATAACAGATCACTGTGGCCGCCAGCGCCGCGCGTGCTCGACCATACTTTCGATAGATGTACTGAATGACTTCTTCGCGCCGTTGGTGCTCGAAATCCACATCGATATCCGGTGGCTCGTTACGCTCGCGGGAGATAAAACGTTCGACCAGTGTCGACTGGCGCTGCGGATCGACTTCTGTGACGCCGAGACAAAAACACACGGCCGAATTGGCTGCAGACCCTCGACCTTGGCACAAAATATCCTGTGCTCTAGCCCATCGGACGATATCGTGAACCGTTAAAAAATACGGCTCATAAGCAAGGTCGGCGATCAGTGCCAGCTCATGTTCAATCAGTTCACGCGTCGCGTCAGCAACGCCATCGGGCCAACGTTCGTGCATGCCGTTGAGCGTCAAAGTTCTCAACCAGCTTGACGGGGTCTCGCCTTCCGGCACCAATTCATGGGGATACTCGTAGCGCAATTCCGATAAGGAAAAAGAGCACCGTTCGGCGACTCGCAAAGTCTCACGCAACAGACTTTCGGGGTACAACCGTTTGAGCACCTCAATACGACGGAGGTGTTTTTCTGCGTTCGCATGTAGCGCATAACCTGCGTTTTGTACGGTTTCACGTAATCGGATTGCTGTGAGCGTGTCGTGCAGCCGCTGTCGACTACGCACATGCATATGCACATCACCTGCGGCAACCAAAGGCAAACCGTAGTACGCACTCAATTCATATAGCGCCTTCAATCGAATCTGATGGAGACCGTCGGGAAACAGCTCGACCGCAATCCACAATCGACCGCTCGCCAAATCTGGAAGAAAGTCCAACGCCGACGGCAGACGAAATCGTCGATCGGGCACCCACAACACCGTACAGCCATCTAACAATCCGGACTGCAGGTGCTGCCGAAACATTTCGGCGGTCAGTTGATAGGTACCTTTATCCGCGGCACGGCGTGCGGCAGTGATCAGGCGGCAAAGCCCTGCATAGCCTTCGCGGTTCATCGCATGCATGACGATACGCGTGTTTTCCAGCATGAACTCAGCGCCAATGATCAGCGGAAAATCGAGACTCTCCGCTGCGCTGTGTGCACGGACGATGCCGGACATCGAACACACATCGGTGATTGCGATGGCCTGATAACCGAGTGTTGCTGCTTGCTGGACCAGCTCTTCAGGATGGGAGGCGCCCCGCAGAAAACTGAAATTACTCAGCGCATGTAACTCGACGTATTCGCCCACAACACATCAACCGAACACGCCGTGCAACCACCAGCGTGGCTCATGTTGCTTGGTCCAAGTACGGAACACCCACAAGCGAGCAGCATCGATATCGGTGGCGACAAAATAATCGCGAGCGCTGTTGTTCTGGTCCCACCAACCGGCGGATATACGCTCTGGTCCGTGATTGAGCACCAACACACCCAGGTGGCAAGGACGTTCACCACATAGCGTCAGTGGTTGCGGTCGTTCCAACAGCCACAACGGTCTTTGCAACCAGATCGAAGCAGCAGTGCGTGATTGTTCCGGCAAAGGAACATCGCATATCTGCCAATCGGGCGGTAATGGTTTCGATGTGATGGTGTCTGCATCGAACACGGCAACAGACTGCGATGCGCGTTCCGGTCGGTGCTCGGCCACATGCAGCAGTCGCGCTACAGCATCTTTCCCAAGGCGCGCACGCAAGCGATCGAGTAACGCATACCCACTGTCTGGTATCGCAACTGCAAATCCTTCGTTACTGGTCAAGTCCAATGACTTTGACGCAAGCTCCAGCGCATCTTGCGCAACGGCACTTAAACTCACTGCAACAACCGGCTGTTGCAGTTCAACGGTTTCCAGCTGTGCCTGTAGCACAGGCAACCAGTCAGCCACGCAATGGCTCGGCGCACATAGAGACAGTGCAACTTGCCCCGCTTGTCCCTGCCACGCATGAAAACCAAACTGGAGTTCACGTACCGCTGCTTGTCGGCTACGTAAATCTATCTCAAGTTGCCGCAACAACGAGGTACACACCGGCAGTAACGCGCCTGTCGACGTCAGTTCAGCGTCCAGCTGCATCACTGCATCAAACTGCGGTTGCGGTATCAGCACATCGCGAATATCTGGCAGTTCACCCAGCGCTTTGGCGAGATCTTGCGGTACCTCAACACCAAAACGCCGCGCGAGCCCAGCCCTTGGCAGTCGCCGACAGTCGCCGATCGTGTAGATACCCATTTCACGCAACGCATTGAGCGTGGTGTCCGGCCAATGGGTGACGCCAAGATCCAAAGCATTCAACAACTGCAGGAATTCACGCGCATCCAAGCCTTGGTTCACTATATCCCCAGGAACTGGGCTCAATCCGCCTCTGACCAACCAACACGCCCCCATGGGGGTTGGCGCGACGGCATAACGTACGTGGTGGTCCGGAAGACAATGCGCATGTAATCGCGCCAACAGATTCTCTATGCCACCGAACAACTTCAGGCTGCCTCGTACCTCCAACAACAGTGACTGTGGGGGCTGTTGGCAGACTTGCGGACTCAATGACATGAGCCGCTGCGCCACTTCGGCGAGTAACGCCGCTTCCTTCTCGGGCGCTCGTTCGAGCACATCAAGTTCCTGACACAGCGCCATCGCAGTGCGCAGACTTTGACCTGCGACCAGACCACAGCCGCTCGCCGCTCGGTTCACCGCAATCACGGTGCGCTGACGATCATCATCAACAACAACACTCGGTGTAGAAACGCTGCACTGACCTTGTAACGCTTGTAATGGCAATCCAGGGAAATACAAACACACCCAAACGGCTGAATGGGCCGGCGTAACACTCGCTAATGTCTCAGCAGACGGACGGCTACCAACCGACTGAACCGAGCGCGCCTGCAATTGCTGGCGTTCATGACGCGCACTGTGTGCCTGCGGGTCGCTGACCTCACGGAACAAATCGGGCTGCGATTGACGTGGTGTACCTGCCATCACTGCTGCACTTTCACGGTCTCACCAATGCGCCTAAACCGAAGTCCACACCCGCATCGAAATTCCGCACGGTGCAGGGTCGTCCGCCCCGCACTTTCAAAAGCTCTAAATCCCGTTGATCTTCGTTCACCGTCAACGCGATACGCAGTACGGCAGCAGACGGCGTCTGGCGTTGCTCGAATCCACGAAACGCCACCGCCCAACACCGGTGCTCCGATGCAGCCAACTGCAGTCGGCGACTCAGTCGTTGAAAGCCACCTCGCTGCTTGGTGCGATCCAAAAGATGCGCCCACACCAATACTGCTATGCAGTTGTCGGAAGTCAGCGCTTGTTCGGTCGCCCACGCAAGATCACGCGGTGTTCGCGGGTGAATCACCAACATGCGTGACGGGGCCACCTGCCATTGCTGTAACGCTGGCGCATTCGGCAAAAAAGGTGGCGCAATCCACATCACCCAACCTGGATTGGCGCTCGTCAAAGAAGACAAGGCTGGCATCAACAATCGGAGCTCTCCAACACCTACTGTCTTGGTCAAAAGCTCAGTCAGACCTGCTGTGTTCCACCCGCCACCTGGCAAGCAAGCATCCAGTTCCTCATAACCTGTCGGACATACCGGTCCTTCGGCTGAGGCGAGCGCATTCGCACGCCACAACCCCGCCGATTCAAAGGCCGACACCTGTTCTGGGGAAAAAAAAACCCCGGAGGACGACTCCGGAGTTTGTTTTTTTGTCGTGGCACTCTGAATGGACAAACGACTGTCAACAGAATCGCCAGGCTGACCGGACGCGTCCGGTGGCGCTTTGCTCATAAGCGGTACTCGTGTTGGGCTACCTTGCCAAATTCACTACTCGCTGGAAGGGTTTAGTGGACCTGTACGCCATCTCGAATGACGCCGACCACAACACCTTCGATCACCAATGATTGCTCGCTGAGATCAACCTCAATCGGTTCAAAATCTTCGTTCTCAGGAAGTAACCACACCACACTGCCTTCTTGCCGGTAGCGTTTGACGGTGACTTCGTCATCGAGTCGAGCAACCACCACCTGGCGACTGCGTACTTCCGGCGTTCGGTGTACCGCCACCAGATCACCGTCCAGGATTCCAATGTCTTTCATACTCATTCCGCACACACGAAGCAGATAGTGCGGCTTCGGACTAAAGAAAGCCGGATCCACTCGGTAATGGGCTTCGATGTTTTGTTCGGCGAGGATGGGATGACCGGCAGCGACACGGCCGACTAATGGCAGGCCGATCTGCTCGCGCAATGAGTCTTTCAACTGAATACCGCGAGAGGTGCCTGGAATCAGCTCGAGCACACCTTTGCGTTGCAAGGCACGCAAATGCTCTTCCGCTGAATTCGGCGACTTGAAACCCAATTCCCTGGCGATTTCAGCACGCGTTGGCGGCATGCCGGTTTCGTGGATGAAATCCTGAATCAGCTCCAGAATTTGCGATTGGCGTGGAGTGAGGTCGTGCATACCGCTACCTGTATAGAAACCCAGTCACTGTGATTATATACAGGTCACTTGCTGGCGCAAGTCTGATGGGTAAGAAATTCAAACCCAAGGCAATTTAGAGAATCCTCCGATGACGATCGACAACCCGAAAACCCTGTCGCCAAACCGAGACGGGCGATTTTCTTATAACTCATCAAAAAATCTGGCATTATTGCCGCAACTACAGGTTTAGCCTGTTGTTGTTTGGGTATCTTCGATACTGACTTGTACAAGAACGAATGGGGTTTTTTGTAATGATGAAGAACGTTCTGAAAGTCGCTGCTGCCGTACTGGTACTAGGTACTGCTGCCGGTTGCACGAACACTGAATTGCTGAACGAAGTGAGTGCAAAAGCAGATGCTGCTGCTGCTGACGCTGCGGCTGCTAAAACCGCTGCAGAAGCTGCACGTGCCGCTGCGGATCGTGCTAGCCAGCAAGCTGCGAGCGCTGCAAGCACCGCCAACCAGGCGCTGTCTGCTGCAAACTCAGCGCAATCCTGCTGTGACGCCAACACAGAGCGTCTGGAGCGCATGTTCCAGCGTTCCATGTCGAAGTAATTCCCGCAACGGAATTGCCTGATATGGCTGGCGCCTAGCGCGCCGAAGACGCCGCGTGGTTTAACTGCGCGGCGTTTTTTATGCCCCAAGCTTTTTACTTACCGGCAGCCTTCTGTGCATCGGAACCTGGCCCGCTCACTGCCGGCTCCATAACTTCATCAAGATCAGCTGACGGGTTCAACTGTCCAACAAGAACGGGCACGCCGCGCGCCTGCTCAAGCACTTCTTCCATCAGCGCCCAGTCGGTGGTCGCCTCGAGTTCACGCGTCGCAGCGACGTACACTCGCATCATCGAAGTCAGCCCGCCCTCTTCGATCGCGACAGTTTCGACTGGCTCCGCCGCCTCAGAGTCGGCTGTCGGTTCATCGACGGTATCCGACACCGCGACCGCGAGCGGTTCATGCGCTTCCATTACTAGTTGATCTGCACTCCAACCCATCTTCACGGGTTGATTGACGATCCGCACCGGCGTTTTGACCGGCACCATCGGAAACAGCGATTCGATGTCCTCGGGAAACATCCGAATGCAGCCATGCGTCACCCGCATGCCAACCCCGGCCGGCCGGTTGGTTCCGTGAATCAGGTATCCGGGTAGACCCAGTCGGATTGCATACTCACCCAGCGGGTTGTCCGGCCCAGGCGGCACGACCGCCGGTAGTGGGTCACCTTCAGCAGCATGTTCCTCGCGAATCGATTTCGGTGGATACCAACTTGGCCGCACTGCTTTGGCAACGACGCGCGTTCGACCCAGCGGCGTTTCCCAGTCCATGCGACCGATGCTGATCGGAAAGGTATAGACGATATCGCGGTCATCCTGCGGATAGAAATACATCCGGTATTCGGCAAGATTCAAAACCACCCCACGGCGCGGCGCGTCAGGCAATACGAACTGTGTGGGAATCACGATGCGTGTTCCAGCGCCTGGCAACCACGGGTCGACATCAGGATTAGCACGGCGCAGCTCTGTGTATCCAACACCGTACCGCCGCGCTAGATCGACAAACGTATCTGCCTCCTCAGCCTCAATTTCCTGCATCTCCCCGATGACATCCTGATCCGGCGGAGGGAGGTCATACTGCGCGCCGAACGTTGGCGACGATAGACAGAAACCCAGCAGACACCACGCAAAGGCGGTGCTGAGAAGATGCGTAGAAAAATTGCGACGTTTGACCATTTGTCACGTGCCACGTAGCCTTTGCGCGATTGTAACGCAGGGGACAGCACGCGTGGCTATCGTCGTCAAAATCAAAATATCGAACAAAGATATCCGAGCTTTGCGAAAAGCTATGCAGGCCGCGCGAGACACGATCCATAGCGCAGACGAGCAGGACATCCTCGAAGCGGCCAAGACATTGCTCGACGACTTCGACTCTCGGCAAGCGCCAGATTTCGTGCGGGAACGCGTGCCGAAATTGGCCGCCATGACCGACATGCTTGAGGATGCCGATTGGCAGTTGCCGAAACGGCAACGCGAGAAGATTCTCGCGGCTCTGGTGTATTTTGGAGATCCCGACGATCTGATTCCGGACGACGTGCCCGGCTTAGGTTTGCTCGATGACGCCATCGTGATCGAATTGCTGCTGCTTGAGCTAAAGCATGTGATCGAGGCCTATCGGGACTTCTGCCGGTATCGCAGCAGCCTGATGACCACAGTACCTGAGGATGTCCGTATCGAACGTCTCAACAAACGTCGCTGGGCACTACACGGACGGATGCAGCGGCGAATGCGTACCGACCGCGGTGGGCTACCTTCCCGTTCGCTGATCTGACGGACGCGTCAGAATCGAACGAGCGCAGAGCCCCAGGTAAACCCGCCGCCGAACGCTTCTAGCAGAAGCAACTGCCCGCGTTGCACGCGGCCGTCGCGAACCGCAGCATCCAGCGCCATCGGTACCGAGGCAGCCGACGTGTTGCCGTATTCTTGGACCGTCAAGACAACCTGCTCCATCGGCATGGCCAACCGTTTGGCGGTCGCCTTGATGATGCGAATATTGGCCTGGTGCGGGATCAACCAATCGATATCCGATTTGTCGATATCGTTGGCCTCTAGTGTCTCATCGACGATACGCTCCAGCGTTTTCACCGCGACCTTAAACACCTCGTTGCCGGCCATTTGGATGAACGCTTCACCACGAACGACATCATCGAGTCTTTTCGACGGCCCAGCATCCATTCCCAACAAGTGGCGGTACCGGCCATCCGCGCCCAAATGAGTGGAAATCACGCCCGCTTCATCATTGGGAGTAAGCACAACTGCGCCTGCACCATCACCGAACAACACGCACGTGTTGCGATCATTCCAGTCTGTGATGCGGGACAGCGTCTCTGCACCAATCACCAGCGCGCACTTCGCCGTGCCGGCACGCATGTATTGATCGGCGACGCTTAGCGCGTAAATGAACCCGGTGCATGCGGCCTCCAACGACATCGTCGGACAAGCGGGAATGCCGAGCTCCTCCTGAATCAAACAACCAACGTTTGGAAACACAAAATCAGGTGTGGTCGTACCGATTGCAATGAAATCAATGTCCTCACCAGTAACACCTGCCGCTTCCATCGCACGCCGCGCCGCTTCCACTGCCAGCGATGATGTCGTCTGGTCGTCCGCAGCAATATGGCGCCGTTCGATACCGGTGCGTGTGCGAATCCACTCATCGCTCGTATCGACCATCTTCTCGAGATCGGCATTGGTGAGCACTCGCTCCGGTGCATAACTGCCGGTCCCGGCGATTCTTGAAAACATCAGGCTGCCTCGTTCTTCATCCATCGGTCGATCGCTGCTGGGGTGTTGTCAGACACTTCCAGTAACGCGGTTCTGATTGCGTGACCAAACGCCACTTCATCGGCGCTACCATGACTCTTGACCACGATACCGTTCAATCCGACGAAGCTCGCGCCATTATACCCTCTAGGGTCCAACGTCGTTCTAAGTTGGTTCAATGCACTGCGCGCCACTAATCCCTGAATTTTCGCCCATAGACCGCGAGTAAACGCACGCTTCGCAAAATCACTCACCAAAGAGGCCGTGCCTTCCATAGTCTTGAGCGCCACATTGCCCGTGAAACCGTCCGTAACGACAACATCCACGTGGCCCTCTCCAAGGTCGTTGCCTTCGACGAAACCCACGTAGTTCAGTCCGCTCGACTCAATCCGTGCGCTGGCTTCCTGAATCAGACCATCACCCTTGGCCGCCTCGCTTCCGATATTAAGAAGGGCAACAGACGGTGTCGCCGAACCACTCAATTGCCCGGCAACAACACTACCCATCACCGCAAATTGGAACAGT
>JBCAZH010000008.1:0-8619 GCA_038533155.1 Pseudomonadota bacterium | reverse complement strand
CGAACCACTCAATTGCCCGGCAACAACACTACCCATCACCGCAAATTGGAACAGTTGGTCGGCATCACAAGCCGCGTTGGCACCAACATCGAGAAGGTAGGTCGGCGTTCGCCGCGTTGGCAACTCGGCCATGATCGCGGGCCGCTTGATACCGGGAAGCGTCTTCAGGACGAATTTCGCCGTCGCCATGAGCGCGCCGGTGTTGCCGCCGCTGACACAGGCGGCCGCGTGGCCCTGCTTTACGCGCTCGATCGCGACTCGCATCGAGGACGCCTTCTTGCGACGGACGGCATCGCCCGGCGCATCATCCATCGTCACCACTTCCGGTGCGTGACAAATGCGAATGTTCTTGGCGGCGCTTGGCAACAGCGCTGTAAGACGGTCCTGATCGCCAACAAGATCAACAAACAGCGCCGGGTGTTCGGCGACTGCGGTTAGGGCTGCCCGAGCAACGATCTCAGGGCCATAGTCAGCCCCCATCGCGTCAAGCGCGATGGTGACCGGTTGTTTCAGATTGATCGATTTCACGCTGCCCGAGACTTAGCCTGCGGCTCATGCCAAGGGCACCGACCGCGGTGTCGCGATCGTTGCGGGATTACTCGTCGTCCGAGTCGAAAGTCTCGGTCGCGACGACTTGTTTGCCGCGGTAAAAGCCGTCCGGGCTGACATGATGGCGAAGATGCTTCTCGCCAGTGGTCGGCTCGACCGACAACGTTTTGCCCTTCAGCTTGTCATGACCGCGACGCATACCGCGAGTCGACGGCGTACGTCTGCTTTTTTGAACTGCCATGATGGTCTCCGTTTAAAAATATCGATGCTGTTTACTGTGTCTTGTTGGCCATTAGCCCCGCCAGACCCGCAAACGGCGTTTGTGTGTCCGCTTGCGCTGCCGCACCATCGAGGCGCTTCGCAAGCTCACCACATTGTTCCAAGCGCTCATGAGCCACCACCATCGGCAGCTCGAGCAAAATCCACTCATCGATCAGATCACCGATAACCAAAGTCTCGGCATCATGATCCCAACGCTCCGCGTCTGGCACCGCCGCCGCGAGCGCATCATCATCGACGTCCGAGGCGACCAGGGCCAATGCAATCTCGCCACTGACATCGACATCGGTGAGCTCGAGACACCGCTGGCACACCAGAGGAATCGAGCCTGCGATGTTCCCGCTTACTCGCCAATGCCTCGGCTTGCCCATCGGAGTCACTTTCAAATCTGCCGCTACGTCCACGTGGAACTGCGCGCCATCCGGGCCGGCCACCGCATCTTGTCTTGCCACATCGACAAGCGAAGAAATCTTCGGTAAATCAACAGGTTCGACGCTGCCAGCGAGCGTCAAACCATGAGCATCGATGTCCGCCAGCACAATTTCTGTTCGAAACGTGATACTCATAGCCGGCGAATGGTAAGTGACTGACATTACTGATGTCAAAGCAATCGGAGAGTCTTAAGTATGCACCCTATTGTCCTCGCCTCTGCGTCACCAGCGCGCCGCTCCCTGCTCGGCCGCCTCGGACTCGATTTCAAGATTGACCCGGCCGATGTGGATGAGTCAGCGACGCCGGGTGAATCGGCCGAGGCGCTCGCCCATCGACTCGCGCAAGACAAGGCACACTGCGTCGCCGAACGCCAACCGGCCAACACGATCATCATCGGATCCGACCAGGTTGCGGTGCTCAAAGACCAAGTCCTTGGGAAGCCAGGTTCGCGACGCAAGGCTATCGATCAATTGACACAAAGCCGCGGGCAAACCGTGGTTTTCTATACCGCCTGGTGCGTGCTCGCTGGCCAGCGTGAACACCACGGGATGGACATCACGAAAGTTCGGTTTAGGGATCTTTCGGACTCCGAGATTTCCGCATACGTCGATTTTGAAACGCCGTTCGGCTGCGCGGGAAGCTTCAAGGCTGAGTCACGTGGCATCGCTCTGTTCCAGTCGATTCAATCGACCGACCCGACGGGCCTTATCGGACTACCGTTGATCGGTGTCTGCGAGGCACTCCGAGCGAGCGGCGTCGACATTTGATCACTACGGTCCCGCCAACAATCGCGGCAACACCTTCGCGATATCCGGTGGCAATGGCGCGCTAAACAACCGCTCCCCGCCGACCCCGTCATCGAAAGCGATCGACTGCGCATGAAGGAACAAGCGAGGCAGGCCCTGCTTGCCAAAACGCGCGTTGTCATCTGCTTCTCCATACCGGGTATCTCCAGCAATCGGAAAGCCCACATGCGCCAAATGGACTCGGATCTGGTGCGTGCGACCGGTCTTAGGCGATACGGTCAGCAACGACGCGTTGCGACGTGCATCGGTCACAACAACGCCGGTCACCGAAGGCTTGCCGTCGGCCGCCACGACAACGTGGCGTTCACCATTGCGACGCTCGGTGACCTTGAGTGGAAGGTCGATGACATGGTGGCCGTGTGGCCAGTACCCGACGACCAACGCTTGATAGGTCTTGCTCACCCGATCTTCACGAAAATCGGCATGCAGCCGCCGGAGTGCAGCCCGTCGCTTGGCAAGCACCAATGCACCGCTCGTCTCCCGGTCCAAACGGTGCGCGAGCGACACCTCTGCCCAATCGGGTCGCATCTGTCGCAGCGCTTCGACCACCCCGTGGGCGATTCCGCTACCTCCATGCACCGCGATACCGCCGGGTTTGTTGATGACGAGGACGTCTCGATCCTCGAACAATACGGCATCGGCAAGCGAGCGCTGCAGTCCAGCGGGAGCTCGTCGGTTTGGCGCGGTTTCGACGAAGATTGGCGGTATCCGAACCACATCGCCCGCGATTAAGCGACGCGTCGGCTTCGCCCTGCCCTTGTTGACCCGAACCTCTCCCTTTCGAAGCATCCGGTAGACACGGGTTTTCGGGACACCATTCAGGTGCTGGAGCAAAAAGTTGTCGATTCGCTGCCCGTCGCCGTCTTCGGACACAGTGACATGCTGCACCCCGACGTTGCGAGTTGCTGGCTTCTCTTTCTCTGACAAGTACTTATCCGATTGCCGTGGCCTGGTTCGATTGTTATATTATGCCTGTCTCGGCACATTGCCGCAGGGCATGCCTCCGGACTTACGCGCTCCGATTTGGAGTGATCGAAGGCCAATCCCGAGTCAACCGAATCACGGTCTGTCGGTAATCCGACAAACCTGGGTAGTTTTTAGTCAACCACCGCGAACGCCGTTTTCTGGCCGAATCGCGGTAGAGGCGAAGCAGCAGATCTGATCTGCAGCGACAGAACAAAGCGCTTCAGGCGCCACAACAACATGTCATTGTTAGCAGTCATTATCGCAACCTGGATCGAGCACATCGGACGTCGTCTAGCTGTGCCTGCGACCATTTCAATTGCGCCAGACACCAACACGGCAGCCGCTCCGGCACGCATGATCATGTCGCCCGCTTCGCCCGTCCTGCAATGGAATCACGGGCACAATGAAAAGAATGCTAATCAACGCGACTCAAGAAGAAGAGTTGCGCATGGCGCTGGTCGATGGCCAGCGACTCTACGACCTCAACATCGAGGTCCCCTCCCAGGCTCGTAAGAAAGCCAACATCTACAAGGGCAAGATCACTCGGATCGAGCCCAGTCTCGAAGCGGCGTTTGTCGATTACGGCGCTGAGCGCCATGGCTTCCTGCCTTTCAAAGACATATCCCCGGAATACTTCATCAAGAGCCCGCCGGAAAAGGGCAAGGTGTCAATCCGCGATGTCCTGAAAGAAGGCCAGGACATCGTCGTACAGATCGAGAAGGAAGAACGCGGCAATAAAGGCGCTGCGTTGACGACATTCGTAAGCCTGGCAGGCCGCTTCCTGGTTCTAAAACCCAACAAACCAAAATCCGGTGGCGTATCGCGACGGATCACCGGTGAAGACCGCGAGGAGATCCGCGAAGCGCTATCGACGATCGATATTCCGGAAGGCATGAGTGTCATTGTCCGCACGGCCGGTATTGATCGGACCGCCGAAGAACTGGAATGGGACTTGAACAACCTGTTTGCTGTTTGGGAAGCGATCAAGAAAGTCGTCGTCGCCAAAGAATCCCCGTTCTTGATCTACCAGGAGAGCAACGCGGTCATACGATCACTTCGCGATTACCTATCGAACGATATCGGCGAAGTGCTCCTCGACGCCGACGATGCCTATGAACAGGCCAAAGAATTCATCGAATCGGTGATGCCGCACAACGCGCAAAAACTGAAGCGTTATTCCGACCCAGTGCCGTTGTTCACTCGCTACCAAATCGAATCGCAAATCGAGACAGCCTACGCGCACAGCGTGAATTTGCCCTCGGGCGGCTCGATCGTAATCGACATCACCGAGGCGCTGATCTCGATCGATATCAACTCAGCGAGAGCGACCAAAGGCGCTGACATTGAAACAACAGCGTTCAATACCAACCTCGAAGCAGCAGATGAAATCGCACGTCAGCTCCGTCTGCGCGATCTCGGAGGGCTCATTGTTATCGACTTCATCGATATGCATAGCTCCAAAAATCAGCGTGAGGTTGAGAACCGACTTCGTGCCGCCGTCAAAGCGGATCGGGCGCGTATTCAGATTGGAAAGATCTCTCGGTTTGGCCTACTGGAGATGTCACGTCAGCGACTCAGTCCATCGCTTGGCGAATCGACTCACCAGACATGCCCGCGTTGTGATGGCATGGGCAACTTCCGCTCGAACGAGTCGCTGGCGTTAGCAATTCTTCGAGTTCTCGGTGAAGAGGCGCGCAAAGAACGAACGTCGAAAGTCATCGCGCAGCTACCGGTTGATATCGCCACCTATCTCTTCAACGAGAAGCGTGACTGGGTGCAGAAGCTTGAGGCGCGGCACGGCACGAATTTCATTCTAGTCGCAAACCCCGCCTTCGACACACCTAAGTACGAGATCCGTCGCGTGCGCGACGATCAGGTGGAACTGGCCGAAAACACGGGCACCAGTTTTGAACTAGCCGAATCGAATGAAACCGAAGCACCGACCGAATGGGGCGGTGAGAAGGTTCAACCGGAGCAACCTGCGGTTCAAGTGGCAACGCCCGCTACGCCAGCACCAACCCCGAAGCGCCTTGCCGCTCCTGCTGCACAACCGACCGGCCCAAGACCTGGTGTGTTTGTTCGCATCTGGTATTGGCTATTCGGTGAGCCGGACCCGGAAGAGATTCAACGCAAGGCCAAGGAAAAACAGCGTCTCGAACGTAAGAAACGCGATGCGGAGCGGCGCGCGAAACGAAACACGGAACGTAAGAAAACCGAAGCCAAACGACGCAATTCCCGCAACACGGACTCTTCGAATCGCGGACCTAAAAAGCGTGGCAATCAGCAGGCGCGAAACGATAAACCGAAAGCGCGGAACACAAAGCAAGAGTCGAAAGGCAAACGAAGCGAAGAGGACGGTAAGCCCGCATCGCAACGTAAGACGCAAGGCAACAACCGAAGCGCTCAGGGGAATAACCAGCCCAAGTCGTCATCACCCAACGACAACGCTACCGATAGCCAGGAAGCTAAGAGTGACGCAGATCAGCCACGCAAGCGGCGGCGGCGTTCACGCGGACGTCGACGTAAGAAGCCGACGGGCGAGCAGCAAGCCGCGCAGCAGACCAAAGAGCAAAGCGCAGACACGAAAGCAGGCAATGCGGGCAATCCCGGCCACCAGGGCAGCGATGAACGCGCGAAAGCTAACGGTTCGACGAATCGACAGGAATCGTCGTCACAACCGCGCGACACTCGACAAAGCAATGCTGGGACAGAGCCATCCGATTCAGCGAAAAAAGACGCACCTCAATCGAGTTCACCGTCGGCACCCAGCAAGCGCGAGAGCGGTGGTGCACGCACGAGAATCGCGGCAAGCGAGCGCAAGAGCAGCGACACAGGCGCTGCTGAAAGCAACCCGCCTGTTGCCAAAGTCGAGCCAAAGCCACGACCCAAGCCTCAGCCCAAGCGAGAAGCGCCTGCAGCCGCGGGTCGCGATGATGGCGACACAGCTCGGATGAAGGCTCTGCCGGATGCCGATTCGAAAAAACCCTCGCAATCCAGCGCAGCGGCATCTTCGGCGCCTGCGCAAGACGTGCCATCAGCACCCAAACCACAGAAGCCAAAAGCGGAAGACAAGCCGCAACTGTTACCGTGGGAAACTGAGGTGCCGAAAAAGAGCTCGGACAAGACGTATACGGTCTGGTCTAGCGACGACTGAGTCAGCTCGCGAGTGAGTGCGGCTAGTACGCCGCACTCAAGCTAAGCGATCCAAAAAATCGCGGCAGGCGCCGTCGATCAACTGATAGACCAGTTCGAATCCACGCGCACCACCGTAGTATGGGTCGGGCACTTCCTCGAACTGTGCATTCGTGCCGTAGTCGAGCAGAAGAGATACCGTCGCAGTCGCGTCGTCGGGCGCGACGCGTTCTAGCGCCTCGAGGTTGTCCCTGTCCATCGCCAGGATCCAATCGAAGTCACGAAAGTCTTGTTCCGAAACTCGGCGAGCCCGTTGGTTGGATAGGTCCACGCCATGCTCCAACGCTTTAGCCTGCGATCTGGAGTCCGGCAGGTCCCCGACGTGATAGGCATGCGTCCCTGCAGAATCGACCTCAAAACGCTCTTTCAGATCGCGATGCTCAACATGGTGACGAAACACACCCTCAGCGGTCGGCGAGCGGCAGATGTTGCCCATGCAAACGAACAGGACACGGACTGGGGGTTGTCCAGAATTGGACGCTGGCGCCTCGCGCATTGATTCGAAATCCTGACTGCTCATAGCTGGGGTGCATTGTGCCAAGGTCAGTCGCAAAGAATCCACCTATCCGCAATCGCGTCGATCATCGTACGGCGCCTGCCCGGCAGTGATTGACCGGGCAAGCGCAGCACTTTGGCTAGAAGCGGCGTTACCTGCCGTCACACTGGGCAATCCGCGGGGCAGCATCTGAATCGGCAATAGCATCACAACTCATATGGGCTCGTGCATTCCATCCCGCACATCGAGAGCCACCTACAAGTCCTGCTCCAAAGTTAGATGCTCGTTGGTAGGCTCTGGGAATCAGCGCACGAATTGGCGCACCCAGCAAGAACATACTCGATGCAATGCAAAGGCCATGGTTTACATTCATTTGTGTATGACACCTTGACCGCCAGTCTTCGACACGTTGGCGGCACTGTTCCTCAGAGGCTTCGTTGGCCGCATCGAGAAAGTTCTGCAGCGAATTCCCAAGGTTGTTGAGATCGCCATTGAGATCACCGATATCGAGAATGGACCAACTGAGCCAACCACCCAATGAACCGAAGTCGAAACCCGCCGGGCGCGTCCCGACAGAGATAATCTCATCAACAATCTCAGACTCTTGGTCGTAGAACTGGGCCTCTGCATCCGAGCAACAGACAGCGAACGCCGCTATCAGGCCCACAACAATATTCACGCATTTCATTTGTCACCTCCATGTGACGTCCCTCTGAAATCCCACCGGACCTCCAAACAGAAATCCGGTCTATTCGAATAATTCAAGAAGCTTGCGGCGAAAGTCGTCGTCTCGCAGTCTTTCGATATGCTGACGAATCGATGGATCTGCGACGCCGCCTTGCGCCCGCAACGCACTCGCAATCTCGAACGAATTCGAGGCATTCGAAGGGTTGACCCCTCGCAGCGCTGCGTTGAGACCGACGGTCGGATTGGCGCCCATTTGTACGAGCCGTTCGATTGTCGTGAGCGCCGTCGGCAAATCGGTCTCAGTCGGCTGCCAACCTAACCGACGAACGAATGTGCCCACCGCATCTTCCCCGGTGACGGGATGAGCCGCGGCGAAGTCGATACTCAATCCAAGATCGAGAAGCGCGTCCAGCATGTCGGTATTGGCATAGAACACGGATTGCTCGAACGCCTCGTCTGCCGTGACCGCCCCCTGCTCCAACATGGAGATCAACTCCTCGCGAGTGAGTGCCCCTGTCGCCATGCCGACATCGAACAAGATTCGAGAGTGGTTCTGACCTGTCGCCTGATCACGAACCAAGACCATGGACTTCAGCGTCTCCCAATCACCGACGTTCTCGCCAAGCGCAACTCTAAAATCCGCCTCTTCAACGCCATATCGATCGATCAGTAGCTGATGCGCCATCGCATACTCACCTGCGACGTCGTCAGCGATGAATGGGGACTCGCTATCTGAGACGGTCAATTGCGCTTGTTGGGCTGGACTTGCAGGCAACATCTTTGGCTTGACCACCCGCGTTTCCGTGACTTCTGAGTTTCGAATTCCACGTTGTTCGGTGCCTCGCGGCGCATCAACGTCTGAACGAACCGCGACGAAAATTGCGCCAGCCATCAAAATCAAGATCGCGCCACAGGCCATCCGTTTCATTAACTTTCTTCTTGAGAAGAGCACATCATGGTGACTAAAGTTACGTACGAGACACAGACTCAGCACGCAGTGAATTCGGGAAATTCGCTAAGATTAGGAATCGCAATGACCCAGCGACTGAGAATGACATTTACAACACATAAAAACTTCAGCCGGTCGGCTGGCGAGAACTGATTTGCTATCCACAGAACGCACTAGGTTGAGACCCATAGCGCTTGAGGATGCAAATTTCTTCTATGAGTTGATGAACTCTCCTGGTTGGCTCAAGTTCATCGGCGACCGCG
>JBCAZH010000007.1:0-88410 GCA_038533155.1 Pseudomonadota bacterium | reverse complement strand
GACATCAGCCGTACCTCAACGCTTCTGCCGGATGTACCGCTGCGGCCTTGCGAGCCGGGTAGATCGTGGCGATTGCCGTTAACCCAAGCGCCAGAACGGCGATCCACGCGACGTTGTTGCGACGAAGCTCCGACGGAATCTCCGTCATGACGTAGACATCGCCCGGCATGATTTGGAAACCCATGAGTTGCTCGATTGAGGCCACCACTTCGGTCACATTGGTTGCCAGCAGCACACCGGCAACAATCCCAAGTAACACGCCGAACCAACCGAGAATTAAACCTTGGGTAAAAAACACTCGAACAACACCTTCAGGCGATAAGCCTAGGGTGCGCAAAATCGCGATGTCCGTTGATTTGTCGCTGACCACCATCACAAGACTCGCGATGATGTTGAAAGCAGCGACACCGATCACCAAAGCGAGAATTAAGGCCATCATCGCCTTCTCAAGCCGGATCGCTCGAAAGTAGCTAGCATTCTCCAAAGTCCAGTCGGTGGCGACGAATCCGTCACCCAATTCGCTCACAATCGTCCGCGAGACATCCGGCGCATCGAACGGATCGGTGAGCTTCAGGCGAAGTTGTTGCGGTAGGGGCGGTTGATCCAATAGCTGGGTGACGTCCTCCCAGTGCATCCATCCGACGCCGGAATCATAGTCGGGCACGCCCGCATCAAAAATACCAACAACACTGACCCGAGCCAGTTTGGGAACTACCCTTCCCGCAGATGGCTGGGGAATCAATACGACGACGCTTTCCCCAATATCAACACCGAGATCCAGCGACAGGTAGCGACCCAACACGATGCCATTAACGCCCGGAGCGAGATCGGTCAGACGCCCACGAATCACAGACGCATCCACTTCGGACACCGCCGATTCAAGCTCGGGGTCGATACCTTCAATCAGAATGGGTACTAAACGGCCATCGACGTTCGCCATGCCCTCAGCACTGGCGCCAGGCGATACACCAACGACGTTCGGCAAATTCTGGACCCTTTCGCGAAGCGATTGCCAGCCCTCAAGTTGACCTTCGCGGGCCGCCACACTGCCTTCGGCCTGCAAATCGAGCAGCCGAGAACGAAGCTCGGACTCGAATCCATTCATGACCGAGAGAATCGTGATCAGCGCGCAAACCCCAATCGCAATACCAATCATTGAGGCGACGCTCATGAAAGACGCGAATCTTGAGGCCTGCCGGGCACGCAGGTAACGCAATGCGAGTGAGAGTTCGAGTGCGGATGGCATCGCGCGGATTAAAGCACAACCGTCCAATTCTTGCCTGTTTCCGAGACACCCGTCACGAAATGCGGCTGCGCCCAGTGCAACACGGTGAAATCACAGTGGTATCATCAACATAAGTCACGGGTAGAACCGATTTTGGAGGACATTTCCATGTTCAAACCCTTCATCGCACTCGCTTTGGCAGGAATGCTGGCGCTGCCTGCGGCCTTCGCGGAAACCATAGATGCCAATCCTGGCGCCGTCGCGACCGATGCGAGCGCGCCGCAACGCGGTATGACGATGGCTCGAGTGGAATCCAGCTGGGGTCAACCACAGTCGCGCCGTTCCGCGGTGGGCCAACCTCCGATCACGCGCTGGGAGTATGACGGGTTCACTGTCTACTTCGAATACGACCGCGTGATTCATACCGTATTGACCCGAGGGTAATCGCTGCTCGGCGCCTTGGGCGCCCCTGTGGCATAATGCGCGCCGGCTAGCATTCCGCTAAGCCAGCGCCACTATGACCACAGACTCCACTGCCACTAGCGCGGTATCGCGCACGCTATTGCCTCTACTGTCGCCAGCGAGTGCCTCGCAGGTGGGCGGTCTCGTGGGCGCATCCACAGCACTCGCCCTCGCCGAACTCGCTGCCAGCGAGCCGCGACCGGTGGTCTATTTCGCCGAATCGCAGCAAATGGCCGACCAATTGGAGGCTGCCGCGCGTTTCTTCGCACCAGCAGATCTGCCTGTTCTGCACTTTCCCGATTGGGAAACGCTGGCGTACGACAGCTTCTCGCCGCATCAAGACATCATCTCTCAGCGGCTCTCGGTACTCTCCGAACTGCGCCAGATCAAGCGAGGATTGCTCGTAGTCGCTGCGCAATGTGCGCTGCACCGGTTGCCGCCACTCGACTACGTCGCTGCCCGGTCGCTGGATTTGCGCGAGGGGCAAACACTCGATACCGATGCGTTTACGAATCAACTTGTCGCGACCGGATATGCGCGCGTGCCGCAAGTGACAGAACATGGCGAGTTCGCGCTGCGAGGCGCCATTCTTGACGTGTTCCCGATGGGCGCCGAAGCGCCCATTCGAATTGATCTGTTCGATGACGAAATCGAGACCCTGCGCTTCTTCGATCCTGATACGCAGCTGTCTGGCGACAAAACACCTGCAGTGATTCTACTGCCCGGTAGAGAGGTGCCTCTCGATCAGCCCTCGGTAAAAGGTTTCCGCCAACGTTACCGAGAGCGTTTCCCCGAACGTACTCAAGCCCAAGTCTACAAAGACATTTCGGCAGGCTTGGCGTATGGCGGTATCGAGTACTACCTACCGCTGTTTTTCGAGACGACAAGCAATCTTCTGGACTACTTGCCTGCGCAGGCTCGAATAACCACCAACATTGAAACCACGGCGGCGATCTCGGCCGCGTTTGAACAGGCCGTCGAGCGCTATGAAGTTTTGAGCGTAAGCGATGGGCGGCCGCTACTGCGCCCGGAAGAGGCTTTCTTTACGCCGGACGAACTTCGCCAGAGGCTCCGCGATCACGACAAAATCTCGTTGTCGCGCGAAAAGCCCATCGATGGTGTGGATGTCGGAACCAAGCCACTGCCGCCCATTGCGCTCAACGCAAACGTCGAAGACGCGTCTCGCGCGTTTGTTGACTTCATCAACAACCGAAGTGCCGCCGGCCGCGTTCTGCTGGTCGCCGAAACCGCGGGTCGACGCGAATCTTTAATCGACCTTTGCAAAGACCTCGGCCTCAAACCCGTCACGTTGCCAGACTGGCAGAGCTTCGAGCAAGGTACGCACGAGCTCGCGATCACCGTCGGCGATATCAATGAGGGCATGACGCTACCGGCCGAACCGCCGATCACGCTGATCACCGAACAAGCGCTTTACGGGCAGCGAGTGCGTACGCGACGCCGCAAGCGGCGTGGACAACGCGACCCGGAAGCTGTCATTCGGCAATTGAGCGACCTTACCGTTGGCGCTCCGGTGATCCATGAGGCGTACGGTGTCGGTCGTTATCTCGGCCTTCAGACTTTGACGGTCGGAGATATCACCAACGAATTTTTGACACTTGAGTACGCAGGCGGCGACAAACTGTACGTCCCGGTCCATGCACTTTCTTTGATCTCCCGCTACACAGGCGCCTCACCTGACAAGGCTCCGTTGCATCGATTGGGCACAGATCAATGGCAAAAAGCGCGCCGCCGCGCCGCGGAAAAAGCGCGCGATGTGGCAGCGGAGCTGCTCGATGTCTATGCCCGTCGCGCTGCCCGCAAAGGTGTATCGATGCATACGCCGCAGACCGAGTACCGACAATTCGGCGCCGAATTCCCGTTCGAGCTCACTGACGATCAAGCGGCGTCTGTTGAGGCGATACTCGCAGACATGCAAGCCGGCACACCCATGGATCGGGTCGTTTGCGGTGACGTTGGATTTGGAAAAACAGAGGTCGCGCTGCGAGCCGCATTTGTGTGTGCTCAAAACGGGCGTCAGGTGGCTGTTCTTGTGCCGACGACATTACTCGCGCAGCAACACTACCAGACCTTCGTCGACCGCTTCGCGGACTGGCCTGTCCAGGTTGAGTTACTGTCCCGCTTTCGCAGCAAGAAAGCCGTCGATGCGACGCTCGCAGGCATGGCGGCCGGCACCGTTGATATCGTCATCGGAACCCACAAGCTGCTGGGCCACACCCAAGCGTTCAAATCCCCCGGACTTGTGATCATCGATGAAGAGCACCGTTTCGGTGTGAGACACAAAGAGGCGCTGAAGTCTCTGCGCTCGGAGATTGACGTGCTGACCCTAACGGCGACGCCAATTCCTCGAACGCTAAACATGGCGCTTGGCGGACTTCGGGAGCTCTCGTTAATCACTACACCACCGGCAGATCGCCTGTCGGTGAAGACGTTTATAAGCCGCTGGAACGAAGGTCTCATCCGCGAAGCGTGTCTGCGTGAAATCCGCCGCGGCGGCCAGGTGTATTTTGTGCACAATCGCGTCGAGGACATCGAAAAAGTCGCGAGCGACCTCAAAAAGCTCGTCCCGGAGGCCACTGTCGGTATTGGCCATGGCCAGATGAGCGAACGCGAGCTTGAGCAAGTCATGTTCGATTTCTACCATCGCAACTTCAATGTGTTCGTCTGCACGACGATCGTGGAGAGTGGCATTGACGTGCCGACGGCCAACACGATCATCATCAACCGTGCGGATAGATTCGGTCTCGCCCAGCTTCACCAACTTCGCGGGCGAGTCGGTCGATCGCATCACCGCGCGTATGCCTACCTGATCACGCCACCGAAAAACGCGATGACAGCAGATGCGGTCAAGAGGTTGGAAGCGATCGAGTCTCTGGAAGACTTAGGCGCCGGCTTCGCACTGGCGAGCCATGATCTTGAGATTCGCGGTGCCGGAGAGCTGCTCGGCGAGGGACAAAGCGGACAGATTCAGGAAATCGGATTCTCGATGTATACCGAACTTCTGACCACCGCCGTGAAAGCATTGCGCGAAGGCAAAGAACCCGCGTTCGACCAGCCACTCAACGCCGGCGTGGAAATTAACCTGCACCGGCCCGCCTTGTTGCCGGAGGACTACGTACCGGACGTTCATTTGCGGCTCATGCTCTATAAGCGCATAGCGAGCTGCAAAGATGAGGCGCAGTTGCGAGAGCTACAAATCGAGTTGATCGACCGATTTGGATTGCTCCCCGAGGCAACGCGTCTATTGATGGATATCACACGACTCAAACAACGCGCCGAGTCGTTGGACATTGTTAAGATCGACGCGAACCAACACAGCGGATTCATTAAGTTCTCGGCGAATCCAAATATCGATCCGATTCAGATCATCACACTCGTGCAGCGCGAGCCAGAGCGTTACAAGCTGCAGGGAGCCGACAAACTGACGTTTCGGGCATCGATGCCAGACGGTGAAGATCGAGTCAAATTGCTTCAAGGTTTACTCGACCGACTTAGCTCGACGGCCAATACCGCGGTAAACTGACGCTATGACCAAAAGATCTATCATCGCGGCATTGATCGGAGCCCTTTTCGCTTTAGCACCTACCGCGCAGGGACAGCAACCCGACACCGCCGAGGTCCCTGAGCCTGCGCGAGAGTTCGAAGTCGAGATCATAGTTTTCGAATATGTCAGTGGCGCGGTCGGGGCGCGCGAGGATTGGCAATACATCGATCGCGGCCGCGACCGTGTCCAATCCCAGCTCAAGACTGAGCGCGCGAGCGTTCTCGATTCGATGTCGGATCTCGCGCCGAACGCGGATCAGGAACCCGCCAACGAAGACCCTAACGCGGAACCGAAGCCTTTGGTTTGGACACCCATTGCTCTGGAAGATCGCACGCTTAGCGAAACCTTTGCGCGGATGCGCAACAGCCGCGACTACCGTCCTCTGGTGCACGCGGCATGGACGCAAACCGTATACGGCCAGACCGATATGACCACGCTCGCTTTGGATCGAGTCGCTGGTCTACCGAACGGCCTAACGGCCTCCGCTTCACTGTACGTAGAGCGGTTCCTTCACCTGACGTTGGATCTCGAATTGAGCAAACCGATGGGTGCTGAAGGCGGCGGCGACTATGGCGCAAGCAGCGTCCGTTACCGCATTTCAGAAAAGCGAAAAATGCGCAGCGGGGAAACCCACTTCTTCGATCATCCTCGATTCGGCGCTGTCGCGTTGATCAGCAAACCGGCGATAGGGTCGCCTGAGGAAACCGGCTAGCGCCCAACGACTTACTGGTCGCTTCCGGCAGCATCATCCAACAGCGGATACAGCGTGACGATGCCGTCCGGTGCATCGATTTGCGAGCGAGCCTGTTCGAGCATCGCCGTCGCATCATCCTCGTTTCTCGGCACCCTCGCGCACACACCCACACTCAAGGTCAGGTGACGCCCTAGCGGGGACTTTGGATGATGAATCGCGAGTGCCTGTATGTCTTCGGAAATCGCATCTGCAAACTTCCTGGCAGCAGGGGCGGTTGTGCTGTGGACCAACACGGCGAGCTCGTCGTCAGCAATACGCGCGGCAGTATCGCCAGCACGCTGAAGCCGTCGGCGTATGCTGTGTGAGATTCTCTTCAACGCCGAATCACCAGCATGCTGGCCGAACGTTTCAATGTAACTCGCCAGTGCATCGACTCTGAACACAATCACTGCCAGCCAGGACTGCTCACGCGCGGCGATCGCAGCGTCGCGACGCAACAAAGCAAGCCAGGGATCCCGACGGAGAAACACGGTGACGGCATCGCTCGGGAGCGTACTCAGCGACGCTGTGATTCCCGACGGAGAATCGTGCACCACACCAATCTCAAAATAGACGGCCCGCAGTTGGCTCGACGATGTTGTCAAACTCACTTTACCTGTGACTTGCCGATCCGGTTCGTCGCCACCGACCAACACGAACGAGAATTCCTGCTGTGGTCGAAACTCACCGACACCTTCGATGGCAGCGGTCAATCCGCTGCCGCCCAACTGCTCTAGTAGCGGCTGGGCGCTCTGACCACTGACTTCGCCGGCTGACAGGTCTGCCAGGCGAAGGAACGCGGGATTGAAATATAGAATTCTCCAGCCGCCCTCTTCGGCATCAACCAGAATCATCGGATTCGGCTGGCCGTCCAGCATGCTCTTGAGCACATTTTTCGAAGGCGTTTTCAAGAAATGGCCTAGATCAATCTTCAACACACCCTCTAGATTTAACAGTGACTATTCTAAAAATCGAGCGTAGCGGTCTGAAAATGCTAACTAAATCACCCTTTTGACTCGAATATTGTCTCGAAGAATGAGGCGAGCAGTAGATTTGCCGCTGATCGGGCTTGATCCATCGCCGCATGCAATTGGGCATGGATATCGCCCTCGCCTTGCCCGGCAGCTTCGTTGACGATTAACGCAATGCAGGCATAGGACAAATCCAGCTCGCGAGCGATGCTGGCCTCGGGCATCCCGGTCATTCCGATGACTTCGACCCCATCTCGCGCCAACCGGGCCACTTCGGCGGCCGTTTCGAGCCGCGGACCTTGCGTCGCGCCATAAACGCCGCCATCGGCAACCTCGAGACCCACTGCTTGTGCGGCGGCGAGCAGCTGACCGCGCAGCTCCTCCGAATAAGGCTCGGTAAAATCGATGTGGTCCAACACTGCGACGTCGCCATCACGCACCGTATGACGACGACCCCAGGTGTAATCGATGATCTGGTTGGGGATGAGCAAGCCACCAACGGGCGCACGTCGACCGATGATGCCGACAGCGTTCAAGGCAATCACATGCGTGACACCGACATCGTGGAGTGCAGTGAGGTTTGCCGCGTAATTGACAAGATGTGGCGCAATTTGATGGCCGTCGCCATGCCGGGGCAAGAACCATACAGGTCGGCCATCGATCAAAAACTGCCGCAACGGCGCCGAAGGCGCACCGAACGGCGTATCGACGACCTGCTCGTCAACGAGCTCGCCCTGCGTGTTAACACCTGTCCCGGTACCACCAATCACCGCGAACCGCGCGCTCATAGGCCCACCCCAGATTCGCGTTGCAACGCCGAATCCAATGCAGCACGTGCCGCTTGCCACTCCGGCGTCGCCGAGAGGTTATCGATATCGAACGTTGCACCACCACGCAGACGCGCGAGCCGAGTCATGGATGCAGGTTGCCGCCAGTCGGACAAGTGCGCCACCGCTCGCTCCGCCGCGGGTCGATCGTTGCAAATCAACACCAAATCGGTTCCTGAGCCAAGTGCAAGATCCGCTCGCTCTTCTATCGTGCCGTAAGCGCCGGTGGCCTTCATCGTAAGATCGTCGGAAACGATCGCTCCCGAAAAACCGAGTCTCTGGCGGAGTTCCTGTTTTTGCCACCAACTGGAAAAACTCGCCGGCATCGGGTCGAGCGCCGAATACACAACATGGGCTGTCATCACGGCGGGCAAACCGGCAGCAATCATGCGCTCAAACACACTGATGTCGTCGAACATTTGCGAGTATTCGCGGCGATCGGTCGGCAGTTCAAAATGAGAATCCGCAACCACTGCCCCGTGACCGGGAAAATGCTTACCTACCGCGGACATGCCCGCCTCTTTCATCCCGTGCATCATCCGCGTTGCCAGCGCGACTACAACATCCGGGCTACGATGCAGTGACCGATCGCCAATAACTGTGCTGACGCCATGGTGCAAGTCGAGCACCGGCGCGAATGACAGATCGACCCCGACGGACAGCAGCTCCGCTGCCAACAACCATCCCGTCTGACGCGCGAGATCGAGCGCAAGAGTCGGATCCTGCTTGTGCACCAGACCGAACCATCCCAGCGGCGGCAGCGCCGTGAACGGCGCCCCAAACCGTTGCACACGCCCGCCCTCTTGGTCCACGCCCACCAACAATGCGGGCCGGCGCAAATCCTTGATTTCGGCAATCAGATCTCTCAGCTGTTCGGGATCGGAGAAGTTGCGTTTGAACAGGATTACGCCGCCGACGGCCGGCTGGCGCAACAAGTCTCGATCCGCCGGCGTGAGGGCCACACCTTCGATATCGATCATCAGCGGCCCGAGTGCCATGCGTTACGCTTCCACTCGGTTGAACACCGCAATGGATTCGACATGCGCGGTATGCGGAAACATATTCATCACTCCGGCTGTAGCTAGCTCGTAGCCCTGCGTCTCAGTCAGAATCTTGGCGTCTCTTGCGAGAGTACCGGGGTTGCAAGACACATAGACGATTCGCGCTGCCCCGATTCGACTCGCGTTTTCAGCGAATTCTTGAGCACCCGCTCGCGCCGGATCCAGCAGCACACGATCCCAAGGTTTGGCGGTCAACGTCGCGATCGACTCGGTTTGCGACAAATCCGCTGCGGAAAAGCTGACGTTTTGAATACCGTTTCGAATCGCATTGTCTTTGGCGCGAGCGGTAAGGCCAAGCTCACCTTCAACACCATGAACTTCGCCGGCAAGGCGTGCGATGGGTAGCGTGAAGTTGCCGATACCACAATACAGGTCCAGGACACGGTCGGTCGGCTGGGGATCGAGATGTTCTATCGCAAGGCCCACCATGCGTTCGTTCATCCGTGCGTTAACTTGGATGAAATCGTTGGGTTCAAACTCGAGCTCAACGTCGTGACCCGATAATTTGTACGTCAGCGGCGGCGCGATCTCACCGTCCGTACGCGGCAACGGCTGCAACGTGTCCGGCCCACCGCTTTGAAGAAAAATCCAAACACCGTGTCGTTCAGAAAAAGCCGCTAAGACCTCCTTATCGGCTTCGGTCGGCGGATCCAATACCCGCATCGCAAGAACAATCACCGGTTGATCGGATCCGGCCGGCGGGTCACCCACCGTCACTTCGACTTGTGGCAATCGGCGTGCGATGGATAACTCGCCAATACACTGAGCCAACGGATCGATCAGTTGGTCCACCGGACGAACGAGGACCGGACAAGACTTCATATCCGTGATATAGGGTTTGAAGCGTTCGCGAAAACCGACGAGCACCCGATTTCGAGCATCGACGAAACGCACGCCGAGCCGAGCACGCCGCCGATAATTCCAGGCATCTGCCATCTCGGGTGCGAGCCAACTTCGCGGTTCCAGACCGGCCACACGCGATAAGCAATCAACTAAAACTTGATGTTTTGTAGACAGTTGGAGCTCTAAGCTCATGTGCTGCATCACACAACCGCCACAGATTCCGAATACATCGCAAGCGGGCTCCACCCGATCCGCACTGGCCTCGAGCACAGTATCGCAACGGGCTTCATCGTAGTTTCGCTTGCGACGGGCTCGAGTCCACTGCACACGTTCCCCTGGCAGCGCACCTTCCACAAAAACCGCTTTGCCTTCACTGTCGGCAATGCCGCGACCATCGTGAGTCAGTGCACGAATACCACTCACAACCGGTTCGCGGGAAAGTTTCCTACCCACGGCCCGACTCCCAAGCGTTGAGATACTCAACCCAGTGCGACTGCTCCTGCCGGCCTAGCCATTCGCGTACGCGATGCAACTCTCGAGCAAGGCCGTCCGAGTCCAATCGATCTCGCATACGCTCGAACTTGAGATATACGAGAAAGGTATTCAATACGTCCGTCTCGCAATAGTCTCTGATACGCTTGAGATCACCGGCAGCATAAACCTCAGCCACTTTGTCTCCACTCATTCCCAATTTGCCGGGGAATCCAAGCATCACGGCGATATCGTCAAGCGGCGCCCGAGCCCGTGGCTGAAAGGCGGACAAAACATCCATCACATCGATGTGTCGCCAGTGATAACGCCCGAGATAGCTGTTGTAGCGAAAATCTCGTTGATGATCGCCATTTTCCCAGTAAGTGCCGGCCGCAACGCCATGTAGAAGCGCGCGATAGTGCAGCACGGGAAGGTCGAACCCGGTGCCGTTCCAACTCACGAGATCGGGCACGAAACGCTCGATCCCATCGAAGAAGCGCTGAATCAGCTCAGCTTCCGACGACTCTAAATCTCCAAGACTCCATACGCGAAAGTCCTCAGCCGTTCGAAGGGCGACGGAAATCGCGACGATCTTGTGCAGATGGAGCGGCATGAAGTCCGTACCTGACCGCTCGCGTCGCAACGCTTGCATCGCAGCCACGGTATCGTCGTCATTCAGCTCGCCGAGCCCGTACAAACGTCGCCCAGAATCGATATCTGGGACGGTTTCAATATCAAACACCATGCAGTGCATCGTTAAGCCCTCATCATGATTGCCATCGCAACCACTAGGCCCGCCTCGTCGGTCAGGCTGACATGCGCCTCACCGATACCCAGCGCCTCACACTTGGCTTTTCCGCGGTCGCTGAAAATCACCAAGGGTTTTCCCAGAGGATCGCTCACAACCCCGACATCTCGAATCCACATACCGTTGGCGAAGCCGGTACCCATGGCTTTCACGCAGGCTTCCTTGGCGGCGAAACGCATGGCAAGGAAGCGCACTTTTCGCCGATAGCGTTCGTAGGCCTCTCGCTCTTCATCGAGCAACAACCGATTGAGCAAGTGCTCACCAAATCGATCGAACGACGCCTGGATACGCGAGATCTCGCAAACATCCGTGCCGATCCCGTAGATCACGCCGTATGGCCTCGCGCCTCGATCATCAGAGCTTTCATCCGACGCACGGCTTCCGGCAATCCAACGAAGACGGCATCGGCGACCAGACTGTGCCCGATGTTTAACTCGGTAATCGATGCAATCGATGCGATTGGTGTCACATTGTGAATCGTCAACCCGTGGCCAGCGTGTACCTTCAGTCCACGACTCAACGCATAGTCCGCCTCCGCGGCGATGACGTCTCGCAAAGCCTGTGCCTCGGCACCGTCCGCTTGCGCATAGGCGCCCGTGTGCAGCTCGATCACCGGTGCACCGGAATCAACCGCCGCATCGATCTGGCGCCGATCGGGATCGATGAACAATGACGTGCGTATGCCCTCGAGATCCAGTCGTTCGACGGCGCTTTTGACGCGCGCCAATTGCCCGGCGACGTCCAGGCCTCCCTCGGTAGTGACTTCCTCGCGGCGCTCTGGAACGATACAAACATCCTGGGGCTTCAGCTGCAGCGCGATCGCCACCATTTCCTCGGCCAGAGCCATCTCCAGATTCACGCGCGTCTGGGCACTTTCACAAATTCGGCGAGCATCGTGATCTTGGATGTGTCGTCGATCCTCCCTTAGATGTATCGTGATCGAGTCGGCACCGTGCTGTTCGACCAGCAGCGCGGCGGCCAGCGGATCCGGGTAGCGCTCACCGCGCGCTTGGCGCAGCGTTGCTACATGGTCCACATTCACTCCAAGATCGATGGGTCTAAGCATCAATGTTTACTCTCATTATTCGTTCGAGGTGAGACATGGTTGCGCATCTCACGCAGTACTCGACGCGTTTGCAGCGTCTTACCTTCGAGTTGCACGTCCAACGCTCGCGCCAGTATATGCCGCCCGACGCGTCGCGTCTCAGTCGCGGACCAGTCGCCATCGGCGATTTGCAGCAGGTAATCGCCGCCGATCGAATCGACCTCGAGCGCCGCATCGGCGACTCGCCTTGGTCCTGAATTCGGCACCATCGTGTATCGGTATTGCGGTTCGACAGATTGACCTGTCTCGATATCGACACTCCAGTTGACCCCGAATCCCAACTCACGCAAAAGGCGATCCTCAAAAGGCCGTAAGCACGCATCTACGCTAGCGCTTGATCGCAGTGCTTCGATAACCTGTCCATAGAGATCGAACAGTTCTGGATGCGGGTCATGCTTGTGAGTGAGCTTCAAACATAGCTCGGATACGTAATAACCCGCCAACAACGCATCCCCCGATAAAGCTGTCGGCGGCGATGACTCGGCGTCCACATCGGTCAACGTTCCAAGCTCTCGCTTCGCCACCCAGGAGACCCGTAGCAGCCGGAACGGCTGCAACAATCCGCGGAGTCGGCTCTTAGGTCGCTTGATGCCCTTCGCAACCACACTGACCCGGCCATGTTCGGCGGTCAGCAACTCCACAATCTGACTGGAGTCTCGGAAGTCTCGCCGGTGCAGCACCCAGGCCGGCGTCAGCTGCACTCGGTCCACTAGTCGCCCATGTCGAAGCCGAGACGATTCAAGTCTTGCTCGCTATCCGCCCAGTTGTCGCGAACCTTCACCCACAGATCAAGATGAACAGGCTCTTCGAGCATCTTCTCGATATCCCGCCTCGCAGAACTTCCCACCGCTTTAAGATTCTGACCACCTTTGCCAACAACGATGCCCTTTTGCGAATCGCGTTCCACGAAAATCGTCGTGTGAATTTCCATCTTGCCATCCTCACGGCGCTTCATTTGATCCGTCTGTACAGTCAAACCGTAGGGCAGTTCTTGCCTGAGCCGCAGCGTCAGCTTCTCGCGAATGATCTCCGCCACTCGAAATGTCGCCCCGCGGTCCGTCACCATTTCGTCGGGAAACATCGCCGGAGATTCGGGCAGCAACCGCACGATCTCATCGCGCAGCATCTCAGTTCCGTCGCCCTTGAGGGCAGAAATGGGCACGGAGCTCTGCAGCTCACGCTGCTCATTGACCGATTGAATAAACGGCAACAACTGCTGTTTGTCAGCAAGCTGATCGACTTTGTTGATGACAGCGATAACAGGCACCTTGACGCGTGACAAGCGCTCAATAACGTTGCGATCTTCCTGGGTAAACTTGCCCGCCTCCAACAGCCACAGCACGAGTTCGGCATCGGACAATGCACTGACGGCAGACCGATTCATGACGCGATTGATGGCCTTTTTCTGACCAATGTGGAGCCCAGGCGTGTCGACGAAAACAATCTGTGCGTCATCCCGAGTCTGCACCCCGAGAATCCGATGTCGTGTGGTCTGTGGTCGCGGGCTGACGATCGAGACTTTAGAACCCACGTAATGGTTCATCAACGTCGACTTGCCTACGTTTGGCCGCCCGACTACGGCGACGAAACCACATCGATAACCGTCAGAATCTCGGAATGCGCTCATTACAGGCCCAACGCTTCAAGGACGCCACGCGCCGCGTCTTGCTCTGCGGCGCGACGACTAGCAGCCTCCCGCTCGCACATCAACGACTCGTAGTCGACGCTACAACGAACACGAAACATCCGCTGATGATCCGGCCCACTCGCTTCCAACAAATCGTAGACAGGTCGCGGCAACCCACGCGCTTGCAACCATTCCTGCAGTCGGGTTTTAGGATCCTTTTGAGCGTCCGACAGCTGAAGCGCGGCCAATCTTTCGGAAAAGATCTTGAGGATGACCTCGCGCGTCGCGTCGTAGCCACCATCCAAGAACACAGCGCCCAAAGTCGCTTCCAGGGCATCTGCGAGAATCGAGTCGCGCCGAGCACCACCGGACTTGAGCTCGCCGCTGCCAAGCGCAATTAACTCACCCATTTCCAACGATCGCGCCACATCAGCGAGCGACAGGTCTTTCACGAGGACTGCTCGGAGGCGACTCAAGATGCCCTCATCCGCCTGTGGGAAGCGCTGTACCAATTCATGGGATATCACAGTATCGAGGACTGCGTCGCCAAGAAACTCTAGTCGCTCATTGCTCTGGCCACGCGCACTGCGATGATTGAGCGCAAGCCGCAGCAACTGCTCGTCGGCAAATTCGTACCCGATATGCTCCAGCAACCGGGTCAATGACTCAGTCAACGGACGACAGAAATAGAGTGGGAGAAGTCCACAGCAAAGGAGATGTTGGCAACATAGCGAACGGTATTGGTGTAGCGGACCTTGACGTCATAACCGGAACCCGTCTTCACAAACTCAACGTCCTTCCAACTGACCGCATTGACACTCTCAACTTCGAACCGTCGCTGAAGGCCACCCACCAAGTCACGTCGACTAAAGTCTGTGCCGGTGAACTCCTCTTCGATGCTCGCGAACGCACCGCTGACCTTCTGATCCTCAAGGTACACAGGAACCAGGCGTAATGCTGCGTAAACAAACAAACTCAGGAACACGATCAGGAAGATCAAGCCTATTGTTGTCATTCCTGATTGTCGCCGCAGTGCCACTGATGACTTCTCGATACTCATGTAAACCCCAAAAACCGATCCGCCGATCGGTCTATTGTATCTTATTGCCAATCCGAGACCATCGAGGCATGTCCCAGAGCTTCCAACTCATCCAGATTCGTGTCGCCCGGCCAACCAAATTGGCCTCAGGAACACACCCAATCTCCCGAAATCGGCTGTCCCGGCTACGGTCACGGTTGTCACCCATCATGAAATAGCAATCCTCGCCAACGGTGAACTCGAAACCCCGACCGACGGCGCTTTGTAGAAGGATTGAGTGATCTTCGCCGCCAAACGTCTCGGTGAAGACAATTCCACGATTGTTCGCATTGGTAAAAGGTTCGTCGCGTTCGAGATCGACCAGTTCTCCATTGATCGTCAGGCGCTGGTTCTCGTACACCACGTGATCACCCGGAAGTCCGATCACGCGCTTGATAAAGTTGATATTCGGTTCGCCCGGCTTGCGAAATACAGCGACATCACCACGTTCGGGCGCACCAGTCTCCCAAATCAGTGTATTGCTCACCGGTAGTCTCAAGCCGTAGCTGAACTTGCTAACGACCACGAAATCCCCGATCAACAGATTGGGCAGCATCGACTCGGATGGGATCCTGTACGGTTCGAAAACGAATGACCGCAGCACCAGGATAACAGCCAAAACTGGGAAGAACGCTCGAGACACATCAACGAGCATCGGAAGCTTTGCGTCCTCGCCGTCGACCGACTCACGCTTTTCTCGGAGATACCACTTATCGATCGCGACGACGATACCGGTCCCGAAAGTCAGGAGAACAAACACCAACGGTAAATTGACCCACTCAGGAAACATTCATCCGATCCCCTATCAGCCGTCTACTTTTAGCACCGCGAGAAACGCTTCCTGCGGAATTTCGACAGAGCCCACTTGTTTCATTCGCTTCTTACCGGCCTTCTGCTTTTCGAGTAGCTTGCGCTTCCGACTGACGTCGCCGCCGTAGCACTTCGCGGTCACATTTTTGCGCAGCGCTTTAACGGTGCTACGCGAGATAATTTGGTTTCCGATCGCTGCCTGAATCGCAACATCGAACATCTGCCGCGGTATCAACTCACGCATCTTTTCAACCAGCTCGCGCCCCCGTGACTGCGCACGCTCTTTGTGCACGATGATGGACAACGCGTCCACGCGATCGCCGTTAATTAACACATCTAGACGGACCAGATTCGCAGCTTCGTACCGTGCAAACTGATAGTCGAACGATGCGAAACCACGGCTCACCGATTTGAGACGATCAAAAAAATCGAGCACGACTTCAGCCATTGGCATGTCATAGTCGATGGACACCTGCCCACCGAGGTACTGCATGCGCGTCTGCACGCCGCGTTTTTCGATGCACAGCTTAATCACCGACCCAACATGCGCCTCGGGCACAAGGATCGAGGCATTAATGATCGGCTCTCGAAGCTCGTTGATCTTGCTCGTCTCTGGCAGACTGGACGGGTTGTCGACATAGACGATCTCCCCGCCGGTGGTCTCGACCTGATACACCACTGTCGGCGCGGTCGTGATTAACTCGAGTTCATACTCGCGCTCGAGCCGCTCCTGCACGATCTCCATGTGCAGCATCCCAAGAAACCCGCACCGAAAACCGAAGCCTAAGGCCGCTGACGATTCAGGCTCGAAATGTAAAGCTGCATCATTCAACCGCAACTTCTGCAACGCTTCTCGAAACGTCTCATAGTCGTCACTGGAAATCGGGAACATGCCCGCAAACACTTTCGGTTGAACTTGCTTGAACCCGGCCAAGGGCTCGTCCGCCGGCGCACGATCATGGGTTAACGTATCGCCAACCGGCGCGCCCTCGATCTCTTTGATACCTGTGATGACGAACCCGACTTCGCCCGGCAGCAACCGCGTGTCGTCGGTCATCTTCGGCGTAAATCGACCAAGGCGATCCACAATGTGGGCACCGCCGGTCGACATCACCCGTACCTTGTCGCCTTTATTCAGCGTGCCGCGCACAATGCGAACCAAAGAAACCACACCGACATAATTGTCGAACCAACTGTCGATGATGAGCGCTTGCAACGAACCCTCAGCGTCCACTGCCGGCGATGGCACATCACGAACAATGCGCTCGAGCAGATCTTTGACGCCCAAGCCGGTTTTGGCGCTTACCTCAATCGCATCACTGGCATCGATGCCGATAATCTCCTCGATTTCGGTCGCCACGCGCTCAGGTTCTGCGGCCGGAAGATCGATTTTGTTCAAGACCGGCAAAACTTCCAAGCCTTGATCGATGGCTGTGTAGCAATTCGCCACACTCTGCGCCTCGACACCTTGCGCAGCGTCCACTACGAGCAGTGCGCCTTCACATGCGGATAGCGAGCGCGACACCTCATAAGAAAAGTCGACGTGGCCGGGTGTGTCGATGATGTTGAGTTGATACGTCTCACCATCGTCGGCGTCGTAGTACAACGTAACGCTCTGCGCTTTGATGGTGATGCCACGTTCACGCTCGATGTCCATGCTGTCGAGCACTTGGTCTGCCATTTCGCGCTGCTCAAGGCCACCGCACAACTGGATGAAGCGATCGGCAAGCGTAGACTTGCCATGATCGATGTGCGCGATGATCGAAAAATTTCGGATGTTCTGCATGTGTTGAGCCGTGCTGCGATTGCCGCCATTATAGTCTGTTGCAAAGGCGTAATGCGGAATCCAATCAAAGTTTTACGAATGTCTAGTGATCGTCGATAACCGATGGGTCACTCAGGTAGGCATAGACGAGGTTGCGCTGAAGCACACCCTCCGACAACACGTGCCGCCCTGCCATGAGAACGGGAACTCTGACGTCGTAAAGCGCCTGCAGCTCCGGATCTGTGTCGATATCGACAACCTCCAGCTCCGCCCGCCCGCGAATCAAAGGCAAGACGGCCTCGATCATCTCCTCACAAAGATGGCAACCAGCACGGGAAAAAAGCTTCAATGCCATAACTAGCGCATCGCCAAACGAAGCTTCGGCGCGCGTCGACCGCCAAAGCGGCCTGCGACAAGGCCAGACGCAGCACCGAGAACGGCGCCCAACACGACCCACGTCTCAGACAGCCCGCAGGCAGCAGCGACGCTACTCAAGAGCAGCAAGCCGAACAACGGGAGTCCATAGCCCAACACAGCGGCACGCAGCAGCGTCTCCGGTGCACAATGCACGGTCACCTGGCTGCCGACCTTAACCTGTTCGGGCAGCTGCGTCAGCGCCACCCGCACCTGTCGGCCAGCCCCTAGCAGCCCGGCACCGCAACCTTTGCCTGAACGACACGCCGAACAGGCACTCGCCGTGAACTCTAGCACGGCAAAACGATCGAGGATTGCTGTGAGCGTCGCTTCGGTCTGAATCACTCGGTCGCAACCGATTCCGTCTGATCCATGGAACTCAATTGCCGATCCGCCTGCTCCGCCAGCATCCGCAGCGTCGCTAGCGGCACTTCGCCAACCAGCGTCATCGTGGAATTACCGTTAGAGCGTTGGTAGCTATGGGTCGCACCCATTTTTCCATGCTTGCCACCCGGCGCTCCCGAACCGGCAGCCACAAAAACGGATACTGTCGCGATGCCGTCGGAGTACTCAAACCGCTGAACTTTTCGGCCGTTCACTTCAACCATCTGTCCATTCGTACCGCTCAGGCTGAAGCCAGACTGGCTACCAAAGTCGTTGGCGAGGGTCTCGCCATTTTCCGTCCGAGCACGCAGCGCAGCAGAACTGCTGACCAGCCGATCCACGGTCGTCACGCCCGCTTGGACTAATTCAAAATCTGTGTCGTCGATCGTGCTGAGCAGGTCGCTATCATCGATGTCGGCACCGATCGTGACATCGGTGAATCGAATTTCCTCAACGACCTGCTTGGCGTTGAGTAGCTGCATCCGCAGAGGGAGTAGCGTCTCAGCATCTACCCACAGGCTGTGTCCGTAACGAAACGCATCCTTCGGACGAATGAAGTAGCGCAGCGCATCACGACCGGCCACTCGGTCTTTGCCAAGCGCGACCAGTTCATAGTAACGACCGATCTTTTGAGCGACAGCTGGTAGACGCGCGAATGCATTCGAAGGACTTGCCGTCTTGTCCACAAATTTCAGTCGTCTTTGCGGCCAGAGGCAAATGAGCTCATTGCCAACTCGTACAATCTCGCGCTGTTCACCGTCGAGCGTAACGAGCTTTTCTGTCGAGACGCCGTCTTGGTTCCGGTGGGCGACGCGCAAGGTATGCAGCTTACCGTCGACAGAACGGACCAAAGTGCCTCGGTAATCCAGCGTATGCATTGCATCACTAATCTGTTGCAGCAGCGGTTCGGGCTGCTGCTGCGCTGCGGCGTTGATCGCGAAACTCGTTGCGATCAAGCCAAAGATTAGTTGGCTCAACAAAAAATATGGATTACCGGGTTTCGTCACGGACTGACCACCTCTTGTATCGGCATACGCGACCGTCGTGACTCGGACTGAGGCAGCGCCTCGTCGATCGCGTCTGCGTCGGTTTCGACCTCACTCGACTCTGACTCAAGCATCGTAATCGCTGTCGCACCGGGCGCCAACGAACGACGGCTCTGCGAGTGATTCAAATAATAGGCCGCCAGTTCCGTATCTGCGATGACAAGGCCGGGACTTGAGACCTCAGTCGGAACCGTGTAATCGACGCCAGCTTCCGCTGCAGCGTCACGCACTGGGATCTCAACATCCCGCTCGACCACAACTGGGCCGTCGTCGACCGGTGCGTTCATCCAGTTGAGGGCACCGATCGCAACCGCGAGGGTTAAAGCACCGCCAGCCGCGGCCTGAAACCACTGACTCGTCGGTCTCTTGGGCGACGCTCCCACCGACCGCACTGCGGCCATCGTCTGCTCGGCCGGCGCGGATTCATTCAGTGACGCACTGACTCGGGCTGCGAATTCCGAGTCCGCCGACAATCGTTCGCCACGCATGTGACGACCGATGTCCATCAGGGTGCCCGCGTATTCCCGCAGCTCGCTGTCTCTGGCAAGACGTCGCACCAGCAGCTCCGCCTCGTCGCTACTCAACTCTCCATCGACGAAAGCCGATACTTGTTGCCGCAGCTCACTATTCATTATGTATTCACCATTGTTCGCATGTCTGTTGCTATGCCCCGACCTGAGACGCCGTCGGCGAAATATCACCCAGCGCCTCAATACCTTTCGTTATCGCCTCGCGTGCCCGGAAGATCCTGGATCGGACCGTGCCAACCGGACATTCCATCGCTTCAGCAATCTCTTCGTAACTCATGCCATCGAGTTCGCGCAAAACGATGGCGGTTTTCAAATCTTCTGGCAGACCGTTTATGGCATCACCGATCCGCTCTTGCATCTCGTCCTTCAACGCAACTGCCTCAGGGGTATCCTCGCTACGTAGTCGCTCATGAACGTCGTAATAGTTCGGGTCTTGTAAATCGAGGTCGTAATCCATAGGACGGCGCTTTGCGGCAACCAAGTAGTTCTTGGCGGTATTCACCGCAATGCGATAAAGCCACGTATAAAACGCGCTATCGCCGCGAAAGCGCGGCAGCGCGCGGTAGGCTTTGATGAATGCATCCTGCGCGACGTCCAAGGCTTCATCGGGGTCACGGATATAACGGGACACAAGATTGACGATCTTGTGCTGGTACTTCAGCACAAGCACGTCAAACGCACCGTTATCGCCCTGCTGTACCCGCTTAACCAGCAGGCCATCGTTCGATGTTGAGCCCATTTGGGCTACCCCTTATCTGTCGTGATCAATCGTGGCTGAGCCACACACCCTTGTGACTGAAAAACCCGCCAAAAGTTCGCAGAAATCACCGCGATGCCGATTATTTGTTAGATTTCGAACGGTTGCGGTTTAAGCCCATGATTCTACTTTATTTTTTCAGCATTTTCACGCGCCTCCCACATGCGCCATGCACTGGCGAGCCGATGCCAATGGGATTCGTTTTGCGAACGCAGCAACAAAACACTCAGGTTCACCGGTTGATCCACAAGCACCAACCAGGCGAAACGGATGCCCAGCCAGGATTTCCCATCGACAACGAAGTGCTGACTTCCCGCGTCACACCAAGACGCCTCGAAACCGAAGCCGTCGAACGCCAAACGGTTCGGCGGTGGCGATTCCCGCCAGATGGCGATGCACTCCACCGCACAGCCCAAAAACAAAACGCCCAGAGCAGCGCAACGACTCAATGCGTCGGGGATGTGTATCACCATCAGGATTCCCAGCAGCAGCTGGACTGAGCCAACTAGTCCGAGCGATAGCTCACGTACGAACCTGCAAGGAACCAGCACACTCGAGGATTGCTCGGACGACATCTGAGATGGGTTGCGATTGGGGAACAACCCCCTTCACTAAATACCCAAATATCTCTGGGTCTTGCGCCTCGAGCAACTGCACAAATGCGTCTCGCTGCGCTGATTCGGCGGACGGATAACGCAGCTCAAGATAACCCAGCAGCAACTGGTCAAGCTCTCGCATGCCTCGACGACAGCGCCAACGCAGCGCTTTTTCGTTCACGTCCGACAAGTTAGTGACGGCGTTTAGCCATCATCTTCTTGGTTTCGGCGATCGCTTTGGCCGGATTCAGACCTTTGGGACACGTCTGCGTGCAATTCATGATCGTGTGGCAGCGATAAAGTCGGAACGGATCCTCGAGATGGTCTAGGCGTTCACCCGTTGCATCATCGCGGCTATCGACCAACCATCGGTAGGATGCAAGCAACGCGGCGGGCCCGAGGTACCGGTCGCTGTTCCACCAATAGCTCGGGCAACTCGTTGAACAACAGGCACAAAGAATGCAGGCGGACGGCTCGTTGATCAGCTCCTGATCTTCTTTGGTTTGTAAGCGTTCGGTGTCCGGCGGCGGCGGCGTTTTAGATTGCAGCCAAGGCTTGATGGACGCGTACTGCGCATAGAAATTGGTCAGATCAGGCACTAGATCTTTGATCACCGGCATATGCGGAAGCGGGTAGATTCGCACCTCGTCGCCGATGTCTTCCGCCGACTTGATACATGCGAGTGTATTTCCCCCGTCGATGTTCATCGCACAGGATCCACAAATCCCCTCTCTGCAGGAACGGCGGAAGGTCAGCGTTGGATCAATCTCATTTTTGATCTTGATCAATGCGTCCAACACCATCGGACCGCAGGTGTCGGTGTCAACGTCGTAGGTATCCATCCGCGGCGCAGTATCGTTGTCCGGGTCATACCGGTACACGACATACCGTCGCGTATTGGTCGCACCCCGCGGCGCCGGAAAGTGGCGCCCTTTGGTCGGTCGGCTGTTCTTGGGTAGTCGAAATTCTGCCATCTGATAATCCTCAGCAAAGCCAGATTGCGGCTAGTAGGTCCTCGCCTTCGGCGGAATCGCCTCGACTTCGTCCGTCAAGGTTGCCGTGTGCACGGGACGATAGTCGATACTGATATCGTACTCGCGATCGATCCACGACAACGTGTGCTTCATCCAGTTTTCATCATCACGATCTGGGTAGTCTTCGCGCGCTTGAGCGCCACGACTCTCGTGTCGATTTTCCGCAGAACGGATGGTCGCCATCGCGTTGATCATCAAGTTCTCAAGTTCGAGCGTCTCGACCAGGTCCGTATTCCAAACCAATGATCGGTCCGATACTTTGACATCGGCAATACTTGCTGCAGTCGCCTCAAGTTTTTGAATGCCTTCCTGCAGCAATGTTTCCGTTCGGAATACCGCTGCGTGTTGCTGCATTGTCTTTTGCATTTCCAACCGGATCTCGGCGGTGCCACGACTGCCATCCGCATGGCGCAGCTTGTCCAGCCGTGCAACGGCATAGTCACCCGCGTCTGCCGGCAACTGAGGCTGTGCCTCACCCGGTCGCATCGTCTCTGCGCAGAACCGCGCCGCGCCGCGGCCGAACACCACGAGATCGAGCAGGGAATTCGAACCAAGTCGGTTCGCCCCATGAACCGAAACGCAGCCAGCCTCACCAATGGCCATCAAACCAGGCACGACATGCTCCGGGTCACCGTCTTTCAAGGTGACGACCTGGCCACGGTAGTCCGTTGGGATACCGCCCATGTTGTAGTGGACGGTCGGCAGCACCGGAATCGGATCCTTGTTGACATCGACTCCAGCGAAAATCCGCGCGGTTTCTGCGATACCCGGCAGGCGTTCGTCGATGACCTCGGGGCCGAGATGCTCAAGGTGCAGGAAGATATGGTCTTTTTCAGCGCCGACGCCACGCCCTTCCTGAATCTCGATGGTCATGGAACGACTAACGACGTCCCTTGATGCGAGATCCTTCGCATTCGGCGCGTAGCGCTCCATGAAGCGCTCGCCTTCCGAATTCGTCAGGTAGCCGCCCTCGCCTCGTGATCCTTCTGTGATCAAACAACCCGCACCGTAGATTCCGGTTGGGTGGAACTGGACGAATTCCATATCCTGCAACGCGAGTCCGGCTCTAGCGACCATGCCACCGCCATCACCCGTGCAGGTGTGTGCTGAGGTACAGGAGAAGTAGGCACGCCCATAACCGCCAGTCGCCAAGATGACTTTTGCAGCCCGAAAACGGTGCAGCGTGCCGTCGGCCAAATTCAACGCGACGACCCCTCGGCATTCGCCATCCACCATAATCAGGTCAATCGCGAAATATTCGATGAAAAACTCAGCGTCGTGTTTCAACGACTGCTGATAGAGCGTATGCAGCATCGCGTGGCCCGTACGGTCTGCAGCCGCACAAGTGCGTTGGGCGGTGCCCTCGCCGAAATGGGTCGTCATACCACCGAAGGGACGCTGATAGATCTTGCCCTCTTCAGTCCGCGAGAACGGAACACCGTAGTGCTCAAGCTCGACAATTGCCTTGGGCGCTTCCTTACACATGTACTCGATCGCGTCCTGGTCACCCAGCCAATCTGCACCTTTGACGGTGTCGTACATGTGCCAGCGCCAATCGTCTTCGCCCATGTTCCCTAGCGCCGCGCTAATGCCACCTTGGGCCGCGACCGTGTGGCTGCGCGTCGGAAACACTTTGGTAATGCAGGCGGTGGTAAAACCCGCCTCTGCGAGGCCAAACGTGGCACGCAGCCCGGCACCACCAGCGCCGACCACGATGACATCGTAGGTATGATCTTTAAATGCGTATTCAGACGTCATGGATCAACTTCCCAGCGAAATTTTGAGAATGGCAAAGCCGGTCGCCACTCCGAGAAACACGTAGGCGAACCGAGTCAGTACCAGAGTGACCAGCTTGCTGCCGCCACGCAGATAGTCTTCGATCACCACCTGCGTGCCCAACGCAGAGTGGAATAGAAGCGTCCCGCTGAGGAGCAACAACAAAATGGCGTTAAGTGGAGCCGCGATAAACGCTCGCATCGCTTCGAAACCGTAGTCGGGCATTAGTAACATCGACACTACGAACCACAAAGTCAGCGGCACCATCGCGATGGCCGTCAGCCGTTGGTGCCACCAGTGTTCGGTGCCCTCTTTTGCAGAACCGAGGCCAAGCACGCGGCCGATGGGTGACTTCAAACTCATAACCCTTCCTCCGTTCTACACCAACACAAGCCCACAGGTGACCGCCGCTGCGATCGCACTGACAACGACCACTGCCCACCCCGACGCTTGCGCCTGCTCGATTTCGAATCCCTTGCCCGCATCCCAAAACAGGTGCCGAATCCCGTTCGACAAATGGTAGAAAAATGCAAAGGTGAAGCCCGCGACGATTAGCTTACCGAAGGGAGATCCGACAAAACCCGCGAACGACGCGAAAGCCTCGGCGCCGGATGCAACGCTGATCAACCACGTCGCAAACAGTACGGCTCCAGCGCTGAGCGCGACGCCGGTCATGCGATGCAGAATGGACAGCGTTGAGGTGATACGAAACTTATAGGCCGACAGATGCGGCGACAAAGGTCTTGTCTTGGTTTTCATTCGCTTTTTTCGAGTGTCCCAAAGGTGCGGCTACCGAACTAATAACGGCGCCGTGTCCCCTAAAAATCGATACAACGTCCGTTTTTTTCCCAATCACCGTATCGCGTCGGCTCCGGACCCTTTCGCCCGCCAATCTCTTTTGGCCGAGATGGTTGATCGAGGCTTTTTTCTGGTGTCCAGGTCTTTGGCGCGGATGTCGGTTCTAACGCCTCGCTAGCGGCGGCATCCGCCGGTGGTTGAGACGAGTTCGGGCGCTGCTTATCCATCACCACAATTATGCCAGACCAACCCTTACTCCGCAGCAGAATAGGTCGCAACATAGACTCGACAGCAGCTCGTCACCAAAGCAAACTACGGGTTCGGGGGAAAGGGATTCTCACATACGGCATGAGCACGCAAGAATCGGCAGTCAAGGACCGTTGGCTGCAGGTAGTCCGCTGTACTGGCAGTGACCGAACGACATTCCTGCAGGGGCAGCTGACACAAGACGTTCAGCGTCTGGACGAAGCCACTCCGGCCCTGCCCGCAGCGTGCTGCGATCCGAAGGGCAGAGTCATCGCAACCATCACGCTCGTTTGGCTTCCGGACGAAATCTTGATGTTGGTGCATCACGAGCTCGCGCAACCGCTAATCGAACACCTCAGTCGCTATCGTCTGCGCGCCAATGTTCAGTTCGAGGTCGCCCAAGACTTCGCAGTCGCACCGACACTTGCTCGCCACACGGGGCATGAAATCGCGCTGTGGCGCAAAGAAGAGAATGGATGGCGAATCGGCGTGATGCATGAACAAATTGTTGCCGCGGAAGACGCCGATCAGCACAGCGGTATTGACGAGTCACGCTGGCGCAAGCTGCGGTTGGTCGCCGGTGTGCTCGATTTGCCGAGCGCCAGTAGCGCGCAGTTTACAGCGCACATGCTGAACCTCGACAAGATCGGCGCCATCAGCTTCAACAAAGGCTGCTACACCGGCCAGGAAATCGTTGCGCGGACCGAGCATCGAGGAACGGTAAAACGCCGGGCGCGGTTGCTTCGATTGGTTGATCGCACGCCGAAAGCCGTCGACGCCGGCCAGTCGATCACGATCGATGGACGCAAAGTCGGCACGGTGGTCGTCGCTGCAGACGCCACCATTGCCGCGGTTTGCGGAGAGATCACCCATGCCGACCGTTTGAAGCTAGACGATGGGCGATCGGTGAGTTTTATCGACTAACGCCGGTCAGTCCGCTGCCTCGGGGCGCATGTGCGGGAACAACAGCACGTCGCGAATGGAAGCGCTGTCGGTCATTAGCATCACCAGTCGGTCGATGCCCACACCGAGCCCGGCTGCTGGTGGCATGCCGTACTCCAAAGCGCGGATGTAATCACTGTCGAAATGCATCGCCTCATCGTCGCCAGCGCCACGCGCATCGACCTGGGCTTGGAAACGAGCCGCTTGATCTTCCGGATCGTTTAACTCCGAAAAACCGTTGGCAATTTCCCGGCCGCAGATAAACAACTCGAACCGGTCGGTGAGGAATGGATCGTCGTCGTTGGCACGCGACAGAGGTGACACTTCCGCGGGATAACCCGTCATGAATGTCGGCTGGCGTAGATTCGGTTCCACCAACTTTTCGAAAATCTCGAGTTGCAGTTTGCCCGCACCCCAGCTGTCGCTGACAGAGATTCCGAGCCCTTTGGCGACATCCGCCAAGTAGTCTGCATCGCGGATTCGGCGCTCATCGAAATCCTTAACCGTCGCCCGCAAACTATCCTCGATACTCATCCGTGCAAACGTGCCGGACAACTCCACTGTCTCGCCCTGCCACGACAGTCGAGTACCTCCGGTTAACGACTCGGCAATGCCACGCATCATGGTTTCGAGAAGCTCGATGAGGTCCTCGTAGTTGGCGTAGGCCTGATACAACTCGAGCATCGTGAACTCAGGATTGTGCTGCGTGGACAAACCCTCGTTGCGAAAATTCCGATTGATTTCGAAGACTCGCTCAAACCCACCGACAACCAAGCGCTTAAGGTTCAACTCGGGCGCAACACGCAGATACAAATCCATGTCCAGTGCGTTGTGATGGGTGATAAATGGTTTCGCTACGGCGCCGCCCGGTGTTGTTTGCATCATCGGCGTTTCCACTTCCATGAAGTCCCGTGCTTCGAGAAAGGAACGTATATACGAAACAACTCGGGTCCGTGCCTGGAAAATAGCGCGGCTCTCATCGTTGATGATCAAATCAACATAGCGTTGTCGATAGCGAGTTTCCTTATCCGCAAGCCCATGCCACTTCTCAGGCAAAGGCCTGAGACATTTCGTCACCAGTCGGATTGCATCGACTTTGACAGTGAGCTCGTTCGTCCGAGTACGGAACAGGACACCTTCGGCCGCGACGATGTCACCGAGATCCCAAGTCTTGAACTTGGTATAAGTCCCTTCTGGGAGGGCATCGCGTTGAACGTAGATCTGCAGCGCACCACTGCGGTCGGTGAGCTTCGCAAAACTCGCTTTCCCCATCACGCGTTTTACGAGCATCCGACCGGCGATCGATACGCGAACTTGGGATGCCTCCAGGCTATCGCCGTCCTGCTCGTCGTAGCGTGCGAGCACATCGCTCGCCAGGTCCTTGCGGACAATGTCGTTGGGATAAGCGATACCGTCCTCGCGGAGTACTTTGAGCTTGCCTCTTCGCTCCGCAATGAGTTTGTTCTCATCCACGATGTTTTCATCTGACATTTCTACAACCCTTGTTTGAGGCTAGCCTCAATGAACGGATCCAGCGCACCATCGAGTACGGCCTGCGTATTGCCGGTCTCAACGCCCGTGCGCAGATCCTTGATTCGAGATTGATCGAGGACATAGGAGCGAATCTGGCTGCCCCAACCGACATCGGCTTTGCTTTCCTCGACAGCTTGCGCTTCACCGCGACGTTTCAGCATCTCCAACTCGTAGAGCTTGGATTGAAGCTGTTTCATAGCGGTCGCTTTGTTCTTGTGCTGCGAGCGGTCGTTCTGGCACTGCACCACGGTATTGGTCGGCAAATGGGTAATCCGCACCGCCGATTCGGTCCTGTTGACGTGCTGCCCACCGGCACCACTGGCCCGATAGACGTCGATGCGAAGTTCTGATGGGTCGATCTCAATTTCGAAGCTGTCATCGATTTCCGGGGAGACGAATACCGAGGCGAACGAAGTATGTCGTCGATTCCCTGAATCGAACGGCGATTTACGCACCAACCGATGCACCCCGGTTTCCGTCCGCAACCAACCGAACGCGTACTCGCCATCAACTCGAATCGTGGCGCTCTTGATGCCCGCCACTTCGCCATCCGAGGTCTCGACGACCTCAGCTTTGAACCCACGCTGCTCCGCCCAACGCAGATACATGCGCAGCAGCATACTTGCCCAATCCTGTGCTTCGGTGCCGCCGGCACCCGACTGAATATCCAAAAAAGCAGGGCTCGCATCCTGCTCCCCGGAAAACATCCGGCGAAATTCTAGCGCCGCAACTTGAGACTCAACTTGGCCAAGGTCATTCGCAATCTCCTCGACCGTATCTTCGTCCTGCTCCTCAAGCGCCATCGCCAAGAGTTCGGCGGCTTCCTCCAGTCTCCCACCAATACCGTCAAGCCCACCAACGATCGCATCTAGGCTACTCCGCTCTTGCCCGAGGTGTTGCGCCCGTTCTGGATCATTCCAGACTTCTGGATCCTCAAGCTCACGGGTCACTTCATCGAGTCGATCCTTTTTGCCAGCGTAGTCAAAGATACCCCCTGAGCGACTCTGAACGGTCCGTGAGGTCGCCAATGAGTTGTTCAATCTGGTTGGTTTCCATGAAATCAGCCTGCCGAAAAAGAGCGCGATTCTAACACGAGCCGACGGGTGACCATTGTTCGATCATCAGCTGCAGACGCTTGCGACTACGCCACTCATTCACGTCCAGTCGATACACGAGCGCCACTTCCTCGCCCAGTTCGGGCAACGGCGAGCGTACTTGGCCGAACGCAATCCCATCGATCGCCGCCCCATCGACCTCGAAGACGAACTTCAAATGGTGCTCGCCAACGACTCGCCGTTCTTGAACCCGCAAGCGGCTCTCGAACAGTGGCTCCGGAAAATGCTGCCCCCAAGGACCAAGTGCCGCCAACTGCTCGGCGAACTCCAGACGTAACAACTCGCCAGTGAGTGCGCCATCCGTGTCCCAAACCGGATCGAACCGGTAGTCTCGATAAAGGGCGTCCATAGCATCGCCGAGTGCCGTTTCAAACGCATCCAGTTGTGCGCGTTCCAGCGTGAGTCCCGCCGCCATTGCGTGTCCACCGAACTTCACCAACATGCCAGGATTCACGCGATCGACCTCAGCGAGCAGATCACGCAAATGCACGCCGGGCACCGAGCGCCCAGAGCCCTTCAGACGATCGTTCGATTCCGACGCAAAGGCAAACACCGGTCTATCCAACCGCTCCTTCAAACGCGAAGCCACCAGACCAACCACACCTTGGTGCCAAGAATCGCGGTACACGACCAAGCATGAGGCCACATCGGAATCGCCCAGTTCGGCAACCGCTTCGAGGGCTTGCTCCTGCATCACCGCTTCGATTTGGCGTCGTTCGGTGTTGATCGCCTGGAGCGTCTCGGCGAGTTGCTGCGCCTCGGCAGGATCATCGGTTAAAAGACATCGTATTCCAACAGACATGTCCTCGAGCCGACCTGCCGCATTCAACCGCGGTGCGACCGCAAATCCTAGGTCACTTGCGGTTACTGTCTGCTTGTCTCTGCCTGCGACATCGAGTAGCGCACGTATCCCCGCACAGCACACACGCGACGAAATTCTCGTCAACCCTTGCGACACGAGAATTCGGTTGTTTTGATCGAGTGGCACGACATCGGCGACGGTGCCAAGGGCGACAAGATCCAAGTAGCGCGCCGGGACTCGTACGTGGTCGCCGCCGAGTTGATGAGAAAGGGCTGACATTACGGCAAATGCCACACCGACGCCGGCCATGGCTTTGCTCGGATAAGAATCGCCCTCCAGGTTGGGATTCACGATGACATTAGCGGCCGGCAACGCGTCTGGCGGTAGATGGTGGTCGGTAATCACAACATCGATCCCGACCGCGCGCGCAGCCGCAACCCCTGCGACACTGGATATGCCGTTGTCGACCGTGATGATCAACGTCGGGTTGCGCGCCTTGGCGACTTCAACTAATTCCGGGGATAAGCCATAACCAAATTCGAATCGGTTCGGCACTAGGAAGTCCGTATCGGCAAACCCAAAATCTCGCAAACACCGCAATACCAGCGCCGTGCTTGTGGCGCCATCAGCATCAAAGTCCCCGACCACCAATACACGCCCATTGCGGTGGGATTCCATCAACCGCGCGGCAGCAACAACGCCGCTAAGCCCACTTAGTGGGGCCAGTCGCTTCAGTGTCAATTCGCGTTGATCGTCGCGAACGACGCCGCGCGCCGCAAGAATTCGAGCGAGGGTCGGTGGTAGATCGGTTAACTCGTGCGACGGACACTCACGCTCACGGGTCGGCCGTGGTTGAAATTCTTGCATCACGTTTGGCTTTCCGTCTTTATCAGACGACGCAGTTTATGATGCCACCGCGCCCTCCTGGCCACCATCGGACCTGAAGGCGCAAGCAAAATCGCGCGTTTCAGTCCGCCCTCCACCAATAGACGCCACGCAGTTTCAGTGGGTGCTTTGCCGCAAACTGTATGACCACCTAAAGACTCGGTGGTCACAACGCTCGCATTGAGGAATTCCCAGACGCCGCGCAGCAAAATGTCGTCCCCAACCAGCGGTGGCAAAACCAAATCAGGGGCTAGCGGTCTTGGACCTGCCCCGTGTAACCAGATTCCGTTCACTGGAGGCTGACCCGCAAGCGCTCGTCGACGATTCACATCAGACGCGTACAGCGCCATTTGCACTTCGGTAAACCACCGCTTCAAGAGACCTGCGTCAGGACCTGTGATCGGGTGATCGCGCAGAGGCTGACCCAATAGACGCTGCGGGCAATGCGCGAGGAACTCCGGTCCGTGTTGTTCTGTACCCACGAGAAACCATTGCCCCGTCGATGCCGCGTAACGAACTCGAAGACGCCGCAAGCGCTCGTCAGGATCCTCGGTCAGTAGATCATTGAGCAGACTAAGAATCGCGTCCGCGTCCTCCGAGTCCAGTCTCGGCATTGCGCTGATCCGTACGTCTCGCAGATCGGCGGCCTGTGTAATCGGGGTGAGGATCGCGGCCCAGCCGACTGACGGTTCGCCCAGCGCCGCAAGGGCAGAAAGAAAACCCACATGGTGGCCTACCAGCGCAGCAAGCCCAGCGGATTGGGCACCGGCGGTGCTATCGAGATGCCGGCACACGAGCCGTCGATCGTCGCGCAACCTGACATGCAATGCGTCGCTCGGATCGACGAGGCAGACCTCATCTTGCGATAGTCGTTCGGGAAGGTATGACAGGTACTCGGCCATTCTGAGACAATTGTAGCGCGAGTTTCCGCAACCTAAAGGATCACGCCATGCAATTCGCGCGAGAGACGCTCCAACGACATGCGATCAGGAAATACGACGCCGGCAGCATCGCGGTAGCGGATCGCTCCTACGAAGGGAGTCTCGCGGTGTCCGTTGAAGAGATACTCGAAGACTGGCGCTGCGCAACGATCGAGGATTTATCTGCGCCACTGATTGAACGGCTCGTAGCGCTCAAGCCAGAAGTGATCATCTTGGCCACCGGTGATACGGTCAAGTTTCCAGCGTCGTCGTTGCTACACTCGGTCATGCGTGCCGGAATCGGAGTGGAGGTGATGAATGATGGCGCTGCGGTTCGAACCTTCAACGTCTTACTGTCAGAATCCCGTCGCGCGATATTGGCGTTGATTCGCCCTTAGTTCTGCTGGCGTAGAAAAGGCATAGGATCGACCGGCTGGCCGTCTCTGCGAATTTCGAAATGCAACCGTGGCTTCTGTGCCGCGGTTTCGCCCATGGTGGCGATTTTCTGCCCGCTGACAACTTGATCGCCCTCGTTGACCAACAGCGCCGCGTTGTGCCCATACGCACTTAGGAAATTCGGTGTGTGCTGAATGATGACCAGTTTTCCGTAGCCCTTCAGACCGCTGCCCGCGTAGACGACCTCCCCCGCTGCCGCAGCAAGAATCGGCTGTCCGCGCTGACCACTGATGAGGATGCCGGTTTGTTTCACGCGCTGCGACAGATCGAATTCGCCCACTAGCCGCCCGTCGGTCGGCCAACGCCATCGGGCGACCGAAACAACGGGGGGCCTCGGTTGCGGTGTTGCCTTCACCGGCTGACTCGAGGGTGCAGTCAACCTCAGCTTTTGGCCCGGGTAGATTCTCGACACGTCGCTTATTCGATTCCAGCGTGCAAGATCTTCCTGCGCAATCTTGTGCCGGAACGCAATTGAATAAAACGTATCCCCGGGCTGCACCACGTATACACCGCGGCTCGATGGGACCTTGGACTGCGTTCGCTGGCGGGAGTCCGGCTGTTCCCAGCTCGCCGCACAACCCGCCAGGCCGACGGTGACAATCGCCAGCGCTAGTGCACGAAGTACCATGTCAGGCCACCCGCTACCAACACGACGACGCCCCATCCGATGACATCAACGTAGCGACGCAGTTGCGTTTCCATTTTCTCGCCGCCGAGGACAATCAAAGACGAAACCAAAAAGAATCTCGCGCCACGACCGACAATCGAAGCGAGCAAAAAGCCGGGCAAATTCATCGCAGCGGCGCCTGCTCCGATGGTAAACACCTTGTAAGGTATCGGCGAAAACCCTGCGAGAAAAACCACCCAGATTCCGTATGAATCGAACCACTCACGCGCCTTCAGATAACCCTCTGCATAACCGGATTCCAGCAACCATGGCTCAATCGATCCGAGCATCCAAGCTCCAATAAGGTATCCGAACAGACCGCCGATCACCGACGCAATTGTGGTGACCGCGGCATAAAAAAACGCGCGCTGCCGCTTTGCTAGCGCCATTGGCGCTAGCATCACATCCGGCGGAATCGGGAAGAATGAAGACTCTGCAAAACTCAAACCTGCTAGCCAATACACAGCGAATCGATGTCGTGCTTTCGTCAGCATCCAATCATAGAGCGTCGAGAAGACCTTCATAGTGATCGGCTCGGTGACTTGACCAACGGTACAAAACTGGCTGGCCCGAGATCCTCTTGATGAAACCCCTCTTCGGTCTTCGTGATTCGCATCAATCGCTGATCGCCTCGCGAAGGCCCCAACGGCAACACCAACCTGCCACCGGGCGCGAGCTGCTCTAGCAGGGCGGTTGGAATCCGCTCGGGAGCCGCCGTCACAATGATGCCATCGTATGGGCCTTGCGTTGCCCAGCCCTGCCATCCGTCACCGCGGCGAAACCGCACATTGTAGATTTGGAGTGCTGCCAAGCGCTCTCGCGTTCGACCCAGAATAGGTGCAATGTACTCGATACTGTGTATGTACCGAACCAGCGGTGCCAACACCGCCGTTTGGTACCCACAGCCAGACCCGATTTCAAGCACTTGTTCCACGCCACCGCCTTCGAGCAAGGCTTCGGTCATGCGTGCAACAATAAAAGGCTGACTGATCGTCTGCCCATGCCCGATCGGCAAGGCGGTATCCTCATACGCGCGACTCGCCAATGCCTCGTCAACGAAAAGATGTCGCGGCACGGCCCGGATCTGAGCGAGAACCGTAGCGTCGCGAATACCCTGGCTACGCAAACGCTCAATCAGACGGTCGCGGGTCCGCGCCGAAGTCATCCCAATGCCGGAACGAGAGTTCACGAAACGCGTCGCATCAGGAGCGCAGAAGCTCTTTCTTGTGAAGTGCGGTGGCGCAGCGTCGGAACCTCCAGTTACTGTGCGGCGAACGCCTGGCGCATGATACGCAATCCACGCGCAGGCGAGTAGCGAACACGTCCTTTTCCAAAGCCGGCTGGCATCGTATTCTCGGTATAGGACGGATGGAGACTGCATGTGAGCGAAGACGATTCAGACAACAAGGATGACCTAGCTCTGTTTCGTGAAGCGGTGAGCGGTGCTCGCCCGTTAGTTCACGATCGTGTCGAGGTAGAGCGAAAACCTCCGCCCCCCAAGGCAAATATGCGACGCAGAGACGAAGCCGCTGTTCTCGACGAAAGTCTCAATGCTGACATCGAAACGATGGAGTGGCGCAATGGTGACGGACTGCGATACCGGCGACCGGAGGTCGGAGAGCGAGTCTTACGCAAGCTCTCCAAGGGCCAATTCCGCATCGAAGCCGAGGTCGATCTGCACGGCTACACCGTCCGCGAAGCACGTGAAGTCATGCGCGAGTTTTTGCGCGACTGCGAATACCACCACTGGCGCTGCGTGCGGGTTATTCATGGCAAAGGGCTCGGCTCAGGCCACCGGGGTCCGCAGCTGAAAGGTAACGTGGACAGCTGGCTTCGGCGCGATGATCGGATTGCGGCATTTTGCTCAGCACGACAAGTCGATGGTGGTAGCGGCGCCGTCTACGTGCTGTTGCGTTAGGCGTCGTCCGGCACCAGCAGCTCATTGAGCAGCGCTGTCGCGAACGCACCAGCAGGCAACTCGAAATGGAGCTTGGCTGAATCCTGGGTCAGCGCGTAGCTCAGGTTTGCGGGCAACACCCTCAGGGAACGCCGCGCCATAGTCGCACCGGCCGACTCCGCCGCACTCGCCCACAGTGGATGCACCTCGGCGACGCTCTGCTCACGCGAGCCTGGCGCACCCTGCGTCATCATCTCGCCGCGCCCCCATAATGGACCAGTGGGATGCAGGTCCAATCGCGACGCTCGCTCGCGAGTCGCATCGAGCGATTCAAGGTCGACAAGATACACGCTTCGGTTGCCCTCAAACTGCACAACATCTCCGGCGTCCGGAGTTGCCCAACAGTCGGCGGCGACTCGGTCAGCCAGTAACAGATTGAACAACGCACTTCGAGCGGCAGACACGGCGAGTTGGCGCTCGCTCTTGCGCACGCGACGACCGTTCGCAATCGCGGTAGCGCACTTCAGGTTGCTTGACCCATTTCCGAATCGCTGCGGTCCGAAGTAATTGGGTACCCCACTACGAAGTCGTTCGACGCTCGCGGGATCGATCGGTCGATTCAGCGCGCCGAGGGTAATCTCGAACGCATTGCCTTTGAGTGCGCCAACCCGAATCTTTCGTGAGTGACGCTCAACGTGATGAAGAGTCACACCTTCACAGTCGAAGGCTTGCCAATCGACGTCGCTACCGGGCAAATGCACACTGAACCATTGCCATGTTCGCGCCACGCGGTCTTTTCGGCCGGCAAAACTAACGGCCCGAGCTGGCACCGACGCGAACCGCGCGAGCTGTCGGGCAACCCACTCGGTATTACAACCTCGCTTCTCGATCCAAAGCACGACGTGCTCGCCGGAACCGGTCGGCACCCAATTTGGGATTTCGCGGACGATGAAGTCATCGGGAATCGATTTGACGGTCCCGTGGACCCGCTGGATACCGAGCGCAGGCGGGACCGGCCAGGGAAGGACCGCGTTATCGGTCAACGAGCGTCGACGATCTGGTAGAACGATTCATTCGGCGCTATGAGTCCTAAATCGGACCGCGCGCGTTCTTCGGCAGCTTCCAAGCCATGTTTTAGGTTGTTGACCTCGCCGGCCAACGCCTGGTTGCGGGATTCAAGAGACACCAATTCTTGCTGCGTCAGGGACACCTCGGCTTGAAGTCTTTGCGTCCGGCGCAAGCCATCCGGTGACAAAAGCAACACTGCAAGCGTGCTCAGCAGCAACGCAGCAAGGCCGACGATCAACAGGCTCATCGACCACGATTGCTCTTGTTCTACAACACCCTGTGCCAACGGATTCTCACCCCGTTCTCATAACCGCCTAGAGCAGTATGCCCCAGAGTCGGTGGTTCTAGCCAAAACGAACAGCTTTGGGAAACGCCGCTTTGGCATCGTACGAAGCCTTCTCCCCAAGCAGCGATTCGATTCTTAGCAATTGATTGTACTTTGAAATCCGGTCAGAGCGCGACAAAGAGCCGGTTTTTATCTGCGTTGCCCGCGTACCCACTGCCAAGTCGGCAATGGTCGAATCCGCCGTTTCGCCGGAACGGTGTGACACGACTGCAGTGTAGTTCGCATCAATCGCCATATCGATGGCCGCTAGCGTTTCCGTCAAAGTGCCGATCTGGTTCGGCTTGATTAAGATCGAGTTCGCGATGCCATCGCGAATACCACGTTCCAAAATGCTCGTATTGGTGACGAACAGATCGTCGCCCACCAACTGAACGCGATCGCCCAACAGTTGGGTCAGTGCAGCCCACCCGGCCCAGTCAGACTCATCCATCCCGTCTTCGATACTAATGATCGGGAACTCGTCACACAGTCCGCCCAGGTACTGCGCAAACGCCTCGGCATCGAACTGACGGTTCTCCGATGCGAGGTTATACACCCCAGACTCAAAAAACTCAGAGCTTGCGACATCGAGGCCAAGATACACATCCTCACCGGGTCGGTATCCCGCTCGCTCGATAGCCGCCATGATCGTGGTCAGCGCCTCTCGGTTCGATGGAAGATCCGGCGCGAACCCGCCTTCATCCCCAACTGCCGTGTTCAAACCTCGGTCTGACAGCACCTTCTTAAGATGGTGAAAAATCTCAGCGCCGCAACGCAAAGCTTCACTGAAACGGTCAAAGCCGACCGGCAAGATCATGAACTCCTGGATGTCGACACTGTTGTCCGCATGCGCGCCACCGTTGATGATGTTCATCATGGGAACAGGCATCCGGGCACTATCTCCCAGTGTCGCGAATAGCGGCAGTTGGCGGCTAATTGACATCGCACGGGAAGCAGCCAGCGACACGGCAAGCAGCGCATTCGCACCCAACCGCCCTTTGTTGGGCGTGCCATCGAGATCGATCATCGCTTGGTCTATCGCGGTCTGATCTGCCGCATCACGACCGACCAACAACTCTCGCAACTCGCCGTTGACCGACGCGACCGCTTTCAAGACGCCCTTTCCAAGGTAGCGCTCTGAGTCTCCGTCTCGAAGCTCTACGGCTTCACGTGATCCTGTTGATGCACCCGATGGCACGCCCGCGCGAGCGTAACTGCCATCGTTCAACCAAACCTCAGCCTCAACTGTCGGATTCCCTCGACTGTCCAGAATTTCTCGACCCGCGATGAGCTTGATAGTGGTATTCGGTAAATCGCTCACGATGCCTCCCCAAGGCCAAATTGAGATTCCGCAAACGGCGCTGCCTTCACGGTTTCGTCGATACGCTGGAGTTGTTCCAACAGCGCGTGCATGTGATCCAGCGGCCACGCATTTGGCCCATCGGACAGCGCTTCATCCGGGTTTGGATGAGTCTCCATAAAAACGCCGGCGACACCGGTCGCAACCGCAGCACGCGCCAGCACTGGGACAAACTCTCGTTGCCCCCCTGACGCAACGCCTTTGCCACCCGGCAGCTGGACCGAATGGGTCGCATCGAACACAACCGGTGCACCCGTGCGGCGCATGATCGCGAGAGACCGCATATCCGAAATCAGGTTGTTGTAGCCGAAAGAGAATCCACGCTCACACACCATGATCTTGTCATTGCCGGTCGAACGGGCCTTATCGACAACGTTGTCCATCTCCCACGGCGACAAAAACTGTCCTTTCTTGATGTTGACCGCAACGCCTTGTTTGCAGACATTCAGAATGAAGTTTGTTTGTCGGCATAGGAATGCCGGCGTCTGCATGACATCCACAACTTCCGCAACCTCGTCGAACGGTGTGTCCTCATGAACATCGGTCAGCACCGGCAATGCCAGCTCTCGCTTTACCTTAGCTAGAATCTCCAGCCCTTTGCTCATGCCAGGCCCGCGATAGCTGCCTTGAGAACTACGGTTGGCTTTATCGAACGAGGACTTGTAGATCAGCCCAATGCCGAGCGCTTCGGTCATTTCCTTAAGGCGCGTCGCCGTCTCGAACGTAGTCGCTTCACTCTCAACGACACAATTTCCTGCAATGAGAAACAGCGGCTGATCGAGCCCTACTTCGATATCCGCGATCTTCATTGCGCTTGCGCCTTGACCTGGGCGGGTGCTTGCTCAGTGATCGCGCGCGCAGCTGTCACGAAACTCGTGAACAAAGGATGGCCGTCGCGTGGGTTGCTCGTGAACTCGGGGTGGAACTGGCTCGCAACGAACCATGGGTGACCGGGCAGTTCGATCATCTCAACGAGATCATCCGGCGACAGACCGCTGAAGCTGAGGCCGGCGTCTGACAACCGATCTCGATAGTTGTTGTTGACCTCGTAGCGATGGCGGTGGCGCTCACGAATCTCATCTGAACCATAGATGTCGCGAACCGCGCTACCCGGCTGTAGCTCGACTTGTTGTGCCCCAAGGCGCATCGTTCCACCGAGATTTGATTGCTCGCTGCGCAACTGCGTGACGCCGTCGAGATTCTGCCACTCCGTGATCAATCCGACGACCGGATGCGGCGACTCGCGATCAAACTCTGTGCTGTGGGCCGCCTCGAGGTTCGCGACGTGCCGCGCGAATTCAATCACCGCGACCTGCATGCCCAAACAAATACCGAGGTAGGGAATTCCATTCTCCCGCGCAAACCGTACGGTCGCTATCTTGCCTTCGATGCCGCGGTCGCCGAACCCGCCGGGTACCAACAGCGCGTCGTATTGACGCAGCTGATTCGTGCCCGACTCTTCAATGTCTTGTGACTCCACGTAATGGATATTCACGCGGGTTCTTGTCTGAATGCCGGCATGCAACAACGCTTCGGTCAACGAAATGTAGGAATCGCGAAAATCGACATACTTCCCGACCATCGCGATATTGACTTCACCGTCCGGATTTCGCTTGGCGTCCACGACACTTTGCCACGCCGAAAGGTCCGCCTTCGGCACGTCGAGCCGTAGCTGTCGACAGATAATCTCGTCGAAGCCCTGCTCGTGCAAAACCATAGGAATCCGATAAAGATCATCGACGTCGTATGCCGAAACGACCGCGCTCTCTTGAACGTTGGTGAACAACGCGATCTTTCGCCGCTGCTCTTCTGGCAACGGCAACTCCGAACGGCACACTAATATATCGGGTTGGATACCAATCGACCGCAGTTCCTTGACTGAGTGCTGGGTCGGTTTGGTCTTGATCTCAGAGCTCGTCGCGATATAGGGAACGAGCGTGAGATGGACATAGGCCACGCGTTCGCGACCCAGTTCGACCCCCATCTGACGAATAGCTTCCAAAAACGGTAGTGACTCGATATCACCCACGGTACCGCCAATCTCGACAAAACACACATCCGCATCGCCAGCGCCGCGACGAATGGACGCTTTGATCTCGTCGGTGACATGGGGGATGACCTGCACCGTCGCTCCTAGGTAGTCCCCTCGACGTTCGCGAGCAATGACTGACTCGTAGATTTGTCCCGTCGTGAAGTTACTGTGCCTTCCCGTGGTCACGCGCACAAAGCGTTCGTAGTGGCCTAAGTCCAGATCAGTTTCCGAACCGTCATCAGTGACGAACACCTCGCCGTGCTGGAATGGACTCATCGTCCCTGGATCGACATTGATGTAGGGATCGAGCTTCATCATGCTGATCGACAAGCCACGCGACTCGAGGATCGCCGCTAAGCACGCCGACGTGATGCCTTTGCCAAGCGATGAAACAACGCCACCAGTGATAAATACGTAAGAAGTCATGGGCAATCCGTCCGGCAACAAAAAAAGCCGGAGCAAAGGTTTATCGTCATGCCGTCAACGTCACCAACAGGTGCGGTCGGCAGCTAGCCTTCACTCCGGCCTCAGAGCGCGATCTCGCGTCATCAGAACGGAGTCAGACGATACCAGAGCCGGGGTTGGCAGACAATCCAAGCTCGGGGGAATCAATCCAACTTGGCGTCGCTGTCACGCCCAATTTGTGCCAGCCCGACAGACGCTTACCACCAATTGCGACCAGCTCGTCTGAAGCACTCAGCAACGGAATTCTGGATCTCATCCATGGCGCGATTGCGCGCTCTTGGCACCACTGCGCAAAAGACTTTGAGTGGCCTGAAACCTCGCATACCCGAAGACCAGGCTCTCGGAAATGGCACCTCAGCTCGAGCGCCATCGCCGGCTCAGGCAGTAAACACATCGCGCCGTAGCCTTGTGGCAACACCAGTGTGGAACGACCATCCCACGCTTGCTGGAACCCTGTGGGTTCCACTGCCAAAGCGTCGAGCAAATACAGTCGATCACGGTAGCGTCGCGCTGAACCGCCCTCCCAGCCGACTAATCCCTTACCGGACGCTGCACGCGTCAACGTCACAATCGACTGCAAACGGCTCGCGCTCGGCATCGTCAAACCTGCACCCCGAATGCCCGCGCGAAGCGCCTCGGCAACCCGCGTGTCCGGCAGTTTTGCCAGGCGCTCGCAAGAAGCCAGCCCGGAGAGTGGCTGGCAGGCTGCCTGCCAATCCGCCAGCGCTTGTCTCGCCAGCGCGTTAGCTGCCTGCCGTTGCCAGCCAGCCGCACGCCCCAGCGTATTCGCGGCCGACGGCCATCGCTTGTGTACGTTCGGCATGACCTCATGGCGCAGATAGTTTCGGTCAAACCGAGTGCTCAAATTGCTCGGATCGTCGAACCACTCAAGGCCATTGGTCGTCGCGTGAGATTCGACGACCCCCGTCTCCAAATGGATCAATGGTCGTATCAGTATGCCTCGACCAAATGCAGCGATTCGCGGCATAGCTGACAACCCAGACGGCCCGGCGCCGCGCAACAACTGTAGCAACACAGTTTCCGCTTGATCGTCCGCATGTTGTGCTGTGACGAGAATTTCCCCTATGGCCAAATTTTCAGCCAACAGCCGATAGCGCTCTTGTCTGGCGTGCGCCTCTAGACTCTCACCCGTCGGGACCTGTGACGAGGCGTCCAGCACCACGAGGGAAGTGCCAAGCGCTTGTGTTGCCGACCTCACATGCGCGAGCCATTGCGACCGAACCGCCGGCTGTAAGCCGTGATCGACAAACACAGCGCGCACTGCAAGGTCGGTATGTTGCTTTAGCGCGTGCAACAACACGGTCGAGTCGCGCCCACCACTGAACGCTACGACCCATCGGGAATCTTCGGGCTGAGATTTGACGACACTCGCGACGGCCGCCTGGACCGTCGCGTCGCTACCCACGCTCAGGCGCTCTTGAAGTCACCGAAGCCGGACAGGCGTGCCGCGCGACGCGCGAGTAACTCATCGGTGGGCACATCTGACAGCGCGATGACCTGTCGCAGCAACCCCGCCTTCAGCGTTGCTGCCATATCCTCAGGCGAGCGATGGGCGCCACCGAGAGGCTCCTCAAGCACTTCATCAATCAGCCCGAATTCCACCAATTGATCGGCTGTGATCCGCATCGCCTCAGCCGCATCTGCCGCCTTTTCAGCACTTTTCCAGAGAATGGACGCACAACCTTCCGGCGAGATCACCGAATAGACGGAATACTGCAGCATCATCAAATGGTCGGACACGCCGATAGCCAACGCGCCACCGCTTCCGCCTTCGCCGATTACGACACTGATGATTGGCGTGCGAAGCCTGGCCATCACTTTCAGACTGCGAGCAATTGCCTCGGACTGACCGCGCTCTTCGGCACCGATGCCCGGGTATGCGCCAGGGGTATCAATCAAAGTGACTACCGGAATAGAGAACTTTTCGGCAAGCTCCATGAGTCGCTGCGCCTTGCGGTAGCCTTCGGGACGCGGCATGCCATAGTTCCTGAGGACGCGCTCTTTCGTATCGCGGCCCTTTTGATGGCCGATCAGCATGATGGGACGACCATCGATTCGAGCCAAGCCGCCGACGATCGCATAATCGTCGGCGTACATTCGGTCGCCGTGGAGCTCTTGAAAGTCTTCAAAGATCTGCGAGAGGTAATCCAGCGTGTAAGGGCGCATGGGATGGCGTGCGACCTGCGCTACTTGCCACGAGCTGAGATTCGAAAATATCGATTTCGTTAACGATTCGCTTTTCTTCGTCAGTCGCTCAATTTCTTCCGCAATGTTGACACCGGAGTCGTCTCCGACATACCGCAAACCCTCGATTTTGCCTTCGAGTTCGGCGATCGGCTGTTCAAAATCTAAGAACTTCAAATCCATGGGTTTAGAACCATACTTCGACAGAGGTGAACGGTATCACAGGCAGGCCTCGCGACTCACGTCAATGCGTTGGCGCAAGCTTAATCGTGTAGCTACCCTCTCCAAACGTCTCATCCAACGCGTTGCGCAAACCGCTACTCACACGAACCCGCCAGAGCTCGCCTAGAGCAACCTGCCCGGCAAGCTCACCGGCACGGTAGTCGATCACAATCTCGCAAGCGCCACCGCGATGCGGACGGAGTACGTCTTGCAGCTGACGTACACGCTCGCGCGCTTCGGCATCACTATCCGGTCTCGCAAAACATAGGATGAGCTTCGCGGCATACTCTTCGACCATATGATCGACGTCACGTAGCGACTTTGCATTGACGCACCACGCGTTCATGAAGCTATCCCAACTGAGGTTTCCAGATGCGGCGACCACGGCATCTTTGACGAGAAGATGGCGAACAGCATCGACCGTCTCGGAGTACAACTGCACATCGACACGACCAGTGTCGTCGTCCAGCGTGACCGTCGTCCGATTGCCGCGCTTGCGGATATCAAAGATCAAACCTGCGACTGTGACCTGGCGCTTCGGCTGCGAAAAATCGCCGCCACTCTCGGCACCCGCTGGCGGACGTGTCGACACAATTTCGCCAAGCGTCGCGCGCGCCAGTTGTGCCGTAATTTGACGGTAGCGCGCGAAGGGATGACCGGACAGGTACAGGCCAAGCGCCTCCTTCTCTGCCCGCAGCTTGTCGCTCGAATGCCATTCAGCTACTTCGCGAATCGAGATACTCGGCAGCGCCGTGTCGTTCTCAGTAGTACCGAACAAATCGTTTTGGCCGGCCGCGGCAGCCCGCGCATCTTGCTCCGCCTGTCGCAGCAGATCCGGTACCGTCTCCATCATCGCGCGACGATTGCCGTGCAGACTATCGGTAGCGCCCGCCTTAATCAGGGCCTCGAACATACGCCGGTTAAACGGCTCAAGGTCAACACGCTGTAGGACTTCTGGCAAGTCGCGAAAAGGTCCCTGCGCTTCACGCGCCTCAACCAAAGCATCGATTGCCGCGATGCCGACCCCTTTGATCGCACCTAGCCCATAACGGATATCACCCTCGGGTGTCGCGGTGAAACTGGCTTGCGATGCGTTGATATCTGGTGCTAACAGTTGGATGCCAATCGTTCGGCAGTCATCCTTAAGCCCAACCAGTTTGTCGGTGCTATCCATATCAGAGGACATGACTGCCGCCATAAACTCAGCGGGATAGTGCGCCTTTAGCCATGCCGTCTGATAGCTGAGCACAGCATAGGCCGCAGAGTGCGATTTGTTGAATCCGTATCCGGCGAACTTCTCCATCAAATCGAATATGTACTCCGCCTGAGCCTTGTCGACTTCACGCTCGACACACCCATCCACGAAGATCTGACGCTGCTTAGCCATTTCCTCGGGCTTTTTCTTACCCATCGCACGACGGAGTAGATCAGCGCCACCCAACGTGTAGCCGGCTAGCACCTGGGCGATCTGCATCACTTGCTCTTGGTACAGGATAACGCCGTAGGTCGGCTCCAAGACCGGCTTTAAATCTGGGTGCAGATAATCGATCTCCTGGCCCGTCTGGCCGTGCTTGCGAGCAATGAAGTCATCGACCATGCCGGACTGCAGTGGCCCCGGTCGAAACAACGCCACCAAGGCTACAAGATCGCCAAAGCAATCGGGACGCAGTCGCTTAATCAGGTCTTTCATGCCGCGCGACTCAAGTTGAAACACAGCCGTTGTCTGGCATCTTTGCAACAACTCGAACGTCGCCTTATCGTCCATCGGCAGCGCTTGCAGATCGATCAGATCCTCGCCCTGACTCGCGCGTGCGGCATTCACAGACTGCAATGCGCGATCGATGATCGTCAGTGTCCGAAGTCCAAGAAAATCGAACTTGACGAGTCCGGCAGCCTCTACGTCATCCTTATCAAATTGCGTGACTAGGTTGGCACCGCCCTCCTCACAATACAGCGGCGTAAAGTCGGTCAACTCTGTCGGCGCGATCACGACACCGCCAGCATGTTTGCCGGCGTTGCGCACACAGCCCTCGAGAGACAGCGCAAGGTCAAGGATGCTCTTAACCTCGTCGTCCTCGCGATACAAACGCGCCAACTCGGGCTCATCGTCCAACGCCTTGTTCAGCGTCATCCCGACCTCAAACGGAATCAGCTTGGCAATTCGATCGACAAATCCATAGGGGAAATCGAGCACCCGTCCCGCATCGCGGACCACCGCTTTCGCGGCCATCGTGCCATAGGTGATGATCTGCGAGACTCGGTGGCGGCCGTAGTGCTCCGCCACATACGCAATCACGCGATCCCGGCCTTCCATACAGAAGTCCACATCGAAGTCGGGCATCGACACCCGTTCTGGGTTCAGAAACCGTTCGAACAACAAATCATGCTCCAACGGGTCGATGTCCGTAATTCCAAGGACAAAAGCAACAAGGGATCCCGCCCCCGATCCACGACCAGGGCCAACCGGCACGCCGTTGTTCCGCGCCCACTCAATAAAATCGGCGACGATCAGAAAATACCCAGGGAAGCCCATATCGCAAATCGTTTGCAGCTCGCGCTCAAGTCTCGCCCGGTAGTCATCAGCGCTGTTTTCTGCCGTCTTCAGGCGATCGAGGCGGGCCTCCAGTTTTTCTCGCGACTGCTTACAAAGCCACGTCTCGGCATCGCTCCCGTCTGGCACGGGAAACTCCGGCAGGTAACTCTTGCCAAGCTCAAGGTCGAGGCTGCATCGGGCGGCGACATGAACCGTGTTCTCGATCGCCTCAGGCAGATCGTGGAACAACTCGACCATCTCTGCCGGCGAACGAAGATACTGGTGCGGCGTGTAGGGCTTCGGGCGCCTGCTATCCGCCAACGTGCGACCTTGATGAATGCAAACGCGCGCCTCGTGCGCTTCAAATTGATTGGGTTCTAAGAAACGGACATCGTTGGTTGCGACCAACGGTAGGTCGTATTCGTGCCCTAATCGAACCGCCGCATCTAGCCATCCCGCCTCTTCCGGTTTTCCCGTTCGCGAAACCTGCAGGTAGAACCGATCGGCGAACACGAATTGCCAATGTCGCGTGCAGGTTTCCAACACTTCTGATTCACCGACCCGTGCCCAGCGGGCCAGCTCGCCTTCGAAACCGCCCGACAAAGCGATCAGTCCATCGCATGCCTCCTGGGTCAACCAGTCCCGATGGACCAGAGGTCTGCCCTTGCGTTGACCTTCCTGATAAGCGCGGGTCACCAAACGCGTGAGGTTTCGATAACCATCCACGTTTTGGCAAAGAAGCACCATAAGATCCGGCGACTGTGCCGCGTCACCCTCGTCTCGAACCGCGATCTCGACACCGATGATGGGTTTCACACCTTCTCGCAGCGCTTTGGTGTAGAACTTCACCATCGCAAACAAGTTACCCGCATCGGACAAAGCCACCGCGGGCATCCCGTGAGTCGCCACCGCCTGCATAAGGTCTGGCACTTTCACCAACCCGTCGACGATCGAGTATTGGGTATGCACGTGCAGGTGTACGAACATCGGCGGGCTAACGACCGCCTCGCTCGGCATGCTCTGCAGATCAGCGACCATCAGCTCCATCCTGTGTTCGCAATGCGCGCTTCACCGGTGCAAAACTTGCTCGATGAATCTCGCACGGCCCGTATGTTTCCAACGCTGTCATATGCTGTTTTGTGCCATACCCCTTGTGTCTCGCAAACCCATACTGCGGCCACAATTCATCGTACTCGATCATCAATGCATCACGCGTCGTCTTTGCGAGTATAGATGCGGCCGCAATGCCCGCATCCAAGCCGTCGCCGCCCACGATAGCGATCCATTCAGACTCAATGCGCTCGCATGCCGGCGGGAGTCGATTGCCATCGACTCGAACCTCAACCGGCACTGCTTCGAGCTCGGCGACAGCCTGTGCCATCGCGCTCATCGTACAGGCCAAGATGTTCCGCTGGTCAATTTCGGACGCACTGAACGATACCACTGCGAATGCGACGGCAACCTCGCGAATCTCTGTCGCCAGGGCGCTGCGGCGCGACGCCGACAACTGCTTCGAATCATTCAGTCCTCGCGGAACCCGTTCGGGGTCAAGGATAACCGCGCTAGCGACCACCGGACCGGCCAGTGGTCCACGACCGGCTTCATCGACGCCCGCGACCCAGCCGTCGCGACTCGCGGCGATAAGCGGCAAGCCTGCGCTCACAGACGCGCCCCAGATCTGGCGGTCTCAATAACCGCGGTCGCGGCACGCTCATCTGCATTGACGGCGAGTTGATCTCTCACTTCAGAAAAAGACCGCAACATCTCCACCCGATTCTGGTCGTCTAGGAGCGGCAGCAGCGCATTGGAGAGCGCCGCAGGCGTGATCTCGTCCTGCACGAATTCACGGACAAACGGTGTTTCGGTCAACAGATTCGGCAGGGAAAAGTGCTCCAATTTCACGAGACCGAGTGTGTTCACAATTCGGTACGTCGACGGCGCCAAACGATATGCAACGACCATCGGCTTACCGTGCAGCAATCCCTCAAGCGAAGCCGTGCCCGACGCTAGAAGCAAAATATCGGCCGCCGCCATGCAAACATCCGCGTCGCCGACCGAGATTCGAAAGTTCCCAGGAATCCCATGATCGTTCATGAGTTGACGGACCTGTGTTGCCCCAGACTCGCTCGCCAGTGGGACCAATACACTTAGGCCAGGTACCTGCTCGCTCAACATCGCTGCCGCCTCAAGAAAGTCAGGCGCCAAGCGCGTGATTTCACCGCTGCGCGAGCCGGGCAATACGGCAAGTACCGGCCCTTCGGGAGACAAGCCAACCTTTTTTCTTGGAACCGTGATATCGGCTGTTGGTCGTATCTGCTGCGCTAACGGATGCCCGACGAACGTCGCGTCGACACGGTGGCGCGAATAGAAATCCGGTTCGAAAGGCAGCAAACACAACACTCGGTCGCACGCCTTGGCGATCGTCTTGACGCGGCCTTGGCGCCAAGCCCAAACCGACGGACTGACATACTGCACGGTCTTGATGCCACGTGACCGTAAGCGTTTCGCCAAACCGATATTGAAGTCCGGCGCATCGATTCCGACAAAAGCGTCGGGCGCGACGCTCGAGAATCGCCTGACCAGATCACGTCTGAGCTTTAGCAGCCGAGGCAAGTGCTTAATCACCTCGGTCAGGCCCATCACCGCAAGCGCCTCGGCATCTTCCCAACAGTCCAGGCCAGCCGCTCGCATTTTCGGGCCACCGACACCGCAAAACTGAGCATCGGGAATTCGATCTCGCACCGCTTCCATGAGTCCTGCGCCCAACGTGTCACCGGAGTGTTCGCCAGCAACCAGCGCTAAGCGAAACGTTGCAGGTGGTTGAGACACAGCGAATCGATTCAGCGGACGATACTGCGGCTGCTGCCGGTGATCGACTCCAACAAAGGTGTCAGTTCAGGCTGCTCCGTCACGCGTGCGGCAATCGCCTCCTGCGCTTCTTCCAATCTGAGCTGGCTGCGATATAGAAGCTTATACGCGTCACGGATGTTGCGAATCTGATCGCGGTCAAATCCTCGGCGTTTCAGACCTTCGACGTTGACGCCGCGCGGCTCGGCAGGATTGCCCATGACGGTGACGTATGCGGGGACGTCCTTACCAATACCGGAGTACATTCCCAGAAAACTGTGCGGACCAATGCGGCAGAACTGATGCGCACCTGCGAACCCGCCGAAAATCGCCCAATCACCGACGTGTACATGCCCAGCCAGCGTGGCGTTGTTCGCAAGAATAACGTGATCGCCGACCACGCAGTCGTGCGCCACGTGGACATACGACATGATCCAATTGTCGCTACCAATGATCGTGGTGCCGAGGTCTTGTACCGTCCCACGATTAATCGTTGTGCACTCGCGAATCGTATTGCGGTCCCCGATACGCAACGACGTTGGTTCGTCATCATACTTTTTGTCTTGGGGCGCGCTGCCCAAAGACACGAACGGGTAAATGTCGTTGTCTTCGCCGATCTCGGTCGGCCCCTCCAGCACAACATGCGCACGCAGGCGGGTGCCTTTACCGATTTTCACATCGGGACCAATCACGCAATAGGGACCGACTTCCACGTCATCTGCCAATGTGGCAGCCGGATCGACCAATGCCGTTGCATGAATCCTGTCAGTCATTGCGCTTATGCCTCACCCGGGGCGCACATCAACTCAGCCGACGCTACGGTCCGGCCGTCCACCAAAGCCTCCGCAGAGAAACGCCATACGGTCCGAATTCGCCGAATCAACTTCACCTCTAACTGGAGCTGATCTCCCGGTTCAACCGGTTTACGAAAACGCGCTTTGTCGATTCCAACAAAGTAGTACAGCGTGTCCGCGCCTGGCGGCTCATCGGCCGTCGCGAACGCCAATATCCCGGTTGCCTGCGCTAGCGCCTCAATAATCAGCACACCCGGCATTACGGGTCTACCGGGAAAGTGTCCCTGGAAAAACGGTTCATTGAACGTCACGTTTTTCAACGCCGAGGCTGACTCGCCCGGCACGCACGATACGACTCGGTCGATCAACAAAAAAGGGTAACGATGCGGTATCAACGCCATGATCTGACGGATATCCAACTGTTCGGCGATATTGCTATTCATTATTCTTCCCGAGACTTCAGCGCGCGTTGTAGTCGCTTGAGTTGACGCGCAAGAGTATCCAACTGCCGGAACCTTGCAACACTGCGTTGATGGTTGCGTATTTCATCGTGAGGGAACACGCCGCCGTAGGTACCCGGCGTATCGATATTCGAGGTTACCGTGCAGCGCGCCGTGATGACGACACCGTCCGTGATATCCACGTGACCAACGGTGCCGCTGTTGCCGCCAAAAGCACAGTTTTTTCCGATCGTGGTAGAGCCCGCGATGCCCACCATGCCCGCCATAACCGTGTGCTCCCCGATGACACAGTTGTGCCCAATCTGAATTTGGTTATCGAGCTTAACCCCATTGCCAATACGGGTCGGTTCTATCGCTCCACGATCAATACTCGTGCAGGCCCCGACATCAACATCATCACCGATTCGAACGCCGCCAACCTGAGGTACATGCTCCCAGCCGTCAGGCCCGCGGGCGATTCCAAAGCCGTCGCTGCCAATCACCGCGCCGGGATGCACAACGCATCGGTCGCCGAGAACCGTATCGCCCATGATCGTCACGTTCGGACCGATCCAACACTCGGACCCGATCTGCACATCAGGGCCGACGTAAGTCCCCGCACCAACAGCCGTGTGAGCGCCGACTCTCGAGTTGGCGTCTATGACCACGCCAGCTGCTATGGATGCACCTTCACCGATTTCGGTATCGTTGCCGAGCACCGCAGAACGGTGTACGCCCGGCGCCGGAACAGGGCGCGGGTGTAAAACTCGGGCTATCCGTGCGTATGTGAGATAAGGGTCTTGAGCGACCAGGGCTGCGCCTTTCACAGACTCGACATCAGCTTCGGCAACCACGATTGCAGTCGCGTCACTCCCTTCTAGGTACTTTCTGTAAGAAGGGTTCGCGAGAAAACTGAGCGCCCCCGCACCAGCGCCACGTAGCGTCGCTACGTGGTCTACGACGCTGTCGGGATCGCCGACAACGTCGCACCCAAAACGGACCGCAAGTTCACTAATTTTGTGCGGCATTTAGCCTGAGCGAACCTAGTTGCCTTCTTTGGCCTGCAACTGCGCGAGGATTTGCCCTGTCACATTGGTTCGACCGCTGGCGAACGCCACACCTTCGCTCAGGATCAAGTCGTAGCCATTCTCGGTGGCAAACGTCTCGATCTCCTCGACCAGCATTCGTTGCAGTTTTCCAAGCTCTTCGTTGCGACGCAGGCTGCTGTCTTCTAGGAATTCCTGCTGAAGTCGTTCCAGTTCACGCTGCCCATCTCTAAGATCGCGCTGCATGTTTCGCAGTTCTGCTTCGCCCATCACAGCGGCATCACGCTGCGCTTTTTCCTGCAATGCCTCGAACTCTTCGGTTTTGGCACGAACCGTACGCTCGCGTGGCGCGAACTCTTCTTGCAGCGCCTCCATTGACGCCTTGGTTTGCGGTGCCGCCTGCAATAGACCTTGCACGTTTACAACGCCAATCTTGAGCTCTTGTGCTTGTGCGTTTGTGCCAATCGCCAAAGCAATAGATAGCACAAGCGCCAAAATGATCTTGTTTGTCATTTATAGACTCCCCTTAAAATGCATTACCAATAGTAAACTGGAACCGCTCTACGCGATCTCCGAATAGTCTGCTTGTACCGTCGAAGTCGTTAAGCGGGAAAGCGTAGCTAAATCGGAACAACCCGAGTGGGGCGAGCCATTCGACTCCAATACCCACAGATTGCTTGAGATTATCTACGTCAAAGTTGTAATCGATTCGATCGCCGCCTAGGCGGTCGGTGAAGACGATCTCGTTGTTGCTAAATACGTTACCGATATCATAAAACAAAACAGCCCGGCCCTGGCCTCTAAAGCGCTCCGGCACCGGTAACACCAGCTCTACCTGGGCATTTACCAGAATATTGCCGCCGTAAGGCAATCCACGACTATCCAACGGGCCAAGAGTAAACTCACGGAAGCCGCGCACCGAACCGGGGCCACCGCTTCTGAACAGTTTGTACGGCGGCAACGCGGTGGTATCCCCCAGTCCCTCGCCGAACGCCAACTCGGTCGAAATCTGCAGGCCAAACTGCCCCCACAATGGGATCAAATTCAACCCCGTGTAGCGTGCCGTCCAATACTCAACATCCGATCCAGGCACTGAGTAAGCAACAGAAGCGCGATGACGCTGACCACTGGTCGCGAACAGCGCACGGTTCCGGCTATCGTAACCCCACCCTGCTACCAACTCGAGTGTGTCGAATTCACTTGAGAACACGGTCAGGTCATCACCGAAAAAGAATCCGCCGTCAACGTCATCGTTGACCTGCGCATCGCCGTTCTGGGTAATCCAGTCGATCGCTTGTTGCGTACTGCCGATCTCTGTCGCGATCAATCGAGCCTGTTGATAAGCAACACCGAGGCTGATGCTCTGGTACTCGGTAATCGGATACGAGTACTCAAGCGCTGCGGTGAGCGTCTCTGTCGACAGATCTGAGGAGTCAGTGTTGAACTGGTCAAAATTTCGGAAAGACAGGGAGGTGGTTCGACGGATACCGTCGATACTCGTATATGGATCTGTATGCGACAGGCTGTAAACACTCTGGAAGCGGCCCGTGTTAATTTCCGCCGATACGCGATTCCCTGTACCCATAAAGTTGGTATGGGTGAAGTTTCCGTTGAGCAGCACCCCTTGCGTTTCGGACCAACCGATACCGCCACCGAACTGGCCGGGTAATCCGTACTCAAGGTCGAAGTTCACGTCCACCAAGTCTTCGCTTCCTGGAACCGGTACCGTCTCAAAATCGACAGTCTGGAGGTACGGCAGGTTTTGTAAGCGAATCTTGGAACGGTCCAACAAGCGGTTGGACAAAAACGCGCCTTCCATCTGGCGAACTTCTCGACGGAGTACTTCATCGTTGACTTGGTCAACACCGTCGAAGTTGATATTCCGAACGTACATCCGATTGTTGGGCTCGACGAAAATCGTAATGTCGACAGTCTGATCGTCGGCGTTCAACTCGGGAATGAAGTCGACCTGCGACTCTGCGTAACCGTCCGAACCGAGCCGGAACACCATCAACTCCGTCGTCTGCGTCAGCAACCTTTGGTTAAACGTCTGGCCCGGTTTGATCTGTATCAGCGGCCGCAGAAACGCTTCTGGAATCACCATCTTGCCTGCGATGTTGATCTCGCCAACCGTGTAGACATCGCCTTCCTTGACGTTAATCGTGATGAACACGTCTTCGCGGTCGGGGGATATCGTCACCTGCGTCGACGTCACACGGAAATCAGCATATCCCCGATCCAGGTAGAATGAACTCAACGTTTCGAGGTCGCCGGTCAATGCCTCTCGCGAATAGCGATCATCCTGCCGGAAAAACGACAGCAAGTTCGGTGTCTTCAGCTCGATTTCATTGAGCAATTCCTCATCATCGAATACCGAATTGCCAACGATGTTGATTTGTCGAATTCTCGCGCGATCGCCTTCGACCACGTCAATGAATACTGCGACCGCGTTGTTCTGTCGCTCCTCGACGCGAGTATCCACTTTAACGCCGTACTTACCACGGCTGTAATACTGTTCAACTAAGAACTGACTGACTTCATCCAAAACGGATCGGTCGAAGGTCTTGCCCCGCGCAAGTCCAACGCTGCGAAGCGAATCCGTTAGATCCTCGGTTTTGATGTCTTTGTTTCCATCGATCGTGAATTGCTCGATCGATGGGCGCTCTTTAACGATGACCACCAAGGTGTTGCCTTCGCGTCGCATCTCAATGGAATCGAATAACGCTTGGCTGTAGAGCGTTCGAATCGCTTCGCGGATTCGTATTTCGTCGACCATATCGCCAATGTTGATCGGCAGATAGTTGAATACGGTACCGTCCGAGATTCTCTGCAAGCCTTCCACTCGCATATTGCGGACTTCAAACGACTCCGCATTCGCAACGCCGGTGACCGTGAAGGCAACCGCAAACAGAAGTATCCAGAAACTGCGCAAACGCCTCATTTGATGGAAGTCCCCTTGCATACTCAACTCAGAACTCGCTCGACGATGCGTGCGATATCGTTGTAGAAAGCTAGACTCATGACGCCGAGCAACAGCACGACACCGACCTGTTGATAGAGTATTTGCATTCGTTCAGACACCGGCCTCCCGGTGACACCCTCAACGCTCTGATAAACGATTTGACCGCCGTCCAACATCGGAATTGGCAGCAGGTTTAGTACACCCAGACTGATACTGACAATGGCGAGAAAATCGATGTAATCGACAAAGCCCCGCTCGAGCGTTGCTCCCGCGTATTCGGCGATATTGATAGGCCCTGAGATATTCTTCGCGGAAACCGAACCCGTGAGCATTCGTCCAAACATTTCGAGCGTGAAACCAATCTTGTCCCAAGTCGTCGCGACAGCTTCGGGAATCGCCGCAAGCATCCCCAGGCGCTTCTCACCGTACAAACTCTCCGGAGGCGTGTCGCCCGGCAGCAAGCCTACCTGACGTCGTTCACCGGCATCATCCGAGACTACGTCCGGAGTCACGTCGACCAGAAGTAACTCACCCGATCGTCGAATTCCAAACTGCAGCGTATCGGCTGCGTTTTCGGATCGGATCGCATCAACGACGTCATTCCAACTTGGTGTCTGCACATCATCGACGGTCTCAATCACGTCACCGGGTAACAGTCCAGCGCGCTGGCCAGCAGAGTCGGCAACGACTTCGCCAATTTGTCCACTATGGGCCCAAGGCCGCAGACCGATACCCTCGAACAGCTGTCCGGGCTTAGCAAGGCGCGCAGTCTCTTCGCTGACCCGAACGGTCACGGGGAACGGCTCTCGGCCATCCCGCTGCACCACAAGGGGGATCTCACCATCTCCGACAAGCTCATCGACAAGAACCTGTATGCCGTCTTGCCAACTCTCGATCGCAACGCCACCGATATCGACGATGACATCATTGCGTTGCAATCCTGCCAGCGCCGCCGGTGATTCCGGTGTCACGACACCAACGACCGGCCGCGTTGCAGGCGCACCAATCACGAACACCAACCAGTAGACTAAAATTGCAAAAAGAAAGTTGAATGCCGGACCGCCGAATAGAACCGCAATTCGCTGCCAAACCGGCTGGGCATTAAAAGTCCTGCCCTTGTCGACATCAGGTACGTTGCCTTCGCGCTCGTCCAACAATTTCACATATCCGCCAATCGGCAGCGCGCTAAGCGCATATTCCGTCTGATCTGGCCCCATGCGCTTCGACCAAATCACGCGCCCCCAGCCGACCGAGAAGCGAAGCACCTTGATGCCGCACAGTCGCGCGACCAGGTAATGTCCATATTCGTGGACGACGACGAGAACACTGATCGTCAGTATTAACGCCAATGCGAAATAAGGGATGCTCATTGACAATTCCCTGCGAGAACCGGATTTTCAGACCACGAAACGACACCGGTGTTCCCCAAGTACTCGGATTCTCTGAGGATCGCCGATCTTTGGACGCACACTCGTGCCCCGTAAGTGAACGTCACCATGGGCCGTGACCTAGAATCAAGCCGCCGGCGAACAGCACCGAGCCAGCGCTGATGCTATCGACCCGATCCAACAACCCGCCGTGCCCCGGAAACAGCGTCCCAGAGTCTTTCAAACCGGCCTCTCGCTTGAACAGGCTGATGGTCAAATCGCCGAGAACCGATACAGCAGCTGTAACCGCGCACAGCGCGACAATTCGGTACCAACCGATATCGAACATCCACTCGCCGACCAATCCAACCAGCGCGCTCAGTGCGAGTCCGCCCAAGACGCCCGCCCATGTTTTGTTCGGACTGACATTCACGGCAAGTTTGGCGCCGCCTATTGCACGCCCGGCGAAATAGCCGCCAATATCTGCAGCCCAAATGACAACGAGTACGTACAACAAAAGGACGGGGCCGAGAAGTTGCTCACGATCGCCGAAGCGCGCCAATCCATCCAGTGCCGCGAACATCGATACCAATGTCAGCGGACCACCCACCTTAACCACAAAACTCGGTATGCGGACGGGGTATCGCAACACCAAAAAGAGTGCCGCGATCCACCAGAATCCGGCCGTAGACAACAAACCACCAAAGAGCTGTGGGGTGGTGAACCGCCAGTACAGCGCTGTCAATCCGACAATCAGCAGCGTGTAGAGTAGCCGGGATGGTGTGGCCTTCAGACGAGCGAGACTGCTCCACTCCCAAGCACTCGCGGCGACAACGACCAACAGGACCGGTGCAATCGCGCCCTCGGGCAACACAAACAGCACGACCAAAATCGCGGCGACGGCGATAAGCCCGGAGACGACACGCTTCAGCAGCATGCTAGCCCGCTTCCTCCTGAGCTACCTCAGTAACGCGACCAAAACGTCGGACACGCCCTTGATACCAGTCGAGCGCACTATCCAAAGCTTGCGCATCAAAATCGGGCCACAGCAAATCACTGAAGTACAACTCGGAGTAGGCCATGTGCCACAGCAAGAAATTGCTCGCGCGCTGTTCTCCACCCGTCCGAATAACGAGGTCCGGGTCTGGACCTTCGGCCAGAGACATCGTACCGCTGAGTGCAGCCTCATCAATCTCATCGGCCGACATCTCACCAGCCGCGACACGTTGCGCCATTGCTTTGGCCGCTTCGACGATTTCCCATCGTCCTCCGTACCCGACAGCGATATTCAACCGCAGTCCATCGTTGTCCGCGGTAAGTTGTTCCGCGTCCGCCATCGCTGTTTGTAGACGTGTCGATAGTCGAGACAGGTCTCCGATAAATCGTAGGCTCACACGGTTCTCGTGAAGCTCAGCGACCTCTCGCTGCAAAGCATCAAGAAAAAGCTTCATCAACCCGGTGACTTCAGTGGCTGGGCGTTTCCAGTTCTCGCTCGAAAACGCAAACAGCGTGAGATGCTCAACGCCCCGCTCTGCCGCTCTTCGCACGGCCGCGCGCACTGCTTTGACGCCAGAACGGTGGCCGAAGTTTCGCGGAAGACCACGTCTGCGAGCCCAACGGCCATTCCCATCCATCACGATCGCCACATGGCGTGGCAAATCAGAAACCGGATGTATTTGATCGTTGGCGGCCATCGGCAGAACTCAGAACTCCATGAGTTCCGCTTCTTTCTCAGCAAGCACGGCATCCACGGCCGCGACATGCTTGTCCGTCATCGCTTGTACCGCGTCACCCGCACGGCGCTCATCATCTTCGCCGATCTCTTTTTCTTTGAGCAGCTCTTTGATATCGCCCAGCGCATCACGGCGAATGTTGCGGATTGCAATTCGACCGTTTTCTGCTTCATTGCGCACAATGCGGATCATATCTTTGCGTCGCTCCTCGGTAAGCGGCGGCAGAGGGACTCTAATCACTGTGCCAGCGGTCGCCGGATTCAACCCAAGATCGGAGGTCATGATGGCCTTCTCGATCGGTCCGACCATGTCTTTTTCCCACGGCGTCACAGTCAAGGTCCGAGCGTCTTCCACGCCAAGGTTTGAGACTTGCGACAGTGGCACATCCGAGCCGTAGTACTCGACGGTGATGTGATCGAGCAAGCTCGTATGAGCACGGCCCGTGCGAATTTTTTGCATCTCGCTACGCAAAGCGTCAACACTCTTGCCCATCCGATCGTCAGCGTCTTGTTTAATTTCTTCTATCATCAATCCTGACCCTTCAGGCTGTAACCAGAGTGCCCAGTGCCTCGCCATTGACGACTCGCACCAAGGCGCCAGGCTCCGTCATATCAAAAACGCGCAGCGGCACCTCGTTGTCCCTGCACATAACGATTGCGGTTGCATCCATCACATTCAGACGCTCGGACAGCACGCGATCAAAACTGACCTGTGGTAGCTGCTCGGCATCGGGGTTGGTCATCGGATCGCTGTCGAACACGCCATTGACCTTGGTCGCTTTGAGCATCAGGTCCGCACCAATCTCGATAGCCCTCAGGCTCGCCGCAGTATCGGTAGTAAAAAATGGGTTGCCGGTCCCCGCCGCTAGCACAACCACACGACCCTTTTCCAAATGCCGAATAGCACGACGCCGAATGTAATCCTCGCAGACATCGTTAATCGACAAAGCTGACATCACACGGGCGTAGACTTCGTGACGTTCCAGTGCATCTTGAATCGCCAACGCGTTCATCACTGTCGCCAGCATTCCCATGTGATCGCCGGTGACGCGGTCCATTCCCGACCTGGCGAGTCCAGCACCGCGAAAGATGTTGCCGCCACCGATAACGATTGCCACTTGGACACCCTGACCAACGATTTCGGCGACTTCGGCTGCAATACGACCGATCACAGCAGGATCGATGCCGTACTTGAGGTCACCCATGAGCGCCTCGCCACTGAGCTTCAACAGAATTCTGCGTGATGCTGGTGCGTCGCTTGCTGCCACTCGATACTTCCCCTCAATGCCGGCCGGTAAGAGTGTAGCGCAGCCCGGTCGGCGACTGCGCTACAAATCCATAGAGAACAGTCTCTATGAGTCTTCCGACGCTGCTTTAACCTGCGCCATGACCTCTTCGGCGAAGTTGTCTTCTTTCTTCTCGATACCTTCGCCCACTTCGAACCGCAGGAAACTCGCAACTTTTGCGTCTTTCGCTTTCAGGAGCTTGCCTACAGTTGTGTCGGGGTCCTTAACAAAAGGCTGTCCCACGAGCGTAATCTCGGCTAGGTACTTACGCATCCGCCCATCGACCATCTTCTGGATGATCTCTTCCGGCTTGCCGCTATCAGCTGCTTGGTTCACCAAGATCTCCCGCTCAGCGTCCAGTGTCGCTTGCGGTACATCGGTCTCGTCGACACACAACGGCGCGCTGGCCGCAACATGCATTGCGATATCTCGACCGAGATCTTCATCGCCGCCGGTCAATGCCACCAAAGCACCGATACGGTCGTTGTGCGTATAGCTCGCAATCGCACCGCCTGCAGACTCCACGAAAGCGAACCGGCGAACACCAATGTTCTCGCCGATTTTCGCGACCAGCGCCGTACGCGCTTCTTCCACTGATGAGCCGTCCAGAGACAACGTCATCAACGCGTCAACGTCAGCGGGTCGCTCGTTGACCACGAGTTCACCGACCGCAGTTGCGAACTTCACAAAATTGTCGTCAGCCGCCACGAAATCAGTCTCGCAATTCACCTCGACCATAGCCGACACATCGTCGCCATGTGCGATCACGATCCTGCCTTCGGCAGCGACACGCCCCGCTTTCTTGTCTGCTTTGGCCTGACCTTTTTCGCGCAGCAGTTTCGCAGCGGCATCCATATCACCGTCCGCTTCGACCAGCGCTTTTTTACATTCCATCATGCCGACGCCGGTGCGCTCACGCAGCGTCTTTACCATGCTTGCTGTAATCGCCATTCTTTTTTTCCGTCCTTATTCGCTCGCGGTTTCAGGTGCAGCTTCAGCGTCGGCTGCAGGCGCTGCTGCTTCGGCCGGTGCCGCTTCGTCGGCTGGACTTTCTTCGGACTTGGCCGCCGGTTTAGCAGCCGCCCGACGCGCAGGTTTGCCTCGCCCACCCGATGGCTTGCGGACATTGCCTTGATCGTCAAGCTCGACAAAGTCGTCGTCGCCGATCATGGTCTCAGGCGCACTCGCCCGACCTTCGAGCACTGCATCGGCGATCGCCGTTGCGTACAGTGAAATCGCACGCATCGCGTCGTCGTTGCCGGGGATTACGTAATCGATTCCATCGGGCTCGCAGTTTGTGTCTACGACCGCAACCACGGGAATTCCGAGTTTACGTGCTTCGTCGATCGCGATTTTTTCGTGCCCGACATCAACCACGAACAAGGCATCCGGCAGACCGCCCATATCTTTGATGCCACCAAGGCTACGTTCCAGCTTCTCCTGCTCACGACGAAGATTCAAAATCTCTTTCTTCGTCAGTGATTCGATGATGCCGCCTTCGGCCATGCTCTCGAGGTCTTTCAGGCGCTTGATCGACTGCTTGATCGTTTTGTAGTTCGTCAACATGCCACCCAGCCACCGGTAGTTGACGAAAGGCATGCCACAACGGCCCGCTTCTTTGCCGATCGTTTGGCGAGCACTGCGCTTGGTACCGACGAACATGATGTTGCCGCCATCGGAAGCCAACGCTTTCACATAGGCAAGCGCATCGCGGAACAACGGCAGCGTGCGTTCGAGGTTTACGATATGAATTTTGTTTCGGTCGCCGAAAATAAACGGCGCCATTTTGGGGTTCCAGTACCGGGTTTGGTGGCCAAAATGCACACCCGCTTCCAGCATCTGGCGCATGGTAACGTCAGCCATGGGATCTCCTTGGGTTGAGCCTCCGAACATCCCCTGGCGCAACCCCTTTTCAGGCGGGGCACCCAGCACCAGGTGTCGATGAACGTGTGGTTTTAAAAATTTATGCCGCAAAAAGCTCCGCGGCGCGCGCTTTATAGCACAAAGACGACGCGCTCCGCTAGCGGTTGAGGTGGCCCGTTGGGCTTTCGCACTGGTATCCTTGCGGGCCGCTGTACTCACTCGTCTCTTGGCGAGCCATCATAGGACGGAAATGGCAGTCACGATCAAAACGCCCGAAGAACAAGACGCGATGCGGCTCGCCGGTAAACTGGCAGCCGACGTGCTCGATATGATCACAGATTATGTCAAGCCTGGGGTTTCGACGAACGAGCTGAACGATATCTGCCACCGGTATATCACCGAGACCCAGGACGCGGTCCCTGCCCCGCTGAATTACACCGGCGGTGGACCGGTACCGTTTCCAAAGTCCATTTGCACGTCGCTCAACCACGTCATCTGTCACGGCATCCCGTCTGATCGCGTGCTGCGCCACGGCGATGCGCTGAACATCGACATCACCGTGATCAAAGATGGCTGGCACGGCGACACGAGCCGGATGTTTTTGGTCGGAAAACCCAATATACAGGCCCAACGTCTCGCCAAAATCTGCCACGAGGCGATGATGCTCGGCATTCAACAAGTCGCACCTGGACGCACGCTCGGTGATATCGGCCATGTCATCCAGCGACACGCCGAGCGAAATCGTTGCTCGGTGGTGCGCGAATACTGCGGCCACGGGATCGGCCGAGGATTTCATGAGGACCCTCAAATCGTGCATTTCGGCAAACCGGGAGCCGGCATGGCGCTCGAGGCCGGCATGACATTCACTATCGAACCGATGCTGAATGCCGGAAAAAGGCACACCCGCTTGCTGCCGGATGGATGGACCGTGGTCACCCGAGACCACTCGTTGTCCGCACAGTGGGAGCACACGGTCCTCGTAACCCCAACAGGGTACGAAATTCTGACTCTTGGCGAGGCTCAGCGTGACCGAGCCAGCGCCGCCTGAGCGCCGGCCGCGCGCAGGGACCGCCCCAGCCGGCACTGGGATCTACACGGCTCAGCCAGCAGGACCAGACGCCACCATAGGCCGGTTTATCAGCTGGCTCCGGACGCGAGCCCCCAACGCGGTGCAAATGCGCGAAGCGATCGAGGCCACCAAGCAGGAGCTGGCGGCTCGCTTCCGACGCGGTGACTCGGTCGATCTGTTAGTTGCCGCCCATGCCGGCGTCATCGATGCGGCGTTGACTCACCTTTGGATCACGAACAACGTGTCCGACGACCATTTCTGCCTGGTAGCGGTAGGCGGATACGGCCGCGCCCAGCTGCACCCGAGTTCCGATATCGACATTTTGATCATCGCGGATGACGGTCGCCCGGAAACCGACGCGGTCGAGCAGTTCGTTGCACACTTATGGGATACCGGTTTGGAGATCGGTCATAGCGTGCGAACCGTAGCCGACTGCGAGGCTTTGTCGCGGGAAGATGTCACTGTAGCGACCACATTGATGGAGTCTCGGCGGTTGGTGGGAGACCCGAAGCTGTACTCGCGAATGGTGGAATTCACGGGACCGAGCCGAGTCTGGGATGCACCGTCGTTTTTTATCGCGAAACGCGAGGAGCAAAGTTCACGGCATTTGCGCTACGACGATACCGGCTACAACCTCGAACCAAACGTCAAGGGCAGCCCAGGTGGACTCCGCGACATCCAAATGGTCAGTTGGATCGCGCGTCGACACGTTAGTGCAACCGATTTCGACGACCTCGCCAGCGCTGGATTTATGACGCGCGGTCAAGCAGAGCGCTTGATCGAAGCAAGACAATTTTTGTGGACCATTCGGTACGGCCTTCATGTGTTGACCGGACGGCGTGAAGACCGCCTGTTGTTCGACCACCAAAAAGCGCTGGCCGAACTATTGGGCTACGAAGACTCGCGGTTCACGCTCGGCGTCGAACAAATGATGCAGCGCTACTATCGCATGGTGATGCAAGTGTCGCGCACCAACGAGATGCTGCTGCAGTTGTTTGAAGAAGACATCTTGATGCCGCATGATTCCGCGCCCGGCGTCATCGACGAATCGTTCGTGAGCCGCAACGGTTATCTGCAAGCGATCGACGACGATGTGTTTCTTCGAGACCCGTCGGCCATCCTGACGGTCTTCCGATTACTGCAGCGCAATCCGGACTTGAAGGGCGTGAGCGCTCGTACAATCGGTCTGCTTCGACGCAATCGACAATTAGTCGACGAGCAATTTCGTCAACATCCACGCAACCACCGGCTCTTCCTAGATATCTTGCGAGCACCGCACGGGGTCACAACCGAATTGCGGAGGATGAATCGCTACGGAATTTTGGGTCGCTACATTCCATCATTTGGACGCATCGTCGGTCGAATGCAATACGACCTGTTCCATGCGTACACCGTGGATGAACACACACTGTTCGTTGTGTCTAACTTACGAAAATTCGCACTGAAGACGGGTTCGTGCGATCACTGCGCAACGGTCATGTCCCAACTCCCGGATCCGTCGCTCGCCTATTTGTCTGGCTTGTTCCACGACATCGCGAAAGGCCGTGGTGGTGATCATTCTGAGTTGGGCGCCACAGATGCGCTGTTGTTCTGCCGCGAACATGGACTCAAGGACGATGATAGTGAACTCGTAAGCTGGCTGGTTGCTAACCATCTAGTTCTATCGATGACCGCGCAGAAAAAAGATCTGAGTGATCCGGACGTCATCGCGGCGTTTGCAAATCGCATGGGATCGCGCCGCCGCTTGGATTACTTGTATGTCCTGACCGTCGCAGATGTACAGGCGACCAATCCGAAACTCTGGAACTCGTGGAAAGCGAAGCTGTTTCGCGATTTGTATGAAGCGACAGCGCAAGCGCTTGATCGTGGTCTTGAGAATCCTGTCAACCGTCAACAATTGATCGACTCGGCCATTTCGGCGGCCCGCGAGCGACTACGCGATGTGGTCGACGACAACACTATCGAGTCGGTATGGTCGGTCATGGAGGAAGACTATTTTCTTCGCCATTCCGCGGAAGAGATCGCCTGGCACACGAGCGCCCTTGCCACGGATGGCATTGATGACCCGATGATGGCCTTGGCGCCGAGACGCAGTGATAACACCTTGGCGATCATGCTGTACACCCCGCAGATTCAACATACCTTTGCGGCAGTGACAGCGCGTCTCGACGAATTGGGTTTATCCGTGCTCGACGCGAGAATCGAGCAATTGAATAATGGCTTCAGCTTGGACACTTACATCGTCGCCAACCCGACAGGACAGCCGCTAGAAGAATCTGTTGTCAACGACATCGAGGCGCGCCTAGAGATGATTCCTCACGCCGTTGATGACCCGATAGAAAGCGTGCAGCGTCGAATGCCAAGACGCCAACGGATGTTCGACACACGAACCAAAGTGGCGTTCCGGGATGATCCGACCACGGAACGAACGATCATGGAGTTGGTGTGCGCAGATTACCCAGGCCTCTTGTACACCGTCGGTATTACGCTGATCGATTGTGGTGTGTACATCATGGCTGCCAAAATCGTCACTATCGGTGAGCGCGCGGAAGATGTTTTCTATTTGACGAACGAGCAAGAAAACGCATTGGATGCCGAGCACCAAGAAGCATTGCGCCACGCGTTGCTCTCGGCGTTGCCGGGCAACGTTGAAAACCTATGAATCCCGGTTTTGAGCATCTACAACCCTACCCGTTCGAGCGGCTTTCACAGTTGCTCGGACAAGTGCAAGCGCCGAGCCATTTGACGCCGATTCCGTTGTCGATCGGAGAGCCGCGTCACGCACCTTTCCAGGCAGCGTTGGATGCGCATCTCACCGCATTCACCGAATCCGCTGGCAAGTACCCTTCTATTCGAGGTTCGGATTCTTTGCGCGAGGCGTGCAGTCACTGGGTGTCTCGCCGATTCGGCGTTGCTTTGGATCCGGAACGAATGCTGCACCCTGTCAACGGTACACGCGAAGGATTGTTTGCTATCGCCCAAGCGCTGATCGATCCAGCTGACCGAGCGGTGGTAGCAATGCCAAATCCCTTCTACCAAATTTATGAAGGTGCAGCGCTCATGGCAGGCGCGGAGCCGGTGTACCTAAACGCGCCTGAGTCTCACGGTTATTTGCCAGATCTATCGCAACTAACGCCGGAGATCCTCGCTCGGATGCGGGTGTTCTATTTGTGCTCGCCGGTGAACCCAGCGGGTAGCGTGGCCTCACTGGAGTACCTAAAAGAACTGTGGCATCTGGCCGTCGAAAATGACTTTGTGCTTGTGGTCGACGAGTGTTACATCGATATCTACCGAGATCAGCCACCGCATTCGATCCTGAATGCGGCTGAACCCGACTTCCGTAACACGCTGGCATTCCACAGCCTGTCTAAGCGGTCCAATTTGCCGGGGCTCAGATCCGGATTTGTTGCCGGAGACGCCGAGCTGATTCGTCAATTCGCGCAGTATCGCACCTACCACGGCTGCTCATTGCCGGTTGCCAGCCAGATAGCGAGCACCGTTGCGTGGTCCGATGACGATCACGTTGCCGCCAACCGCGATGCGTACAATGAAAAATTCGCCGCGGCACAATCCATCTTGGCCAACGAACTCAATGTGACTACGCCCGACGCGGCGTTCTATCTATGGCCGAAGATACCTGGCGACGACACAGCGTTTTGTAGGGCTTTGTTTGAGCAAACCCATGTGACCGCCGTACCGGGACAGTATTTTGGTCGGGATGTGCATGGCATTAATCCCGGGGCAGGCAGAATACGCCTGTCACTGGTTGCAGAACTTGAGCAAACCACCCAAGCTCTGCAGCGGATCGCCGATTTCTGCAGGCACTACCCCGCTTGCCCTTGAGGACACTATGCAACTTGAAAATACGATCAACGAGGCCTGGGAACGCCGGACTTCGCTGAACGCTTCGGATGAAAACGTCGTAAAAGCAGTCAACGAAGCCATCGACCAACTCGACAGTGGCACTGCACGAGTAGCTGAGCCCGGGAAGTCGGGCTGGGTCGTCCATGAGTGGCTTAAGAAGGCCGTGCTTCTGTCGTTTCGACTTCGCGAAAACGCGGTCATTGACGCAGTACCCAATCGATATTTTGACAAGGTACCGCTCAAATACGCCAACTATGATCACGACGATTTCACACGAGACGGCGTTCGAGTTGTGCCGGATGCGCAGGTCCGGCAAGGCGCCTTCGTAGCACGTGACGTTGTGCTGATGCCCTCGTATACGAATATTGGTGCTTACATCGATTCCGGGACGATGGTCGATACCTGGGCAACAGTTGGCAGCTGTGCGCAGATCGGCAAAAACGTACATTTGTCGGGCGGCGTGGGTATCGGCGGCGTGTTGGAACCGATCCAGGCCAGTCCCACGATTATCGAGGACGATTGTTTCATCGGTGCGAGATCGGAGATTGTTGAAGGCGTCATCGTGGAGACAGGCAGCGTGATCTCAATGGGGGTTTACATCGGCCAGAGTACGCGGATCTTCGACCGCGAGACGGGCGCAATCACGTACGGTCGTGTGCCAGCGGGCAGCGTCGTCGTTCCTGGCAATCTCCCTTCCAAAGATGGTAGCTACTCGTTGTACGCAGCAATTATTGTGAAGCGAGTCGACGCGAAAACGCGTGCAAAAACCGGATTGAATGAATTGCTGAGGGAAGCCGGACAATGAGGTTGCAACTGTACGGGTTGAAGAATTGCGATACGTGCAAGAAAGCTATGAAATGGCTCGAGGCTGAGGATATACCCTTCGAGTTTGTCGACATTCGCGACAACACGCCTGAAGTCGCGACGATTACTGGTTGGCTCGCCGACGTCGGGCCCGATGCGTTGATCAACCGTCGATCAACGACTTGGCGCAACCTCGATGAGACTACCCGCGAGCAGCTCGATAGCACACAAGCGGCGGAAACGCTCGGCGCGAATCCAACGCTGATCAAACGGCCTGTTTTGGTTGGCGCCGGTCCCACACTCTCAGGTTTCGATCAAAAAGCTTGGGCATCCGTGCTGATTTAGGCGGTGAGCGCAGATCCGCTAACCGAATCGACCCGTAATGTAGTCTTCGGTCAGTCGGTGCTGCGGATTGGTAAATACCCGATCAGTTTCGTCGACCTCAACGAGCTCGCCCAGGTGGAAGTAGGCGGTACGCTGGGAAACGCGAGCGGCTTGTTGCATCGAATGGGTCACGATTACGATCGCGTAGTTCTCACGAAGCTCGTCGATCAAGTCCTCGATTTTTGCCGTCGCAATCGGATCGAGTGCAGAGCAAGGTTCGTCCATCAGAATGACCTCTGGACTGACTGCGATGGTGCGAGCGATGCAAAGTCTCTGCTGCTGGCCGCCAGACAAACTGGTACCCGTATCGTGTAATCGGTCTCTGACTTCCGAAAGAAGACCTGCTCTTTCCAAACTTGTATGAACAATTTCATCAAGTTCGGCGCGATTTCGCGCCAGCCCGTGTAAGCGCGGGCCGTAAGCAACGTTATCGTAGATGGACTTTGGGAACGGGTTGGGCTTCTGAAACACCATACCCACGCGCGCTCGCAACGCAACAACATCCATCGCACGGTCATAAATATCCTGCTTATCTAGCTTGATCGTGCCTTCAACGCGAGCGTTTTCGATCGTGTCGTTCATACGATTAAGACAACGCAAGAACGTGGATTTCCCGCAACCCGAGGGGCCGATCAGCGCGACCACCTCATTGCGTGCAATCTCGAGACTGACATTCTTGATCGCTTGAGTCTCGCCGTAAAACACATTCAGGTTATGGGCCTGGAAATAGGGGTCCACAACAAAAGGACTACCGACTGTGTCTGTCGCCGGAAGCGTTCCACGGGCTTTCAGGAGGTCGGATTCAGGAAGATCCTGTTCAGCCTTATCGTCATACGACTCGTCGATCGTCAATTCCCCCGCCATATTCGCCTAGAACCCAGAAACCTATCATCTCTTCCGAAAGTTCGGGGTTACCAAGTGCGCTCAAAACGGCGCCGCAATAGTACAGCCGCCAAATTCATCAACAGCAAGAAGCCGAGTAACACGATAATCGCTGCCGACGTTCGCTCTACAAACGCACGCTCTGGGCTGTCGGCCCAAAGGTATACCTGCACAGGCAACGCGGTAGCCGGCTCAAGGGGTCCGTTAGGCACATCCACGATAAACGCGACCATCCCGATCATCAATAGCGGCGCGGTCTCACCTAGTGCTCGCGCCATACCGATGATCGTCCCCGTGAGAATCCCGGGCAGCGCTAACGGGACCACATGTTGAAACACTGTTTGGACTTGCGATGCACCAACCGCGAGCGCCGCATCACGAATCGAGGGTGGAACCGCCTTGATCGCAGCTCTAGCGGCAATGATCACCACCGGTAACGTGATCAGCGCGAGAACCAAACCACCGACGACCGGGGCAGACCGAGGCAGCGACATCCAATTGATAAACACCGCGAGGCCGAGCAACCCATAGACGATCGAAGGCACCGCGGCGAGGTTATTGATATTAACTTCGATGAGATCCGTCCAGCGATTGCGAGGAGCAAATTCCTCAAGATAGACAGCCGCCGCCACGCCGACTGGGAAAGCAAACGCGACTGTGACGAGCAGCATGTAAAACGAACCCATAACCGCGCCGCGAATGCCGGCGAGTTCGGGGTCACGTGAATCACCGTTGCTAAAAAACGCGGCATTGAACCTCAGATAGATTCGGTTCAGCTGCTTGAGCTCATCCACCCACGCGATCTGTCGATCGCTGACCGTTCTCTGTACCTCATCAACACTCCGGTCGATGTTGCCCTTCATCAGCATGTCGATGTCGGCGCTGGCCGGCACTCTCAGCTCAATCTGCGTGCCAACGAGCGTTGGGTCGGCCAACACCGCCTCGCGCAGCGCAAAGCTCGATTCAAAACTGGCAAGTGCGCTCACCGCACGTCTATCTTGTCGACTGCGCACATCGATGAACAAGCGTGACAGCGCATCTCGAATCACGATTTCATAGTCGCCCGACGCAAGCGACTCGCGGCTACGGTCACCTTTCGGGTCGACGTCGGCGGCGCTTATAGAAACTGGAAGAACAAGTTCAGTCTGTTGAAACGCACTGACGCCGTTCTTAATGACTGTGGCGAAGAATGCGACAAGAAATACAATACCGACCATCACCGCCGCGAAACCATACGCACGAAACCGCCGCTCACGCGCGTAACGGCGCTTCAGAGACAAATCCACGGCATTTTGCGCTGTCGTACTCATCGCGCCACCCTACTCGTACTGCTCACGGTACTTACGAACGACACGCAAACCGAGCGCGTTCAGGCCAAGCGTGACCACAAAAAGGAGCAACCCGAGCGCGAACGCAGCCAGAGTCTTCGCACTATCGAATTCTTGGTCACCGACGAGCAGCGTTACGATCTGCACGGTCACAGTCGTGACCGCCTCGAACGGATTCGCAGTTAGGTTCGCAGACAACCCGGCCGCCATCACGACGATCATGGTCTCCCCGATCGCACGCGATATCGCAAGCAGCGTACCACCGACAATTCCCGGTAACGCAGCGGGTAACAACACTTGTTTGATGGTCTCCGACCGAGTGGCACCTAATGCCAAAGACCCGTCCTTCATCGTCCTGGGAACCGCGGTCAACGCGTCATCGGACAATGACGAAATCAGAGGGATTATCATAATGCCCATAACTAGCCCCGCCGCGAGGGCACTCTCTGAGGCCACCGACAATCCAATAGCGTTACCGAAATCACGCAGCAGTGGTGCGACGGTTAACGCCGCGAAAAATCCGTACACCACCGTGGGGATACCTGCCAACACCTCCAACAATGGTTTGGCTACAGTCCGAAATGACTCCGGCGCATATTCATTGAGATAAATCGCGGTCATTAGACCGACCGGAGTCGCGATCAGCATAGCAATGGCGGTGATCAATAATGTGCCAGCGAACAGCGGCACCGCACCGAAGCTCCCCGAACCACCTACCTGGTCCGCACGAATGGCGGTTTGCGGACTCCATTCAAGTCCGAACAGAAACTCGGTCATCGGCACTGCATCGAAAAACCGTATCGCCTCGATCAAGACCGATGCGACAATTCCAACCGTGGTCAGTACGGCGATCGTCGACGCGAGAAACAGCAACGCGCGAATAAACCGCTCGACGCTGTGTCGGGCCGTGAATCTCGGCTCTGTTCTCCACAAACTGAACGCTGCGCCGGCCAGGATCAAAGCCAACGCGAAGCCGGAAGCAATATTTCGACTCGCCTCTTTCAACTCGTTGAATCGACTGGCAAGTGCGACGATTTCTGGGTCCTGGCTCACGACAACGCCCGTAGCAACGTTGCGGATCTCATTCAAAGCCAGACTCACGTTTCCAGCGGCTTGCGCCACAACCGCGTCTGGCAAATCTCGCTGCATCTGCATGTCGATGACGCGGCTCGAGAGCATAGACCACACCAAGAGCAAAGCGAGTACCGGAACGACTACCCACAGCAACGAGTACGCGCCGTAATGCCCTGGCAGGGCTCGCAAAGACTTCCGGTGGTCGACCATTGCAATAGCCCGACGACTCGCGACGAAATACATCGCGTTGCCGCACAACACCGCAATTATGAGGATCGTTAACGGTTGCATCGCCGCCCAACGCGAAACAGTGCGGTGCTTTGGTTCATAGGCGGAGGGGACTGAGCGCTAAGACGCTTGCTAGGACTTCCGCCCGTTCGTTGATCGGCAAAGGCACCAAGCCGCGATCGGCAAGATATCCATCTGCGCCAGACGCACGATGACTCGTGAACTCAGCCAAAAACTCGCGCAAACCAGGAATGACATCGACATGTGCGCGCTTGACGTAAAAGTACAGGGGCCGAGAAACTGGGTAATTTCCCGCTGCTATGTTGTCAAACGTGGGCGCGAACCCACCGACGCTCGCACCCTGGACATTTGAGGCGTTCTGATCCAAAAAACTGAAACCAAAAATACCTAAGGCCGCTGGGTTGGCTCTCAGCTTCTGAACAATCAAATTATCGTTCTCGCCCGCCTCGATAAACTGACCATCCTCGCGAACGGTCTGACAGATCGACTTGAACCGAACTGGGTCTTCCCGCTCAATCGCAGCGACCCAGTCAAAACTCATGCAGCCGCCTGCCATCGCCAGTTCAACGAATGCGTCACGCGTCCCGGATGTCGGCGGAGGACCAAAAACCTCGATTCGAGCACTAGGCAGTTCGGGCGCGATATCCGACCAAAACACATAGGGGTTCTTAACCAAGTGCTCAGTACCATCGGGGTCTGGAACTTGCTCAGCCAAAGCCAGCCAAATTTGACGGAGCGTCAACGTAAACGGCTGCTGGCCGGTCGCATTGGCAAGCACGATACCGTCGTAGCCAACCTTTACCTCAACGACATCCCTAACCCCATTGGAAGCGCAAAGCGCCAGCTCCGAAGCTTTAACTCGTCTTGATGCGTTAATGATGTCCGGGTGAGTGACACCGATTCCACCACAAAACTGCTTGAAGCCACCGCCCGAGCCAGTCGCCTCAACCGTCGGGGTGCGAAAATCGGATCGGCGTCCGAACCGCTCCGCAACCACGGTGGAGAACGGAAACACGGTGGACGAACCCACGATTTCGATGAAGTCACGACCATCTTGAGCATGGACTGGTGGTGTACCCACCAGTAACAACGCCAAAACTGCCAAAACGGCTTTCACCAGAAACCGCTCCCAAAAAAACAACCTGCCACAATAAGCTTGCTAAGTTACCAAATTGTTTCAAACGGTTTCGCACGTTCCGAGCCGAACGCGCAGAATCGTTGTCTCAACAGTACTTTTATGCGAACTTGCGGCCATGACCGATACCAACCCCCTCGAATTGACCGAGCAGCTCATCGCTCGCGAGTCCGTTACACCAAATGATGCTGGCTGCCAGCAACTACTCGCCGAGCGCCTCGAGAACGTAGGCTTCACGTGCGAATCCATGCGATTTGGTGACCCTGCCGCACCAACGGATAATTTATGGGCCCGTCACGGCACGCAAGGTCCGGTTCTCTGTTTCGCAGGCCACACCGACGTCGTGCCGCCCGGCGACCTCGCGCAATGGAAGACGCCGCCGTTCGAACCCACACGAGTCGATGACCTGCTGTTCGGCCGAGGCGCCGCGGACATGAAAACCAGCCTCGCGGCAATGGTGGTCGCCGCGGAGCGCTTTCTCGCCAAAACACCCAAACCAGACGGTTCGCTAGCGCTTCTACTGACCAGCGACGAGGAAGGGCCTGCGAGGGACGGAACTCTGAAGGTCATGCAAACCCTCGAAGCGCGTGGCGAGAAAATCGACTGGTGCGTTGTCGGCGAACCCTCCAGTCAAGAGGCCCTCGGCGATCTCATCCGGATCGGAAGGCGCGGTTCGTTGAGCGGCATGCTGACCGTGAAGGGCATCCAAGGCCACGTTGCCTACCAAGAGCTCGCACGAAATCCGATTCAGGATTTCGCGCCTGTGCTCAAAGCACTCTATGACATGCCGCTGGACAACGGCAACGACCACTTCCCGCCCACAACGTTTCAGGTCGTACAGCTAGAGGCTGGTGTCGGCGCACCGAACGTAACGCCGGCAACTTTGTACTGCCGCTTCAATTTTCGGTATTCGACGGAGTGGCATCACGAGGATCTTCGCCGCGAAGTCGAAAAGACGTTGGGCCAGCACGACCTCGACTACGATCTGAAGTGGCACCTATCCGGAGAGCCCTTCCTCACGCAACCGGGGCATCTCACAGATTCGGTCAGCGACGCCATTGCAACGCATACCGGTCGAAGACCCGAATTATCTACGGGCGGGGGGACGTCCGATGGTCGATTTATTGCACCGACCGGGACACATGTCGTGGAACTTGGGCCAATCAACGCATCCATTCACAAGGTGAACGAGCATGTCCGGATGGATGATGTTGCGACGCTCGCAGACATCTACGAGACAATCATGCGAACAATGATTGGAGCAGACGCCGCTTCCGGCTAAGCCGTGGTCGTACGACGTTGTGCTGGCAGCCGCCAGTTCGTGCCAATCACCCAGAGCACCAATCCCGTCAGGGAAATCAATACCCACATCGGCATTGTCAGCCCCAGAAAACGCCATGACACCTCGGCGCACTCACCGGAAGCGGTGAGCACTTGGCGTAACGCATCCATTAGCGGCAGCGTCTCCATCAGATAATCGAGCGAAGCACCGCCGCAAGCAGGCACTTGGTCCGGAGGCAATCCTTGCAACCAGACATGGCGCCCAGCTACAGCAACACCTAGCCCACCCGCCACGACGGCCAGAAACACATAAGCAAAGCGCCCACCCCCGTCTGGGTTGTGCAGTGCGGCCGCTAGCGCGATCAAGCCAACAGCAATCACCGCGATTCGTTGAAAAATACACAACGGGCACGGATAAAGTCCCAGCACATGCTCAGAATACAAAGCGAATGCCATCATTCCGGCACACACCAAAAAAGTAACGAAGTTGGCGAGTCTGCGAGTCAAAGATCTAAATCAGGTGCGTTTCATCAAATCGAGATCGACGTCTTTGACGTCGATGTGGCGAACATCTTTACCGTGAACCATATAGATCACGTACTCACCGATATTCTTCGCGTGATCACCAATGCGCTCAAGGGAGCGTGCCGCCCAGGTGACGTTCATCACCCGTTTGATCGTTCGCGGATCTTCCATCATAAAAGTGATGCACTGGCGCTGAATCATCTCGTAGTTTTCGTCGACGATTTCGTCGTCCCGAACCGTTTTCAACGCAGCTTCGGCATCAAGCCGAGCGAACGCATCCATTGCCGCTTGGAGCATGGCGCTGACTTGATTGCCCATGGTCTTTAACTCGCTATACGAGCCCGCTGGTCGGTCCATAGTCGCGAGTTTCGATGCGAGGAAACCGATTTTCTCAGCCTCATCACCGATCCTCTCAAGATCGGTGATCGTCTTTACGATTGCGACAATGAGCCGAAGATCCGAGGCCGTCGGACCGCGTGTGGCGAGGATTCGGCTGCATTCTTCGTCGATTGCAACTTCAAATCGATTGACCTTGTAGTCATCGTGCGCGACCTTCAAACCGAGTTCGCTGTTGCCCGAGACGATCGCTTCGATCGCCTTAGCAAGTTGGGTCTCGACAAGCCCGCCCATCGCGAGAACGTTGTTCCGAAGGTCTTCAAGATCCTTGTTGAAGCGCTTCGAAATATGATGGTTCAAATCTAATGTATTCATCGGTATCAACCTTGCGCGAGCAGTCTGGAAGCTCGGCAATCATCTATTGAGTATAACAGCGCTTGGCTGATCAAAACCTGGGGCACATCTCACACGCCGCGCTACCGCACGACCGCACTGACCATTGGGACAGGATTTCTGACGATTCGTTCCATCGGGAATTCACAGCGAAAGCAACTACCCTCGCCCAGTTGACTGGACACACTCAACACCGCGTCATGGCGCGCCAGAGCGTGCTTCACAATCGCAAGTCCGAGACCAACGCCGCCGCTTTCCCGACTACGGCCGCGGTTGACCCGAAAGAAGCGCTCCGTCAAGCGGGGAAGATCTTCCTCGGCGATTCCTTCTCCATGATCGGTCACACTCAGCACGGCGCCTTCCGGGGTCTCGGTCCAATCAACTTCAACCGCAGTCCCTGCGTCGCTGTACCGCAGCGCATTCGACAAGAGATTAGTGACAATCGATGTTAAGTCCGAAAACTCGCCGAGAATTTGTAAGCCTTCGTCGACTTCGACGTTAATGACGCGCTCCTCCTGACTCAGCAACATCGCAACGTCACGAACCAAACTCGGCATCTCTACAGGCTGCTCCGTCGATGCCTGGGTCTTCGCCTCAAGCTTCGACAACGCCAGCAACTCGTCGAGCATCGAACGCATCCGCTCAGATTGAATCCGCATCTCTTCCAATGGTTTCGCCCACTCTGACTGTAGGACCTCGTCGCTCTCCATAGCTTCGAGGTAGCCAGCAAGCACGGTCAGTGGTGTTCGTAGTTCATGCGAGGCGTTGGCCACAAAATCGCGGCGCATACGAGACAACCGCGTTCGTTCGGTCACATCTCGGAGAATCAATAGTCGATTGTCGTCGCTATAGGCAACGAGCTGAACCGAAAGCCAGCAGTCTTCCCCGCGAGGCGATGGGATAGTAATTGTCGATTCGAAGTCAGCCTTCCTAAGGAACGCTACAAAATCGGGGTGGCGCAGCAGATTGTCGATCCGTTGGCCTCGATCACGACGCTTCTGCAGGCCGATCATGCGTTCCGCGGCGGCATTGAAGCGCTCAATCTCATGCTCTGCATTCAGCGCAACGATTGCATCGGGCAGTGCATTGGTCGATTGGCGTACCTCTTTCATGAGGCGCCGATAACTACTTTTGTGTTTTTTGACGCGCGACTGCTGGTAGTGGATCCCGGCAAGAACACGCGGCCAGACGCCGTCACCGTCTGGCACCATGACTCGCTTGCGTTGTGCGAGCGTGCGCTCAAGCCGCAATACGCGGAACAGCTGCAGAAAAAACGAGCCAGCCATCGCGACTAGCAACCCATACACCGGGAATCCGAAATAGGCGCCGATCGCGAAGCCTGCTGCGAGCAGAAAAGCGACTCTAAGCAGGGCGTTGCGAATGGAGTTTGGCACTACGACGCTCGGGCTGAGAACCGGTATCCGGCCCCTCTAACGGTTTGGATATAGCTGTCGGCAGCATGGGTCTCTAGCGCTTTGCGCAGACGACGAATATGCACGTCGACGGTGCGCTCTTCAACGTAAACGTTGGCGCCCCAAACACGGTCTAGAAGTTGTGCTCGGCTATACACACGCTCGGGGTGTGTGACCAAAAACTTAAGAAGACGGTATTCCTTCGGTCCAAGTGACACCTCCTCCTCGCCCGCGTATACGCGATGACCCACCGCATCGATCTTAAGCGTCCCTGCTGTATAGCTCTCGTTTGCAGCCGGTGCAGCGCGGCGCAATACAGCCTGAATACGGGATATCAACTCTCGCGACGAAAATGGCTTCGTGATGTAATCATCGGCACCACTATCCAAACCACGAACTTTGTCTTGTTCGTCCGCTCGAGCGGTCAACATGATGATCGCTAAATCTTCGAACTGTGGGTCACGTTTCAAAGACCGAACCAATTCGAGCCCACTCATGTCCGGCAACATCCAGTCTACGATTGCAAGGTCCGCGCCTTGATCGGCCAAGCGCTCCCGCGCTTGTTGACAGTCGAGTGCTTGAACAACTTCGTAACCGGCACGCGAGAGGTGAAACGTCACCATGTCACTGATGGCGACTTCATCTTCAACAATTATGATTCGAGGCCCGCTCATGGTCTGTCGTCCTGTGGAATCACCGCATTACAACCACATCCCGTTACAGGAATGTTACACGAGTTGCCTTATGATCGACGTTTCGCCGGTTTTTGTACCATCGCCTCGTCAGCTCTCAGGTAAACCGCTTGCGCCTGCCCCGCCGGCGTCCACACCGTATTGACGTCACACCGCGCGATTTCCAGGAGCGCTTCGGCTGTCGCAACCGGCCCTTCGTAGTGCGGTGTTCCAACGTCAGCCAATGACTGACACAAAGCGACGCCATCGCCAGCGAATCCATCAATCGAGGCGTCTTGCACTGCCGCTGGGTCGGTCAGGGCATCCTCCACAACCTCGCACGCCATGCCGTCGCGCCGCTCGTAGCTACCGAGGAATACCTCACCCATGTGCGCGTTGTTGATGACTTTGACGGTTTGCCAGGCCGGCTCGGCCAAAAGCACCGCATGCGCGATTGCACGCAAACTGGACACACCAGCAACGGGGGCGTTTGCCGCCAAAGCGAGACCTTGAACCAATGCAATGCCTATCCGCAGGCCAGTGAAAGAGCCTGGGCCGGCCGCATAAACGTAACCCTCAATATCTGCGACAGTCAGATCCTGAGTCGCGCACAATTCGGCAATTGCACTAGGCAATCGACGCGCATTGAACCTCGCGTCAGAGAAAGACTGCGAGACCACTCGATCATTTGCTGACAATGCGACACTGCACAGCTCGCCTGACGTGTCGACGCTCAGCCAACGTGCGAGTCCACTCATTGCACCGCCCCCGCCTTTGGTTCACTAACCTTCATCGAACGCAGAAAATCTGCGGCGTCGTCGGCACTATCCAGCACCGGCATCGGACCCAGCGCCGATACGAACATGCGTCCGTAGCTGCGCTCAACGATTCGACGATCACCAATCACGATCACCCCGAAATCCGCCGGATCTCTCAACAATCGACCTGCCCCTTGCTTCAAGGCCAAAACGGCTTCTGGCAATTGGTGGTGTCGAAACGGGTTCAACCCTTGATTTTGCAAGTGCGCGCTGCGTGCGACCAGTAACGGATCATCGGGCACTGCGAATGGCAGTTTGTCGATCACCACAATCGTTAACGCATCGCCGCGTACGTCCACACCTTCCCAAAAAGTCCCTGTGCCGAGGAGTACGGCATTGCCGGCCTGTCGGAACTCGGCCAGCAAGCGGTCGCGAGGTTGATCGCCCTGGACCAATAAAGGCCTTTCGCCGAGCAATGCAGGACGTTGTGCGAACCACTCGGAACTCTCTCGCAATGCGCGGTAACTCGTATGCAGGAAGAACGCGCCGCCTTCGGTTGCCGATAACAACGGAGTGGTCAACGACAGCAGCGCCGCTACATAGCCACGTTCCTGCGGCATCGGCAACGTTTTAGGAATCAGCAGGCGTGCACGCTCCGCGAGCGCGAATGGTGTTGCGAACTGTACGCAGCGAGCATCATCCAAACCCAGTCGATTTAGTATGTGGGTGAAGTCTTCTCCAACAGCCAGCGTCGCCGAAGTCAGAACCCATGCAGCACCGGTCGTGTCGATCGCGGCTCGCATCCGCGGTGCGATATCTAAAGGCGTCATATGCCAGCGCATTCCGCGACGGGTCACATCCACCCATCGCATACCATCCTCATCGCTGTCCGCCGCAACAATCCGCAGACGATCAGAAATTCTCAATAGTCGATCCAGGTGTTGCGTCTGAGCAGGTTCAAGATGGCCAATCGCATCGACGGCACCAATAAGATCGTCGAGCGCGTCGTTCAGTTCCGTCACCGCCGAATGCAAGGACTCCGAGAGCGAGTCAGACTCGTACCGACCTGCTTCCCGTGGTGCCGCCTCCCGCACCACCAAGGCGCATCGTCGAGCTGTTCGAAGACGCGTCTCCACCGCATCCGTCGCAAAACCGGCCAACGCCACCTCCAACTCGGCAAGCACATCTAGAAATTGCCGATGCGACACGGACGTACCAAAAAACTCGAGCGCAATATCGGGTAGTTGGTGGGCTTCATCGATGATGATCGCGTCGGCATCGGGTAGAAACTCGACGAAACCACCTTCCCGGAATGCGAGATCAGCCATAAGCAAGTGGTGATTGACGACCACGAGATCCGCTTTTTGTGCCTTGCGCCGTGCGTTGACCACATAGCAGTCGTCAAAAAATGGGCATTGCTGGCCCAGGCAATTGTCAGCTGTCGATGTGACGCGTGGCCACACCGGATCGTCCTCCGCAACTTCGGTGACCTCTCGGCGATCACCGTCGCGGGTATGGTCGCGCCATTCCGTCAGCACCCGCGCCTGTACAGATGTCACCGCCGTGGCGTCCTGCAATGCAAGATCCAACCGATGCAAACAAAGGTAGTTCGATCGCCCCTTAAGCAACGCGGTTTTAATCGGGCGCCCGAGCGTTTTTGCGATAGTCGGCAGGTCGCGGTGGAACAGCTGATCCTGCAACGCACGAGTCCCGGTGGATACGATAGTGCGCGCGCCGCCCATTAAAGCGGGCAGCAAATAGGCGAATGTCTTGCCAGTGCCGGTGCCGGCTTCTACCACCAATCGTTCGCCGTTTTGAATCGCTTCCGCTACAGCTTGCGTCATCAGCTGCTGCGATAAACGGGGTTGGTAGTTGTGCACTGCGCCTGCAACAGGCCCATCCGCGCCGAGAAGCGCGTCGATATCTATCATCCCGATAGTCTACCGCGTTTACAGGCTTACTGGCGGCCGCGAATTCTTCCGGCGATGGCCTTAAGCGTCTCTTGGTCGGCCTTGATCGCGACCCGCAAGAACGGGCCACTCGCGGTATAGCGCGCCGCTTCGAAATCTTCATCTCGGAATCCGGCGAAGTTGTATCCGAACGTTAACCACACATTGTCGCGTGGATTGAAACCGATCGCGGCGCCGGCGGTAAAGTCACGCGTGCCGCTGTCCCAGTTATGCAACATGCCCGCCTGAAGTTGATAGTCCCAACGGGGGCGGAAGCTTCGACGATAAGAGGCACCGGTCAGATCGGTGTAACCACTAAACCGAATGCTATCGAACTCAGTGCTCACGTATTTTGCCGCGTATTGGAGAGTGAGCTCGCCAGCGGGGCCGATCCGCCGGGTCGCATTGAAGTTGTTGACGTAGCGCATCGACTCTCTTGATGCGCCAAGGTTGGTCTGCTCTTCATGGATAATGTCGAGCCGATCAAGGAAGGACCAACGACGGTCTGCAACGCGATACGCCCATCCCACTCGGAAGTCACCGCGGACCTGCTGACCCGAGTCGATTCTATCGTCGTTGGTGTACTGCAGACCTGCGGACAGACCATGGCCAGCCACCGGCTCACGGAACCAGCCGAACAACACCGTGTCGCGCGTCCCGTTATCTGCGTTCCGGTGCTCAGCACGAGTGTTGGCGGACCAGAGTTCCGACTGATACGCGGCGCCGACGTAGCCCGCAACATAGTCTTCGCGGATCGACCCAGAGGCGAGCTCGCGATCCACATCGAAAATCAGTGCATCTTGCTCAATCAGCGTGTTGCTATGGTCAACGCCAAAGTCGAGCGTCCACCGCTCGTTGATCTGCAACCCTTGGACGAAACCGAAGTTCGCGAACAGACGCGGTCCGAACTCGGTCACTTGGTTGTCCAGCGAGCTTGTGAATTGCGCGCGTTGCCACGGCGAAGTTTGCAGACCGACTCGCGTCGTCTGCGCATCGACCGACTGTCCCTCGGCCCATTCGTGTTCTGCGAACAACGTAGCCGTACGCAAATTCAGATCGAGCCCCAAAACCTGGCGTGCCGGATAGTCCACAACGCCATCGGAGGACCCGATCGACTGTTCGGCGGAAGCTCGTAGGGTGACTCGGTTGCGGAACAGATTTCGCGCCACCCCGGCTCGAACCAACTCAGACTCACGTTGCTGGCCATCGGCCGCGTTGTCCGACACGCTGGACAAGCCCAAGAACGCGCTGTTGCGCTCGTCTTCATACCGGACGTCCGCTTGGTAGGTTTCCCGCTCAAGTTCAGTGTCCAGGTTTTCTTGTAACGCCGCTTGAGCTTGTAAGAACCAACGTTCAGCGAACTGAAGCCGCAAGTCCGCCCCAGTCTGCTCGATACCGACCTGGCTCGCGGCCTGGAGACCCAAACCAAAGTTCGCATCGGCGTGTGAGTGATAAATGCGCGCGTCCACAGCACCCGTGCGATGCTCCACATCAACCCGATACGCATAGCCCGAAGTCTGAGCGGTCAGGTCATCGCGCTCTGTATCCGCATACTCCGCGGTCACCAAAGTCTCCGGCGTGACTTGCCAACGCAAATCTGCGCCTACCAAGAGGTTCGCATCTACTGCGTTTTCTTCTTGGATACCGGTTACGCCAACTTCAAACCGATCGTCGGATGTTTTGACCGCGACGCGCCCACCCGCAACAAGGTCCTGATCGCCAGCGCTACGCGATTCGTACTCAGCCACGATAATCTGCGGGTTCAAATCGCTGTCACGGCTGGCAATCGGCTGCTTGAAGAACAGCGTGCCATTGATGTAATCGATGTCGTAATCAACGAACCGCGTCAGCGCGCGCGACTGCACAACCTCATTCGCTCGGAAACGATCTCGTGTCTCAATTCGAACCACATCGCTATTCGGCACAATATCTTGTCCGCTCAATCGGTAGAGACCTGAAGTACCGTCACCCGGAATATCGTCTCGCGTCAGACGTTGATCGGTTTCGCTGGCAAACGCGTTCACTGTGACGTTCTCGCCGAAGTATGTCGTTTGCAGACCATTGAAACGTCGCTCGTAGCGCGCGAGCTCGTTGGTCGACAGCCCCGTGCTGAAGTCACCAAACAGTGCCGAAAATTGGCGTCGCTCTAGTTTCAGATAGAGTTTTCTCTGACTTGCAGCTTCAAACCGGGATTCCGTGCCATCTGCATACAGTGTGTAGTAAGCATCGGGATCAATCGGGGCTTCGAACCTATCCAGGTCCTCGGCATTGCCGCGACTGTCATACGCGATGGTTAGTAAGTAATCGCCTTTGACACGACCCTTGGCAAAGAACGCGACGCGACCCTCGTCGTAGACTTCATCTTCGAATCCACTGCGAACTGCCAGTTCCGCATTGTCACGCAGCGTGTTGTAGCCAACCGTGCCCTCAGCGAAACCGACCAGGATCCAGTCGCGTGGCTCAGGTTCCAGGTAGGTGCGCAGCAGTTGCTCCCGTTGATTCGGGAACAACAATCGGAGCGTCACTTCACCCGCCTGGGTCGTCGGCTCCAGTTCGATATACGCGATGCCATTCGGACCAACGCGATAGAACGGATCTCGCTGGTTCAGCTCGACCAGGGCATTTTCACGCTCCTGGGCGACTTCATACCAAGACCGATACGGCGCATTGACACTAAAATCACCCACCGACGCTTCCCGAGCCGGTTCCCCCGAACCATCGAACAACTGTACAGCGACGACCGGACGTTTACGTCCATCGGCGATTAAGCGCGATTGGTCGGGTAGCAAGGCACCGCGGATCGGATGTCCCGCGAAATGTACACTGCGACGGAACGTGTCGAGCAAGCTGCCATCAGAAGCGATTACGCGCGCCTCAATGCGGTTCTCACCATCCTCGAGGTCAACACCCCGCCACTGACTGAGGAGTCGCGTTTTCGCATCATTGGCCGTTGCGCCCTCAAAGTTAAGCGCACTGACAGGCTCGCCGTTGACCAACAGCTCGACCTTGCTATCGACACCGTGAGCGACCGCGATAGTCGTGCTCGGAATCGCAGGCTGATACGCCGCTGTCGGCCAAACGATACCGTCCGACGACGGTACGGTGCTCAACGCCTCCGCAGCAGCGTTGTCACCTTGATCCAAGCGTTCGTTGATCTCCCGGATCTTCGCATCCAGCGGATCTTCTACCGAGTCTGGACCTGGCGTGCGGCCCACCGTGTCGATTTTGAGAACATCACTCGCCGACTGCGTGACCAAGACCGCGCTTTGTTTGCCTGGTCGAATTCCGGACATGATCAACTCAACACGACGATTCCGTCGTTTGCCTGCCTCAGTGTCATTGGATGCGACGGGCACATCGGCACCCACGCCCTTAGTCGTGATGTTGCCTGCCGGGATCTTCAGGGCGCGCGCCAAGTACTCGGCTGCTGCAGCCGCCCGCGCACTCGACAGTGCATAGTTGTCCGCGAAAATTGTCCGGTTTCGCGCCGCGATTCGATCCGCGTCGGTATGGCCGGTCGCGACAAGGTCAATGTCGTACACGCCATCCCACTCGGCAACCAACGCATCGAGGGTCGCGCGATCCTCAGCCGAAAGCTCGGCGGAGAGCACATCAAAAGTCAGCGAGAGCACGTAGTCCGCGTTTTCGGTCGTTGCAGCCTCTCTTTGCATTCTTGCCTCGCCGACCGGCGTTCGTTGGTTGCGTGCGGCTGGCGTATTGAAATTGGCAACCGCTTTCGACACCAGCTCGCCGGCGAAGGCTGGGTCAATCTCGGCGGTGAACGTCAGCTGATCGCGCCAAGCCCGATCACGCTCACCCATGACAAACACCACAGCGCTACCGGTTTGGCGCAAGCTCGGCATTTTCCGACCATTCAAGCGCGCTGACTGCGGGTCGAGCGTCGCCGCCTTGGGCAGCAGAACCGTCACGCTAAGATCGTCAACGACGACATCGCCTGTGCCATCAACGCTCAGCGTGTAATCGATCGTGTCTGGTGCACGCCCACTTGCATTCACAAGCTTCAGCGACACTTCGCCATTGCCTGGCGATTTTCGTTTGAGGTAAAAATCTGCGCGCTGGACCTGACCGCCGATGAGGTCGACCCACTGCGAATCCGCACGGCCACCGAATCGCGGCGCATCACAAGGCACCAACTCCATCCAGTCTGGCACGGTCAGTGGGTCCATCTGTACGACACTGCGACCGGCAAGCAATCCTTCTAGGTGGTATCGCCCCTCCGCGTCGGTGACCGCGTAACGTCCATCCTCCAGATAGACTCTGACACCCGCGACGCCCGCTTCTGCAGAAAAAGTCTCAGCTTCACAATTGCCCTCGACAACGCGACCGATCAGCGTTGCCCGATCGCGGAACAAGTCTTCACGCAGCGCGATACCGATGCTCGCCTCATTGGAAACCACATCACCATCGGCTGTAGCGCTTGCCGCGTTCACGGCGCGTCGACCCCGCGCACCACCCGTCACTTCCATGACATAGGTCAGCGTCGCAGATGCGGCCGGTTCGATTTCCGGCAATTCGAAAACGAATGCCGCACCTGCACCGCCCCCGGCTGGATCGGTAAACGCCGCGCCGTTCAAACGCGCAGACCCGGGGACATAGCGGAAGCCGGCTGGTGGTACGTCGGTCAGCACGACACCCGTTGCCGGTATGCGCTCAGACGTATTTTGAATTTGCAGTCGATACTGCACATAGTCGCCCACCGCAGCGGATGTAGCTGTTGTGGTTTTGCTGAGGAACAGCCCGCCATCGAAAGGATCGAGCGGCACGTCAAACAGCGTCGTCGCGCCATCCAGCACCTGTTCAAAAGGCAGCAAGAACGACGCGTCGGAAATATTGAATGGACCACCTGGCAATGCGGCAAGCTCGGCCTCACTGCGATTCGATGGTGCAAGGAAATTCACAGGTGGTGTCACCTGTAGTCGGTAGCGGCCAGCCATCACAACCGGGAACCGGAAGCCGCCCGTCGGAACACTGTATACAAGACCGCTCGCGTCTGTCGTTTGCGCACCAGCAACGACAGTCGACGGATACACCGAAATGCCGTCGTTGCCGAAAACAGTCGCAGGTTGGCCGGTCGTATCATCGATCAGCGTGATGATTGCACCGTCGAGTGTCTCACCCGTTGCCGCATCAAACACAACAGAAAGCGGTGCAACCAATGCGGAAGCGGCGGTGGCGTCCCCAGCATCGGCAGGATCGGTGTAGTCGATCTGGATTTGCGAATCGGTCAGACCTTCAAGGACACAATTGCCGGCGCTGGCGGCAGATTCAGCCAGCGGCACGAAACCCGTGAAAACACCAGTGTTCTCACCGGACTCCAGAAGACGCAACACCTCGGTGTCATTGCTGGTTGGGTTGCTCAACGTGACCGAAACCCACTCACGCAGATTCGGGTCGAGATTCTGATCGCCATCATCCAACTCGAGGTACGCCGTTTCGCTCGCGTTGTATAAAGTCGTATTCAACACGGACTGCGGCGCGTTCAGGTCGAGCGGTTGACCATCCAAACCGAGCGGCGTCGCTAGCGATACAAAGGCCCCGCCTTGCGAACACTCTGTGGGACTGACGGTAGCGTCAACACCGCTACCCCCAGGCGCCAGGCGCAAGAAATTCACGCTGGCCGGTGTTCGGCCAAACACGCTTGTCGTGCGAACAACATTACTGGTCACCAGGCTGACGCGTCCTGGAATGGCCTCAAACGTCAGACTCGCCTGGTTATCGATATTGGTACCCGGTGGCGTTGCGGCCGAGGCTGCACCAGCAAACAAGAAGCTGGCTAACAGCCCGACGCACACACGCATGCTACAACGCAAAAAGCCCGGAGTGCGGCGAGCCGCACCCCGGGTTTCTTTGGCCATAGCAACCTGCATCATCCGGTACTACTCGTTACCGGTTGATTAAAGGATTGTGACCTGGAACCGAACAACCAATGTGTCGTCCACACCGGTGTTCGTACCCAACGTTGCCGAAAGATCAGCTTCTAACGTTGAGCCAGACAATCCACAGTTATCCGCATCAGCATCACCTGCGTCTGCTGTACAGAACAGCGTCGCCCCGGCGAGGTCGTATGAGATATCTGCCGCACCGCCGTTGTACTGTGCCAGCAGCAACTCAAGCGTCGCCGTGTCGATCACATCGGTAATGCCAACGTTCGTGGCGTCTGCGCTACCGGTGTTCACAACCGTGATCGCGTATTCGATGACCGCACCCGGAATATGAAGCGGATCAGTGGTGCCGTTGAACGGGTCACTGATGATCGTCTCGGACTTCGTCACCGTCAGTGTCGCGGATGACACTAGGTAGCCGTCGTCGGCGCTTTCCAAGCCATCGTTGCCCGCATCACCAAACACGATGTCGACGCCCGCAGTGTCACCACCGGTGGTCGCCGTCACAATCGTCGCACCGCTACTGCCGGCCTCAGCCGTTGTCGCGGTCAAGGTAACGTTTGCATAGTCATCGTTGGTCGCACCAATCGGCACATCCGCAACAACGAACACGAGGATGCTCGCATCGGCTGCCAGGCTGTCAACAAACGGTTGGTCACCGCCGCTGAAGTCGCCACTGCCATCCGTATCCGCAAATGCCCGAAGGTTGTTCGCGTCAATCGTGTCAGCGTCGCCACCGAACACCGTTGTGCCAGCCGCAAGGTTGACCGCCGACAGCGCATAATCCTGCGTGTCGTTACCGGTGTTGGTCAGCAAGAACTCGGCCACCGCATCTGCTTGACCCGGGCTTACCGGCGTCTGAGCGCCCGACTGCTCGATCAAGGTCAGATCGACTCGGTTATCGACGACGAAACTGGTGGCGGTACCGTTGCCCGCACCTGGCGTCGAGTTTCCACTTGGCGATGACTCGATCGGTGTTTGGGCAATCCCACCCACCTCGAAGTCTACGGTGGCCACGTTGTCGATCGACGTGCCTGCATCCGTTCCGACCGCGTGGGCCGAAGGCGCAAGCGCGAACGCCGCAACAGCCACCCCTGCAACACGCCATGCTGCAGTTCGTCTGTAAGCGATTTTCATTTCGCTACTCCTGGTTACTACTTCCAAAATTTTTCAATCGCGCAGCTATCGCTCTTATCAGGAATTCATGCTGCGCCATGAGTCCTGTGGTCCCTGTCTATTTTCGAGCCTGGAAGTCCGTTGCCAGGTTTAAAGAAAAGATCTAGTTCAGTCGTGCTCGGAATCGGGCGAAGCCTTGAGCACCTGGATCGAGTTGCTCAGTCAAAGTCCAACGAATGTGGGTTAGGTCATCGGTCCCTGCTGGAACACGCTCACCATCGCGCTCAACGGTTAAGGACTCGAGGGCCGCGAACTGCTGACCACCGTCCACCGAAAACTCAATTTCGGCGCCGGGCGCAAACGCTGAGTCAGTCACATACTGCAGTTGGTCGGCAATCGGATTGGTGATGACCACATTCTCAACCGCTTCATCGGCGACGTTGGTGTAGGTCACCGTGTAGATCACGACATCCCCTGGCACGACTTTGTCGGCGGGAACCAGCTGAGTCACTTCCTGGCCGGCGTCGTTCAAAACGACCGCTTCTTTTTCGACCACAGTCTTCAGTTCAATCTTCCCCGCTTGGCCGTATGCGGCCTGCGAGAAAAGCAATGCTGCCATCACGGCAATCCATCTGTTCGTCATGGTTATCGCTCCTGTCATTTTCTTTTACTAGTCAATCTGTACGCTGAAGGTAATCGTCTGCACGCCTGCCGCCTCGACGAGGTCGCCGAGTGATACTCGGACCTCACCGTTCGGCGCGGTCGCAAAAAACGCACCCGAATCTGCATCGTCGGCATCGGTCAACGCGCCACCGTTAAGCGCCAACGTGCCGGGTTGATACGTCGTGCTCGCCGGAATCGGATCGGCAACTGTTGAAGCGGTGGCGGTGCCAGTCCCGGTCACCGAGACTGTGATCGTGTAGTTGATCGTCGCGCCCGGCGTCGGCGAGTTGCCGCCGAACAGATCCACTACCACCGCTGATTTATTGATCGCGATCTGGACATCGGACACGATGTACTCGCCGGTCGCCTCGGCCTCACCGCCACTCGCGCCGGCAACGGCATCGGCGCCGCCCTCACCCGCGCCGGGGAAAACCGTGCCGGGCGCGCCGGTGCCGGTCGCTGACTCTGCACGCAGCGTGCTACGTCCAACCGCACCGTTCGCGAGCCCCGCCGGGATATCGTTGACAACGAAAACGGTGATCGTTGCATCGGCTGGGAGTAATGGGTCGTTGTCTCCCGGCACGTACGGTGTGTCAGCCGCCGAGAGATCGCCGCTCGCATCGGAGTCAAAAAAGATTGCTGGAGATTGAGCAACGGGGTCGAAATCGTCCGCTGCATCGTTATTCAGAACCGTTAGGCCGAAAGTCTCAGGACCATTACCGGTATTGGTCAGCGTGTACACCAACACAGCACCCGCTTGGCCGGGCGCTACCGTCAATTGTGGGCTTTGAAGCACCGCGGCAACGTCGATCACCTCGTCCACGGTGATTGTGACGGTGTTCGAGGACTGGGAAACGGCAGTACCGTCTAGCTCGTAATTGACTTGCGCAGTATTGAGGATATCGGTTCCGGCGTTGGTACCCACGCCGAACGCACTGCCGCTGACGACCATCAGCAGGACTGCGCTTACGCGGCTTTTCATCTGCCACCCCCGTCGGTTTATGTTCTGTTGCATCGGTTCAGTTCCGTGCCTCGGTTTTCACCATAAGATCGTCTCAGATAAGGACGCTTTTACCTATAGAAGAGTCACTTATGGTGATGAATCTGTGAGGGTAATCACACCTCAAATGTGAACCCGTCGACACTTCCAGATCCACAAGCTCAAGTTTCCTGCGGGCTGGCCGGGGCGATCAGAATTGGAAAAAATATTGCACTGCAACACTTGACATCACGCCACCAAGTCCATATTGTGCGTTGCAACATTTGTTGCATTGCAACATTCATCTAGGAGCAGAGCCGTGAGAGAGCAGATCGAAAACGTTGTAAGCCGTGTTGCAGACACGGCTCGTAGTGGGTTCAACACCGCAGTAGACGCGACCCAAGATCGTGTCGGACAAGCCGGAAAAGTTGTCGCAGACACCAAAAAACCGGTACAGAAAATGTCGAAAGCATCTTTGGACGTGAATGCCATCGCGTTCCGTACGTCGAAAGAGCTGATCGAACTGCAGTCAAAGAGCGTCCAGAAAGGTATCGACGCCGTTGCTCGTCGTCTTCGCGACGCGTCTCGCGTTGACAGCCTGCGTGAGCTGATCGCTATGCAGCGCGACGTAGTGCCTTCGGTTGCACGCTCGTACTTCGCAGATATCAAAGACGCGTTCGGTATCGTCCGCGGTGCAGCCGGCGAGTTCGGCGGCGTAGTCGGCGGCCTGCGTGGCACGACCACCAAAACAGCCAAGAAGACTGTCAAGAAAGCCGCCAAAACGGTACGCAAGACAGCGAAAAAAGCGCCTCAGCGCGCTAAAGCGACTGCAAAAACAGCCGCTAAGAAAGTTGCGAACGCGGTAGCGGAAGCCGAGAAGTCTGCCTAAGGCGACTCGGAGTCCACCTCTCCCCCCTGAGGTACCGACACAAACTGGTCCAATCCCCCTCCCCCCCTTTGGGCCAGCGCATACTGCCGCAGACACCTACCCCGGTGTCTGCGGTTTTTTTTGACCGTAACAAATGAAACGGTTCCACAACGTGGCTATACTCCGCGCCATAGCGACACATTTGGGGGACCTAGTCGATGGCCTCAACACTCAAGTCTCTGAATGACTGGGTCAAACAGACCGCGCAGTTGACGCAAGCTGCATCGGTGGTTTGGTGCGATGGTAGCGGGGATCACTACAGGCAGCTTGTCGATCAGATGTTGGACGACGGCACGCTCATCGAACTCAACCAGACCGAATACCCCAATTGCTTCTTGCACCGCTCACACCCCGATGATGTGGCGCGAGTCGAACATCTGACCTTCGTCTGCACCCAACATCGCGACGATGCCGGGCCCAACAACCACTGGAAAGACCCTGCATCGGCCCGTCAGCAGATGACCGAGCTATTCGATGGTTGCATGAAGGGCCGCACTCTTTATGTCATTCCCTACTGCATGGGACCGATCGACTCTCCGTTCTCACGCTGCGGTGTTGAGATCACCGATAGTCCGTACGTCGTCGTCAACATGCACCTGATGACCCGCATGGGGCGATCCGCGCTACAAAGGATCGAAACTGAAGGAGACTTCGTGCGTGGCCTGCATTCCACGGGCGAGCTGGATCCGGAGCGCCGTTTCATCATGCATTTTCCAGAGTCCCTTGAGATCATGAGTTACGGCTCGGGGTATGGGGGCAACGCATTGTTGGGCAAGAAGTGCCATGCGCTGCGCATAGCCAGCTACCAGGCGCGCGAACAAGGTTGGCTCGCGGAGCATATGCTGATTGTCGGCGTTGAGTCGCCAGAGGGAGAGACGCACTACCTTGCGTGTGCTTTCCCGTCTGCATGCGGAAAAACCAATCTTGCGATGCTCATCCCGCCAGACTCGCAAGCGGGTTGGAAAATCTGGACTTTGGGCGACGATATCGCGTGGCTGCACCTCGACGAGGATGGCCAACTTCGCGCGGTGAACCCAGAAGCGGGCTATTTTGGCGTTGTCCCAGGGACGAATGAGCGGACCAACAAGAACGCTTTCGACACGATACGCCGCGACACCATCTTCACGAACGTCGCTCTGACGAAAGACAACTGTCCGTGGTGGGAAGGCAAAGACGATGAACCACCAGTCACCGACTGGCGTGGCGATGCTTACACCGGCGTTGGCCCCGCGGCGCATCCCAATGCTCGATTCACGGTCAGCGCGACCGCAAACCCGAGTTACAGCGAACTTGCCGAGGCACCCGAAGGCGTGCCGATTTCCGCCATTGTCTTCGGCGGTCGCAGAAAGTCGCTAGCCCCATTGGTCTATGAGGCCAACGATTGGGCACACGGCGTCATGGTCGCCGCCGGCGTCGCATCGGAAACGACCGCAGCCGCTACCGGCGAGGTCGGTCTGGTGCGAAGAGACCCCATGGCGATGAAACCGTTCTGTGGTTACAACTTTGCCGACTACTGGCAGCACTGGCTGTCGTTCGACGAAAGAAGTAACCGCCTGCCGAAGATTTTCCATGTCAATTGGTTCCGTCAAGATAGCGACGGACATTTCCTATGGCCAGGATTCGGCGAAAACTTGCGCGTACTTCGTTGGATGATCGATCGGTGCGAGAACCGAGTGGAAGCTAGTCAAACACCAATTGGCAAACTGCCGTTCGCAGGCGATATCGATCGCGTGGCTTTGGGGGTCGATGACCAGACACTCGAAACTCTGCTACACGTGGACCGCGCCGGGTGGCAGGACGAGATTGAAGCGGTGGGCGAGTACCTGAACACCTACGGAGAACGTGTTCCGGAAGGCCTGCAAGCCGCACGTCGAAAAGTGCTCACAGCGCTCGCCAAACAGGGTTGAAGCTTAGTTCGCTTCGACGATGTAGTGAACCGCGAGCGGGGTACCCGGCTTCGCGACTTTGCCGAGGCCGATGATCCCCTCGCCCGTTAGTTCGATACTATCGCGGC
>JBCAZH010000006.1:81957-92092 GCA_038533155.1 Pseudomonadota bacterium | reverse complement strand
CTGACAGGTGCTGCTGGCTTGTCCGCAACCGGAACGACGTATGAGCTGTTCTCGTTCGGCGAGAATGACCTCACCGATGCGGTTCTGGACTTCATAGCGCCGTAGCGCGAAAGATGATGCGCAGCAATGCGCAATCGACGGGAAAGGGCAGCTTCGGCTGCCCTTTTCTTTTGTGGCAGACTGAACGCTACCCACTCGACCACCGAGGAGAAGTCGATTGCATCCCCTACTGCCACCCACTTTCGTCCTAGTTTTACTGACGTTCATTGTTTGGATCGTGATGTATCTCCGTCGCGTTCGTGAACAAATGACTAAACGGATCCATCCGCAGAAGCTGGCATCACGAGCCAAAGTGCAGGCGTTGTTAAGTGACGATTCGGCCGCGAACAACTTCAACAATCTTCTGGAAATGCCGGTCCTGTTTTACACCCTGGTGGCACTGATTATCGCGTTGGGTACGACACCTGGGGTGATCAGCCTACTCGCATGGGTGTTCGTCGGCCTGCGCGTCGTGCACAGCATCATTCACATCACATACAACACGGTTCTGCACCGATTCTATGTCTATGTCGCGAGTGGCTTCACACTGTGGGTTGCGTGGGCGGTCTTCGCTTGGCAGCAACTGGTCGCGACGGCATGACCGACTCGAATAAAAGTCGCTGGAAAACGCTCTCCTCGCGTATCGTCTATGACACGCCTTGGATGACGGTCCGAGAGGACCAAGCGTTGAACCCATCCGGCAATGAAAACCTGTACGGACACATATGCTTCAAAGGGCGTGCTGTCGCTATCCTTGCGATCGACTCAAGCCAGCACACGTACTTGGTTCGCCAGAGCCGGTACACGTTGGGCATTCAAACGTGGGAACTGCCGATGGGCGGGTGCCCATCGCACGAGGACCCACTGTTGGCAGCACAACGAGAGCTCAAAGAGGAAACAGGTCTTAGCGCCAATCACTGGCGACAAGTCATGCTCCTACACACGAGCAACTCGCTCACCGATGAGGTTGGGTATGCGTTCGTTGCGACCGGCGTGTCCGAAGGCACACCATCGCATGAAGAAACAGAGGACATCGAAGTTTTGCGGTTGCCGCTAACCGAGGCGATCGCTTGGGCAATGAACGGCACGATCACCGATGCAATCTCCGTCGCGACGCTGTTGCGGTACGCCCTCAATCCACTCTCGTAACGGCAATAGCTCATCGACGCCAATGCGCTCGAAGTTGCCAAATCGACTCCGCGCGTTGCGTCGCGAAACCGTTGAACGCCCAAATCGGTCTCTCAGTCTCAACACGGAGCCATTCGCCGGAGATACTCCAGCGATCGTTCAAGCGGTGGCGATACCCAAGTGTCGTCGCAAAGCCGTCTTCGTTGTTGTTGTCCGTCTGTAGAAAGTCCCGGTCAACCACTCGGAAAGCGTCGTAGCGAATGTACCAGCTGCTCGGCCCGTGACGATAAGATGTCGCGACGAAATAACTGGTGAAATCATTGTCGACAGCTTGCTTGCTGTTGACGGTCGGTCCCATTTCGGTATTACCGTCTAGCCATTGCGCGACGATCTGCCATCTATCGCTAACCGGAACGCTGAGGCCGAAGTGAAAGAAGCGGGTATGCCAGGCGTATTGACCATCTTTCAATGCATCAGGGTTAGCAAAATTGTCGTAGAACCCTGAACGGACCAAATACCCCGAAGGCGAACGCCATTGCCCTGAAACAGACAATCCAACCCGTCCGTCCACCTCTCGAAACGGCGCAACATAGGGCGCTTGGTCGACGAACGGAGCACCAGTTCGGTTCAACGGGAGAGGCGCAAGGGGCACTCTATCGTGTAACGTTGATTGTCTATCGTGAAGCGACCAGCCCCGCCAGGCGAGCAGCGACCCAGTCGGATCATTTTTAACAAAAACCGACGATGTGATTGAAAGCTGTCCTACGGACGAGAGACGTTTAGAAACGGTCCACTCTGCGCCGATCGTTCGTAGCTCTTCACCGATCCACGTGTTGATCGCAGATGACGTCGGTGTGAACCGGTTCGTCCAGCCAGCTTCAGTATTCTCCAATGAAATCCGTGGATAGAAGGCACCGATTCGAAAGCGGTGACGTAGCCGCGATCTTGGAACCGGTCGCCAGGATAAATACAGTTCGGTCAATCCGGTCTCTCGGGCTGTCGGATCCGAACCGAGCTCGGCGGCCGCAGCAAGCTCAACGGTTTCTGAAAATGAAGCGCGAAGATCGACAAAGCCACGTAGCGGCAGGTCGGAGTTATAGTCTCGCAATTTGCCAACCGATGCTCGGGTCCACGACGGGTTCCCATTTGTCGACGCTACGCCGAGCTCGAACCCATACCGCACCTTGATCCGGTCGTTCGCTGTTGCGTCTTGCGCGACCGCGAGAGAACCGAAACCTATGACTGCGACTGCGGCTAGTAGTCGTCGGACAACCATGCGTTCGGGTCATGTGGACGCTTGAGGCGCTTCTCTAGCCGGAATTCTATCGAAGTACCGTCTGACGTCGTTTGGCTGCGATAGCCGCCCATACCACGGATTCGTGGACTCCAGATGCTGATCTCAACGCCATCTAACTGATTTTCAAACTCGAGACGAATCTTCCCTTCCGTATCGGTTTTGCCAAACACCGTCGAATCTACGACGACGATGTACCCAAGCATGTTGTCATGAATGTTGCAGCCTAGGGTTGCAATCCCTTCATGCCGAAACTGATGGGGTGGCGGCGCTGACCCTTTGTAAAGCGGCAGCACGAATTGGTTGGGTTTGGAGAACGAATACACATGGTGTGCAACGGTGTCGCTGTTCGGAAATGACACCGATGCACCTTTTTGTACGACCAGAATGTGTGGCGTAAAGGCGCCATCAATCTGATCCATGACACCGCTCGGTGGCTGCTCGCGAGGATGCAGTCCTTCTGCCTTCGCAAAAACCACAACGTCGCCGACAGGACGCCCTTTGCGATCCAGTACCGTGACATCAATCGCAGCTTTCGCCACTAACGGGAGAAACGCGGCGAGTGCCATGCCGATGAATTTGCTTACTGTGTTGATCTGCATGGTAAAGCCAACCTGATGTCCTCAGGAAGCTAGCGACAGACACCGAGTTTTTTTAAGCAGGCTTAAAGCAGATTGGAGGTTGGTCGCTAGAAGCTTAGGCGGGAGACACAGATCGCCACAAACAGCTGAGACATAACGTGCGCGCTCGAATCCAATTTCTCCATAAGTTGTTAATCCTAACGATCATTCCGTTAGTGCTGGCCCAGCTTGGAACGCTGTTCTTGGTGATGGAAAATACGGAGCGAGAAGTCGCAGCGAACGCCAGACGGTCGCTGATGATCGGCGCGAAAGTCGCCAACGAGTTCTTGTCCGCTCGGGATCAACACCTGTTGCAAAGCGCACAACTACTGTCTGCTGACTTTGCGCTACGCCAAGCGATCGCGATTGGCGATGGTGCGTCTGCACAATCTGCGTTAGCAAATCATGCCGAGCGCGTCGAAGCGAACTTCGCGGCGTTCATCAGTGTCGACGGTGACATCACGACAAGCTCCCCCAACTACCCGCACGACGTCGTGCAAGACCGCATGATAGAGCTTCGTGACACCGGCGCAGTCCGACCAGCCAGTATCACGATGGTCGGCAGCCGCACCTACCAGACCTTTGCATCGCCAATGCGCGCACCCACGCTCATCGGATACTTGGTTTTCGGGTTTGCGGTGGATCACACACTCGCCAATCGACTGCAAACGTTGACGGGACTCGACGTCGAGATTCTCAGCATCGGATACGATAGCGTTCAGCGTCTCGCCCGAGCGAGTGACGAAGATAGCAGCCGGGCGGACAGCGTTTTAGCAGATCTTCAAGATCGTCGTCTGGCGGCTGGTATGGTCCACACGATCGGTCCTGCAGACAACGAGTCTCTCCTCGTGCAAACACCGATCCTGCAAGATGACGGGCGTGCGGTTGTGATGCTGCATTTATCCTGGCGCGATGCGATGGCTCCGTTCCGGGCCGCGCGATCCCAACTTCTCGTGTATGGATCAAGTCTATTGATCGTTGTGATCGCATTGGGCATTTGGCTTTCTCGTTCCATTTCGAAGCCGATTCGATCGTTGACAAAGGCCGCCGAACGCATGGCCGCTGGTGACTACGATTCAACGATAAAGATTGACTCGAAAGATGAATTGGCAACACTCGCCCACAGCTTCAACCGTATGCAGTCGGCCATCGCTGACCGCGAGGCAGACATCGTTTTTCAGTCGGAACACAATCCCGAGACCGGCCTCCCCAACCAAGTCAGCGCACTCAGATCACTCGATCAAATGGTGTCCGGAAACTACGATCATTGCTGTGTCCTGTCGATCGTGCTGCTGAGAATGGGCAAAATCGCATCGACCATTGGACAAACACTTTCGAACGATCTACTTCGTCAGACTGCGGATCACTTGCTCGCGCACTTGAATCGCGACGGTGTGTTGGCCCATACAGGATCCAGCGAGTTTCTTATGCTGATACCAGGCATCGACACCGCTGCTGGAGAGAGCATCGCGCACGCGATTCACCGTCAGCTGCAGTCGGGAATTCGATTGGGCAGTGCGCACATCATCCTCCACGCAAAGATCGGTGTCTCAGTTTTTCCAGACAACGGCGAAGAACCTGCGGATATTGTCCGTCGGGCATTGGTTGCGCGCACGGATGCCCAATCATCAGGCGACGCAGTCCACGCGTATGCGACAGGCAGAGAGCAGCATTTCGAACGACAATTGCAAGTCAGCAATGACCTTCCGCGTGCGATTAGCGAAGGCGAGATTCAAGTTTTCTACCAGCCGAAGATCGATGTGCAGACCGGCAATATCTTGGGAGCCGAGGCTCTGGCTCGGTGGCAACACGGAACACTGGGTAACCTGCGCCCCGACGAGTTCATCCCGCCCGCGGAGGAATCCGGAACTATTGTTCGTCTGACCCGCTACGTCATTGACCAGACAATCAGTAACATTGCGGAGTGGCAAAGGGAGATTCCACAAGTTTTAGTTGCGGTCAACTTATCCACTCGAGACTTACTAGACGACTCGTTGGTTGGAACGATTGAACGCGCTTTGCGTCAACATCGCGTCTCGGGAGAACGACTGATACTGGAAGTCACTGAGAGTGCGGTGATGGAGAATCTCGAAACCGCTCAACGCGTCTTGCGGCAACTACAGGAACTATCGATTCGCATTGCGATCGACGATTTTGGAACCGGCTATTCGTCGTTGGCACAACTGAAGAACTTGCCATTGGACGAACTAAAGATCGACAAGGCTTTCGTACTGGACCTCGCCAATAGTAAGCAGGATGAACTGATCGTCGCAACGACTGTCGAGCTCGCCCATGGTCTGAAGCTCAAGGTTGTTGCGGAGGGCGTCGAGGACGAGTACAGCATGCGCAGGTTGTTTGATCTTGGGTGCGACTACGCGCAGGGATACTTCATCGGCAAACCGATGCCGAAGGCCGAGTTCGAAGCGTGGCTTGACAGCTACGAACCGACATCATGGAACGAACGACGCGCTGATCAGCGACCGTTCGAAGAGCAGGAAGAGAGAATCGCCTAACGGCGAAAACTCCGATTCATAACGCGTGGGCTTCGGACCAAATTCGCAGTTGATCGAGCACGCCAAGCGCGCTCTTACCGAATTCCGTGATCTCATAGGCAACCGCAATCGGTCGCGTGCTCAGTACGTGGCGTTCGACCAGCCCCAAAGACTCCATTTCCTTGAGTCGCTGATTCACCATCTTTTTACTCGCACCCCCCAACTGACGCGCGAGCTCATTAAAGCGCACCGGTTCATCCTTGAGGTGCCACAAAATGGAACCTTTCCATTTGCCTCCGATCAGGCGCATACCGCGTTCAATCGGACAGGGCTCGAGACAGGACTCAAAATCGCTGTGGTGCGTTTGCCTTTGTGGGTGTTCTGCGGATGACATACAGATATTGGTTACTAAAAGTACACTGGTTGAAAACGGTACTCTAGACTAGCACTATGCGGCTACTGCTGAAAACAGCGACAAGGATGCAACGATGCATACGCAAAAACTCCATGCCGGTAGCCATTTCCCACCCCTGCCGGTTTCTCGGCTCGACGGTGAAACTGTCGATATCAGCCAGCCCACTGGAGACTGCGACTGGCAATTGGTCGTTGTCTATCGAGGGCGCCATTGCCCACTTTGCACCAAGTACTTGAACGCGCTCGAAGGCTTCCGTCAGCAGCTATCTGAAATAGGTGTAGACCTCGCCGCAGTGTCCGCGGACAGTCGCGATCAACTCGAAGAACACTCGGAAAAACTCGACGTGAACTTCCCGCTGTTCCATGGCCTAACGCTGGAGCAAATGCAGGAGCTGGGTGTCTATATCTCGATACCTCGATCAGAGCAGGAAACCGACCACAACTTTGCGGAGCCAGGTTTGTTTGTCATCAATTCGGAAGGACAGCTACAGGTTGCAGATCTTTCGAACAACCCGTTTTCGCGACCCGACCTCGAGGTCTTCGTCTCCGGTCTAGAGTGGATTCGAAACCCGGACAACCACTATCCGATACGTGGCACTTACCGCTAGAGATCAAAGCGCCCCGGCAACTGGGGCGCAATGATCGGCTAGAGATTCTCTTGCACGGGTTCTCTGAAGCGTTTGCCGAGATCTAGAGTTTGCGACCTAGACATTTTTCCGCGATTCGCTCTTCGAAATCCTGCTATGGCAAATGAATCACTTCATAGACCAGCAGACCCTGCAATGCCATGCATAGGCCGATTCCTACAACCACCAGGAGTGTGGTCGAGTCGCGAAAGCCCGCAACGGTAAAGGCAACCAGCAGTACGACATAGACCAGGACGTCCGTCCAAAATTCCTGAACTCCTCTCGCATAGGTCAGACCGCTTCCTCATCGACGGCAAGTCGTGCCACCACATCAGTCCCACTAGCATCAATGAGGCAGTTTGGTTGTGTGTTTATTAGGACGCCCAGACTACTACTTCTATCATTTTATCCGATGAAATCGTGATATAGATCACACTTTGATCCCAAAATTATCATTATTATCCGTTTCGAATTGCGTAAATTGATAATTGAAGGTGTAACATTGCAACTCTATCCCACGAACCGCGTACAACCGCTCGATTCGCTAGCTAGAGCGAAAAAGACAAAGCAACCCGTGAGGTTGATGCAGATCCTCTTGATCTCGGTCTTTGCCGCCATGGCCTCGCGAGTCGGTATGGCCGATCCTTTTTCGTCATGTCCATCGCAAGCCTTTCTCGTTCAAGACACGACGGCGCGCCTGTACGGCGTCAACCTCGCAACTGGGTACTACGAGCTACTATCCGACGACCTAGGAACGAGCGAACGAGTCAATGGTCTGGCGTTTAACTTCCACGACAACTACCTCTACGGCTGGGACTACGCGAACGGAACACTCGCTCGCATCACATCCAACTATGAAGTCGTTCCGCTACCCATTCTCGATCTGCCTGATGCCAACTTTTATGTTGGTGACATAGCTGTCCACCAGAACAGCTACTTCTTCTATCGACCTGGCCATAGCTTTGGGCTGTACAAGGTAGAACTGGATCGGCCAGCCGGTACACCACTTCGCGCTGAGAGGATTGTCGACGGATCGACCCTAAACATCCCGGTTTTCGACTTGGCTTTTCACCCAACCAACTCGTTCGCCTATGCTGTCAGCCGAAGTGGTGCACTTTATGAAATCGATACGGAGACGGGCGGCGCGACGGTTAGAGGAAACGTCGGTGTCACGGGGACTTTCGGTGCCGCCTACTTTGACGTCGATGGATACCTATACATCAGTCGAAACTCAGACGGCCAGATCTTTCGAATAGACCTTACGGCAAGTGCACCTTCCGCGGAGTTCTTTGCCTATGGACCCGCATCGAACAACAACGATGGCGCTCGATGCGCGATGGCGCCGATCATCCCTGTTGATAACAGCCTGATCGACTTCGGCGACGCACCCGATAGTTTCGGCACAACCCTTTCAACCAACGGCGCCAGGCACGACCTCGGTAACGGCCAAATTTATCTTGGCCAAACTGTTGACGGCGAGAGCGACGCTTGGACTCATCCGCTTGCCGATGACACAGCGGACGCCTCCAACGATGATGACGGAGTTGTGATGGTCAGTAACTTCGACGTCGGACGGCCGGCAATTCTCATCGCAGAGTCTTCAGCGCCCGCGTTTCTCAATGCCTGGATCGACTGGAATCAGAGTGGTCAGTTTGATCCGGAAGAAAAGGTTTTCAGTCAGTTGTACGTAGATACTGGCGAGAACAACTTACTCGTCGACGTACCAATCTGGGCTAAGGAAGGCTCGACGTGGGCGCGCTTTAGAATCTCCAGTACCCCGGAGGTTGGACCGATCGGTGGCGTTGGTGACGGCGAGGTCGAGGACTACCAGATTACGGTGTCGTCGCAAGGCACGACCGTAACAAGTTACCCCGCGGCTGGCGAATGGATAACGACAGCGTTTGAAGATAACTGGCCGCTTATCGGCGACTTCGACATGAACGATCTTGTAGTGCATCTTCGAACTGAGCACATTGCGCTCGACGGCACTGTTGTGGGCTTGCAGATCGAAGGTGAAGTCGCAGCAGTAGGCGGCGACTATCACAATGGCTTCGCGATCCGATTGGAGGGCATCGATGCCGCGTCCATTGCTCCGACAGCACTACAGTTCTGGATTAACGATATTGCTCAAACAACCAGTCCACTCGAAAACAGCAGCGGAGACGCAGTTTTCGTCGTAATGCAGGACGCCTGGGACTACGTAACGCGTGGCGAAGGCTGTCGATTCTATCGCACCGAAGCAGGATGCGAATCGGATGTGCAGATGAGTTTTAAGCTCCGGATCGCGTTCCTTGACGGAGTGCCCGAATCCTCTTTCCCTGCGCCCCCGTTCGACCCATTTTTATTCGCGACACCGGGCCACGATCGCAGCTATGTGTTTACACAACCGCCCGGACGTGGCCTGGAAATTCACCTGCCAGGCAAGCTGCCCACGGACCGGTTCGACGCGACGTATCTGAACTTAGCGGACGATCATTCCGACCCGGCAAACAACGTGTTCTTCCGGACCGACACAGGCATGCCCTGGGCCCTTCAGATCGGCGCTCGCTGGAGCTACCCGCTCGAGTTCATCGATGTGGACGATGCGTATCCACTGTTCGAGCCGTTCGTGAGCAGCGGCGGGCAGACATTTATTGACTGGTACATCGACGAGAACGCGGCAGACCGCAGCATCTTCCCCAATTCGGAGTAACTAAGATATGAGATTACTACTGACCATCATGCTGGTCGCGTTGTCCGGCTGTGGCGGAACATCAACCGGCACTTCTGACGATTCACCAACCACTGCTACGCCATCACCAGTACCGGAGCACGATGGCGCCGCAAGCATTCGCCCGCCTGCTGGGTTCGAATTCGCAACCAGTCAGACTCTACCCATTGAAATCGAGGTCGCAGCATCCGAACCGAGCGGTTTATACCTGACAGTTTGCAGGGCCACGGACCACCTCACCAGCGACTATCGAAGATGCCTGATGAAAACACGGATGGACGACACCCAACTCACGCGCTCAATCGAGGTGCCGAACGATGTTGATCGCCTAGTCGTCGCGCTATGGCGTATGCAGCCGACGCAGAGGGTCGCTGAGCACGTATGGAATCGCGAACGCGACGGTCTTGTCACGTTTCGAGTCCGCCATTGACCTCCGAAACGGTTGAGTCAATCGCCTTACCGTCATCAACGGAGCCGATTGGTGAACACCTTCGGTGGTTCGAATTCACCCTCATGAACCGCAAACGAAAAAGGCACCCCGTTGGGGTGCCTTATATCGTTTGGTGATGATGGGTGGAATTGACTCGGGCCATCCCTGGCCCTCGCCCACAAGGGGCGCCGGCACAGCCGGCGTCCAAATCGGCAATCCTGCCGATTTGTGAACACCTTCGGTGGTTCGAATTCACCCTCATGAACCGCAAACGAAAAAGGCACCCCGTTGGGGTGCCTTATATCGTTTGGTGGTGATGGGTGGAATTGAACCACCGACCTGCGGGTTATGAGTCCGCCGCTCTAACCATCTGAGCTACATC
>JBCAZH010000006.1:60433-81857 GCA_038533155.1 Pseudomonadota bacterium | reverse complement strand
TGAACCACCGACCTGCGGGTTATGAGTCCGCCGCTCTAACCATCTGAGCTACATCACCAAATTTTCTGTCGATCAGGCTAGTACCCGAATCGGCCGCGAATTATCTGTGTTGGGCGGCGATCCCGTCAAGCGTCAGACGTTAAATCGGAAGTGCATCACATCGCCTTCCTGCACGAGATACTCCTTACCCTCAAGTCGCAGCTTACCCGCCTCTTTGGCGCCCTGCTCGCCCTGCCCCGCAATGTAATCGTCGAATCCGACCACCTCAGCACGGATAAAGCCCTTCTCGAAGTCAGTGTGGATCTCTCCTGCCGCCTGCGGCGCGGTGGCACCATCCGGGTAAGTCCAGGCCCGGACCTCCTTCGGTCCGGCCGTAAAGTAGGTGTTCAAACCCAGCAACGCATAGCCCGCCCGAATCACACGATTCAAGCCAGGTTCATCGAAGCCGAGGTCATCGAGAAACGCCTGACGATCTTCTTCATCAAGCACCGCGATTTCCGCCTCGATCGCAGCGCACACCGCAACAACGCTAGCGCCTTCGCTATTCGCGACTCCCGTCAACTTGTCGAGCAGCGGATTGTCTGAGAATCCATCCTCATTGACGTTTGCAATGTACATGACCGGTTTGCTGGTCAGTAGCTGCAAGTCCTTCAGTTCAGCACGGGCGTTGTCGTCCAGCGCCATCGTCCGAAGCGGCGTGCCCTCGGCGAGATGATCGCGAACTGATTTCAGGACATCGCGACGATACAAAGCCGACTTTTCATTCGTTTTGGCGTTCTTTTCCGCTTTTTGCAAAGCGCGTTCGACTTGCTCGAGATCCGACAGCGTGAGTTCCGTGTTGATCGTGTCGGCATCATCAACGGGATCCACCTTGCCCGCCACATGGGTAACATCATCGTTTTCAAAACATCGCACTACGTGCGCGATCGCATGCGTTTCGCGAATATTCGCCAAGAACTTGTTGCCCAAGCCCTCGCCTTGCGAAGCGCCCGCCACCAATCCGGCGATATCGACGAACTCCATCGTCGTCGGGATGACTTTCTCGGGGGTGACGATTGAGGCAAGTTGATCCAACCGAGGATCCGGCACTGTCACCACGCCAACGTTCGGTTCGATGGTGCAGAACGGGTAGTTTTCCGCAGGGATTTCCGCGGCGGTTAACGCGTTGAACAACGTCGACTTACCGACGTTGGGTAGCCCAACGATTCCACACTTGATACCCATATCAGTCCTGTTCCTTCTCGGCCGATTCAACGACCACCTTCGGTGGTTTCGGTTTCTTCGGTTTTCGATTGAATTCGTTCATCACGATGCCCGGGCCTTTACGAACCATCTTGGCCACGGACTTCACGCCACGTTCGATCGCCTCGTCCAGCAACTCCTGCTCTTTGCTCGACGCACGCTTCAGCACGTGACCTAACACTTGATCGCTGCGCCCGGGGTGACCGATACCGATTCGCAACCGGAAATACTCGGCACCATTGTGCGCAATAATGTCACGCAGTCCGTTGTGCCCCCCGTGGCCGCCGGCCTTTTTTAATCGGAGCGTGCCGGCTTGTAGGTCCAACTCATCGTGTGCCACCAGCGTCTCGCGAATGTCCAACCGAAAGTAATCCAGAACCGCGCGCAGCGGACCGCCACTGCAGTTCATGAAGGTCATCGGTTTTACGAGCCAGATCTGCTCGCCAGCCACTTCAAAGCGGCCCACTTCGGCGTCAAGACGCCGCTGAAACTTCAGCGGCGCCTCGTACCGTTCAGCCAATGAATCGACGAACCAGAAGCCGGCATTGTGCCGGGTATCAGCATACTCGCTACCCGGATTGCCGAGCCCGGCAATAACACGAATCTGATCCGCCATGGGCGCTCTGCGTGATTACTCGCCGCCCTCTTCCGGCGCAGCGTCTGAATCTGCGTCGGTAGCGTCGCCTTCCGTTTCGGCTTCTGCCTCCAACGTACCGCGAGGTTTCGAAATAGAAACCACTGGCTGATCGTAGTCATCGCCCTGTGCCAAAGAAGGAATCTCCACACCCTTAGGAAGCGGTACTTCCGAAAGGTGGATGATGCTGTCAATTTCCAAAGCGGAAACATCAACTTCCAAGTACTCCGGCAAGTGCTTCGGCAAGCAAACGACCTCGACCTCGTTGATGAGGTGAGACACAACGCCGCCTTGCATCTTCACGCCTGGCGCCACGTCTTCGCCGACAAAGTGCAGCGGTACGTTCATACGAATGGCTTCGCCAGCGACAATACGTTGCAAGTCAACGTGCAGAATTTGCTGCTTCGCCGGATGGCGCTGCAGATCTTTCAGAATCGCTTCCTGGTTCTTGTCGCCGACCTGGATGTTCAGGACGCTCGAATAGAACGACTCATCTTCAAGAGCACGTAGCAATTTGTTGTGCTGCAAAGAAATCGCGCGTGGCGGACGGCCAGCGCCGTACAAGATTGCGGGTACTTTTCCTTCTTTACGCAGGCGGCGGCTCGCACCTTTGCCCTGGTCTTCCCGGAATTCCGCAACCAGATCAGTGTTGTCACTCATGACAGTCTCCGGTTGAGTTGGGGTGTTGTATTTGCGTTGGGCCAGATCGTCGACTTGCGACCAGTCGACACGGCTTCGTCCATCGCGGGCGCGAGTCTAGTCGAAATTGTGGGTGCTGTCGATAGAACCGCGCCTAAATGTCGAAATCTATTGAGAATTCCGGCAATTAGGCTGTTGCAGTGGCACTTCAGTCGACGTAGAGGCTCGAGACCGACTCTTCGTCGGAGATCCGTCTTAGCGTTTCGGCGAGTAACTCAGCGGTACTGAGCTGTCTAATACGGCTGCAGTTCGCAGCCGCCTCGGACAACGGGATTGTGTCCGTCACCACCATCTCGTCCAATTCAGAGTTATCGATACGTTCGATCGCTGGGCCAGAAAAGACCGGATGGGTGATGTACGCACACACCCGTTCTGCGCCATGTTCTTTCAGCGCGGCCGCAGCCTGGCACAGGGTCCCTGCCGTGTCCACGAGATCATCGATCAAGATGCACTGTTTGCCCTCGACACTACCGATGATGTTCATGACCTCAGAAACGTTGGCCCGTGGGCGCCGTTTATCGATGATCGCCAAGTCCGCATCATCAAGCCGCTTCGCCAGTGCACGCGCCCGAACCACACCGCCCACGTCCGGCGAGACGACGACCATATCGGGATATTTCTTCTTCCATACATCGCCAAGCAAAATCGGTGACGCATAGACGTTGTCCACAGGGATATCGAAAAAGCCTTGGATCTGATCGGCGTGCAAATCCACCGTCAAAACGCGATCGACGCCCGCAGCCGCAATCAGCTTAGCAACGAGTTTCGCGGTAATCGGTACACGCGCGGCACGTGGTCGACGATCCTGACGCGCGTAGCCGTAGTACGGCACCACGGCCGTGATGCGCGATGCCGACGCCCGACGACACGCATCGACCATGACCAGCAACTCCATGAGATGCTCATTGGCTGGCGGGCAGGTTGGCTGGACGATGAACGTCTCGCGACCGCGAATATTCTCGAGAATCTCGACCGTGGTTTCACCGTCGGAGAAATGGCCGACGTGCGCCTTCGCGAGGGGTACATGAAGATGGCGCGCGATATCCGCCGCCAGTCTCGGGTGCGCGCTGCCGCTGAACAACGCGAGACTTGCAATTTCCAAACCCACCCCCCAAAAGGTGAAATTGGCCGGGAATGGCTGGGGTGGCAGGACTCGAACCTGCGCATCACGGGATCAAAACCCGTTGCCTTACCAACTTGGCTACACCCCAGAAGAACCTGGCGCTTGTACGCTGAGAGGCGCTAGTTTGGTCATCCGAACCGTTGATGTCAATTTGATGACGACGCGATCTGACCTTGCTCGCGGATATCCCAATCTCGCACTACGATCGTCAATCGCGTTTCGCCCGAATTAGCGACAATCCTGCGCGGTAACGGGTTTAGCGACCACGTGCGATATTCCCTGAACTCGATGTCCCAACCCGCTTGGACAATGCGCTCCGGCAGCCCGTTTGCGCCCTGCTCGACCTCGGCCGGCAACGACGGCACAGGGACACCGAGCAACCAGTAGCGCAACCCCTCGATAGGCACCTGCAATCCGGTCTGTCGGTACAGCTCGTTGCCAGGATCGGTGACGGTGACAGTGTCGATCCGGCTGCCTTCGAGGGTCACGGCGTTCGGGTCGCCCGACGCGCGCACGCCGCCGATTCCGAGTGGACCATCGATTTCAGCGATAAAACTGGGGCCTTCTTGCCACCATTTCAAGTTACCGCTCGACGCATCTTCCGGCGTCCGGATACCGAGCCGCCCACGTAAAGACCAAACTTCGAGCGCACCAAGAATTTCCTGGCGCTCGGACCAAGTCTCAAGCTTGGGCAATTCCTGCACGCCGGTCGTGACGCAACCGCCAAGCGCGAGCGTCAACGCAAGCGCACATTTAGCTCCGAGTCGCAGGGCCTTCATCCATCAGACGTCGAATCGTATCGCGCAACGTGGGGTCCGCAGGGTCGCGCCGATAGGCTTCTTGCAGCAGCTCACGTGCGGCCTCCTCGTCGCCCATCTTCCACATCACTTCACCAAGGTGCGCCGCCACTTCGGCATCCGGGAACTGTTCATAAGCGCGCTCCAAGTACTCTCGCGCATCTTTGTACTTACCGCGTCGGAACAGCACCCAGCCTTTGCTGTCGATGATGGCCGCATTATCTGGCTCCAACTCCAGCGCTTTATCGATCAATTTCTCGGCCTCGCGAAACTTCCGCGTCCGGTCGGCCAGCGTGTAACCCAACGAGTTCAGTGCGTTGGCAGACTCCGGATACATATCCACAACGCTGCGGAAAACCTCAACAGCCTCGTCTACCTCGTCCTTACGTAACAACGTGTCGGCCTGCCCAAGCAATGCAAACTCGGCGCGCGGACGAATCGCGAGATACGCTTCATACAGCTCCAGGGCTTGATCATAAAATTCGTTCTGTGCGTACAGCGCCGCACGACTGAGACTAAGATCCAAACCATAACGTGGGTTGCGATCGCTGAACCCTTCGAGATGATCTATCGCCTCGATAAACCCGGCTCGGTCGCTCAACAGGAAGGCAGCGCGTTGTTGCGCGTCGAGCACAAACTCACCGGAGTCAATTTGGGAATACAGCCGCAGCGCTTGATCCTGACGTCGTTGACCTTCAGCGAAGCGCGCCAAGTAATACAAGGCGCTGTCGGTCTTGCCGCCTGAATCCAGCAACGCCAGAAAACTCTCCCGGGAGGCATCGACCTCGCCGGCTTGTAACTGCACCAACGCGGTTGCCTCGAGCACCTCGGAGTCATCCGGATTTTCGTCGCGCAGCAACTCGAGCATCACCTGGGCATTCTCTAGGTCGTCTGCACGCGCGCTGAGCAACGCGAGCTGAACTTGCTGCTTCACACTAGCGCTGTCTGATAAGCGTAACGCGTCATCCGAGAACGCTTGGTCAATTTCCTCGTCATCGATCAACAGCGCAATTTTGAGCAGCTTTGCCTCATCATCAAATGCATCGATTTTCTCCAGGCGCTCGAGCCAGCGGTTTGCGGCTTCGGCATCGTCGGCACCCGCAGCGGCGGATGCAGCGCGATACACCAAGCAAGGAACGTCCTTATAGCGCGCGGCGAGCTCTCCAAACACCCACGCGGCATCGTCAGCGCGAATACCGCCAATCAATTTTTGTTCGATGAACTCGCACACGACGACGGGTGAATCTGCAGTGTCGACCACCTCTCGCCACAAGCGCAACGCGCCCTTCCGATCCCCAGCGCGGAGCGTTGCCAGAGCACCGTACAGCCCGGGCTCAATTGCCGTGGTGTCCAGATCCGCCCAGCGATTAGCCGCAGTTGTCGCAAGTTTGTCGAAACCGAAATTGAAAGCTGTCAGCGTGGCTTGCCGTGCCGTCTCAACATTGTCTGTGGTTGCGGCTGCGGCGACATACGCCTCGACACCGGCCGTGTAGTCGCCCTCCGTGAGCGCCCGCTCCGCGTTCGCGAGGGCGGCACCGCGCTCTGCCGCGCCGGCACCAGCGGTCAGAAGTACGGCGAACACGACCGCAAGCGGCCGATAGATCAGAAATTTCATGCAAGTCACTCCAACGTGTGTGCGGCGCTTCCGTCGCACTTCGCATATCATAGGTGTTTGGAGACAGGCGGGTTGCAATAGTTCGCGCATGACGATCAATATTCTGGGGATTAACCATAACACTGCACCGGTGGAAATCCGTGAGCAGGTGGTGATCTCTGAGTCTGCCCAACCCGATACCCTGCGCGAAATTCGGGCACTACCCGGCGTGACCGAGGCGCTGGTGCTGTCCACCTGCAACCGCACCGAGATCTATTGGGCGGGCTCACCCACCCCAGCCGATGAGATCGCCGGACTGCTCGAAACGTCGGAACATACCGGCAGCGGCTTCCGGGATTCCCTGTTTACGCGGAACGACGATGCTGCCGCTGAACATCTGTTCCGAGTTGCTTGCGGCCTCGATTCGATGGTCCTCGGCGAGACTCAAATCACGGGCCAGCTAAAGACCGCTTATCGCCTCGCTCAGGAACACAACGCGCTCGGCGCACACTTGAGTCGCGTTTTCGAGCAAGCATTTTCTATCGCAAAGAAGGTCCGAACGGATACCGAGATCGGCGCAAGCCCAGTATCGGTCGCTTACGCGGCGGTTCGTCTGGCCAAACAACTGTTCGCCGGTTTCGAACAACACTCAGCGTTGCTTGTTGGCGCCGGTGAGACAATCGAGCTGGTCGCACGCCACCTGCGTGGTCATGGCATTGGAAAGATCTTCATCGCCAACCGCAGCGAGGAGCGCGCGCAGAGGCTGGCGGATGCTGTCGAGGGGTTTGCTATGCCATTGGAGCGGCTCGACCGCGCCCTACCGGATGCCGATATCCTAATCACGTCGACAGGCGCACCAACAGCAGTGGTCACAACCGACATGATGCGAGCCGCGATTCGCAGCCGCAAACGCAAACCGCTGTTCGCCGTGGACATCGCGGTGCCGCGAGACATCGAACCAGGTGTTGGCAAACAACCCGATGTCTATCTGTACACAATCGACGACCTGAATAACGTCATCACCGACGGACAAGAAGCGCGTAAACAGGCCTCAGTTGAGGCGGAGCAGATCATTCGCGAGGAACTAAAACGCTTCAGTCGAGCTGAACGTCAGCGGGTGGCAACGCCAACGATCCTCTCTGTTCGCGAGGCCGTTATGCGCGTTCGTGATGAGGCGCTTGAAAATGCTCGGCGACGCATCGCAGCGGGCCATCCGGTAGATGAAGTCATGCAACACATGGTGCACGCACTGACGCAGAGAATTCTGCATCAACCTACCGAACGCCTGCGCGAAGCGGCCGCCGAATCCGACGCACAGTTTCTCGAAGTGGCTAAAGAGCTGTTTCTCGGGCGCCCCACTGCTCACGAGGAAGAGGACACGGCAACGCCCGTCCGTCCAGCCAGCAGCAACCGCTAGCGACGCCGATGAAACCGTCTATATTGCACAAGCTGCAGGCGCTTGCGGAGCGCTTTGAAGAGATCGAGGCGTTGCTTTCCGATCAGGAAACTATCGCGGACGCAGATCGGTTCCGCGAGTTGTCGATGGAGTACAGCAAGCTCGAACCTGTTGTCCAACGCTTCCGCGAGTTTCAGACCCACGAACAAGAGCTGGCCGATGCGAAGGCGCTCGCGGAAGACAGCGATCCCGAGATGCGCAAGATGGGCGTCGAAGAAGTCGAGCGACTGCAAGCCTCACTAGACTCGAACGAAGTTGAACTGCAAAAAGCGCTCATCCCCGAGGATCCGCACGACAACGCCGACTTATTCCTTGAAATTCGTGCGGGTACAGGTGGCGACGAAGCCGCGATATTTGCCGGGGATTTGTTCAAAATGTACAGCCGCTTTGCTGAGCGTCAACGTTGGCAGGTCACAATACTGTCGGCCAGTGAAGGCGAACACGGCGGCTACAAAGAGATCATTAGTCAAGTCAAAGGCTCGCGCGCCTATGCGCAACTGAAATTTGAATCGGGTGCGCACCGAGTGCAACGCGTGCCGGAGACCGAGTCCCAAGGCCGCATCCATACATCGGCCTGCACAGTCGCCGTGTTGCCGGAAGTCGAGCTTGTCGAAGACATCGATATCAACACAGCGGACCTCAGGGTGGACACCTATCGCGCGTCCGGCGCCGGCGGTCAGCACGTCAACAAGACGGACTCCGCGGTGCGAATCACCCACCTGCCGACAGGCGTCGTCGTGGAGTGCCAAGACGAGCGCTCACAACATAAGAATCGAGCACGTGCGATGTCGCTGTTGAAAGCCAGACTTCTCGATGCAGAGCGCAGCGCCCAAAGTACAGCGCAAGCGGAACAGCGTCGGGAGCTCGTTGGCAGCGGCGATCGATCAGAGAGAATCCGCACGTACAACTACCCGCAAGGTCGCGTGACAGACCATCGAATCAACCTGACGCTGTACAAACTCTCCGATGTTCTCGAAGGCGGTCTAGAGGCTGTGATCGACCCCCTGACACACGAGTATCAAGCGGACCAGTTAGCCGCCCTGGAAGCCAGTGATCAATGACTCGCGGCCAACAACTGGTTGACCACATCGGCAACACGCCACTGCTGCGCCTGAACCGTCTGTCTGAACTCACGGGCTGCGAGATTCTCGGCAAGGCCGAGTTCATGAATCCGGGCGGATCGGTCAAGGATCGCGCGGCGCTTGGCATGATCGAAGCTGCACGACAGAGCGGCGCGCTGGCGGAGGGTGCGACGATAGTCGAGGGCACGGCCGGCAACACAGGCATCGGTCTCGCGATGGTGGGCAATGCGCTCGGCCATCCGAGCATTATTGTGATGCCGAACACCCAAAGCGCCGAGAAGGTCGAAACGCTCGCGGCGTACGGGCCCGAGATACGACAGATCCCCGCCGTCCCATTCAAAAATCCTGCACACTTTGTGCACGAGTCTCGCCGCATTGCCGAACGTATGAATGCGGAACAACCGGGTAGCGCGTTTTGGGCCAACCAATTCGACAACACCGCAAACCGGGACACCCACGAACACACGACGGCCGAAGAAATTTGGCACCAAACGGACGCTAAGGTCGATGCATTCGTTTGTGCGACCGGTACTGGCGGCACACTGGCTGGGGTCGCGCGCGGACTTAGAAAGTATCGCCCGAGCGTGACGATAGGACTGTGTGACCCGGAAGGTTCCGGCCTGCATCACTACTTCGCACACGGCGACATCAAAATCGTTGGCAGCTCGTTGAGCGAGGGTATCGGCAATTCTCGAATCACCGAGAACCTCGCCGGTACCAAGATCAACTGGAGCTGCCAAGTGCCGGACAGCGAAGCGCTGCCCATCGTCTACGATTTGATCCGTGATGAGGGCCTATTGCTGGGCGGATCCAGTGGCATCAATCTCGCTGGGGCCGTCCGCTTAGCGCGCGAGCTAGGCCCTGGTCACACGATCGTCACCATCCTGTGCGACGGCGGTCTGCGCTACAAAGCACGACTGTTCAATCGCGCCTATCTTGCCGAACGCGGCCTCTCGATGCCGGAGTGGCTGAACCTCTGAGCTGCGTTAGCCTAGCGCTCGTTCAAGATCGGCGATTTGGTCGTCAAGATCTTCGATCCCGACGGACAGACGGACCAGATCGTCAGTGAGTCCGATGGCCGCGCGTTGTTCCGCAGGTACGGAGGCGTGCGTCATAATCGCTGGATGATCGACGAGGCTCTCGACGCCGCCGAGACTCTCCGCCAACGCAAAGATATGGCAGCGTTCAAGGAATGCACGGGCCGCGTCGAGTCCACCGTCAATAAAGAACGTGACGATGCCGCCGCCCCCACGCATCTGCCGCTTCGCCAGCTCGTGCTGAGGATGACTGGCCAAGCCCGGATACAGCACTCGGGTCACCTTTGGATGCGACTCCAACCAGCTCGCAATCGCCAGCGCGTTTTCGTCATGCTGGCGCATGCGAATATTCAGCGTCTTCAATCCGCGCAACGCCAGGAAACTATCAAACGGCCCGAGCACGCTGCCGATCGAGTTCTGCAAGAACGTTAGCTGCTCGGCGATCTCAGGATTGGCCGTCACAGCCACGCCGCCCACCATATCGGAGTGGCCATTCAGAAACTTCGTGACCGAATGCATCACAATGTCGGCACCTAGCTCCAGCGGACGTTGCGCCCACGGCGTCGCAAACGTGTTATCGGCAACCAGCAAGGCGCCCGCCGATCGAGCAACTTCCGCGACCGCCTCGATATCAACCAGCTTGAGCAATGGATTGCTCGGGGTTTCAATCCAAAGCATACGAGTTTTGTCGGTCAGGCTTGCCCGAACAGCATCAAGATCGGTGAAATCCACGTAACTAAACTTCAAACCCGACGAACGCTCGCGGACTTTGCTGAATAAGCGGTTCGTGCCGCCATACAGATCGTCCATCGCGAGCACATGGTCACCCGCATCGAGCAACTCCAGAATGGTGCCTATCGCAGCAAGACCAGACGAAAACGCGTAGCCGTTGGTACCGGACTCGAGATCTGCGATGCACCGTTCGAAGGCAAACCGAGTCGGATTGTGGGAACGCGAATATTCAAAGCCTTGGTGGACGCCAGGGCTACTCTGAACATACGTCGAGGTAGCATATATCGGCGGCATGATCGCGCCGGTCGAGGGGTCAGGCGACTGCCCCGCGTGGATGACTCGTGTTCCAAATCCCGACTTCTTATCACTCATGACTTATCTCATTTGTTTGCGTAGATGGTTGAGCACGTCAGAACGCGTAATCAAACCAAAAAACTCATTGTTCGCGGTGACCGCCGCAAAAGGTTGTACTTGTAGGAGCGCCACCAGATTGTTAACCGACGCGTCAGGCGTCAGTTGGACGAAGTGCTTTTGCATCGCCGTGTGCACCTCATCATGCAGGCGATCCGGCTGACCGAACGCGTAGCGAATCAGATCATCCTCGGTGAGGACACCCACCAGCTTACCCTCATCCATCACGGGAAGCTGGGACACACCTGCGTTACGCAGTCGGTTGTGGGCCGTGGTCAACACATCATTCGGACCGACGGTGATCGTCGCACGCTCTCCATGCAGACGTCCGATCAAGTCGCGGAGGTCGCCAAACTCAGACCTGGAGATAAAGCCCTGATCCTCCATCCAGAAATCATTGTAGAGTTTGGACAAATACTTGTTGCCGGTGTCGCAGGCAAAAGCCACAACATTTTGCGGCTCCGTCTGTTCTTTGCAGTATTTCAATGCGGCGGCGAGTAAAGTCCCAGACGACGAGCCAGCCAACAGCCCCTCCTTGCGGAGCAAATCGCGCGCGGCGTCGAACGACTCGGAGTCGCTGATCGAGAACGCTTTGTGCACCATCGAAAAATCAGCGATGTCGGGAATAAAGTCCTCGCCGATGCCTTCGACCAGCCAACCACCGCTATCGCCCATCTCGCCGTGATTGATGTAGTCGGCCAGAATCGAGCCGACGGGGTCGGCGAGAATGATCTTAAGGTCGGGTGAGTGCTCGCGAAAATATCGACTCATACCGCTGACCGTGCCACTCGACCCTACGCCGACAACGACGGCATCAACGTTGCCATCCATCTGCTCCAGAATCTCTGGGGCAGTCGTCTTTTCGTGCGCGAGAGGATTGTCCGGGTTGTTGAACTGATTGATAAAGTACGCACCTCGCTCGGTCGCGAGTGCACGTCCGAGGTCTTGGTAATACTCCGGATGTCCGCGACCAACATCCGAACGCGTCAGGACAACCTCTGCGCCCATGGCGCGAAGGTTAAAGATTTTCTCCTGGCTCATTTTGTCGGGTAAGACCAGCACAAGGTGGTAGCCCTTGCGCGCTGCGGCCAACGCAAGACCCAGACCGGTGTTTCCCGCGGTCGCCTCAACCAGCGTATCGCCCGGCTTGATATCGCCGCGTCGCTCGGCCTCTTCGATCATCGAAACGCCGATTCTGTCTTTGATTGACCCACCGGGGTTTTGCAGCTCGAGCTTCAAAAACAGCCGGCACGGCCCTGTGTCAAATTGCGAGAGCTCAAGCATCGGCGTTTTGCCGACCATCTCGAGCACACTTGTGTAGACTTCCATCGCCGTCTCCCTTCGCGCGGCGCCAGTGTAAACCAACCATGAGCGATTGTATCGAGCACACGACCCTGCAGAGTTGGCGCGCACAGGCGCGCAAGATCAGTGATGCGAGGCACCATGAGGATATCGACTGGCTCATTCAACATACGCTGGGCCTCAACCGAGCGGCGTTGATCTCCAGATCAGACCTGCCGTTAGCGGAAGACATTACTCGAATCTTGGACCACGGCGTCAGCGCACTGCGCGATGATGTCCCGCTTGCTTATCTGGTCGGTACGCAGCCATTCTGGACGTTTGATTTGGCCGTCACGACAGACACACTGGTGCCGCGCGCCGACACCGAGATTCTGGTCCACTGTGCGCTCTCGAAACTGACTTCCACCGCCACAAGCGCAGTGATCGCAGATCTCGGCACAGGCTCGGGTGCCGTGGCGCTGGCGTTGGCCTCCGAACACCCCGACGCGCGGGTGCACGCCGTGGACGCGAGCCCGGCGGCGCTGGGCGTTGCCCAATTGAATGCGCAAGCACTCGATATCAAAAACGTCACTTTTTTTGAAGGCGACTGGGCCGAACCCTTGCCGTTGTCGCACTATGACTTGATCGTCAGCAACCCACCGTATGTCGAGACCGTCGACGGTGCTTTGCCCGCAAGCCTGCGCCACGAACCGACTTTGGCGCTCGCAGGCGGCTCGGATGGACTCGATGAGATTCGTCGCTTAGTACCCAGCGCTTTGTCGCGCCTGTGTCCAGGCGGCTGGTTGCTGATAGAGCACGGCCACATGCAGGCCGAGGGCGTGTCCGGTATTCTTCACGCTTTCGGGTTCACGGCGCTTGAGACCGTGCCCGATATTGCCGGGCGCGACCGCGTTAGCCTGGGTAGACGACCCACAGATTCAGAGGCTTGAGAGACAAATGGTCAAGATTGAAACCAGCATGGGCGACATCACGTTGTCGTTGAATAGCGAGAAAGCGCCGATCACGGTCGCTAATTTTCTGCAGTACATCGACGAAGGGTTCTACGACGGCTTGGTGTTTCACCGCGTTATCCCGAATTTCATGATTCAGGGCGGTGGAATGGATGCCACGCTGCAGAGCAAGACCACGCGTGAACCGATCAAGAACGAGGCCGACAATGGCCTCAGCAACGGCCGCGGGACGATCGCGATGGCACGTACCAACGTCGTCGACAGCGCGACTGCACAATTCTTTATCAACCTGCGCGACAACGACTTTCTGAATCACGGCGGGCGGGATTTTGGCTACGCGGTGTTCGGTGAAGTGACAGACGGTATGGACGTCGTGGACGCAATTGCCGGCGTAGAAACCGGCAATCAGGGGCCACATGGTGATGTGCCGGTCGAGCCGGTCACGATTGTTAAGGTCAGCAAAACTGACTAACGAGCGCTACGCGAGACACATTACCCTCGACGGGTTTGGCGAAGCGGGAATCGAGGCGCTTCGTCAAGCCCACGTACTCATCGTCGGGGTCGGAGGTATCGGCGGCCACGTAGCACTGGCGCTCGCAGCGGCAGGTGTGGGCAACCTGACGCTGGCAGACTTTGATCGTATCGATCTCACAAATCTCGCGCGCCAAACGCTTTTTTCAGCCAGCGATATTGGCCATCCAAAGGTTGAAATCGCAGCCACCGTTATTCGCGAACGCTGCCCCGACTGCTCAGTTGAAACCCTAGACGAACGCATCGACGAGTTCATGCTGGCCGAGCGCTTCAACAGTGTCACGTGTGTTGCTGATGCTTCCGACAACTTTGCGACTCGCTTCGCAATCAATCGGGCCGCCGTTGCACATTCCATCCCATTGATATCCGGCAGCGCGATCCGCTGGGAAGGTCAGGTCGCCCTGTTTGGCCCGCACTATGAACAAGACCCTTGTTATGCGTGTGTCTATTCCGCAGACGATGAGTCGCTAGAAGACTGCCAAGGCGCGGGTGTGCTGGCGAGCGTCCCGGGCACCATCGGACAGTTTATGGCCACAGAGGTGCTCGCCTATTTAAGCGGGCAGACTCGAACACCGGCAATGACTGTTTGGGATGCCCGCGCCGGGCGCATGACCCAGCTTGCCCTCAACAAGCGCGCAGACTGTCCTGTGTGCTCACATCTCAGCTCTCACGAGGTCCAAACACAATGAGTCAGAACGACATCACGGTTTACGCGTGGTCGCACGCATCGCGAGCGGAACGTTGCATTTGGACCCTCAATGAGACAGGGCGAGCGCATCAAATTATTCGCTTAAAGCCGCGCCCGGACACTCCGGAGTTCGCAAAGTTGAAGTCGATTAACCCGACGGCAAAGATTCCTACTGTGACCCATGGCGAGCGCGTCCTTACTGAATCGGTGCCAACCTGCGAATACCTTGCAAGACTGAACCCCGAAGCACGACTACTTCCTGAAACCGACGCCGAGTCTTTTGAATACGGTGTTCTGATGCATTACTTGTTGACGGAAGTCGAGGCGTACGTCTGGACGGCTACGCAAGCATCCACCCTGTCGGCCATGTATCCATGGCCAGAGGGAACCACCGAGTTCGCATTGAAAATGGCGCAGAAAGGCATCCGCAATCTGACCCACCACGTCGGCACCAAGTTTGCTTGCTGCGACCGGTTTACCATCGCCGATATCTTACTGGCTCAGGTGTCTAGCTGGGCCAGCGGTTTCAAGCTCGAGCTGCCGGATAACGTCGCCGAGCTGATGGCCAATGCATTCGCGCGCGCAACGCTGCCGGACTCGATGCAACGTCGCTAGGCGGCGTCTTTTTGGTCTGAGTTTTGCCGCTCGTAGCCGAGGACCGGCGCCAACCAGCGTTCGACCGATTCGACGGTCATCGATCGTCGGCGCGCATAGTCTTCAACCTGGTCCTGCCCGATTTGACCAAGGGCAAAGTACCGCGACTCCGGATGCGCGAAATACCACCCGCTGACGGAGGCCGCCGGCGCCATTGCAAAGCTCTCTGTCAGCGCAACACCCGTGCGTGCTTCCGCTTCGAGCAAGTCGAACAGCGTTGATTTGATCGTGTGGTCCGGACACGCCGGATAACCCGGTGCGGGTCGGATGCCACGGTAAGCCTCATCAATCAGCGCTTCGTTGTCGAGCACCTCATCACCGGCATAACCCCACCACTCGCGTCGAACTCGCTCATGCAGATACTCTGCACCAGCCTCAGCGAACCGATCCGCAAGCGCTTTCAGCAAGATCGCGGAATAGTCATCGTTGTCAGCTTCGAACGCCATGGCTCGCGCTTCCACGCCGTCGCCAGCCGTGACGACGAATCCGCCGACAAAGTCCTCCAACTGCGTCGACGTCGGCGCGACGAAATCCGCCAGACACTCTTGCGGTAGATCATCTCGACGGCGGCGCTGCTGACGTAAGCAATGAATCGTCGAACGAACTTCCGAACGCGTCTCGTCTGAATACACCAAAATATCATCGCCAGACGCATTCGCCGGGAACAAGCCGACGCTCGCACGAACCGTGATCCAGCCTTCGTCAAGAATTTTGGCCAGCATTTTTTGAGCATCAGCGAACAAAGCGGTCGCAGCTTCGCCGACCACGGTGTCATCCAAAATCGCCGGATACTTGCCGTGAAACTCCCAAGCATTGAAGAAAGGCATCCAATCGATGTAGGGCACGAGGTCGGCAGCGCTGACATCGGTCACTGTCTGAAGACCAAGCACCTTGGGTCGTGGTGGCGTGTAGTCGGACCAACCGAGCTGTCGGCGCGCCGCCCGTGCGTCGGCGATGCTCAATGCCGGTTGCCGACGCTTCGGTCCGCGATGGCTCGCACGCCGGCGCGCGCAATCTGCTTTCGTATCCGCAAGAAAATTCCCGGCATCGGCGCCAACCAACTGTTGTGCCACGCCGACGGCCCGCGAGGCATCTTTAACGTAGATAACGCCCCCGTCATAGCAAGGGTCAATTTTGACCGACGTATGGGCTGGCGAAGTGGTCGCACCGCCAATCAACAACGGCTGTTCGAAACCAAGGCGCTGCATTTCGCTCGCCACGTGCACCATCTCGTCCAGCGACGGCGTAATCAGTCCGGATAATCCAATAATGTCTGCATTCTCGCGCTGTGCCGCATCCAGAATGTCTTGACAGGGCATCATGACGCCGAGGTCCACGACTTCGAAGTTATTGCATTGAAGAACCACACCGACGATGTTCTTACCGATATCGTGTACATCGCCTTTCACGGTCGCGAGCACGATCTTGCCATTGCTTTGCCGTACACCATCGTTCTCTTGTTCGATGAAGGGGACCAAATGAGCAACAGCCTTCTTCATCACGCGAGCTGACTTCACGACCTGCGGCAGGAACATTTTGCCTTCGCCGAACAAATCGCCAACCACGTTCATGCCGTCCATCAACGGACCTTCGATCACATCCAGTGGTTTGTTCGCCGCCTGGCGCGCAAGCTCTGTGTCATCGACGATGAACTCATCGATCCCTTTGACCAACGCATGTTCGAGCCGCTTCTCTATCGGTAACTCGCGCCATTCGAGGCTGGCTGTCGTGCTCGATCGCACGCCTTGCGCTCGAAATTGGTCAGCGATTTCGAGTAGGTGTTCGGTCGCGTCGGGATCGGTGTTCAAAACGACGGCTTCTACCGCATCGCGCAACTCGGTCGGCAAGTCCTCGTAGATCGCAAGCTGGCCAGCGTTGACGATCCCCATGTTCATGCCCGCCCGAATCGCGTGATACAAAAACACAGAGTGAATTGCCTCGCGCACGAGATTGTTCCCACGGAAAGAGAACGAGACGTTCGATACGCCACCGCTGACCATCGCGTGCGGCAGGTTTTCCCGGATGTCGCGTGTGGCCTCGATAAACGACACACCGTACTCGGCGTGCTCTTCGATACCGGTCGCCACAGCAAAAATGTTTGGATCGAAGATAATGTCTTGGGGTGCGAACCCGATCTCATCCACCAAGATTCGGTACGCACGTTGGCAGATTTCAAACTTACGCTCGCGCGTATCGGCCTGGCCCTGTTCATCGAATGCCATGACGATGACGGCGGCACCGTAGGCTTGCACGATTTCCGCTTGGCGAACGAACTCCTCCTCGCCTTCTTTCAGACTGATCGAGTTGACGATCGCCTTGCCTTGGACACACTTCAATCCGGCCTCGATCACAGAAAACTTTGAGGAGTCGATCATGATCGGCACACGAGCGATATCAGGTTCGGCAGCGATGAGGTTCAAAAACGTCACCATCGCTGCCTCGGAATCGAGCATGCCTTCGTCCATGTTGACGTCGATGATCTGCGCGCCGCTCTCCACCTGTTGCAACGCGACACTCACCGCGGTCGCATAGTCGTCGGCTTCGATCAGCTTTCTGAACCGAGCCGAACCCGTCACGTTGGTGCGCTCCCCGACGTTGACGAAAAGGCTATCGGTCCCGATGTTCAAAGGTTCCAAGCCGGCCAGTCGACACGCGACGGCGGGTTGCGGGATGTCTCTGACGGCAAGTGACTCGCACGCTTCGCGAATCGCCGCGATATGGGCCGGTGTGGTACCACAGCAGCCGCCAACCATATTCAGAAAGCCGCTTCGAGCGAACTCGGAAACGGTCGCCGCCATCGTCTCCGGCGTCTCGTCATACGCACCAAACTCGTTCGGGAGCCCGGCATTTGGGTGGGCGCTAACGCCGGTATCCGCGATCCGAGACAACTCTGCAACGTACGGGCGCATGTCTTCAGCACCCAAAGCACAGTTCAAACCAAACATGAACGGCTGTGCGTGACGCAGCGAATTCCAAAATGCCTCTGTGGTTTGGCCGGACAGCGTTCGACCGGAAGCGTCTGTGATCGTCCCGGAAATCATGACGGGAATACGTGCGCCGCGCGCGCGACCTACGGTATTAATCGCATAGACGGCAGCCTTCGCATTCAGCGTGTCGAAAATCGTTTCGACCATCAAGAAGTCGGCGCCGCCTTCGAGGAGCGCATTTGCCGCCTCGGTGTACGTCTCGACCAACGCATCGAAAGTGATGTTCCGAAATCCGGGGTCGTTGACATCGGGCGACAATGAGGCCGTACGATTCGTCGGACCTAACACGCCTGCCACGAAACGCGGTTGATCCGTCCGACGCGACACGTCATCCGCTGCTTGCCGCGCGAGCTGAGCGGCATTTCGGTTTAACTCGTAAACCAGTGACTCCATGCCGTAGTCGCCTTGAGAGGGCGCATTTGCATTAAATGTGTTGGTTTCAACGATATCGGCGCCAGCCTCCAGAAATTGCCGATGGATATCGGTAACAATCTCGGGCCGCGTCAAGGTCAACAAATCATTGTTGCCTTTGAGGTCACTAGGCCAGTCCTTGAAACGCTCCCCTCGGTAGTCCGCCTCGGACAATCCGAAGCCCTGGATCATCGTGCCCATAGCGCCGTCGAGGAACACGATCCGCTCGGACAACAATTGTTGAAGCGTTTCGAATCTGTCGGATGTACTCATGAAGCGGCTCTCAGCGGTCGAACGCCCAGGTTGTGACAAATTGCGTAGGTCAGCTCGGCGCGGTTGAGTGTGTAAAAGTGAAAGTCGCTGACGCCCTCGCGCCGAAGTGCGTTGACTTGTTCGATCGCGAAACTCGCAGCGATCAGGTTTCGGGTTGCTTGGTCATCATCCAACCCATCAAATTTCTCATGCAACGACTTGGGGACATCCGTGCCGCACATGCCCGCAAACTTGAGCATCTGTGAGAACCGCGTGATCGGCAGGATGCCTGGCACGATCGGGGCATCGATGCCGTGCGCAACACAAGCATCGCGAAAACGTAGATAGTGGTCCGTATCAAAAAAGAACTGAGTGATCGCGCGCGACGCGCCTGCGTCAATCTTGCGTTTGAGGTTATCAAGATCCTGGTTGCGCGAATGCGCTTCAGGATGAACTTCCGGGTAAGCCGCCACCGAAATATCGAACTCACCCAAGCGGCGCAGCCCCGCGACCAGATCCGCGGCGAATGCGTAGCCGTCTCGGTGCGGCGTGTAACCGTCCGATCCTTTGGGTGGATCGCCGCGTAGCGCAACGATGTGACGAATTCCAAGATCTAGGTACTGCTGCGCGATAGCGTCAACCTCTGACTTGGAAGCACCAACGCAAGTCAGATGCGGTGCTGGGGTCAAATCCGTTTCGGTCAAGACACGCTTAACCGTTTCGTGCGTCCGTTCGCGGGTTGAACCATCGGCGCCATACGTGACAGAAACAAACTCCGGCTCCAAAGGCGCAAGCCGCTGCAGCGATGCCCAAAGCGTTGCCGCCATGCTCTCAGTCCCTGGCGGGAAAAACTCAAACGAAACTTTGATGGGTCGATGCTGACTCATGCTGGCCTCCGCACCACGTGCTCTTGATCCGGAATAGCCTCTGCCACCAGATACTCACCAATGTTGTCGGCCGATCGCCGAAAACTTCCAATTCTCAGCTGGCTGTGCTGAGCCAACTCACGAATCAAGTCGGTTGATTCGCCGATGCGATCCCGTGTCTGATGCTCCACAATCAACATTCGGCCGGTTGGGCGCACGACGCGCAGCGCTTCGCTCAGAACACGTTGAGGGCTCTTTGCATCGAGCAATACCTCGTCGAGAATGACGGTGTCGAACACGTTGTCATCGAAATCGAGGTCGTGCATATCACCGGGCCGAATCGTGCTCTGCTGCGACCCACTGCGAATCATTTCTCGACGTGCGGTTCGACGCGACTCCGGATCGAGATCGATACCCACCGCTTGGGTCGAGCGTTGCGCCAGCAGTTTCAGCACTGCGCCAGAGCCCACCCCGACGTCGAGTAAATCGCCGACTGAATGGGTCAAAAAGTAACTCAATAACAAGCGGTTAAACCGGCGTAACAGCGGATCGGCCGTATGATCCTGCTGGCTACCGAGCATCTCATCTAATCGCTGACGGTCCTTGTTGAACGGAGCGGCGTTCAGGTCCAATGGCTCAAGAAGCCGGTGTGCAAGATCTGCCCCAGGGCCAAGCAGCGGCACACGGAAGTACATCCAGTGCCCGTCGCGATAGCGCTCCAAGAGGCCGGCATCGCAAAGCAGTTTCAGATGCCTCGACACGCGAGGCTGGGATTGGCCAAGCACAGACACCAAGTCGCTAACCGACAGCTCCCCACGCGCGCAAAGTTGCAACAAGCGCAGTCGTGTAGGCTCGGCAGCTGACTTCAGTAACGCTATATAGTCATCAAAGATCATTTACAGAATTCAAAATATAAAGATATCTTTATGTTTTGAATTGTAGCGACGGCACTACAGCGTCTCAACCTCTTAGAACGAATCTGAGACGCAGATCCGAACCAGGATCAGGCGAATTCGTCGGTGATCGGGAGTTCACCCATTCGAATCAGGCGACTGGTTTGCACTCCAGCCTGCCGATGCACGACTACTTCCCGGTAAGTCGCATCGGTGACCATTTCCAAGAACGCACCCGCATTGGGATAGCGCGCGATGAACGCTACGTGCCAAAGCTCGTCGGAAGGTCCTATCAAAACGTTCTCAGGCTTTCCGCGCCAAACGATCGTGCCTCCCACTCGCGCGAACACTGGCCCGCTGCCCTCGCCGTAACGTCGATACGCTTCTAAACCACTGCAGGTTTCCCCCGACGGATAGGTCGCGATCTCACGCAAACGCACAAGATTGAGCATGTTGATCGGAAGGTCTCGCGGCAGCCGCTTAAACGCCTCAAACTGATCGCGATCGGGATCAATGTAGTCGGTCATTTGAAACTCCTTCAACGGCGTCATCACTGAACAGCCGGTGGATATCGACGGCGTCCAAAATTCGATGGCGGTTGCAAAACTCACACGTAATATCGATTTGGCCACCACGCTCTTCAAGCAGAGCTCGCGCATCGACCTCACCAAGCATTTTCACCGCACGCTCTGCACGCGCCGCGGTGCAACGGCAGTGGAACCGCGTAGTGCGCTCTGGATAAACCCGAACGTCATCCTCTGCGAATAGCTTATGCACCATTGTCTGTGACACGCCTCGGCGCATCTCCTCCAGAGTCAACGTGTCGGCCAACATGCACAGTCGATGCCAATGATCGGCTTCCATCGGGCTCGCATTCGGCATCTTCTGGAGCATCAAACCAGACACGTTTTGGTCGTCTGACAGCAGAACGAAGTGAGCATCCAACTGTGCCGAATCACGATAGTAGTGGGTGATCGCTTCGGCCAACGAGCGACCTGTGACCGGCACAATACCCTGATAGCGATCCTGCGGCCGACGCGCTTCCACGGTGACCGAAAGCCGGCCCGCGTCCATGAGCTCCGA
>JBCAZH010000006.1:0-60333 GCA_038533155.1 Pseudomonadota bacterium | reverse complement strand
ATCAAAGCGTCCGACTTTGGCGCCGCTTCACCGTCCATTGCTAATCCTTCAGCAAGCGCTCACGTAACAACGCATTAACCTGAGCAGGGTCGGCTTTCCCTTTGCTCGCTTTCATCACTTGCCCAACCAAGAACCCGATGACTTTTTCCTTGCCATCGCGGAACTGCTGAACTTGCTCCGGGCTACTGGCTAGTACTTCATCCACCATTGCGCCCAGCGCGCCTGTGTCGGTAATTTGCTTGAGACCCATAGACTCGATGAGATTGTCCGGCGTGCCACCTTCGCGCCACATCGCATCGAACACCTGCTTCGCCGCTGAACCGGAAATCGTCTTGTCCGCCACTCGACCGAGTAGCTCACCGAGCGCGTCAGCTGAGACTGGAGATTCGCTCAACTCAATACCGGACTTGTTGAGTGCGCCCGTCAACTCCCCGACCACCCAGTTCGCCGCGAGTTTTGGCTCGACACTGCTGGCGACTTGCTCGAAGTAATCCGCCATCGGGCGTTGAGCGACCAAGGTTGCTGCTTCGTCCGACTTTAGACCGAGCGCCTCGAATCGCTCACGCCGCGCATCGGGCAACTCCGGCAACGATGCTTTCAGTTTGGCGATGGTGTCTTCGGTTACCGATACCGGCAAAAGGTCAGGGTCCGGAAAATAGCGGTAGTCGTTCGCTTCTTCTTTGCCGCGCATCGCTCGCGTCTCGTCGCGATCCGCGTCGTACAGTCGCGTCTCCTGAACTACACTGCCACCTGCTTCCAACAAATCAATCTGCCGTTCCACCTCGTAATTAATGGCGCGTTCGATGAATCGGAACGAGTTCAGGTTCTTGATTTCCGCTCGCGTTCCCAAGGTATCGCTACCGACTCTGCGCACTGACACGTTGGCGTCGCAACGGAACGACCCTTCTTGCATGTTGCCGTCAGATACGCCGAGATAGCGCACCAGCTCGTGCACTTTGCGCATATAACGCGAAGCCTCACTCGCGGTGCGCATGTCCGGCTCCGAGACGATCTCAAGTAATGGTGTGCCAGCGCGGTTCAGATCGATTCCGGATTGATCCGGGAATTGATCGTGCACTGACTTGCCCGCGTCCTCTTCAAGGTGCGCACGCGTCACGCGAATCACTTTCGGATCGCCAGCATCATCGACGATCGTAACCGTCCCGCCGGCGACAATAGGTAGCTCGTATTGGCTGATCTGATAGCCCTTCGGCAAGTCGGGGTAGAAATAGTTTTTTCTGGCAAACACGGAGCGCTGGGTAATGTCCGCGCCGATAGACAAGCCAAAAACGACTGCCAATCGAACCGCCTCTTCATTCAACACAGGCAGAACGCCAGGAAAGCCGAGATCCACGACGTTTGCTTGTGAGTTTGGCTCTGCGCCGTACGCTGTCGGTGCACTCGAAAAGATCTTGCTTCGAGTGGCAAGCTGCACATGGATTTCTAGACCGATTACCGTTTCCCAACTCATGCGAATGCCTCTGGTGCATGCGTGTGCCAATCCGTCACCTGTTGGTACTGGTGCGCGACGTTCAACATGCGCGCCTCACCGAAAGCCGGTGCAACCAACTGCAAACCTACGGGGAGATCACGCGCGTATCCACAAGGCATGCTGAGTGCTGGGAGCCCGGCAAGGTTCGCACCGATCGTGTAGATATCATTCAGATACATCGTGATCGGATCGTCCGTTTTTTCACCGAGACGAAACGCCGGTGTCGGCGCAGTTGGTCCCACCAAAATGTCGACTGAATCAAACGCCGCCGCGAAATCCGCGCTAATCAACCGACGTACCTGCTGCGCTTTCAAATAATACGCATCGTAGTAGCCCGCGGAGAGCACGTAAGTGCCGGTCATGATGCGGCGCTTCACTTCGTCCCCGAACCCTTCTGCACGCGATCGCGTATAGAGGTCGGCGAGGTCCTTCGGTTCCGCTGCTCGATGCCCAAAACGAATACCGTCGAAACGCGACAGATTCGATGAGCACTCGGCAGGTGCCACCACGTAATACGTCGGTACAGACAGCCCGATGTTCGCAAGAGAGATATCGACGATCTCGGCACCTTGTGATCGCAACACGTCGAGCGCCGCATGCACAGCCGCCGTATTCTCAGGATCGTTATCATCGACCATGAACTCACGAACCAAACCGATCCTGCAACCGTCAAGGCTCGCATCCAGACGACCGACGTAGGCCCCAACAGGTTCGTCAACGCTCGTAGAATCTCGCGGATCGACGCCTGCCATGGCCTCCAACAGCAGCGCTGCGTCCGCCGCACTGCGAGTCAGAGTTCCGGCTTGGTCAAGGCTCGAGGCAAACGCGATCATTCCGTATCGGCTGACCCGACCGTACGTCGGCTTCATTCCGGTCAAGCCACATAGCGCTGCGGGTTGTCGAATCGATCCGCCGGTGTCAGTCCCGGTAGCAGCAGGTACCAGCCGTGCTGCCACTGCGGCAGCCGATCCACCGGACGAACCACCCGGCGAGCACTCTCTGTCCCATGGATTGCGAACCGAACCGAAGTAACTCGTCTCGTTCGATGAGCCCATCGCGAACTCATCCATGTTGGTCTTACCAAGAACAATCGCACCCGCTGCATCGAGCTTTTCAACAACCGTCGCGCTGTACGGTGGCACAAACGACTCCAACATCCGCGACCCGCAGGTCGTCTTCACACCGGCGGTGCAGAAGATGTCCTTGTGGGCAATCGGTAACCCTTCTAACGGACGCGCATCACCCGCGGCAATCCGCTGATCCGCTTCGCGGGCGGACGCTAACGCCTGATCGGCCGTTACTGTGATGAATGCATTCAATGCCTCACCCTCGCCACCAATGCGCTCAAGCAGGTGCGTCACCAAATCCACGCTGGTGCATTGTCCATCCGCGAGCGCTTGCTTCGCTTCTGTCAACGTCCATTGATGCCAACGCGCGTTCATTCGATCACCTTCGGTACAACATACAGTCCGTCCGCGACATCCTGCGTCGTCGACTGCAATGCCGATCGGTCAATTCGCGGATCAGCAACGTCGGCACGCAACGGCTGGACCAGATCCAAAGGATGCGCCATCGGGGTCACCCCCGCCGTATCGGCCGCCTGCAACTGGTCAACGAAGTCCACGATTGCACCAAGTTTCTGAACGAAATCCTCGTGCTCAGCTTCGTCAAACTCGAGCCGTGCGAGTTGCGCGAGTTTGTCGATATCTGTCTTTGTGATGGACACCGGTCCTCCTCGGGGCGACACCACGAACGCCTCGTTGTGTCGCCAAATACAAACATAGGCTCAGCGCACTAAACGCCGACCAAATCAGGGAAAAACGTAAGAGCGAAAGGATACACCGCGCCTTGCCGATTGTCCCCCCCGTTGCTAGAGTTGCGGGAATTTTCGGGGCGAGCCGTTCGCATCATGCTCAAAAACCTTCTGGGTTACTTTTCACACGATCTTTCCATCGATCTTGGGACCGCAAACACTCTGATCTTCGCGCGCGACGAGGGCATCGTCCTCGACGAGCCGTCGGTCGTGGCAATCCGTGAGGAATACGGCGGTGGTGGGCGCCGGGTCGAGGCTGTCGGCCAGGACGCTAAGAATATGCTCGGCCGAACACCGGGTAACATTACCGCGATCCGACCGCTGAAGGACGGTGTCATCGCCGATTTCACGGTCACAGAGAAGATGCTGCAAACCTTCATAAAGAAAGTTCATGGCAATCGATTTTTTACACCACGGTCACGTGTGCTGATTTGTGTGCCCTACGGTTCCACTCAGGTTGAGCGACGCGCGATTCAAGAATCAGCGGAAGGCGCAGGCGCCAGCAAGGTCATCCTCATCGCCGAACCCATGGCAGCAGCTATCGGCGCCGGTATGCCGGTTCACGAAGCGAGAGGCTCGATGGTGTTGGATATCGGCGGCGGCACGTCCGAGGTTGCGGTCATTTCCTTGAACGGGATCGTCTACGCGGCGTCGGTGCGTGTCGGCGGTGATCGGTTCGACGAAGCGATCACCAACTATGTACGACGCAACTACGGCATTCTGATCGGCGAGGCGACCGCAGAGCGCGTGAAGCACGAAATCGGCTCTGCTTTTCCGGGCGCAGAGGTCAGGGAGATTTCCGTCAAAGGCCGTAACCTCTCAGAAGGTGTACCCAGAAGCTTTACGCTGAACTCAAACGAAATCCTCGAGGCCCTGCAAGAACCCCTGCAGGGTATCGTCGGTGCAGTCAAAGAGGCCCTTGAGCAAACACCACCAGAACTCGGCGCAGATGTCGCGGAGCGCGGTATTGTTCTGACAGGTGGCGGCGCAATGCTTCGCGACCTCGACAAATTGCTGATGGAAGAAACCGGTCTCCCTGTCGTGATAGCGGATGATCCTTTGACGTGCGTTGCACGCGGCGGCGGTCGCGCTCTGGAACTGATGGACGAATATGGCCCATCAGTATTCGGACTGAACTGAGGCCGATACCATTCCGCGACCAGGTGTTGATAGTGCAGTTGGTTTGCGGGTGTTCCTCGCAGCACTAGCATGCATCTTTTTGATGCTGCTCGATTCGAGAACCAATTTCGGCAAAGCGCCGCGCGCGTGGTTGATGGCTATCATGCATCCGTTGCAAGTTGCGGCTTCGACGCCGACGCGATTCACCGACTGGACCGAAGATGCAACGATCAGTCGCGCGGATCTTGCTCGTGAAAATGCCCGCCTCAAGCGCGAGCGACTTCTGGCCAACGCGCGCCTTCAACAGCTCGCGTCTTTGCGTGCGGAGAACGACCGCCTACGGGAAATGCTCGACGCGCGCCCGCGGCCTGATACCGAAGTGCAAGTTGCTCGGATACTCGAAGTGGATGGCGCACCATTCCGTCATCGCATCACGCTCGACAAAGGCGCCAACGATGGCGTCTATCCCAAGCAAGCCATCATCGACGCGAAGGGCGTTGTCGGTCAGATAAACGAGACGGGCCCGACGTCATCGAACGCGGTTTTGATCAGTGATCCGGACCATGCGATTCAAGTTGAGGTAGTACGCAATGGACTGCGCACGGTGGCGTTCGGGTCTGGCGAGGCCGGTCTATTGGAAATCCGCTTCTTGCCGAACAATGCGGACATAGAAATCGGCGATCTGTTGGTGACTACCAGCCTCGCCGGCGACTATCCCGCCGGGTATCCGGTTGGCGAAATCGTCAATGTGACGCGGCAACCGCGGCAAGCGTTCGCTAACGTAACCGCATCGCCCAGTGCATCGTTATCCACCTTACGCGAGGTGCTTTTGCTCAGCCCCGAAGAGACCGATGATGCCGACGTCGATTGACCGGTGGTGGCCGCTGGCGCTCGCCTTAGCAATTGGTCTCGTGATCGCCGCCGCGCCACTGCCCGGCGGACTATCGGCCTGGCGACCGGATCTTGTGCTGCTGGTCGTCATCTACTCTGCGATTCACCAGCCTGATCGTTTTATTATCAGCGCTGCCTTGATCTCTGGTCTTTTGCTCGATGCCCAACACGCGACACCGCTTGGGCAATACGCTTTTGCGCATGTGGTTGCGGTGTATCTTCCGCTCAAACTCCACCAGCGTATGCAGCTCGTTCCCGTGTGGCAGTCGACGCTCTCTGTCATACTGTTTACCGCGCTGGGCCAGTTCGTGCTTTTCTGGTGCAATGGCGCGACGGGAAATGACCTCGGTGCGGGTGCGTACCTAAAGCCGCTGGTCGCCAACGCCTTGGTGTGGGCTCCGCTGATGCTGGCTTTGGACACCTTACGACACGGGCGACCGCAGAAAACCTAAGGGTGAGCTGATCGCGCATGGCAAATCTGCAAGCGATTAAAGACACGGCTACAGAGCAACGATTGTTTTTCAATCGTTTATTGCTCGCAGTGCTCTGCGTCGTCGTTGGCACCGCAGCGGTTGCGGCACGCCTGACTCAGCTCCAGGTTTTCGAGCATGAGACTTATTCAGACCTGGCGCGTGGCAACCGTATCCGACTGGAGGCAGCACCACCGACACGCGGTCTGATCCTAGACAGGAACGGTAACGTACTTGCACAGAATCTTCCGGCCTATCAGTTGGAGATGATTCCCGAGCAAGTGACGGACATTGAGGAGACGCTTGCCAGACTGTTCGCACTTGGACTGTTGGACGCTGAGCAAGAAGAGAACCTGCGGGATCGCATTCGCCGCTCGGCTTCTTTCAAGCCGGTCACACTGCGCTCGCGGATGGACGACGATGCTGTTGCGAGATTTGCGTTGCAGAGACCTTACTTTCCTGGCGTCGATATTCGTGCACGACTTGTACGCGACTATCCGCACGGCGCGACCGCCGCACACATTCTTGGTTATGTCGGCGGCCTAAGCGAATCGGATCTCAGACGTGTGGACAATGCTAACTACGCGGGAACCACACAGATCGGCAAGACCGGCATTGAAGCGACATACGAGAGTGAGTTGCACGGCAGTGTCGGCCATCGTGAGGTAGTGACCAATGCCGACGGACGTGCGTTGGATTTTCAGACGCGTGACGAACCGCAACCCGGGATGCACGTTTATCTGACGATCGATCTTGAACTACAGCGACTAGCGGAGAAGGCATTGGAAGGCCGGCGCGGCGCCATTGTCGCGATCGAACCCTCGACCGGCGAAGTCCTAGCGATGGCGAGCGCACCAACGTTCGACCCCAACGGCTTCGCACGCGGCATGGACAGCGACACCTTTCGTGCCCTGCAGGAAAACCTTGACCGACCACTGTTCAACCGAGCCGTTTCTGGCGGCTACCCTCCCGGCTCAACGATCAAACCATTGCTCGCTCTCGGCGCTTTGGATTCGGGCCGCACCAGTGTCAACCGTGTGATCAATTGCGAAGGTCACTTCAGCTTGCCTGGAAGTACGCACCGCTACCGCGATTGGAAGCCGGAAGGGCATGGGCTCGTCGATCTCACGCAAGCGATTGCGCAATCGTGCGATGTCTATTTCTACCAACTCGCGCAGGATATGGACATCGACCTGATGCATGAATATCTGGTGCGGTTCGGGCTCGGCGAGAATCTCGGTATCGAAATTCCGGGAGAGAAAGCCGGCCTCGTGCCCTCGCGTGCTTGGAAGCGCGAACGGTTTCGCAGACGCGCGGATCAAGTGTGGTTTCCTGGAGAAACGGTCATAGCCTCGATCGGTCAAGGCTATATGACGGCAACGCCCCTGCAGTTGGCTCACATGACTGCCACGATTGCGAATCTTGGTGTCCGTGTTCGGCCGCGTTTGACTCATCGCCTTGAGGACCCGTTGACCCGCGACACAACCGCGCGGGAACCCGAGCTACTGCCGGCAGTCGGAAACATCGATGCAAATGCTTGGCAACACACGATCGAAGCGATGAGAGCTGTATTACAGTCACCTCAAGGCTCCGCCTTTGCGACCGGAAGCGGCGTTGACTACACGTTTGCAGGTAAGAGCGGCACAGCTCAGGTGTTCTCGGTAGCTCAAGAAGACAAGTACGACGAGTTGGAGCTCGATGAACGCCTGAAAGACCATGCGTTGTTCGTGGCGTTCGCACCGATTGAATCGCCCGAAATTGCCATCTCCGTGATCGTTGAGAATGCCGAAAGCGGCAGCGGTGTGGCTGCACCAATCGCCCGACAGCTCGCTGATCACTGGTTGTCACGATAGTGTTCCAAGACACGACGGCAATGGGCCGCGAGCAGGCGCCGGCGACACAAAACTGGCTACAACGCATGCACTTGGACGGCCCGTTGCTCGCGGGCGTGCTTTTGATTGCAGCGTTCGGGTTGTTCGTACTCTACAGCGCAACCGGCCAGAACGACCGGCAAACCTTTTCGCAAGCCATCCGTCTGGGTGTAGCGGTCGTTGCAATGTTGATCATGGCGCAAGTACCACCGAACTTCATGCGGCGATACGCGGGTGCAGCGTACGCCGTTGGCTTGGGGTTCTTGTTGGTGGTTCTTATCGCTGGCTCAACCAGCAAGGGCGCACAACGCTGGGTCGATATCGGATTCCGATTCCAACCGTCGGAGATTATGAAGATTGCAGTGCCGATGGCATGCGCTGCCTACCTGCACTACCGCCCGCTGCCGCCGCAGTTGGTCCCACTCGTGATTTTGATTTGCCTGATCGCGATGCCCGCGGCGCTCATCGCGCGCCAACCGGACTTGGGTACCGCGATCTTGATTGCCGCATCCGGCGGTATCGTCGTGCTGCTCGCAGGCCTGCGTTTTCGAGTCATCTTCTCAGGCTTAGTGCTTTTGGGTGCAGGCTTGCCGCTACTTTGGCAAAACATGCACGACTATCAACGCCAACGCGTATTGACGATGATCAATCCGCAAAGCGACCCTCTTGGCGCCGGCTACAACATCATTCAATCGAAGATCGCGATCGGCTCAGGCGGTCTGTTCGGCAAGGGCTGGACCAACGGCAGCCAGGGCCAGCTAGAGTACTTACCGGAGCGCAGCACCGATTTTATCTTCGCGGTCATTGGCGAAGAATTTGGCTTGCTTGGATTGATTAGCCTATTGCTCGCCTACCTGTTCGTCATCGGTCGTGGCTTGTTTATCGCGAGCCAGGCGACCGATACGTTCTCAAGGCTATTGGCAGGCAGTCTGAGCTTAACTTTCTTTCTCTACGTGCTGGTCAACACAGCGATGGTCACGGGATTGCTGCCTGTGGTTGGCGTACCTCTACCATTGATCAGCTATGGCGGCACATCGATGGTGACCCTGATGGGGGCATTCGGTATTCTGATGGCCATCCATACCAATCGGCGATTGTTGCCGCGCTAAGCCTGGGGACTGTGCATGCGACTTAGACTAACAATTTTGATCGGCTCGCTGCTGTTTTCGGCGAGCGCAACCGCACTCGACACCGACCGCGACGACGTAGCGTCGTTCATCGATGCGTTGGTTACAGAAGAGAATTTTGCTCGGGAAGAGTTGGTCGCGCTGCTACAGAACGCTGAAGTCAAACCCAAAATCCTCGAGGCAATCAGCCGACCGGCAGAAAAACGCAAAGCGTGGCACGAGTACCGCGATATCTTCATTCAGGACAAGCGAATCAACGCCGGTGTCGAATTCTGGAACACTCACGCGGAAACCATCGATCGCATCAGTCAGGAGACCGGTGTGCCAGGAGAGATTCTGGTCGGTATCATTGGCGTTGAGACCTACTACGGCCGCATTACAGGAAGCTACAGGGTACTCGACGCATTGGTAACGCTGGGATTCGACTATCCGCCCCGTGCCAAGTTTTTCCGAAAAGAGTTACGAGAGTTCCTGTTACTCGCGCGCGAGGAATCGGTTCCGGTTGACGCAGCGCTCGGTTCGTACGCAGGCGCAATGGGTTCACCGCAGTTTATCCCTTCAAGTTACCGCGCCTACGCAGTTGATGCAGACGACGACGGACGCCGTGATTTGTTTGACAGCTGGACCGATATCCTCGGCAGTGTCGCGAACTACTTCGTTCGCCACCGCTGGCAGGCAGGCGAACCGGTTGTCGCGCCAGCCGCTCTTGATGGCGAGTTTAGTGGAGAAATTCCGAGTAAAAATCTACTGAAAGCTGATAGCACGGTCGGAGAGCTGGAGCGCGTTGGCGTTGTGATCGATGCCTCGCAGCCCCTAGCCGCTGACATGCCTGCGCGTTTGATCGCCATGGAGGGCAAGCAAGGCCCTGAGTATCGCGTCGGGTTACACAACTTTTACGTCATCACACGCTACAACCGCAGCGCAATGTATGCACTTGCGGTTTGGCAACTCGGCAATGAAGTTGCCTCACGCCGCGCTACCATGAGCCAACAAAAACTCGCCGAGCAACGCTAGGTGCTTGCAGTGCGCAAGTTCGCAGTTGCCGCGATTGTGCTGTCTCTCGGCGCCTGCAGCTTTTCTGCCCAGCAGGATGGGCCGCCGCCGTCCTCAGGCAGCGTCATCCCCCCCAGCCGAGGCGAACCCGGTCCGGAGCCCCGTAGCAAATACGGCAACCCTGAATTTTATGAAGTGGCCGGCCAGCGCTACCACGTCATGAAGTCCTCCACTGGCTATCGAGAACGTGGTGTTGCTAGTTGGTACGGCAGCAAGTTCCACGGCAAACGCACCTCATCCGGCGAGCCTTACGACATGTACGCGGTCAGCGCGGCACACAAGTCCCTACCGTTACCCACCTGGGTGCGCGTAACACATCTCGGCAATGGGCGCTCTCTGGTTCTGCGAGTGAATGACCGTGGCCCGTTCGTCGACGACCGAATTATCGACTTGTCTTACGCAGCAGCGAGAGAGCTAGACATGATCGGCACCGGAACCGCATTGGTTGAGGTGGAAGCACTGGCATTCGGGCAACCAAAAACCCAAGGGCAGATTGTCGATACGAGTGAGGTCCAGGGCGGTGGTACCAGCGCACCCGCGCCCAGCGAACCGCTTTTCTTGCAAACCGGTGCTTTTTCGGACGCGAACAATGCCAATCGGCAACGCCAACGGCTCATCGATGCGGGGATTGCACCTGCGTTTGTGGATCTCGGCGCAAGTGCCGACGACAGCGTCACGCTCTACCGGGTCAGAATTGGACCGATCGATAGCGTCGCAGATTTCGATGCTTTACAAAGCCAGCTCCGAGCTTTGGGAATCGACAGCGCTCGACTCGTTTCTGTGGAATAATTTCTCGCTTCCCGCAATCCACGCGAAAGGTCCATAAAACATGAATGCCCGCATTCTGGTTACTGCCGCACTCAGTTTCATGCTTGGGCTGTGGTGGCACTCTGCCAAGGCTGCCCTCCCGATCCCACCAGCACCCGATCTCGGGGCATCCAGTTACATTCTGATCGATGCAACCACGGGGTACCCAGTGGCGGCGAGTGCGCCCGATCTTCCGGTCGAACCGGCGAGCCTGACCAAACTGATGACCGCCTACGTGGTGTTTCAAGCGCTCGAAGCGGGACAAATCAGTCTGGCCGATAAGGTCACGATCAGCGATACGGCGCACGCCGCGGGCCTAGCAGGGTCCAGGATGTTTGCAGAAATCGGTAGCCAAGTGAGTGTCGAGGATCTGCTGCAAGGAATGATCGTCCAGTCCGGCAATGATTCAAGCGTGGCCCTGGCCGAACATGTTGCCGGGTCGGAGGCGGTTTTCGCTGGGCTCATGAACGCCTATGCCAATGAGCTAGGCATGCGCAGCAGTCAATTCAAGAACTCTCATGGACTGCCAGCAGAAGGCCACGTCACAACAGCGCGGGACATGGCAACGCTGGCGCGCGCCATTATCGCGGAGTTTCCTGACTACTACCGTTGGTATGGGCAACGCGAATTTACCTGGAATGACATCACCCAGCCGAACCGCAATGGGCTGTTGGCGCGGGATGCGAGCGTCGATGGGATGAAGACGGGCTACACGGAAGCGGCCGGCTATTGCTTGGTCGCATCTGCGAGCCGCGAGGACATGCGTTTGGTCTCAGCAGTTATGGGCACAGCCAGCACGCGCGCGCGCGAAACTGGCAGCCAAGCTTTGTTGAACTATGGCTTTCGGTTCTTCGAGACGCGTAAGGCGTTCGCCGCGGGCGCCGCAGTCGACACGCAAAGAGTGTGGTATGGCGACACCAATGAAGTCGCGCTCGGCGTAGCCACTGACGTCTGGCTCACAGTGCCTCGTGGTCGCTACGAAGAAGTCGTGCCGAGCGTCACTTTGCCAGGGCGCTTGGAAGCACCTCTAGCGGCCGGTGCAGAGATAGGGATTCTAAAGTTGTCACTCGATGGCAATGAAATCGCTCGCGCACCGCTCACGATTCTTGAACCCGTCGAAGAAGGCGGTTTTTTCAAGCGCATGAGCGACGGCGTCAGACTCTGGTTCGACTAGTCAATGGCTGACGCGCTCGAATTCGGCTGGCATTCCGGTCGACTGCAACCGCTGAACGAGATTCGAATCTCGCCATTGGATCGCGGGTTCCTCTTCGGTGACGGGGTCTACGAAGTCATTCCGGTTTACGATGCGAAACCACTAGGTTTGCAGCAGCATCTTGTCCGCCTAGAACGCAGCCTTGAGTCTATTAATTTGCCGGCACCCGTCGACAACCGGCAACTATCCGAAATTTTGACCGAGGTGGCCAAAGCGAACAGGGTTCGAAACCAGTCCATGTACTTGCAGATCTCCCGCCGCGGCGATTCCGGTCGCGATCACAAATACCCGTCGAGCAATGAGGCGAGTTTGTTCGTGATGAGCAGCCCGCTTTCGCCTGCTAGCAAAGAACGCTATTTAGACGGGTTCGGAGCGATCACAATGACTGACGAACGTTGGCAACGCTGCGACATTAAGTCGATATCAATGCTTGCAAACGTGATGGCTCGGCAGGCGGCCGCGGAAGCAGACGCGCTTGAGGCGGTGCTGACCCGAGATGACCATCTTGTTGAAGGCGCGGCAAGCGCAATCGCGTGTGTGATCGACGGCGTCGTTTGTGCGCCGCCGGAAACCAACAGCCTGCTTCCTAGTGTGACGCGGCAGATCAGCTTTGACATCGCACGTGAACTCGACATTGATACGAGGGTCGAACCATTACCGATGGATGTGGTGCGACACGCCGACGAGCTGTTGTTCATGTCTAGCACCAAAGAGATTGCTCCACTCGTGCAGCTTGATGGTCAGTCCATCGGAACCGGGCGTCCCGGTCCAGTGTGGCATCGACTCTTTGATGGCTACCAGCGACGCAAGGCCGAACTATGAGTACAGACAACGAAGAGTTAATCGATTTTCCCACCGCGTTTCCTGTGAAGATCATGGGCCGCAATACCGAGCAGTTTGTATCGCATGCCGAAGCGCTGGTACTCAGACATACCGATGGCGATCCGGCCCTTTCAGTAAGCTCACGCCCAAGCGCCAACGAGCGGTTTTTGTCGGTTACTGTGGAGATCACTGCGACTTCGCGCGCGCAGCTGGATGCCATTTATCAGTCGTTAACCGACGACCCAGAAGTGCTCATGGCACTGTAGAGGTCGGTGATGCAAACCTGTCGTATCCGCTGGTTAGGTCGGCAAGACTACGAACCGACTTGGCGTGCCATGCAGGGATTTAACGCCGGGCGGTTGAAAGACACGCCCGATGAACTTTGGTTTTGCGAGCACCCTCCGGTGTTTACGTTGGGCCTCGCGGCCGATCGTTCACACATATTGGCCCCGGGAGACATCCCGGTGGTTCCAATAGACCGCGGTGGGCAGGTAACCTACCACGGGCCCGGCCAACTGATGGTCTACCCGCTACTGAACGTCAAACGAAGAAAGCTGGGCGTTCGAGCGCTCGTAATGGGGTTAGAACAATCTGTAATCGATCTTGCGGCCGCCAACGGTGTCAAGGCGAACGGTAGACGCGATGCGCCCGGGGTCTATTCGAATGGCGCGAAGATTGCGAGCATCGGCCTCAGAATCAAACGGGGTTGCAGCTATCATGGCATGGCCGTCAACGTTGACATGAACACCGAGCCGTTCGAGAGAATTAATCCGTGCGGTATGGAGAATCTACCGATCCAGACGTTGAGCGCGTTAGGCGTTAGTCAGTCCCTTCCGCAAACCGCGATCGATCTCTCCCCATATCTTGCCGATGCGCTATCGCTCGAATGGGTCACCGAACCCGAGGCTGTTATTCGGTAACCGCCGCACGGACGGCCTCGAGTCGATCCGGCGTTCCAATATCAAACCAACGCGCATCGAGCATAAAACCTCCTAACGCACCGCGATCAGCTGCTTGGCGCAACAATGGCACGACGGAAAAACGCCCATCGGGCAACGTTTCAAAAAACGAACGGTGGTAAACCGCAATGCCGGAAAATGTGAGACCCGGTGATGCGTCGTTACTGACGAGAGGCGGGGACTCGAAACCGAAGTCTCCGCAATCGCGGTAGGTGGGGTTTGGCACAAGACCAATCGCAGCCTTGCTGGCTCCGAGATAAACCTCGGTATCGTCCGCGCCGGAAAACTCCGTCCACACGTCCGCATTGATGACCCAAAACGTCTCACTCTCCAAGAGCGACATTGCACGAACAATCGCCCCGCCGGTATCTAAGGTCGGATAGCCTTCCGGGCTATAGAGAACCTGTAAACCAAACTTGGAACCATCGCCGACGGACTGCACGATCTGCTCACCTAGCCACCCTAAGTTGATGACAACGCGTCGAATGCCAGCAGCGGCCAGCTGCTCGAGATGCCGATCCAACAGCGTATGTTGCCCGACGCGAAACAGTGGTTTTGGGCACGTATCCGTATGGGGACGCAGACGCACCCCGCGCCCTGCCGCAAGTATGAGCGCATCAGTCATTGAGAAGACCGGTTAGGCAACGAGATTCGATAAATTCCGCGATCCAGCGTAACTCGGGATAGGCATCGCCAATTGCAATGATGTATCCGAGGGTTCGAGGAACATCACCCAGGTAACCCATCTTGCCATCGCGATGAGCGAGTCTTGCGAAAATACCCGCCGCCTTTAGTTGCCGCTGCACACCAGTAAGAAAAAACCAACGCAGACGCTGTGTTTCGTTGACACTCTGAGCGACGCCGGATGCATTCATCCACTCGCATGCCCACTGTGTGACGCGCTCGAGTGGCCATTCGATGTAGCAGTCCCGCAGCAGCGACACAAGATCATAAGTCAGCGGCCCGAACATGGCGTCCTGATGATCAATAACGCCCAGTGATTCGCCATTCACGACCATCAAGTTACGGCAATGAAAATCGCGATGCACAACAACTTGCGGCTGCTGAAGGGCATTGCGTACCAAAGCATCCGTCAGTTCGATCCAAGATTGCTGCAGGTGGTCGTCCCAGTTGATCTTCAGATGCACCTCGCACAGCCAATCCACAAAGAGCTGCATTTCCTGGCGCAGACGTGCCTCGTCATACGGAGGCAGTTCGGTAGCGATCCCCACGGGATCCGCTTGCATCTGATGCAGAAGATCGCCGGCTCGCCGATACCAGTCATCGACACTATGCGGCGATCGATTCAGCGTATGCATTAGATCGCGGCGCCCGAAATCCGTTAGCAACAAGAACCCTTGTTCGAGATTCTCAGCATACACTTCGGGAACCGGTATGCCGGTCGACGCCAGCTGACGTGTGACGCGCACAAAAGCGCCAACATCCTCCTGCGGCGGCGGCGCGTCCATCAGAACCAAGGTATCGCCTGTTCGAAGCGTAGAACCACTTTGCGTCGCCCAGTCTTGCTCAAGTCGACAACGAAAGTAGCGACGAAAGCTCGCATCTGCCGACGCAACTTCTACTGTGCCTTGCAGTCCAATGTCATCGAGCCAGCGGCGGGCTGAGGCGAATCGATCATCGGTTTGAGTTGGGCTGCGCATCGCGCGCATGGTAACGCATTGCTTTACAATCCGGGATGAAAAGGTGGGCGGGACAGACGCTATTTTCGCAACTCGACACAATCCGCTGTTGTTCGCGCTCTGCGTGACCTGTTCGACGACTGCCCTCGCAGACGAAGCCGCTTTGTTGTGCGGCCCGACGAACTACGACGAACCCGTTGCCAGCGAGTCACCGCTGAACAGCGATGGCATGATCGTCCTAGAGTCTGGCGCCGGCAGATTGGACAGCAACGGCAACGCGCAACTAAGCCGCGGTGTCAGCGTGCAGCGCGACTCGCTTTTGTTAACTGCCGACGAAGGCAACTACCAACGCGATATCGGAATCCTCAGCCTAACCGGTGATGTGAGTTACGCGGGAACCGGTGCCAACATCGTCAGCCAGGAAGCCATCCTGAGCTACGTCAACGGACAAGTGTCGTTTTCGGACGCGGAGTTTCAACTGGGCAATGGCGCTTCGCGTGGGGCTGCCAGTCTTCTCGCGATTGACCGAGCGGGCACGCTGCAGCTCGACGGCGTCGACTACACAACCTGCCCGGTCGGCCAAGACGACTGGATGGTTCGGGCTGAGTCTATCCGGCTCGATACCGACTCGGGCGTCGGCTCCGCCAAAGGCCTGACGATCCGATTTAGAGATGTGCCGATCCTTTACACGCCTTACCTGAGCTTCCCGATCTCCGCCCAGCGCAAATCCGGGTTCCTGTTGCCGAACTTGGGGCAGTCGGCCCGCAACGGCCTCGATGTAAGTGTTCCTTGGTACTGGAACATCGCACCACAATACGACGCGACGTTTACGCCGAGAGTTCTCACGCGGCGTGGGGTCCAGTTAGACACGCAGTTCAGGTATCTCACGCGTCGCAGCCGCGGCGAACTGGGATTCGCCTATCTGCCGAATGACGACCTCGAGCGAATCGACCGGACTTCGGTCCGGTGGCAAAACCAAACCGATGTGACAGAACGCTGGCGCGTGTTCGCCGACATCACCGACGTTTCCGATGATCAATATCTCGAGGATCTTGGCGGCAGTCTGTCCAACACCAGCGTCACACACTTGAATCGCAGTATCGGAATTCGTTATTTCGGAGAGCACATCACCGGGGACATTTCCGCGACCAGCTACCAGACGATTGACACAGCGATCACTGACGACCTCGAACCCTATCGAATGCTGCCAAGGGTGCGCCTGGCCGCCAACTACGATGACCTGCCCTGGGGATTCGAAACGGGGTTTCAGTCTGAATGGACGGACTTCGACCGCGATGTTGGCGTCACTGGCAAGCGATTCCATCTTGCGCCGTTCGCCGGCTTTGACTGGTCGTCCGGTGGCTTATATGCGTCGCCTCGAGTGCAGTGGTGGCACACCCGTTATGACCTAACCGAGCAAGGCCAAACCGAAGAGCGACGCGCAACCCGCGATCTGCCCATCGCAAGTCTCAGTGCGGGCATCCGTCTAGAGCGGGAGCTACCAAAAGCCGGTCTACGTCAAACGCTGGAACCGCATCTGTATTTCGTACATGTGCCCTTTCGCGACCAATCCGACCTGCCGGTTTTCGACACGATCCTACCGATCTCTAGTCTCGAACAGCTATATCGCGAAAACCGCTTTATCGGCATCGATAGAATCGGCGACGCGGATCAGCTCACGGTGGGTGTCCGAACACGGTTGTTCGATGCCAACAGCGGTCGCACGATCCTTGCGGCAACCGTTGGCCAAAGCCGCAGTCTGTCGCAGCAGGAGATTCGTTTGCCTGGCAGCGACGTGCCGATCGGCAACGCATCCGATTACATCGCAGAGCTTTTGGTCAACGTTTGGGGCAACTGGAACATTGAGCTCGCGCAACAGTGGAACGAACAACGCCGCGAAACCACGAAGTCGGAGATCCGGCTGCAATATCTGCCGGGTCGACAACGCGTGGTCAATCTGGCCTACAGATTTCGCCGAGACTCGCTGGAACAGGGGGATTTGTCGTTCAGTTGGCCGCTCGCCTCGCGTTGGAACATCGTCGGCAGGTACAATTACTCGCTACGAGAAGACGTATCGCTTGAGCGGTTTATCGGCCTCGAGTACGAGAGCTGCTGTTGGGGCCTTAGACTGGTTTCACGCCGATTCATCAGCCGCAGAGACGGAACGTCAGACACCGCGATCTCGCTACAGCTGGAACTTAAGGGCCTGACGAGTGTCGGAGACCCGGCAGACGAGCTCCTAGAGCGCGGAATTCTTGGATATCAATCGACGATAGACTGACCATGAAAATGCAACGAATCTTCTGCCTTTTGACGGCGATCACCCTTCTAGCTGCGTTTGTGCAGCCAGCCTCCGCGCAAGAACAAAGCCGCCTGCTTGACCGAGTTGTTGCTTTGGTCAACGAAGGTGTGGTCCTGCAGAGCGAACTGGACGCCCAAGTGGCGTCGATCAAGGAGCGCATTGAGCAGAGCGGTCAGCCGATGCCCCCCGAGCTCGAACTCCGCTCGCAAATCCTTGAACGCCTGATCGTTACTCGATTGCAGTTACAGCGCGCTGAGCGCATGGGGATTCAGATCTCGGACGAAATGCTAAACAACGCACTCGCTGACGTCGCGCAGCGAAACGGGGTCAACTTCGAACAACTGCCCGAAATCATGGCAGCCCAAGGCTTGTCATATTCTGTTTATCGCGAAGACATGCGCGAGCAGCTCACCATCGAACAAGTCCGCCAGATCTCGGTCATTCGTCGAATCAGTGTGACGGAACGGGAACTAGAGCAGTGCTTAACTCGTACCGAAGAGCAGAAAGGCATCAACGCAGAATACAGCTTGTCACACATGCTAATCAGCGTTTCTGGCGCTGCGACGGCTAATGAATTTCGCGCCGCTCAGGAAAAGGCACAAAGGCTTTACGATCAACTGCAGGAAGGTGCGGATTTTGCAACCCTTGCGCTGACGAATTCGGACAGCGAAACGGCTTTGGAAGGTGGCAGCTTAGGTTGGCGCAAAGGCAACCAGATTCCAACGTTGTTTGCAGATGCGGTCTATGGCATGCAGGCCGGCGATGTGTCACCGCCGATTCGAAGTGGTAGCGGCTTCCATCTCGTTCGACTCAATGAAGTGCGCGGCGCCGTGGGTCGTAGTGAAATCGAACAGACCAATGTTCGCCACATTCTAATCCGCCCCAACGAAATATTGGATGACGCGGCCGCCAAACAAAAACTGGTTGATATCCGCGCTCGAATTCTTGAAGGAGAGGAATTCTCCGACTTGGCAAAACTGAATTCCGACGATCCGGGCTCAGGCAACCTCGGTGGCGATCTAGGCTGGACCGAGGACGGCGTGTTCGTGCCGGAGTTCTCCGAAGTGGTGAACAATCTGGAAGTCAACGAATTGTCGGAGGTTGTGCAGACTCGGTTTGGCTATCACATCATCGAAGTGCTAGGTCGTCGCATGTACGACAACACAGAGGAAGTGCGTCGCAATGAGTGTGCATTGAGTCTTCGTAACGCACGCGTTGGTGAAGAGACCGAGCTTTGGTTGCGCCGGCTGCGTGACGAGGCGTTTGTCGACAAACGCATCTAGACTCATTGAGACTCGCACTGACAACGGGTGAGCCGGCGGGCATCGGCCCGGAGCTCTGCCTTTCGATCGCGCAGCGCGCGCAGCCTGCCGCACTGATCGCAATCGGTGACGCCGCACTACTGGATGCACGCGCGCGCCTTCTCGGCTTGCAGGTCGAGGTTCGGCGCGTTGAACTGGACGCTCTGCCGGCTATCCACTCATCGGGTGTTTTACCAGTCCTTCACACCCCGCTGGCTTTACACGACTGTCTGGGCAAACCCAATCCTGCGAACGCCGCTGGACTGATTGCCGGATTGGATCGAGCCGTCGATGGCTGCGTCGATGGAACGTTCGATGCCGTGGTTACGGCGCCCCTGCAAAAATCATCCATTGCGGATGCGGGGTTTAAATTTCTCGGTCACACCGAATACATCGCCGAACGCTGCGACGCAGGCCAGCCCGTGATGATGATCGCCAATGAGACTCTGCGGGTCGCCTTGGTCACCACGCATTTACCGTTGCGAGCCGTACCCGACGCAATCACTTCAGATCGGGTGGCATCCGTCGCAAGAATTTTGCTCCACGACCTAGGCACGCGTTTTGGTATCGAAGCCCCCACCGTAGCGGTCTGTGGCCTGAATCCACATGCTGGAGAGCAAGGCCACCTGGGACACGAGGATGCCGAAATCATTTTGCCCGCTATCGAACAGCTGCGACGCGAAGGGCATCAGATCTCTGGACCCTACCCCGCCGACACGGTGTTTAACCACGCCGGCGCAAATGCCGATGCCATTTTGGCGATGTACCACGATCAGGGTTTGCCGGTGGTCAAATACGCCGGTTTTGGCTCGCTCGTGAATATCACTTTGGGACTACCGATTATTCGGACCTCGGTCGATCATGGCAGCGCACTCGACATCGCCGGCACGGGCAGCGCCGATCCGAACAGCCTTCAAGCGGCCATCCACTTGGCAGCTCGGTTGGCGCAATGAACTCACATCGCCCTCGGAAGCGCTTCGGCCAACACTTTTTGGTGGACCAGAGCATCATCTCGGCGATCGTCCGCGCAGTCGCACCGACGACGACCGATCACGTCGTTGAAATCGGCCCGGGCCAGCGGGCGTTGACCGATAGTTTAAGTCGCGCGTCTGGGCAGTTGAGCCTTATTGAAATCGACCGCGACCTCGTGCGGTCGCTGCACGCAGCCTATCAGGATCAATCGCATATCCGAGTAATTGAGGCCGATGCACTGACTCAGGACTTTAGCGCCATGGGTTCGGACCTTCGGGTAGTCGGCAACCTGCCGTACAACATTTCCACCCCGCTGTTGTTTCATCTGTTAGACCACCAACACGCGATTCGAGATATGCATTTCATGCTGCAAAAAGAAGTCGTTGATCGCATTGCTGCGGAAGCAGGCGAAAAAGCCTATGGCCGTTTGTCCGTCATGGTTGCACGCAGCTTGACGGCTGAGGCCCTTTTCGATGTTCCGCCGGAGGCTTTCGATCCACCGCCCAAGGTGCAGTCGGCCGTCGTCCGTCTGACACCCAAACCTCAGCAACAGAGATTGGGGCAATCGCCGGGCTTTGCAGCTTTGGTCAAGCAGGCCTTCTCGATGCGCCGAAAGACTCTGCGCAACAGCCTTCGAGACTGGCTTACGCCCGACGATATCGAGGCTTGCGGAATCGACCCATCTCGCCGTCCAGAAACCCTGTCGATTAGCGAGTTCGATGCGCTGGCTCGCAAGGCCAACGCAAGCGAAACCGATTGCACCTCGTAATTGGGTTTGTTTGAATGGCGATATGGACACGCCATCAATCGACATTGACGTTGAGACCACCTACCGCGAGGACCGCAGCGAGCCGGATGCTGGCAGGTATGTGTTCGGTTACCGGATTCGAATACACAATCGCGGCGACCAATCGACGCAGCTACTGCGCCGCCATTGGGTCATCACCGACAGCAACGGCAAAGTCCAAGAAGTGCGAGGCGACGGCGTTGTGGGCCAACAGCCTGTGTTAGAGCCGGGGGCAGCCTACGAATACAGCTCGGGCGCGATCATTGATACGCCCGTCGGAACGATGCAGGGCAGCTACCTAATGCGCAGCGCCGACGATGAGCAGTTCGAGGCACCGATCGCACCATTCACATTGGCGATCCCGGGCATTCTGCAGTAAGTCGACGACTCTGGATGGCGATCTACGCAATCGGCGACCTGCAGGGATGCTACGAGGAGTTTAAACGCCTGCTCGACGCCATTGCGTTTGAACCAGGCAAGGACACGCTATGGTTGACGGGCGATCTCGTTAACCGCGGACCACATTCTTTAGCGACACTACGACTGGTGCACGGTCTCGGCGACTCGGTAGTCACTGTTCTCGGCAACCATGACCTGCATCTGCTGGCAATGGCGTTGGCACCTAAGACTCGCAGCACTCGGAGGACACATCCACTTCGACACGTGATCAACGCACCCGACGGCGACCTACTGATCGATTGGTTGCGGCGACGACCCCTGCTGCATGTCGACCAACAACTGAACAAAGCACTGGTCCACGCTGGCATCTTGCCGCGCTGGGGGATCAAAAAAGCGCTACGGCTCGCGCATGAGGTGGAGGCTGTATTGCGTGGCGATGAGGCGACACAATATCTGCAGGGTATTTATGGCAACAAGCCTGCCCTATGGCGAAACGATTTGAAGGGCATCACGCGGTTGCGCTTCATCACCAACGTGTTTACAAGAATGAGGATGCTGACGCTGCGCGGAGGGCTGGATCTCAACACGAAAGGACTACCCGCGAGCGGGCCTATGCATAGCAAACCTTGGTTCGCTGTACCGCACAAACGCAAGCATGTCGAAGTCGTGTTCGGACACTGGTCCGCATTAGGCTATTTTCACGACCACGGCGTGATCGGGCTCGATAGTGGTTGTGTGTGGGGCCGCTGCTTGACGGCTATCCGATTGGACAAAGCCGAACGCAAATCAACGCCGATATCAATCGACTGTAAATCTATAGCCGCTGTCCGCTAGGCGCTACGCTCAGTGTCGACACGGCCGTAAGGTCCACTACAATGATCCCTATGGACAAAGCTACGCAAAGTGGGCCGCTACCGGCGCTAAGCGCATTCAATTTCCAAGACTGGATCGATCGGCATCGCGATCTGCTCAAGCCACCGGTCGGCAATCAACAGGTCTTCGAGGACAGCGGCTTTATTATCATGGTGGTTGGCGGCCCCAACGAGCGCGACGATTACCATATCGACGAGGGTGAGGAGTTCTTCTATCAACTGGAAGGCGAGATGATCTTGCGCACGATTCAGCATGGCGTGCGCGAGGACATTCCGATTCGCGCAGGCGAGATTCTTCTGCTACCCCCACGGATTCCGCATAGCCCGCAGCGGATGCGAGACAGCATTGGGTTAGTCGTCGAGCGCCAACGCCAGCCACACGAGCTAGATGGCTTCCAATGGTACTGCGATAACTGCGGCGCACTGCTTCACGAAGAGTTTTTGCATATCGACAATATCGTAGAGCAACTTCCACCCGTGTTTTCGCGCTTCTACGAGAGTCTTGAGCATCGGACTTGTGACCATTGCGGCACTGTAAAACCTAAGGCCCGTTCATGAGCACCGAATGGCCGAAGAGTATCGCGAGGCGGCTCGATTTCCAGGGCGCGCAAAGTAACTACTTCGGCGTTCCGGCAGCGAGTGCAGAGCCGATGCGCGGCGGCGACTTTGTGGGTGACACCAACCAAGGCGGCAGTTGCAACGCCGATGTCATCACGATGAACCCTCATTGTCATGGGACGCACACGGAGGGCATTGGACACGTTGTGTCTGAGCGCGTCGACGTCTACGACATCCTGCCCCTGCATCCGGTGTCGGCGATACTGGTCACCCTGGCCGATGTGCCTGCAAGTGAAACCACGGATCGTTGTCCGCCGAGCATGCGCAACGAGGATCGAATTCTGACCCAATCGGCACTTGAGTCCGCGGTCAGTCCCGAACAGTTGTCCGAGTTTGATGCGTTGATCATCCGCACGCTACCCAACGACGAAGCGAAAGCGCACCGCCATTACACCGATAGCACCGACTATCCCTATTTTTCGCATACGGCGATGCGCATGATTGTCGACGCTGGCATCGCCCATTTGTTGATTGATACACCATCGCTCGACAGACTCGATGATGGTGGCGATCTTGCGGTTCATCGACAATTCTGGCGACTTCCCAGACGTGGTCATGAGACAACTGCAAGCTCGCGGCTCAGCGCGAGTATCACAGAGATGATCTTCGTTCCGTCCGATATTCCCGACGGCGCCTGGCGCGTGATGTTGCAGCCGACACCCTTCTCTGGTGATGCCGTTCCGAGCAACCCGATACTCCTACCGCGACAAGGCAGCGTGTAGTGTTGGGACAACAGGCAAAGACTGCCGCCGAACACGATGCAAGGGATCCACTCGCCAAGTGGCGCGATCGGTTTCACTGGCCAAGGACGGCTGACGGCGACAAAAAGTGCTACTTGGCCGGCAACAGTTTGGGGTTGCAACCGATCGCAGCATCGGCTCGCGTGAATCAGGTTTTGGAAGACTGGGCGTCACTCGGCGTCGAGGGTCACTTCGCCGGCAGCCCACCCTGGCTGCCTTATCACCGCAATGCGACGAAGGGCCTCGCAAACCTTCTCGGCTGCCTGCCAACGGAAGTCGTCGCAATGAACACGTTGACCGTCAACCTCAACTTCTTATTGCTGAGTTTTTATCGACCGAACGCGCAGCGCTATCGCATCGTCATAGAGTCGGATGCTTTCCCATCCGATCGGTACGCGGTCCAGTCGCAGCTCGCGTTGCACGGGTTCGATCCAACACAGGACTTGATCGAGTGGCCCGGCGACCGGCACGGACTGAGCTGTGATTCCCTGCGAGAGATTTTGGATAAAGACGACCGAATCGCACTCATGCTGCTTCCGGGCGTGCAGTACCTTACCGGAGAGGTGCTTGATCTCGAGTCGATTGGCGAATTGGCGCAACGCTATCAAGTGACGCTCGGTGTCGATCTTGCACATGCCGTGGGTAACGTGCCGATTCATTTGCATGAGTGGAATGTCGATTTCGGCGTCTTCTGCAGTTACAAGTACTTGAATGCGGGCCCAGGTGCCGTCGGCGGCGCTTTTGTGCACGAAAAACATCATGGTCTTCGCGACGGTCAATTACACGGTTGGTGGGGCAATCGAGAATCGACCCGGTTCGAAATGCGCCACCGGATCGATCCCGCTGCCGGGATTGATTTGTGGCAGCAAAGCAATCCACCCATCCTCAGTCTTGCGCCGCTGTTAGCCTCGCTGGATTTGTTCGACGACATCGGCCTCGCAGCATTACGAAAAAAGTCAATCGCCTTGACCGGCTATCTACGCGAACTCATCGAGTCACATTTGAGCGGTCAGGTACACATCATCACGCCCAAATCGGGTCAAGGCGCGCAACTCTCTCTTCGTATCAAAGGCGAGGGTGATTTCGGGCGCCGCGTGTTCGAAATTCTCGAATCGCTTGATGTCGTTTGCGATTGGCGAGAGCCGGACGTCATTCGCGCTGCACCAGCACCTTTGTACAACAGCTTTACGGACGCTTGGACGTTTGTCCAACGGCTGGACCGGGCGCTGCAACAAGCATGAACGTTCGAGATCAAGCCATCACCATTCTTGGGGCAGGACTCACTGGAAGCTTGCTCGCCGTGTTGTTGGCCAAACGTGGCATGCGTGTATTGGTAATAGAGCGCCAAGCCGACCCGCGAGTGGTCGACGCATACGCCGGCCGCTCGATCAATCTCGCTATGGCCGCACGGGGCCTTAACGGCCTGCAACGCGCCGGTCTATCCGATGCGGTTGCACCTTTGCTGTATCCAATGCCCGGCCGCCTGCTGCATGCGATAGATGGCGCGCTGCAGTTCCAGCCGTACGGATCAAGCAGTCACGAGATCAATTATTCCGTCAGTCGCGCCGCTTTGAACCGTTTGCTGCTAGACGCGGCGGAGCAAGCGGGTGCGGAGCTTCGGTTCGGGCAACGCTGCGTCGACTATGATCCACACCAGCATAAACTCGTCTTAGAACACCAGAGTGGTCTACCGCCGTATCGATACGAACTGCAGGTCGAGCGACTGATCGCCGCCGACGGCGCGGGCTCACCGGTACGCCGCGCACTGGGTCAACTCCCGGGTTTTGAGTTTGAGGAAGCCCTGCTCGACCATCTCTATCAGGAGATCGCGATTCCTCCAGCAGACGGCACGTTTGCGATGCGTGCCGATGCGCTACACATTTGGCCGCGAGGCGGCTACATGTTTATCGCGTTACCGAATCCTGGCGGTGATTTCACGGGGACGTTGTTCATGCGCAAACATGCGCCGGCTGACACGCCCTCGTTCGACTGGTGGTCCGACCAGCGTACGGCGCATGCTTGGTTCGCCGAGACATTCCCAGACGTGCCGTCGATTGTGCCAGATCTAGACGAGCAGCTTTCGAACAACCCGACAGGTGTTATGGGGACGATCCGCTGTAACCGCTGGCACTTGGATGACCGCGTATTGCTTATTGGCGATGCCGCGCATGCAATCGTGCCCTTTCACGGCCAGGGCATGAACGCCGCATTCGAAGACTGCGCCGAGCTTGACCGCCTGCTGGAAACCGCAGAGAACTGGCGCGATCTCTTCGCACGATTCAGCGAGGCGCGCGTGCCGAACGCCAACGCTATTGCCACGATGGCCCTCGAAAATTACGTCGAGATGCGAGACACCGTCAGAGATCCCAAGTTTCACCTCAAAAAAGCACTTGCATTCGAATTGGAACGACGCCTACCGGAATCGTTCATTCCTCGCTACTCCATGGTCATGTTCCACGCGGAGATTCCTTACGCGGTGGCCCTTGCCCGTGGCGAAACCCAATCGGCTTTACTGACCCGATGGACCAAGGACCATGACGCCCTCGACACGATTGACCTTGCGTTGTGCGCTCAAGAGGCACAACAAGCCCTGCCAGCGCTTTAGTGCGACCCGTTTGTAACCATTTCGGCCCAACAACCCTATAAGCTCTTGAAACGTACTCATTCAGGAGCATTCACGATGAAAGCCGCCGCCATTGCCCTTTGCCTTGCCACGGGCCTGCTATCGCAAACCGCAGACGCTGAAATCAGCAACCGCGACATTCCGCCCGACGCGCTCTGGTACATCAATATTGACATGGAAGCGCTTCGAACCAGCGAACCGGGAGAGATCATCCTGGACTGGGTCGACGAAGAAGTCACCGATGACCTCGAGCGAGACCTGAATTTCAACGCGGGCGAAGACCTGGATCGCCTGTTTTTCCACGGTAACGCGGAAGGCAGTTTTAGCGCTCGAATTCTCGGAGATTTGAGCGAGGATACGCGCGACCACCTTCGATCGGAAATGCTCAAGAACACCGACGCAACGTTGAAAAACGACGGGTGGGGCGAGTACTACGTGATCGAAGACGCCGGTGACGAGATTGAGTTCGACAATGGCGACATGAGCCTCGATACCGATACGATCTACGTCAGTCTCGCAGACAATGATGGCTTGTTCATCGCCTCCAGTGCAGAGCGGCTTGCCGCAGAGATCCGAGGCATTCGAGGTGGCAACGCCAACGTTCTAGTCCTGGATGGTCGGCGACCCTTTTTGCAAATCGGCGTCAATGCAGACGAGATCGACAAAAGCAGCGAATTTGGTTTCGACTCTGACTTACTCCGTCAAACGAGTCAGGTTGCTTTGATGATCGGTAGCGTTGGCGACGCTCTCGATTTCCATACCAAAATCACTGCGACCGACCCAGAGGTCACAGACTCAATGGCGAACATCGTCCGAGGGTTGATCAGTCTGCGCATGCTGTCGAGTGAAGTTCCAGAACCGGTGGGCCGCATCATTGACAAGCTGCGTGTTGACTCTGACAGCAGTGGTATGTCGATCAGATTACAGGTCACGCCCGACGAAGTTCGCGAGTTGTCTGATCTTTGATTCGAGACTGTGGAAAAAACCGAGACACAATTGATTGGGCTTGCGAAAGGTGGCGACTCTGCCGCCTTTTGCGAGCTTGCTTCCCGGTATCGAGATCAACTGTTTCGCTTTCTGTGGCTCCGATGCGGGCAACGAGCGGACGCCGAAGACGCAGTCCAAGAAGCGATGCTCAGCGCTTGGCGTTATCTCAGCACCTACGATGAGCGGTGGCAGTTCAGTACTTGGCTGTACCGGATTGCTCTGCGCAAACTCCCGAAGCCACAGCCATCTACGACCGACCTTGACAACGTCGGTACGCCGGATGACGATGTTGAACAGTTTCTCGAACGCGCTAACCTTTGGCGGGTCGCGCGACAAACACTCAAGCCTGAGGCGCTCACGGCTTTATGGCTCTATTACGGCGAGGGCGCGACCCATCGAGACATCGCCCACGCACTCTCGCGCAGTTTGGCGTGGGTTAAGGTCAACCTGATGCGAAGTCGAAACCGCCTCGCGACAGTGTTGGGAGAAAAAACGGGATGAAAGACCTCGAGACACAATTGCGCCAAGATGCTGAGACACTTCGAAGCGCTAAGAGCGAGTCGGCCGACGCGTCGCTGCGGCGCGCCATAGCTGCCGAGCAACACGCGACCCACACTCGCGCCCCTCTAGCGCCACGCTGGCTAGCTTGGTCCCTACCGATCGCTGTGGCGGCTGCCGCCGCATGGTTCTTGATCGGCACGCCAACAACCAGTGAAGTGCAAGAGCCAGCGATACCGCAGATAGCCAATAGCGATGTGCCCACAACACTGCCGACTGACACACTGTCGCTCGAGCAGGTATCCAGCACGGCACCGCTCGAGGCAGAGTGGGAGGCACTCTTAAGCGACCTGGAGCGCGCCCGAGATCAGATTGAGCAAGAACTGCGTACGGAGTTTTAACGCACCCGATCGAGTACGAGAAAGGTGCAGTCTGGATCGGCACCCTCACCAGCCAGAAAGTGCTTGCAGCTCACGACCCAATCCGGGGAATGCTCATCTGGAAGATTTTCGAGTCGAGCATCGCCGTCGGGCACCTTGAGGTGCACGCGGGTAATGTAGAGTCGCCCTGCAAGCGGCATCGCCTGTTCATAGAGTTGGCCACCACCGATGATCATGACCTCATCGGCGTCAGCGCACGCAGCTAGCGCAGACTCAATGCTGCCGACCACTTCGGCACCGTCAATCCAGAGCTCAGAGTTTCTGGACACCACGAGATTCCGGCGACCGGGCAGCGGCTTACCGATCGAATCAAACGTCTTGCGTCCCATCACAATCGGTTTGCCCATAGTCCGCTGTTTGAAATAGCGCAGATCCGCAGACAAGCGCCAAGGTAGTGTGTTCTTGCGACCGATCACCCCGTCATCAGAAACCGCTGCGATCAGGCTGATGAGTGGCTCGCTCATACGGCAACCGCCGCACGAATCAAAGGATGCGGATCGTACCCTGGAAAACTGAAATCTTTGATTTCGTACCCGTAGAGATCACCCGGTGGACGGCTGATCTCGAGTTTAGGCAGTCCGCGCGGCGCGCGGGTCAGCTGTAGATCTGCTTGCTCAAGATGATTCAGGTACAGATGACAGTCACCACCCGTCCAAACAAAATCGCCGACATCAAGTCCCACCTCACGCGCCAGCAGATGAGTGAGCAAAGCATACGACGCAATATTGAAAGGGACGCCTAGAAAAATGTCTGCACTTCGTTGATAGAGCTGACACGACAACCGGCCGTCGGCGACATAAAACTGAAAAAGGCAATGGCATGGCATTAACGCCATTTCATCGAGCTGAGAAACATTCCATGCCGACACAAGGATACGGCGCGAGTCGGGCTGCTCACGTAACTGTTTGAGAACGGTCTCAATCTGATCGATGTGGCGACCATCCGGCGTCGGCCACGAACGCCATTGCACACCATAAACCGGGCCTAAACTGCCGTTGTCGTCTGCCCATTCATCCCAAATCGAGATTCCATTGGCTTGCAACCAGCCGACATTCGCGTCTCCCCTAAGGAACCACAGCAACTCGCCGATGATCGATTTTAGATGCAGTTTTTTGGTCGTGACGAGCGGAAAGCCAGCTCGCAAATCGAACCGCATTTGATGGCCAAAAATACTGAGTGTGCCGGTTCCGGTTCGGTCGGTCTTCTCAAAACCCTCATGTCGCACCTTGCGCATGAGGTCCAAGTATTGCTGCATCAGCGCCGCCCCCCTCTGGCGTCTCTGACAGGTCTGAGATACAGGTACATGCCAAACGCGATCATCGGTGCGCTGAGGATCTGCCCCATCGTCAACCAATCGCCGGCAAAGTAGCCAATATGGGAGTCGGGAATCCGCACGAATTCAACCGCCACCCGGAACAAACCATACCCGATCAGGAACAATCCCGATACCCGACCGATCGGACGCGGCACTCGGGAGTACCAGGCGAGCATCAAGAACAACACAACGCCTTCAAGCAACGCTTCGTAGAGCATCGACGGATGTCGAACCACGCCATTCACGAGAAAACCCCAGGGCACGTCTGTCTCTGCGCCCCACAACTCTCCGTTGATAAAATTGCCGATGCGACCACAGAACAAGCCGAGCGGTGTAAACACCGCAACGAAATCGGTGATCTCAAAGAAGGTCCGCCCCTGGCGTCGCGCAAACAGCGCCATCGCCACGAGCACTCCAAGCAGCCCGCCGTGGAACGACATGCCGCCTTCCCAAACTCGATAGATGTAACGCCAATCATCAGCGATATTGGCCCACCCGTAGAACAGGAGGTAACCGACACGGCCACCGATGATCACACCGAGGGCGCCGTAGAAAATCAGATCCTCTACCTCACCGGGTTGAACGGGCGTGTCCTCTCGTCGCGCTCGGTAGCGCGCGAAAAAGAACGACAGTATGAATCCGGCAAGGTAGGTCAAACCGTACCAGTGCAGCTTCAGAGGTCCGACGCTGACCGCGACAGGATCGATATCTGGGTACACGAGCATGCGCGGAGTGTACCACTTGGCGTTGCGTCGATTGCGCTATAGTAGCGGCCCGAACCGCCTGGGCCACAGCATCATGAATCGACTGGAACACGAGGCAAGTCTGTATCTCCAACAACACGCCGACAATCCAGTGGATTGGTGGCCATGGAGCGAAGGTGCGCTGCAAGCCGCACGCGAAACCCGCAAGCCTATTCTCCTGTCGGTCGGCTACTCCGCATGTCATTGGTGCCACGTCATGGCTCACGAGTGCTTCGAGGACCCGGCGATCGCTGAGGTCATGAACAAACACTTCATCAATATCAAGGTTGATCGCGAAGAACGACCGGATATCGACAAGATCTACCAGACTGCGCACCAATTGATGGCGCAACGCGCTGGCGGTTGGCCACTGACAATGTTCTTGACGCCGGATGCGCAGCTGCCATTTTTCGGTGGCACCTACTTTCCGCCGACCGCCCAGCACGGGCTACCGGCTTTTACTGAAGTACTGGAGCGCGTCGCCGAGTTTCACAATGGCAATCCCGAAGAAGCCGCGAGGCAAGGTGCCGCGGTGCGGGAGGTATTCAGTAAACTGGAACCCGACGCGGAGAAAACCGATCAGGCGGACAAGGACCCTACCGCCCAACTACGGGTGTTGTTGGAGCAACAACATGACTCGCAAAATGGAGGCTTCGGGCGCGCACCGAAGTTTCCGCAGACGCCTTCGTTGCGACGTATGTTGAACGCTTGGCGCGACACCGCGACCGGTGCTGAGCCGGATCTACAGGCGTTACTTATCGCCACGTTGTCAGCAACCCGAATGGTCGAGGGTGGACTCTTCGATCAAGTCGGCGGTGGGTTCTTTCGTTACTGCGTTGATGCAGATTGGCAGATTCCGCATTTCGAGAAAATGCTCTACGACAATGGAATGTTGCTGGAACTCATGGTCGATTTACATCAAGCGACGGGCGAGCCGCTGTTTCGAGAAGCCGCGCAGACGACGATCGACTGGTTGTTTCGCGAAATGCGTTCGAGCGATGGCGCCTTCTTCGCAACACTTGATGCGGATGCGGGCGGCAGCGAAGGCGCTACCTACACGCTGTCTCCGGACGACGTCCGAGACACAATTTCCAAGGCGGTCTACGAGCGATTCGCAGAACGCTATGGCCTCAACGAACCTGCGAACTTCGAAGGTCGCTGGCATCTGACTGTCAGGAACAGAGATGCGGTGATGACTGAGCCCGAGCTTTTGGAGGCCCGCAAAGCCTTGATCGCATTCCGCGCGCACCGCCCGCAACCCGGGCGCGATGAGAAGATCGTCACCGCTTGGAATGCGCTGACGCTCAAGGGGCTCGCTCGAGCCGCCATCGTTTTGGATGACCAAGCCATCGCCCAAGCGGCCGCCACGACTGTCGACCATTTACAAGCCACGGTTTGGCATGCGGAACGGCTGCATTCCGTGTGGCAAGTCGGGGATCGTCGTAGCCCTGGATTCCTCGATGACTACGCTTTGCTAGCCGATGCCCTGTTAGATCTCGCTCAAATGCGCTGGAACGAAGATTGGCTGAATTGGGCAATCCAACTTACCGAGCAGATGATCGAACGATTTTATGACTCGGACATCGGCGGGTTCTTTTTCACCCCAGATGATGGCGAACAATTGATGTATCGCAGCAAACCTCTGAGCGACGATGCAACACCAGCGGGCAACGCCATTGTAGTCCGTGTCCTCAGCCGTCTCGGTCACTTGCTCGGACGATCAAAGTGGATCCAGATCGCGGACCACACGTTGCGCTGGGCAAACAGTGCGATCGTCGACTACCCTCAAGCACATGTGTCCATGATCGAGGCGATGCAAGGGCATCGGCATGAACCGGAAATGATCGTCCTCCGAGGAAGCGGGGAACAATTGCGGCAGTGGCAGCGGGATATACAGACGATCTACGCGCCGCACCGGTGCGTGCTTGCGATTCCCTCCGATGCCACCGAGCTCGATCCGGCGCTTGCAGCACACACGGCGCCGGACGAGGGTGTCACTGCTTACATCTGCGAGGGGCTGACCTGCCGCGCACCCATCAGTGATTGGCGCGAACTCGCCAGCGCAATTCGCAACCGCTAGTCCAGCGACGCGCGCCGCCACTCCCCATCTTCGTAGTGCACGCTGAAACCGCGCCAATACTGCTTATCGAGCTTCAGTGTGATGACCTGTGGTGCATCATTCCAATCTAACGTCGTGATGCGCAAGGACTCTCGGTCTTGCGCTTGTTCGACAACGTCTAGGAACGCATCGAGATCCGGCGTCGGCAGGCCATTGACCTCAACCACGCGACGCCCTGCCCACAAGCCGTATCGGGTCGCCGGCGAGCCATAGTTGAAGTAAGCAACATAGACCCCCGTCGGTTCGATGCCGCGTTGCCGCGCCAACTCGCGATACGGGTTTTGCAGCAACGCGCCCGCCCACTGAACGACACGATCCGCGCTACGCCCATCGAGCACTTCTGTACGAATCTCGAAGGTCATCACCGTATCGTCGCGCCAGACTTCCAGCGAGGCTACCTCGACTTGCGACGCCTCCGCTACTTCCGAGAACGTCGTCACTAGCTCGCCGTTGATGGTCAGCAATACATCGCCGGGTTGCAGGTGTTCGGCGGCGTCAGTCGCAGCAGCGACGCGCGAGACGGCCAACGCCTGCCGGCGATCGCCGTTGGCGCGCTCCAACCGGTCCAGCCACGCTTCCGGAAGACCGAGTTTCCGCGCGCTGGCGAGCGGCACAACACCCCATTCAGTTTCCAGGGAGTAGAACTCACGACCTTCACGCACAACAGCAATAAACTGCTCTACGACTTCGGCCGGAATGCCGCGGACGATTTGCCCTTCCCCACCAGAAAAGCTCGACCATGTCGACACGATATTGCCGCGCCGATCACTCAGCACGCCGTCCACATCCGGCGCATTCACCACCGAGATGACCTCAAGGTTAGTGTCACGGAAACGCAGGGAACGGGATGACGGTGAGATTAGCGGTTCAACGGACGCAACACGGGTCTCTTGCAAAACGACTCGATGCTGTGGCGTTAAGCCAATCACCCATACCGAATCATCAGGTTCCACAGACGCGTCGGAGAAACGCGCATCTCTGACCGGCGTGTCACCGATCAGCGAGGGATCGTACTGGACCATCGCCAGATTGTGCAGTGGGTGGATGTACGCAACGCGCGCTGGAATCTCCAACGAACCTGCAAAAGTCACAGTGACATCGCCCATCGCGATGGGCACTGTGTTGCGGTCGACAAGCACGTAACCGCGGGACGCATCAACAATCAAACCCGTGCCGTAATAGTGTCGCTCGGAAATGCCAGAAATGTTGAACGGAAGATCAAAATTCACAAGGACGAGCGACTTGGAAATCTTGTCTGCTCGTGGATCCGACTGCGGTGGAAAAGTCGTGCTGCCGCCAATCTCACCCGTACGCTCGGGGCCGTCAGAGAGAGGTTCACAAGGCCACAGGCCGCTGGCATCGTCCCGCGCACAAATATTTGCGCCGAACCACGTGCGATCGATTCGAACGATGCGTAGATTTTCCTGCCGCGGTGCGTCCAGCGTGACAAAGCGGACTTGAGCACGCGAATCGTCTGCCAGACCCGCCAGGACATCAGCCATTGCCTCGATATCCGGCACTGGCTGACCGTTAACTTCGACAATAACCGCGCCACGCGGAATGGCGGAGTTGCTCAACATGTACCCCGGATTGGCGACATAAACGCCACGCGGGGGCAAGTTGTAGTGTCGCGCTTGCTGGTAGGACAACGTGTTCATCACCGCGTCGCCAAACTCGAGATAGCTGGCCGAAGAGATTTGATCAAGATCAGTTACCGCCACGTCTAGCGCCACGTTTTGGCCACCCCGCTCTACCTCGACAGCAACTGCCTGCCCAACATGTTGGTCGAGAATGGACTCCAGCGGGACGAACGCGTTGATCAACTCGCCATTCACCGAGATTAGGATATCCCCTGGACGCAGCAGCCCATACGCTGGACTCTCAGGCAGAACCTGCTCCACGGTGAGCACGCCGGTATCTTCTGGAAACTTGGCCCGAAACTCAGATTCCGTTTCTGTTTGTAACCCGAGTCGACGCAACTCGTCGTACGGCTTTCGAACAAACGTCGTCTGCAGTGTGCCCCGCGGCACCGCCTTCTCGTTGCGGATGAGATCCAACGCGCGCACCACCCGATCCAAGGGTAGGAAGAAACTCGAAGCTGCGCCGTTGCTGCCACCTGCATTTAATGCGATGACCGTGCCGTTAATATCGACGACCGGTGAACCCGATGAACCGCCCGATGTGCTCGACGCCGCCTGGAAATAGAACGTGTTGAAATCGTTGTAGTTGCCACGCCCATACTGCGGCGCTGGGCGATCGAGTCGCGCCAAAGTACCCGCCAAGATCGACAGTTTCTCGCCGGCATCATTGCCAATCACACGAATCTCGCGGCCCACGCGCGCACCAGCCGGGTTTAGCGGGAGCGTCGCCGGTTCGATATAACGCAACTGCTTAGGGTCGAATCGATAGAACCCGAAGTCGTGAACCGGATCCCGGTAGACCGGCTGCAGCGTCACTTCTTCATTGTTAAGAAACACCGCTTCCGCGACCACGGGACCTGGCGTCACCACGTGTCGATTCGTCAGAATCAAACCCGCTTCCGCATCAACGACGAACCCGGTTGCTTGCGAACTGGTGTTCCAACTGGTGTCGAACGCACGCGTCGAGTCGACTCGGATCGACACAATGGCGGTTGAGATTTCTTCAATGGTTCGAGCCCAGGTCGCGCGATCGGTTTGCGCTTGAGCGTTACTCAGCAACAGCAGGAGCAGCACCGACAGTCCGACACGCCTCATGCAGCTGCATCCTCAGAGCCGGTCCAGACGATATCGAGCTGGCGCGCGGCTTGTACGTCATCCAATCGCCGAACCGGCAGAGTGACTGGCGCGGCGTGAATCGCTTGTGCGTCACGTTCTGCGCGCTCCGCAATTCGAATCATCGCAGCCACAAACTCATCTAAGGTTTCTTTGTTCTCAGTCTCCGTGGGTTCGATCAACAGGCACTCAGGAACCAACAACGGGAAGTACGTGGTTGGCGCGTGGAAACCTTCATCGAGCAGCGCTTTCGCAATATCCATCGCAGTGACGTGGTGCTCTCGGGCAGTGCGCTTCATCGTGATGATGAACTCGTGACTCGCGCGACGATTCTCGAAGGCGAGATCAAACCCGGCATCGGACAAACGCGCCATCAGGTAGTTCGCGTTCAAGGTTGCGAACTCACCAACCCGCCGCATCCCGTCATCGCCCAGCATTCGCATATAAATGTAGGCTCGTAGCAACACGCCAGCGTTGCCCATAAAACCCGACAGCCGACCGATGCTCAACGGCAAATCCGCCTCACTCAGCCAATGGTAGCCATCATCATTTTTCCCGACCACGGGGATCGGCATGAATGGCTCCAGTCGCTTCGCAACACCGACCGCACCTGACCCTGGTCCGCCGCCGCCATGCGGTGTCGAGAACGTCTTGTGCAGGTTCATGTGAATCACATCGAATCCCATGTCGCCCGGACGGCATTTGCCGAGGATTGCGTTCAGATTGGCCCCATCGTAGTAGAGCAAGCCACCTGCCTCGTGGACGATCGCTGCAATCTCCTTAATCTTGCGCTCGAAAACACCGAGTGTTGATGGGTTCGTGAGCATGATTCCTGCCGTATTCGGCCCGACCGCCGCCTTCAACGCATCGATGTCAACATCGCCTTCCGAGTCCGTAGGTAATTCGACAACCTTGCAGCCACACATCGTCGCTGTTGCTGGATTTGTCCCGTGCGCAGCATCCGGAACCAAAATTTCGTTCCGCGCAAGATCGCCGCGATTTCGATGGTAGGCTCGAATCATCGCAACGCCAGTCAGCTCGCCTTGGGCGCCGGCCATCGGCGTCAACGACACGCCACTCATACCGGTGACGGACTTCAGCATTTCCTGCAACTCGAACATACATTCGAGGAACCCCTGACCGTGCGATTCAGGCCCAAGCGGATGGCGCGCAAGAAATCCCGGCAACATTGCCAGGGAGTTACACGCTCGCGGGTTGTACTTCATCGTGCACGAGCCCAGAGGATAGAAGTGGGTGTCGATCGAGAAATTCTTTTGCGACAGGCGCGTGTAATGCCGGACAACCTCGAGCTCCGAAACCTCCGGCAACACTGTGGGCTGAGTGCGTCGTTGTTCTGACGGTAAATCCGATCCCTCCAACAGCGCATCCAGCGACTCAAGCGGCGCTTGGGCGGTGGCGAAGCGTCCTTCGCGAGACTTCTCAAAAATGAGTTTTGATGTCATGTTGTTCTCCTTAACCCGCATCGCGCAATGTTGTGGATGCACCCATCACGCGCGCCAACTCGTCCCGATAGCGCTGAATATCTTCATCCGTTTTCGTTTCGGTCGCACAGATCAATAAACAATGACCCAACTCCGGGTAGATTTGTGACAAATCCAATCCGCCGAGCAGGTCACGCTCCGCCAAAGCTTCGAGCACCGGACCAACGGGACGGTCCAGTTGGAGGACGGTTTCGTGAAACGCTGGCGCGTCGAACCGCCGAGTGACACCAGGCACGGTGCAAAGCGCTTCGGTCAGCTGACGAGTTTGTGAGTGGCTTGCCGCGGCAACACGGGCGAGACCTTGCTCGCCCAATAGCGACAGGTACATCGTTGCAGCCGTGACCATCAAACCCTGGTTCGTGCAAATGTTCGAGGTCGCTTTGGAACGACGAATATGTTGCTCCCTGGCCTGCAAGGTCAACGTAAACCCGGACTTACCATCGAGGTCCTTGGTCCGACCGACGATCCTGCCCGGTAATTGCCTGACGAACGACTGACGGGTCGTCATGAATCCGAAATACGGACCACCCGATGACAACGGAACACCCAACGGTTGCCCTTCCCCGCAAACGATATCCGCACCTTGTTCGCCCCACTCGCCGGGCGGCTTCAACAACGCGAGCGCTGTCGGGTTCACAACAGCAATCACCAGCGCACCCGCAGCGTGTGCGGCGTCGGTCAGCTCGTCAACAGCTTCAACGCACCCAAAGAAATTCGGCTGTGAAATCACCACTGCGACAGGTGGTTCATCGCCGTCGACCAGCGTCGACAATTCGGCACGGCCTGTCTTGCGGTCAAATCCCGACTCTTCGAATCTCAGCCCTTGTGTGCCAGCAATCGCCTCAGCCACTTTTTGATAGGTTCGATTCGTACCACCCGCGAAGACCACCCGCCGCGACTTGGATTTACGGTTAGCCCTGACAGCCATCAGTGCGGCTTCCGCGACGGCCGATGCGCCGTCATATAACGATGCATTACTCGCATCCATACCCGTCATGCTCGCGATCATCGATTGAAATTCGTAGATCACTTGAAGCGTGCCTTGGCTCGCTTCGGCCTGGTAGGGCGTATACGCGCTGTAGAACTCACCGCGAGTGGTCAGTTGCCAGACAGCGGCAGGAATGTGGTGCTCATAGGCGCCGGCACCAATGAACGAGAGCGCGTTGGCATCTTTGGCAGCCCGCTCATGCATGAGTCGCGTGACCGCCATCTCATTCATGGGTTTGGGAACACCATCGAGCCCATCGATTCGGAGCGACTCGGGGATCTCATCAAACAAATCATCGATGCTGTCGGCACCGATCGCCTCCAACATGTCGGCGATATCTTGCTCAGTGTGCGGTATGAAAGGCATAGGTGTTGTGCTCCGCGGTGCTTAGTCGTCGAGGTTATCCAGAAACTCTTGGTAGGCGTCAGCGCTCATCAGTTCGCCAAGCGCCTCGCGATCGGCCGGTGTTACGCGAGCAATCCAACCCTCACCGTACGGATCTTCATTGACCTTCTCCGGCGCGTCGGCGAGCGCCTCATTGACACCAACAACCTCTGCTTCGATGGGCACATACACATCGGATGCAGCCTTGACGGATTCGACGACCGCCAGGCCATCTCCCGAGCTGAGCGACTGGCCCACCTCCGGCAATTCCACGTAGACGAGATCGCCGAGGGCCTCTTGTGCATGTTCGGTGATACCGATCACAACACTGCCATCATCGTCGAGACGCAACCACTCGTGTTCCTGCGTATAGACCAAATCTCCGGGTACTTCCGACATGCGCTTTCGCTCCTGCAATAGACTAAATAGAAACCAAAATCTTGCCGCGGCGAACAAACGGCGGATCGATGACTTGTGCTGGCAACCTGCGCCCTCGAACATCCACATCGACACGAGCCGGTGTATCAACCGAAACGCGTGCCAAGGCAATCGAGCGCTCCAGGGTTGGTGAGTAACCGCCGCTGGTGATTTCGCCCACAACATCGCCTTCCGGTGCCAGTACGGACTGGTGGTCGCGCACTACGCCGCGTCCCAGTACAACCAAGCCGACCAATTTGTGCGTCGTGTTCGCGTTGCGGAGCGATGACTCACCGATGAACTCACGCGCACTCTCGAAGTCGACCGTCCAAGCGAGGTTCGACTCCAAAGGCGTTGTGGTCTCGTTCATATCAGAACCATACAAATTCAAACCCGCCTCTAACCGCAGCGTATCGCGAGCACCAAGTCCCGCAGGCGCGATTCCGGCGTCGACGAACGCACGCCATGTGTTTGGCGCTGCCGAAGCCGGCAGGACGATTTCCCACCCGTCCTCTCCGGTATAACCCGTCCTGGCAACAAACCAATCACCGTCGCTCGCTGCACGAAACGGCTTCAAGGATTCGGCGGCAGCACGAAGCTCGGCGGGCAATGCCGAAGCGGCCTTTGACCGGGCGTTGGGTCCTTGAACTGCGATCATCGCGAGCTCCGAACGCTCTGTGACGGTGACGTCGAACGCAGCCGCAACATGACGAATCCACGCGAGGTCTTTCTCGCGGGTGGCAGCGTTGACGATCAGCCGGTAGTCGTCGCCACCTCGCCAATACGCGATGAGATCATCAATGACGCCGCCATTCTCGTTCAACATGCACGTGTAGATCGCTTGTCCCGGCGTTTTACATTTAGCGATGTCATTAGCGAGTAAACGCGAGAGCAAAGCGCGAGGCTGACCCTCAGCGCCAGCCAGGTCAACAACGGTCATATGCGACACGTCAAACATGCCGCAATCGCGGCGCACGAGATGGTGTTCTTCAAGCTGAGAGCCGTAATGAAGTGGCATATCCCAGCCGCCAAAATCAACCATCTTGGCGCCTGCCTCTATGTGTTCGGAATGCAGGCAGGTACGAAGCAAATCGGTCATTAACAAAAACTCCGGGCAGACGCAGCAGCTGACCATGAAGCATCACGGTCGTGCCCGCTCTGTCCGGTGACCTGAGAGATCTGCCGCAGCTCAACGCTGGCGTCCCCTTCGGTGGGCAGGTGCGCTGCCGCTCTCCAGAGCCGATCAGATGTTGCAGTCCGGTGACCTGAGCGTTTCCGGGCAGGTTGCGCCTTCGGTGGTCGGTCGTGCCGACGCTCTCCCGCAACATCGCTGGATCGAGCGAAGATCATAGCGGCAGGCTAGCGCGAATTCCAGCGACCTCATTCGAGCGGCAGAACGGTCGAGTCTTTACGCTCGTTGATCACGAAGCTTGTGTTTGCCGACGCGACGCCCCTTCCCGCCAACAATTGATGGGTGAGGAATTGCTCGAAATCGGCCATGTCCCGCGCAACAACTTTCAGCAGGTAATCGTATTGACCACTTAACGCATGGCATTCAAGGATCTGATCGCATTCGGAAACAACACCATCAAATTTTTGCAGCGTCTGCGGTAGATGGTCTTCAAGGGACACATGCACGAAAGCCAAGATATGCAGTCCGAGCGACTTTCGATCTAACAGCGTGACTCGGTCCCGGATAAGCCCCTGCTTCTCCAGTTTTTGAACCCGCCGAAGGCAGGGTGATGCCGACAATCCGACCGATTCAGCCAATCGCTGGTTGGACATGCGAGCATCTCGCTGCAGTGCAGCAAGAATTTTACGATCATAAGAATCCATAGCGAAATTTGCTCTTTTTATCTTAATATTGAGTGAATTATTGCGCAAAACACTCGCAGGACGCCACTTTTGGCAATAACCTAGTCTGGCGTACGCCGTATAGTGAAGCCATGAAACTCAATAACGAATCAACGCCGAATTATGTTGCGCATACGCCGTCGGACGACGGCTACATTCCTTACACAGACGAGGAACACGCGACCTGGAACAAGCTGATAGATCGCCAACAGAAACTGCTACCAGAGCGCGCTTGCCAGGCGTTCATTGATGCGAGTGCGACGCTGCGGTTCAAAGCCGATGAAATTCCACAGTGTGCCGACATTTCAAACACGCTGCGGGCGATGACGGGCTGGAGCGTCACGCCGGTTCCGGCGATCATTCCAGCGGACGAGTTTTTCGCACTACTCGCGGAGAAGCAGTTCCCGGCCGCCTCTTTTATCCGTCGACCAGAGGACCTTGACTACCTGGAAGAGCCTGACATCTTCCATGAGCTGTTCGGCCATGCGCCGCACCTCACCGACGATCGTTTTGCCCAGTTTACCCATGCCTACGGCATTGCAGGCTTAAAGGCTGGCGAACGTGAGCGTGAACTCCTGGCGCGGTTATATTGGTTCACGACTGAGTTTGGTCTCGTCCAATCGGACAATGGCGTACGCGCTTACGGCGCAGGCATTTGTTCGTCGCCAGGCGAGCTGTTGTTCGCGGTTGAAAACACCCGACCCGAGCGACGTGCGTTCGACGTACTCGACGTACTGCGAACACCGTTTCGAATCGATACCTTTCAAGACATTTACTACGTCATCGAAGACTTCGACACTTTGTTTGAACTCGCCTACACCGATCTGTCAGCGCTAATGCGGCGGGCGAATGAACTGGGTGACTTCACGCCGTCTTGGCAGCAGACCCCAGCACAGAATCATTCAGGCGCTGCATAAGAGAACGGCTGACCGCAGCCCGTGTCGCGGGATCCGGGTCGAACGCATTGCTCGAAAGATGCTGATCGATAGCAGCGAATCTCGGCTTTAGGCCTGCGCCGTTCGCGATCTGAATGTTCAGTCCCGGCCTCGCATTCATCTCCAGCATCAAAGGCCCTAGATCTCGATCGATGACCATGTCAACACCGAGGTAGCCAAGTTCGGAGACGTCGTATCCGAGCGCAGAGATTTCAAGCAGTTTGTCCCAATGCGGCACCTGATTGCCATCGATCGCATTCAACGTATCTGGATGCACATTCACCCGTTCGTTGCCGCTGACTGCACCAAGCGTCAGACCCGTCACGATATCAACCCCCGCACCGACAGCCCCTTGGTGCAAATTCGCTTTGCCGCCAGAACTCCGGGTCGGCAGACGAACCATCGCCATCGCGGGATACCCTTTGTAGACGATGATCCTGACGTCCGGCACACCTTGGAAACTAATCGCGTCGAACACCTGGTCAAACTGGACGCGATACTCGACCAACGCAGCGTCGGGACCACCCGTCAGACTGTACTGACCCGAAACAATATTCGACACATGATGCAACAAAGCGGTTTCACTCATTAGATCACCGCTAATCAATCGATAGTGCTCTCCGTAGCGCCCATCGACTACCAGAATGCCATCGCCGCCACTTCCGTTCGCTGGTTTCACAACAAAGCTCGCATGACTCGACAACGCCGCGGGTAGACGCAGCGCATCAGCTTGGCTTCGCGCGACGAAAAACAACTCCGGCACTGCCATGCCAGCCTCGCGCGCGAGCGCTTTGGTCTTCACCTTGTCATCGACGCGCGGATACAAGCGCCGAGGGTTCAGCGGCATGATGTATCCGGCGTTGCGCTCGTTGATTCCAAGCACACCGGCTCGACCGAGCGCAAACCCCCAAAAACGCATTAGCGCCGTTTCTCCAACGCCGAAAACCTCGGCAGCTCGAGTAAGCGATAACCCGTGTAACGCCCGGACAGCAGGACAATCGCCAAGACGACGAGCAGCAACTCCGGGAAGGTAAAGATCAAGTGTTCCAGCGCGTCCATGCCCATGACGAGATACGCGAACGCGGCGACCAACAGACTACCGACCCCCGCCTTGATCGCATCCGTAGCGCCGCGCTCCTCCCAAATGACCGACATGCGCTCAATGGTCATGGCAATAATCACCATCGGAAAGAGCGCTACAGAAAGGCCCGTCTCAAGTCCGAGTCGATGCGCGAGAATACTGATCGCCAGCATGAGAATCACGACGATAATCAGCACCGCAGTGAGACGTGGCACAAGCAGCAGACGGAGCTTTTCAAGACCAAACCGAATGGCCAAACCAAGACTCGTCAGTAACGAAAACAAGATGACACCAGCGAGCAAATCCGTCTCGCGAAACGCGATCGCGATCAGCACAGGCATGAACGTGCCGAACGTCTGCAGTCCGACAAAATTTCGCAGCACGACCATCACCAGCGCGCCGATCGGAACCATTAACAAGACCGAGTACACGGCCTGAGTCTGGATTGGTAGCCCGAATAACGAAAAGTTTAGCGCAGCCGAACCCTGCGCGGCACTGCGTTGCGCTACAACATCAAGGCTATCGAGCTGACTCCTCCGTACCGCGAAATTCAAGTCCACTGCAGAACCGCCTTGCACGTCGGCAAGTGCGTCGGTCCCACGCCACCACGGGTAGAAATTACTGGGCAGCCCTTGGCGTGCAGTACGGCTGTTGTAAACCGTCCAATTCACGCCGTTGTGAACCTCGAGGTAAGTTCGAACCGGTGCGTGCCGCTGCTCGTCCGCCAAAAGTACGCCACGCAAAGGGCGCGCCGGCACCCGCGCGAACGCTAATAACTCAATCAGTCGTTGCGTGCGTCGCAACGAACCCGACAGCCCGTCGAACAACAACTCGACATTTGGACCAGGCGTAGGATCGTTAACTCGCGTTAGCAGCTCCGCCACCAGCGTATCGGTATCGGCGGATTGCTCTCGAACCTCCTGCATAAGAACAGTCGCAGCAGTGCGCAGGGGCTCATCAAGCGCCGGGATGTCTGGAAATGGTGGCGTGGTATCCACCTCTTCCACCGAAGGATCCGCGTAAACCACGACTCGGTAGTACAAGCGTTGCTCGCCGTCGGCGCTGCGCACCGCCCACCTCGCCAAACGCCCCCCATCTGCATAATCGAGGTTAAACCCGTAGCCGCCGGAAACCGAGTTCTCCGAAAGCGTGGTAAACCCACTCGTCAGTGCAGGCACTTTGAGTTCCGCTTTGATCGGACCTGGTCGCGCATCGAATCTCAGGGATGCCTCGATCGTCCAAACGGTGCGGTCCGTATCCGCGGTCAAAGGAAATCCCAACCGATACGCTTTGTAGAAGAACAGCGCCAAACCTGAGACTGCGCATAGGAACGCGATGATATGCACGGATCGATTATTCATAGGTGTCTCAGTTGATCAGTGCCGCGCATCGTGCTCGCGTGGCTGATCGCTAGCTGCTTTGCCACGCTGCTAGTTCCAAACCAACGCATGCCGCGGCGTCGCAAATCCGCGAGCGCACCGCGCTCTCGTGCAAACAGACGGTTAATAAAGTCGAGCCCGAATAGCGTAGTGAGATTGTCGGCTCGGCGCATTCGGCGATATCGCCGTAGCCACGGTGGATCACCGTAATCAGCCCGCTCCGAGACCGCATCTGCGATGACACTTGCGAGCGCCACGGCATCCGAAAAGCCGAGATTTGCACCTTGACCCGCAAGCGGATGAATCGCGTGCGCCGCATCGCCGATCAATACGGTACGCGGGCCAATGGGGTCGGCCACATAGGCACTCTCAAGTTTGAACCCAACAACAGGGGATACCGGGTGCAACGCGCCCAGAACATGATCGCTTGCCGCGCTCACCGCTGATGCGAACTCGCTAGGCACCATCTTCATCAGTTGCTGCGCATGCTCCGTCGACGTAGACCAAACCAGCGAGGTTTGTTGGTCTTGCAACGGCAGCAAGGCCAGCGGGCCGGTGGGCAAAAAACGCTGCAACGCTGTCGCCTGATGATCCAGCTCAGCCCGAAGCGTCGCGACGACAGCCCACTGGTGGTGCGACCACCGCCGAAGCTCAGTACCGAGACAACGACGGACTTGGCTGTTCCGCCCATCCGCCCCAACCACGAGGGTCGACGCGATTCGTGTTCCGTCGTCCATCGCAACGACCGTCGAGTCGCGCTCCGCCTCAAGGCTCACGATCTCCGCCCTGCGAAAGATCACACCGTCATCTGCAACCAGCGACTGGTGCAGTGCCGCTTGGAGCGACGCGACGTCGGCAATGGCACCCAGACCAGCGCCCCCGAAAGATGGCGCGGAAAACGCAATGCCCTCGCCAGCCGATACACCGGCGTCCCAGACACGCATTTGTCGATACGGTGTCAACGCGAACTCTGGCAAACGCGAGAGAACATTCAGTGTGTCAAACACATCGAGCGATGCGGGTGTCAGCGCGATAACCCGCAGACCGACCGCTTCCGGCATCTCGATTTTCTCAAGATTCGGGTCGATGACCGTCACCCGCACCCGCGGTGCGGCGCAACGAATCGCAGCAGCGGCAGTAAGACCGACAACTCCCGCACCGACGACGACCACAGACGTCAAACGCTGCGGCGTCATGCGGCCACCTCCTGGGTTCCTCCGGCCATCCAGCGCTCAATATCTTCAACCGACTTCGGCAGACCGCGGGTCAGGACGTCCGGGGCGTCTTTGGTGACCAACACATCATCCTCAATTCGAATCCCAATCCCTCGCCAACGTGGATCGACATCGGCGTCGTGACCGACATAGATTCCTGGTTCGACCGTGGTCACCATCCCGGCCTCAAGCAATCGCCAAGCGTCGTCGACTTTGTAGTCTCCGACATCGTGTACATCGATTCCCAACCAATGCCCTGTGCGGTGCATAAAAAACGCGCGATACGCTTCTTGACTCATTAGAGTCCGAAGGTTTCCCGACAGCAAACCGAGTGTTCGCAAGCCCTTTGTGATCGCGCGGACGGCCCCCTCATGCGGCGCGTTCCAGTGATTACCCGCTCGGGTTTTCTCGATCGCCGCTTCTTGCGCCTCCAGCACGACCTCGTAGAGCTCGCGTTGAGCGTCCGAAAAACGCCCATTGACGGGATAGGTGCGCGTGATGTCAGAGGCGTACATATCCGCCTCACAGCCCGCATCGACAAGAACCAAATCGCCATCTTCGAGCCGGTCGCGGTTGTCGGTGTAGTGCAATATACAGCCGTTGGCGCCGCCGCCGACGATCGGTGGATACGACGATGCCGCATCGAAACGACGAAACTCATGCAAATACTCGGCCTCAAGCTCAAACTCGGTCATCCCTGGCCTGACCGCGCGCATGCCGCGTAAATGCGCGGACACGGCGATTTTCGCAGCTCGCCGCAAACGACTCACTTCGGCACGAGACTTGTACAAGCGCATGTCGTGTAAATAGTGGTCGAGCGCGACGAACTCGTGGGGCGCATCAACGCCTTTGATGTTTCGCCCGCGCAGCGCGCCCACCCATTCCCGCACATGAGTATCAAACTCCGCATCATGGCCCATGTTGTAGTAGACCCGCTTTGCGTTCTCCATGAGGCCAGGCAGGATATCGTTGATATCGGACATCGGAAACGCATCGTCGGCGCCGTAGTCGGCGACCGCGCACTCGGGACCCGCACGATGACCATGCCAAACCGCATCATCCGGGTCGCGTTCCTGACAAAACAAAATGTACTCGCCCGAGGAACGCCCAGGAATCAGTACAGCTACAGATTCGGGCTCATGGAAGCCTGTGAGATAGTAAAAATCCGAATCCTGGCGATAGCGATGATTCACATCCCGAGAACGCACTCGAACCGGCGCGGCAGGCAAGATCGCAATGCTCTCCCCGCCCATCATTCGCATGAGTTGCCTGCGGCGGCGTTGGTACTCTTTCGGCGCCGGCTTCAAGGGCCTTGGAACACGAATCACTAGTGCACCTGGTCGGCGGTTACATCGTCCAGCTGACGTATCGGAGACAGCGTGTCGTACGCAAGCTGGGCCGCGACCCGCAGAAACTCTACTAACTCGGCGTAAGCGGACTCGTTCGACTCGTCGAGCGCATCGTCTTTTACCGATGCCTTGGAGATTTCAGATAGGTCGGCCAAGAGTTCACTGATCGGCTCAGCGCCAACCAGGTCTCGAGCGGCCTCACCGCGCAACGCTGCCGCCTCGCCCATGCCGCTTAAGAAACCCCCGGCCCACAGTGCTAGCTCCTGGACGCGGTCACGCAAGTCATCTTCGTCATCGGGAAGGCAAAGATCCGGCAGCCCTTCCCCAGCTTCGAGCACACCGATTCGCTCCACACCTAACATCTTGAGTTGCCCCACAGCATTGGCGTCCACCGCATCGGCCCCGGATATTAGCTGCTCGACCCATACGACAACGGCTTGCGGTCCGAGCATCGATGCAAGACTCAACAGCCGACCGTCTGCCTCTGCTGCAGATACATCGACGCCGCAACCGCCTAACAATCGCTCGATTGCCAGGTAGGCATTCTCTGCAGTTGACATAGACCCACTCCGACCAGGAAGGCGCAGATAATAACAAATGCGGAAGCACTACCTCCCGAACTCGTTGCAGCACCGGAGCTTGTCAAACAGACACATTGACCGCTTTCGCGCCGGTCACTATATTCTCGGGGTGAGCGAGCAAACTAACAGCCAATTCGAACAGGCACTAAAACGCCTCGAAACGCGTATGGACGACATCGTCCGAGTCTGCGACCAGTTACGTGAAGAGAATCGATCTTTGCGCGAGCGCCAGGAGTCTCTAATGAACGAGCGGGCATCGCTACTTCAGAAGAACGAACTGGTTCGCAGCAAGGTAGAAGCCATGATCGGCCGACTTAAGGCAATGGAGAGCGGCAGCTAGCAAGCTGGCGGGAGGATTCATGTCCGACGTTTATGCCCATGTGACGGTGAGAATTCTGGAAAAGGAGTATCAAGTCTCCTGCCCGGTCAACGAACGAACGGCATTGTTGGACGCTGCAGAGTTGTTAAATCAGCAGATGCGGGACATTCGGGACAGCGGCAAAGTCGTCGGTTTGGACCGTATTGCAGTTATGGCCGCTCTTAACATGGCAAACGATTTGCTCAAGACCCAGACTAGTGAAACCAGCCTCCGGGACAGTTTTGGCAATCGGCTTAACGCACTCAATGAGCGCGCAGACGCCGCACTAGCGAGCACAAGACAGCTCGATTTGTGAACAAGCGCACACCCGCCGCCGGTCGGGCTAGCGTGCCAACATAATTACGTGCCACAATCCTCGTGTGCTTCCTGCGGCGTTCGACGACGGCCTGGAAACCTCTCGACCCTAATTATCTAACCTCGGGGCTGTGCCCGCTGGCAGATTTGTGCACTACCGGCTTGACCGGAAAGCCTGTTCTGCCGTGGTTGGTCCCACCTTACTCTCAGGTTCGAGAGTGATGGTCATTGACGGCGCAGGCGGGAAGCATGCTTGTATCGCGAACCGAACAGCCACAAACCGGGCTAAACCCCGCCACTGCCAGAAAACGCGGGCTGAGCGCCCGACGCGCGATGAGTGCTACTGCGAGACACTCCGCATCCTTGAGGTTGGTCTATCGATTGTTGAAGGTGATGAAACCTGAGACATCGAATGTCGCAATCTACCTAGCGACGCCAGACGAAGTGAACGTCACTGCGCTGATTTCGATATTGACTGCACAAAAGATACGAGTCGTCGCACCGGTTATCGACTCAGACTATCGGTTGCGCTGGCGAAAAATTAATCCGCGTAGTGTGTTTCACCGCAACCGATTCAACATCAAAGAGCCGCGAGTTCTTGACCGCTATCGGTGCAAAACTTCTCGCGCAGCTATCGATACTATTGTTGCGCCATTAAGCGCATTTGATAAACACAACCAAAGAACGGGGATGGGTGGCGGATACTATGACAGAGTGATCGCGTCACTTGGCAACAGACTCAATTGCGACTACATAGGAGTCGCATTCGATCGACAGCGATGCCGGTTGATCAACGTAGCGCCGTGGGATGAGCCTCTTGATATCGTAGTCACGGAAAGCGAAACCTACCGACGTTCACACTTCCGTCGGAGCAAGCCCATGCGTCTGAAACCCTTACTACGTAAGGCTAAATTGCATACACGCGACCGCGTTTAGCACGCAAAGACCGGGCTGCTATCGCGCGATGCTGCGAGGCACCAACTAACAGAACCTAGCTGTTTAATAAGTCTCCAATCGTTGCTTCGAGACGCACCGTTCCCAGACGAAGTTCGCTCGATGAACAACAGTTAGCAACTCACCCCTATATACGTAGTGTGAAGTGCGTTCATAAGTGACTACGTAGTTGCTGGAAATTTGCCATCTTATGTATATACTCGGCTCCGGGTACCCACACGGAGAAGTCATTATGGCTACCAAGAAAACGTCGAAGAAAAAAACTTCGACTCGAAAGAAGGCTACGAAACGTAAGGTTGCAACCAAACGCAAAGTAGCAGCAAAGAAAAAAGTCGCTAAGAAAACTACGCGGAAGAAAGTCGCGAAGAAAAAAGTAGCGAAAAAGAAAGCAGCCAAGAAAAAAGTTGCTAAGAAAAAAGTAGCGAAGAAAAAAACGGCTAAGAAGAAGACTGCCAAGAAGAAGGTAGCGAAGAAAAAGACAGCCAAGAAAAAGACCGCTAAGAAAAAAGTAGCGAAGAAAAAGACAGCCAAGAAAAAAACGGCTAAGAAGAAGACTGCCAAGAAGAAGGTAGCGAAGAAAAAGACAGCCAAGAAAAAAGTAGCGAAGAAAAAGGTCGCTAAGAAAAAGACGGCGAAGAAAAAAGTAGCCAAGAAAAAGGTTGCTAAGAAGAAAGTCGCTAAAAAGAAAACGGCCAAGAAGAAAGTGAGCCGGCGCACCAAGAAGCGCTAAGGCGATGACCCAACCGTCCGGCAATGGCTATGAGTCCGGGCGATAGGTCGCAAAAGAGAGTGCCCGCCCGATAACCAAAGGCGGGCACTTTTTTTTCGCCCAGTTTCCAAAGCGTGACGAATTCGGCCACAACCTGTTGACTGGGCTGATATATTTTTCGTTTCCGATCAGATTATTCCAAATATGGACGCAAGATCCCACAAAAAGAAAGCTGCTGTCGAAGCACTCACGTTCCTCGAAAACGGGGTGGACGGCCTCGGCGTCGGCACAGGTTCGACCGTCAATGAGCTCATCCCTTTCCTGCCCGATTATCGAGACAGAATCTCCGCGGTCGTGTCGAGCTCCGAAGTAACTACCAAACTTTTGACGGCAGCCGGGTTCGAGGTTCAACCACTCAACGAGGTCGGCACGCTTGATCTGTACATCGATGGCGCGGATGAATGTACGAAACATTTAGACCTGACCAAAGGTGGCGGTGGTGCGCTGACCAGAGAGAAAATTCTAGCGGCCGCCGCCCGCAAGTTCGTCTGCATTGCGGACGAATCGAAACTGGTCGGCATGCTTGGCCAATTCCCCTTGCCTATTGAAGTTATTCCGATGGCGAGATCGTATGTCAGTCGACAGATGATAAAAATGCGCGGTCAGCCGTTCTTCCGTGAGGGCTTCACGACCGACAACGGCAACGAAATCATTGATGTTCACAATCTGTCGATCGTGAACCCAAAAGAGATGGAAGCACGCATCAGCCAGATACCGGGGGTTGTCACTGTTGGTATTTTCGCCAATCGCGGCGCCGACGTGTTGTTGTTAGGCGGCCCAAGCGGGGTTCGCCGTCTGCAAAACTGACCCGAACTCAGCGGACACGCTTCCCATAGCAAAAAAGCAGCCATTGGCTGCTTTTTTGTTGGCCGGTTTCGCGACGCGGAAGGCGCGATCGCAACAGGTCGATGTCGGCGTAACGCCGAACGCAAAAATTAGCGCTTCGAGAACTGCGTGGCGCGCCGTGCTTTGCGCAGACCCACTTTCTTTCGTTCCACCTCTCGGGCGTCACGCGTAACGAAACCTGCTTTTCTCAATTCTGGACGCAAGCTTTCGTCGTATTCCATCAGCGCGCGTGTCAGACCATGGCGGATCGCACCGGCCTGCCCCGTGGTGCCACCGCCGGTGACAGTGACCGTTACGTCGAAATCACCTTTCCGACCGATCAGTTCCAAAGGCTGACGAACGATCATTCGCGCGGTCTCGCGACCAAAAAACTGGTCCAGCGGCTTACGATTGACGGTGATGTCGCCGTTGCCCGGGCGAATGTAGACCCTTGCAGTCGAAGTTTTGCGTCGGCCCGTGCCGTAGAAAGCGGTTTCGCTCATTGGATTTCCGTGGTTATTTCGTGGTTCGACTCAACGCTAGGCTGAGCTAGGCTGAGATCTCGAGTGGTACAGGTTGCTGCGCCTGATGATCGTGAGCATCGCCGGCGTAGACCCGCAGTTTCTTGATCATCTGACGACCCAGGCTGTTTTTCGGCAACATGCCTTTGACGGCCAGCTGAATTGCACGCTCTGGCGCGTGCGCGATCAGCTTTTCGAAGCTCATGCTCTTTAGGCTTCCGATATACCCGGTATGGTGGTGGTACATCTTGTCAGTCCGCTTGTTGCCGGTCACGCGAACTTTTTCCGCGTTGATCACAACGATGTAGTCGCCGGTGTCGACGTTCGGGGTGTAAACCGGCTTGTGCTTGCCACGCAAGCGCAACGCGATCTCGGTTGCCAGCCGACCCAAAGTTTTGTCAGCAGCATCAACAAGATACCAATCCCGCCGCACTTCGGCAGGTTTCGCAGCAAATGTCTTCATGATGTTCACTCAGTCAGGCACCTCAACTGGGCGCCGAAAGGCCGCACCGTCCGGCGCAGCGAGCCCGCTATGGTACGTGAGTCAAATGCGCCTTTGCAAGCCTCAGAACGCATATTCCAGCGAGATAGCGGTGAACGTGTCGGTTTCCTCGGTGCCGACCGGAACATCCGAGTTGTATCGAACTCGATACGAAGCAACCAGCGCTAGGTCACCGACCAACTGGGCCTTAAACGCGAGCAACGTCTGGGCCAGCGTGTTGAAATCACCCGACTCGACCGAAAAGTTCGCATTGAACTCGTTGGTTTCATTGAATCGATAGACGTAGTCGGTACCGAACCGGGCGATCGTCTCGCTCTCTGTCGTGTTATCTCGCAAATCGGACTGGCGAGCACCCACACCCAGCTCTACATCCCAGGTCGTGCGTTCGGTATCTACGAGCGTGCGCCCATAACCCAACGCTTGGGTAAGTTGCTGATCGTATCCTGAGAACTTGTCTTTCTCGTAGCGGAGCAGACCGAACAGATAGCTTCTATCGTTGATCGACCACTCACTCTTCCAGCCAGCGAGGTAAGCCTCCGCCGTCGTATCGACGTCGTCCTGCGCACCTAGCGCCGCGAGGTCGAGTGTGTGCGTCCAGCGATCCAGATTCCAGTTCAAGGTCGATCCGCCGTTGACGCTACTACTTTCAGCGTTGCCACTGGTTCCAAGAAAGCCGAACGATACTTTGCCGGTGAACTCCGCCAAAACAGGTCCGGATGTCAAAGCGAGCGCCAGCCCGACAATTACGCTGCGTTTCATAAGTCGTGTCTCTCTGTTCCGATATGGGAATTTAGGGCGCGGATTATGCCAACGGCACCCGCTACAGCCAAGCTTCCGTGGAATGCAAGCTGCTACAATTCAAGACTAGCCCAACGTATGAATGAGTCACATTTCGATGAGACAGGCACCTACTTCTTTGCTCGAGAGACTGATCGCTAGCGCGGATAATGCACTGCGAACGGTTGCAAGCCACGCACCCGAACCTGCTCGCCCATCGCCGGCCGGTGATACGCGAGACCCGAACCTATCGGATGCCGAACGCACGCTCGCGGCGAACTTGATGCGGGTCAATGACGCCGGCGAAGTCGCGGCGCAAGGCTTGTATCAAGGGCACGCGTTGGTCGCACGCGATGCGAAAATTCTAGAGAAACTCCACCATGCAGCTGAGGAAGAGTTCGACCACCTCGCTTGGTGCCGCGGACGTCTGCGCGAACTTGATGCGCGACCAAGCCTGCTGAATCCCGCTTGGTATGCGGGCGCGTACGTCATTGGCGCGCTGAGCGGCATAGCGGGCGACAAGTGGGGTTTGGGATTTATCGACGAGACTGAGCGTCAGGTCGTCGAGCATCTGCAGGATCACCTCGAAAGACTCCCTGCCCGTGACCAAAGAAGCCGCGATATTCTTGGCACGATGCGGGCAGAGGAAGCGGAGCACGGTAAAGACGCTCGCGACGCCGGTGCGGCGCAACTCCCCACGCCGGTCAAGGCGGCGATGCGGGCAGTATCGGGGGTCATGAAGGCCGGTGCGTTTCGCCTGTAACCGCCATCGCTGACTCGGCAGCGTGCAGTGGTACGGCGCTTCGGGTTACACTTGACATATAATCATAAGGCGCGGTGAACAAAGGAAGTCCCCGAGCTAAACCTTAGAGCGTGTCACGTGGAGGGCCGTGCAATTGGCGACCAATGCAACCAAACCGTTGAGTGAAGTTCCTGCAATCAATCGATTCCTGAGCTACTGCCGGGTACGGACCGTTCCGTCGAAAACGGTCATGATTCATGCTGGGGACCTGCCAGATATCCTCTACTACATCGTCGACGGCTCCGTCGAAGTGATGATCGAAGACGAAGACGGCAACGAAATGGTCTTGGCGTACCTGAATAAGGGCCAGTTCTTTGGCGAGATGGGACTGTTCTACGAACAACCCACGCGCAGCGCCTGGGTGCGAACTCGCACAGAATGCGAGATCGCCGAGATGACCTATCCACGATTCCGACAGATCGCCAGCGAAAGCCCAGGCCTCGTGTTTGAGCTCGCGACGCAACTTGCGACGCGATTGGATCGCACGAACCGCAAACTGGGTGATTTGGCGTTCGTTGACGTCACTGGACGGGTCGCTCATGCAATCATGGACTTGTGCAACGAGCCGGACGCGATGACCCACCCAGACGGCATGCAGATCAAAGTGTCGCGCCAAGAACTCAGTCGCCTGGTGGGTTGCAGTCGCGAAATGGCAGGCCGTGTGCTGAAGGTCCTCGAAGAACAAGGCTTGGTTACTGCCAGCGGTAAGACAATCGTCGTTTACGGCGCTCGGCCGAAGCGCAAAATCTAGGCAAGCCTCACAGAACCGACGATCGCCTCAGGTGGGCCGGTGTTCGTTTCGCCGGCTTATCGGTCACGCCTTCTCTATGGGTGACGACAAAGGCGCCGGGACCAGCACTTCCTCGCTCTCATGTGCAAGCAGATCTGGCTGATCCGTGCGCTTCCAGGGGTGCCTCGTCTCAACGAGAATCGATCTCGGCGGGCCGCCTTAGCCAACTGCGGCGATCGCTTCTCGCATGCTTCGAATCGTTGCGGCGTAGTCGTCGCTCCCGAATATCGCGGAACCGGCGACAAAAGTATCCGCACCAGCCGATGCAATCTCAGCAATATTGGTAGGCTTCACGCCACCATCGATCTCCAAGCGAATTGCACGACCACTGCGGTCAATTCGCTCCCGTACCGCGCGAATCTTTGCCAGTGCTTCAGGAATGAACTTCTGCCCGCCGAATCCGGGATTCACCGACATGATGAGCACCAAATCGATCTTGTCCATAACATGATCCAACCAGCTCAGTGGCGTTGCGGGGCTCAACACCAACCCCGCCTGACAACCACTCTCTCGAATCAACGCCAACGACCGATCTGGATGTCGGGTCGACTCCGGGTGTATTGAGATTATGGACGCACCGGCCTTTGCAAATTCGGGGATGATCGCGTCGACAGGCTCTATCATGAGGTGCACGTCGATCGGCGCGACGACGCCATAGTCGCGAAGCGCTTGGCAGACCATTGGACCGATCGTGAGATTCGGCACAAAGTGATTGTCCATTACATCGAAATGAACCCAGTCCGCACCGGCTTGCAGCACACGGTCAACGTCTTCACCGAGTCGTGCGAAATCCGCCGACAGTATTGAAGGTGCAATCACGCAATCAGATTTACTCACACTGGTTCCCATTCACTTAAACCCCCTCCGCGCACGCAACAATTCGTACGCTTCGCGCACTTCCCGTGTCTTGCGACTCGCCGATTCCAAATCTTGTTCGCTCGCGCTGGCAGCGAGCTTGTCGGGATGATACCGGTTCATCAGTCGACGATAGGCAGTTTTGATTTGCGCGTTGGACGCTTCTGGCCCTATCCCAAGGACTTCGAACGCATCGGTTGCACGATCCTGCACTGGCGGCGCCTGCGCGTCAGCCTTAAAGTGGCGCCCCAACCGCGCGCGCGCTTCCATCTGGGCTACATCGACGCGACTCAGCTCGAACGTGCGCGCTACTTGCCACAGGACGCGTCGCTCGGCACTGCTGACGTCCTGCTTCAATAACAAAACGGGCAGCAGAAAAGCGACCAACTGCTCCCCCATACCGGCCGTGTCCCCCACTTCCTCTCGCAATTCGCGCAACTGAGCTTCTAGGTTGAAACCTGGCTGCTTGCCGGTGTTGAACGCGCGCATCGCCGCCTGGGTGGTCTTGGCGTCCAGATCGAGACTGCGCATGGCCGCCCGGGCCAAACGAATCTCGGCTTCCGTCACCCTGCCATCCGCTTTCGCGAGATGCCCCATCGCGGCAAACGCGACGCGGACAAAAGACTTCGGCATGGTATGGCGCACATACTTTGAGAAACCGCGATCGAATTGATGCCCCAGCGCGAGGCCCAAGACGGCCAAGACCCACTTGCCGGTCGCGATTCCTGCCAGACTGCCCACTAACTTACCCAGAAACGTCACGGCACCTACCAGTATCTATCGGTTGCGTCGAGATTCCAGTCACCGCATCATTCTATCGACTTTTGCGACGCACCTCCCCGCCATGCCCCAATCCACCGCAGTACTCGAGGCGACGCTCGAGGGTTTCCCGCTCATCGCGCGAGGAAAAGTACGAGATATTTTCGCGATCGACGATGAGCATCTCGCACTCGTAGCGACAGACCGACTTTCGGCATTCGATGTCATCCTACCGAATGGGATACCGGGCAAAGGCGAAGTGCTCACACGAATGTCGCGCTTTTGGTTCGACGCGACGCGCGAAATCGTGCCGAATCATCTTACCGATCTGCAGCTAACGGACGTCGCGGGAGATACGCCCAACAATCGATCGCTAAATTCCCGCACCATGATCGTTCGCAGACTTGAACCGCTGCCAATGGAGGCGGTGGTCAGAGGCTATTTGATCGGATCGGGATGGAAGGACTATCAACAGTCGGGCATTGTTTGCGGCCATCGCCTCGAAGCCGGGATGCGTCTTGCAGATCGCCTGCCACAACCGCTGTTTACACCAGCGACCAAAGCCGCTGTCGGTGACCACGATGAGAACATCGATTTCGATACTTTAGCCGACTTGATCGGCACTCCGACCGCCGACGAGGTGAAGCGCATCTCATTGAGCCTGTACGCGTTCGGCGCTGCGTTCGCGAGCGTCCGCGGAATCATCATCGCCGATACCAAGTTCGAGTTTGGTGTCGATAAGGACGGTGTCATCACGCTGATCGATGAGGCGCTAACCCCAGATTCATCCCGCTTCTGGCCAGCGGACGATTATCGCCCCGGTGACAGCCCAGCGAGCTTCGACAAACAATTCGTGCGCGACTATCTGGAGACGCTGGATTGGGACAAAACACCACCAGGACCGGAACTACCTGGCGAAGTCGTCGAGGGCACAACAGCACGCTATCAGGAGGCGTTCTCACGACTTACCGCAGTGGCGTGAGTATCGGCAACCCATCGGTCAACAATCGCCGCTAACTCAGCAACACCTTCCGTGAGTGCCGCAGGCCCGGGCTGGAGTATCAGCGCCGACTTAACTTCATACACATGCCCTCGCCGAACGGCCGCGATATTCTCCCAACCATGGCGCTCAGCGACGCGTTCGGGGCGAAACTTCTTGCCGCACCAAGAACCGACAATGATGTCGGGATTCGCTGCGACAACAGTGTCTGGATCGGCAATGATCCGGTTTTTGGCCAGGGACTCGGCACCTAGTTCTGCAAAACAGTCTTCCCCGCCCGCGACTTCGATCAGTTCGCTGACCCACCGAATCCCGCTGATCATTGGCTCGTCCCATTCTTCAAAATAGATTCTTGGGCGTGCCGGTAGTTCTCGCGTCGCAAGACGCTCGAGACCTGCCTCTAAACGGCGGGCGTAGTCTTGCGCCTTGGCTTCGCAACCGATCATGCCGCCCAGCACGCGGATCATCTGAAAGATTCCTTTGACCGACCGTTGGTTGAAAATTTTGACGGTCACACCGTTGCGCACAAGCTCGGCTGCGATATCCGCCTGAATGTCGGAGAATCCGAGCACAAGATCTGGAGCGAGCTCAAGGATTCGGTCAATCTTCGCACTCGTGAAAGCAGAGACCTTAGGTTTCTCCTTGCGCGCCCGTGGCGGGCGCACCGTAAACCCGGAAATCCCGACAATCCGATGCGACTCGTCGAGATCGTAGAGCACCTCGGTGGTCTCTTCGGTCATGCAGACAATTCGTTCAGGATAGTCGCCCTTAACCTGCTCAACCTGCGACACGGGTTTTCCCCTCGATGCTATGAAGCTGCTACATTGCCGCCATGGTGGGGATGACGCAACGCTTACATGAATGGCTGTGGGATAAAAGGCACGCGACGAGACCGTGGTGGGCCCGCTTCCCGGTTGTCGTGTTGCGATACCTATTCGGACTCTCGCGCGATCTGATCGGAGGACAACTGTCGTTGCATGCGATGGGCCTCGTGTACTCAACCCTGCTGGCAACAGTGCCGCTGATCGCGTTCAGTTTCTCGGTTTTGCGTGGACTCAACCTGCATCTCGAATTGGCCCCGTTGTTGAACGAATTCCTTGCACCACTTGGACCACAGGGGCAGAACCTGACCGACAACGTGCTCGGTATGGTCGACAATGTCCGAGGGTCAGTACTCGGAGGACTGTCGCTCGCACTGTTCTTGTACACCGCGATCTCAATGGTGCAAAAGGTCGAGGCGAGCTTCAATTTTGTGTGGCACGTCGGCAGTGCACGCAGCCTCAGCCGAAGAATCGTCGACTACGCCGCAGTGCTACTCGTCGCACCATTGGTTATGGCGCTCGCATTTACGGCGCTGGCCTCTCTCAGAAACACTGCAGTTGCACAGGTCGTCGCTGAGTCAGCCGTGTTCGGCTCGGTGACGGTGGGGGTCGGAAAGGCTCTGCCCATACTGATGGTCATCTCGTTGTTCACCGCTCTCTACAAGTGGTTGCCCAACGCCAGAGTTGAGTGGCGTGCAGCCCTAATCGGCGGTGCAACGGCAGGCTCCCTGTGGGCATTGTGCGGTGTATTCTTTGCGGAGTTCGTCGCCACTAGTACCCGGACTTTGGTGATCTACGCGGGCTTCGCCATCGCAATCCTCGCGCTGATTTGGCTATACGTGAATTGGCTGGTGTTACTACTAGGCGCTCGTATCGCCTTCTACTTCCAAAACCGTGCTTACCTAAAAATTGGTGAAGACGAACCTTCCATGCCGAATGCAACACGTGAGCAAATCGCGCTCGAACTGATGCGCGCCGCGGCGATCGGATTTCGAGGCAATCGGGACGACATGACCTTGCGACAGCTCGCCGACCGGATCGGCATCGCAGGAATTTACTTGCAGGGCATTGCCAACGAATTGGAGACGGCGGGGCTACTCATCGTTACGGCCAAAGACCGGCTAATACCGGCGCGGGATATCCATGAAGTGACGCTCGCAGACATCATCAACGTCGTCCGGTCTGGCAAGACTGGGCTCGTGTCTTTACCGACATGGTCAGACGAGTCCGAGGCGGTACTCAATCAAATCGACTCACAGATACGGTCGGGGATCGCACAACAAACTTTGGCAGAGTGGACAGCTCCACCGTAGCGTCCGCTCAGTTGCCGGCAATTTTCATACGCTCAATCAACACACTGCCGCAATGGATGGCGCGCCGCTCATCGCGATCGTCACCAATCGCCACGATGTTTCGAAACATATCGTCGAGATTGCCCGCGACCGTGACCTCACTGATGGGGTACTGAATCTCGCCGTTCTCAACCCAGAACCCGGCTGCCCCGCGGCTGTAATCACCCGTGACAACATTGACGCCCTGACCCATCATCTCCGTGACCAAGAAACCGCAGTCCAACTTGGCCAACATATCGCCTAGCGAACCTCCGCCGCCCGACACCGTCGCGTTATGAACGCCTCCGGCATTGCCTGTGGTTTGTCTGCCGAGCCGGCGAGCCGAGTAACTCGACAAAATGTATCGCTCTAACACGCCGTCGCGGATGATATGGCTTGGTTGAGTTGCGACGCCCTCCGCGTCGAACGAAGTGCTGCCCATGCCCTCAGCAAGATGCGGTCGTTCGAAGACACTGATATTGGAATGCATCACGTCGCGACCAAGAGCGTCTAACAAGTAGGTCGCTTTGCGGTACTGCGCACCTCCTGCGATCGCGGACAGCAGATGCCCAATCAACCCACCCGCCAAATCGGCATGAAACAACACCGGCGCATCCCGCGTGTCCAACTTAGTCGGCGAAAGACGCGCGACCACCCGTTGTGCTGCTCGTTCGCCGACCGTGACACCGCTCAACAGTCTGGCTGGGTTGCGAGCGGTATCGAAGTAGTAGTCGCGCTCCATTCCGTCGGCATTCTCTGCCAACACTGAGCAACTGACCGAGTGTAGCGAGCGACGTTGCGTACCAATGAATCCGTGCGAGTTTCCGTACACGGACAAACTCCGTTGCGTCGCGACCGATGCCCCCTCGGAGTTTGATACTCGTGAATCGTGGTCCAATGCAGCCGCTTCGATTTCGAGCGCCAGATCTCCAGCCGCATCCGAATCCAGCGCCCAGCCGTGATCGAGCTCGAGATCCAACTCGGACGTTGCCATCAAAGCCGCGTCAGCGAGCCCGCAGTAGGGATCCTGTTCGGTTTGGTCCGCGATGTACAACGCCTTTGCCACCGTCGACTCAATCGCTTCGGCGGAGAGGTCGGATGTGCTGGCACTGCCTTTGCGTTGATCGCGATACACCGTGACGGAGAAACCTCGATCGTTCTGAAACTCCAGCGATTCGATGTCACGTTGCCGAGCCGTCACATTCAACCCAGTCTCGAAGCTTGCGCCAGCTTCGACTGCATCTGCGCCGTGGGCGGATGCGTAACTCAACGCTACAGTCACCGCATCCTGCGCCAGCCGTTCTGCTTCAGCAGCAATCTCCCTCTCGTCCATCAATCGATTCTCCTCGTCAACGGGTCGCAGTGTACCGTGCGCGTGCGTTGGATACCCACAGACATGCTATTCTCGCGCCCTCACCGCCGAAATACGGCATTCCATGAAGAATCGCGCTGACATTCGATCCGAGAAACCCAGTAAATCTGCCCGCAAACGCGACGCCCAGCGGGTTCGCAAGTTAGTGGACACTTTGGTTGCAATGAAGGCCACGGCGCTCGGCAAAATTCCCCTCTCTGACGATGTGCGCGATCAGATTCGGCAAGCGCGACAGATGACCGCGCATGGTGCTTTGAGGCGACAGAAGCAGTACATTGCACGTCTGTTGCGCGATACGGATATCGAACCCATCGAACAGGCACTGGACACGTCTGCGGAAGCCAGTAACAGGGATCGCCGCCGCTTTCGCCGAGCGGAGCGTTGGCGGGACCGGCTGTTGAGTGGCAAGGCGCTCGACCCAAGTCTCGCGGCCGCACTGAGCGACGATGTCCTAAAGTCATTGGACAGCGAAGTTAGCGCCTATCACGCAACCCAAGTAGAATCTCGCCGCAAGCAACACTCCAGATCGCTGTTTCGCTTGCTCCACGCGGCTCTGGACACCATAGGAGAAGACCGACATGACGGTTAAAGTCGGCGTGATAATGGGGTCGACCAGCGACTGGGAGACCATGGCGAATAGCAGCCAGACTCTTAACAAACTGGAGATTGGTCACGAAGTGCGTGTGGTATCCGCACATCGAACGCCTGATCTGCTCTTTGAGTACTGCGAGTCCGCCGCGTCGCGCGGCCTGAAGGTGATTATCGCGGGCGCGGGTGGCGCGGCCCATCTGCCTGGAATGGCGGCAGCGAAAACCGAACTCCCGGTTCTAGGGGTACCTGTAAAATCGCGCGCTATTAACGGCATTGACTCACTCCTATCCATCGTCCAGATGCCGGCTGGCATTCCGGTTGGCACGCTCGCTATCGGTGCTGCCGGCGCGACCAATGCCGCCCTACTGGCCGCTGCGATACTGGCGCTAACCGACGATGGCATAGCTGAACGACTGCGGCAGTGGCGTGCCGAACAAACCGCACGAGTCCTCGAGCGCCCGGATCCGAGCGTCGAGTAGTCTGATGCGAGTCGGGGTTATCGGAGGTGGCCAACTCGGCCGCATGCTCGGATTAGCTGGTCTGCCGCTTGGCGTTGATTTT
>JBCAZH010000005.1:64100-102249 GCA_038533155.1 Pseudomonadota bacterium | reverse complement strand
GTGGATGATGGGACTCGAACCCACGACGACCGGGATCACAACCCGGGGCTCTACCCTGCCGCTGCGCGGCCCCGCCACACCCGATTGTTTATGTTGGTGGGTGTCGCTCAGTTGCCAAGCCCGGTAACACTGAAGTAGGGGGAAATGGGGTGGATGATGGGACTCGAACCCACGACGACCGGGATCACAACCCGGGGCTCTACCAACTGAGCTACACCCACCATAGGTGTGCAAGCCATGCATCTCTTGCTGCGATCTTCCGCGGGCCCTGGCACGCCCGGCAGGACTCGAACCTGCAACCGCCGGCTTAGAAGGCCGATGCTCTATCCAGTTGAGCTACGAGCGCCTTTCAGGTCCTGGATCTCGATCGCACGCTGAGCAATCCGTGGTCGGGGCAGAGAGATTCGAACTCCCGACCCTCTGCTCCCAAAGCAGATGCGCTACCAGACTGCGCCATGCCCCGGTTACGGTTGCCTGCACAACGTTGCGACGCGCATTATGCGCGCGGTGATCAAGCAGCGTCAACGACATACCTACCGATCCGAAGCAGGCTTTGCTATGTTCCGCGTCGTTAGACATTGCCAATGGGTGCCCTATGCCAGCGAAAATCATGCTGCGACTTGCCTTTGTTTGCACAATCTTCCTTGGAAGCACCAACCTTGCGCATGCGCAAAGCGCCGCGCTCACTGGCGGATACCCGCAGGTATTGGTAGTTACCACCGCGGGAGAAATTGTTATTGAATTGGACGCGCGGCGCGCGCCGGTATCCGCACAACACTTCTTGAAGTTGGTCGAGGATGGCTACTACACAGGGACTATCTTCCACCGCGTCGTGCCGGGATTCGTCGTCCAGGGCGGCGGGCACACCATAGACTTCACCGCGAAGTCTGGCGCTGAAACGGTATTCAACGAGTCGGGAAACGGCCTCAGCAATCAGAGAGGCTCTGTGGCACTGGCCAGAACAAACGACCCACACAGCGCGGACAGTCAGTTCTATATCAACCTCGCCGACAACTCGAGACTCGACCCACGACGCGATCGTTGGGGCTACGCAGTATTCGGACAAGTCATCGAAGGAATGAGCGTCGTTGACGACATGGCGGCGGTCCCGACCGGCCCTGGCGGACCTTTCGAAGAGAATGTTCCGACGCTGCCGATCGTTGTGAAGTCAATGACTCGATTGACGGACGAGGACATCGCCGCTCGCGCCCAGGCAGCGATCGACGCCGCAGAGGCGGAACTTGAGTTGCTGGAACTCAACGAGTGACCGATCTTTTCATTTCAGACTTACATATCGACGAGTCCGCACCAGAAATTGGTCAGCAACTGATCGAGTTTTTGAAGGGACCCGCGAGATCATGTCGCACGCTGTATGTGCTTGGGGATTTGTTCGAAGCTTGGATTGGCGATGACGATCCAAATCCGCATTTCAGTGACATCCAGGATGCTCTTGCGGCGCTTACGCACTCAGGCGTGCGCGGATATTTCATGCATGGCAATCGCGATTTTCTGATCGGTGAGGCGTTCGCCGCCCGCACAGGTTTGGAAATTCTCACAGATCCAGTCGTTCATACAATCAACGACACCCCGGTATTGCTCAGCCATGGCGACTTGTATTGCACTGACGATAACGAATACCAAGCAGTGCGGCGTACTGTGCGCAGCGTCGAGTGGCAAGCGCAGGTACTCGCGTTGCCACTCGAGGCGCGACGACAGCTGGCAGGACAAGCGCGCGCCGAGAGTACTGATGCGAATGCCAAAAAATCTGAGGACATCATGGACGTCAATCAGGCTGCGATCGACGCCGCCCTTGCTGAGCACAATGTCACGAAAATACTCCATGGCCATACCCACCGACCGGCAGTCCATGAGTGGCAACTGCCGAGCGGACTGAAGGCTCGGCGCATGGTTCTCGGAGACTGGTACACCCAGGGCAGCGTGGGCGTCTGGGATGAGACGGGTTTCAGGCTTGAGACGCTAGCCCGATAGCGTCGACATCGCATGAAACCGGCGGCCCACTGTGGAATCGAATGGTGGTCGAGGGCGCGTTAATCAGTTGATGCTCTACGTGCAGCAACGCCGTTAACCTCTGCGCAATGGGGCCGTTCGCCGCCTGTTCGGCGAGTTCCAGATAGTGCTCGAAATGACGCGCTTCGGACGCCAACAGACCGCGATAGAATTTCGCCAGCCGATCCGGCAGAAGGGACGCAATCAGCGCGAACCGCTCGCACGATCTCGCCTCGATCAGCGCGCCAACGATCAGCGTATCGACTAACCTCTGTGGCTCGGTAGCGGCAACACACGTTCGTAGCCCGGATGCATACTCTGACGCGGAACGCGTACCCCAAGCGACCCCCATTTGCTTCGCAATCTGCCTGACTTGCTCGTAGTGCCGAAGCTCTTCCCGCGCGAGTCTCGACATTCGCCAAACCAACGCTTCGTGTTGCGGGTAACGGTGCATTAACGCCAAGGCGGAGCTAGCCGCTTTCAATTCACAATTGCCGTGATCGATGAGTAGCGTTGGAAGGTCCGTCGCTGCCGCCTGCGCCCATAGCTGACTCGAGGGCACGACCAGAAAGCTCGCAATCGGCTCCGGGACTTCCGACGCGAATGCACCGGGCAAATTAGACCGAGACATGCCGCTCGCGTCCAACAGACTTTAGGCTGGGCTGCTCACTGCGGCGATCCGCGACGGCCTCGAGATACTCCTCGGTTACACCGCCCGTTACGTACTCCCCGGAAAAACACGATGTATCGAACTCGCTGATCGCCGAATGGTCGTGTTTGACCGATTCGATTAAGCCGTCCAGATCCTGATAAATCAGCCAATCGGCCTCGATCGCTTCCTCGATCTCCGCGTTCGTTCGTCCGTGCGCAATCAGCTCGTGGGCGGCTGGCATGTCGATACCGTAAACGTTCGGGTAACGCACGGGCGGCGCTGCGGACGCGAAGTAAACCTTGCGAGCACCCGCCTCGCGGGCCATGCGGATGATCTGCTGAGATGTGGTGCCCCGAACGATAGAATCGTCGACCAAAAGGACATTCTTGCCACGAAATTCGAGGTCGATCGCGTTCAGCTTGCGTCGAACGGAACGCTCGCGTTGCGCTTGCCCAGGCATGATGAACGTTCGACCGATATAGCGGTTCTTGATAAAGCCTTCCCGATACTTAACGCCGAGACCATGAGCCACCTGGACTGCCGCAGTCCGGCTGGTATCCGGAATTGGAATCACGACGTCGATATCGTGGTCTGGACGCAACCGCAGGATTTTCTCAGCCAGGCAATCCCCCATTCTCAATCGCGCTTTGTAGACCGAAATGTTGTCGATAATCGAATCGGGTCGCGCGAAATACACATACTCAAAGATACAAGGCGAATATGTGCGCCGAGTCGCGCACTGTTGCGCATGTAAGCGACCGCCCTCATCGACAAACACCGCCTCGCCCGGCGCGATGTCGCGCTCACGAGAGAACCCAAGCGCGTCCAGCGCGACCGACTCTGACGCGATCATATATTCGCGTCGGCTACCCACATCGCGACTGCCAAGTACCAGCGGTCGAATTCCCCAGGGGTCACGAAAGGCAACTAACCCTTGACCGATCACCATCGCCACAACCGCATATCCACCGACACATCTCGCCGCTGTTGCCTCGATCGCCGCGAACAGTCGGCTTGGTCGGAACGCCTCCTGCGTCGTTGCTGCGAGCTCGTGCGCAAACACATTGAGCAACAGCTCAGAATCCGACCCCGTATTGATGTGTCGACGGTCGTGCCGAACTAACGGATCTGAAATGGCCCCGGCATTGGTCAGGTTGCCGTTGTGAGCCAGCACGATGCCGTAGGGTGAATTGACGTAAAACGGTTGCGCCTCACTGGAGCTGGAGCAACCTGCCGTCGGGTAGCGCACATGACCGATGCCAGAACTACCGATCAACCGTTCCATATGTCGCTGGTGAAACACATCGCGGACGAGACCGTTCTTTTTTCTGGTGTAAACGTTGCGCCCATCGCTCGTCACGATCCCCGCAGCGTCTTGACCCCGGTGTTGCATGACGGTCAACGCATCGTAGATCGCCTGGTTGACGGGAAGGCCACCACCGGCGATACCGACGACACCGCACATGCTAGGGCGTCTCCCCCGGCGTTTCGGCACCTTCCTCGGCACCAGACTCCGGCGTCACGAGCGCCTCTCCCCGCGGTACAGCGAGCTCCTCACGAAAATAGTCCAGTGCTTTCGGCGCCAAGATCGCAATGCCATCGGCGACTTTCTGTACGTATGGGAGAAGCTTCGACTCTTGCCACTGCGCATCGCGGTCTAGCTCCAGATAGGGCGCCACGATCGCGGCAAGTCCGCAGATGATCGCACCTCGCAGCAAGCCGAAACCGAGCCCAAGGAGTCGATCAACGCCCGACATACCGACCTGATTGATGAACCGTGAGATCGCCCAGCCGGCGAGTCCGCCCAACATCAGGACCAGCGTAAAAATCCCAATTCTGGCGACCCATACGCGAGCCGCAGCGGACCCTACCCATTCCAGAAGTAATGATTCGCCTACCGGCGCGAAGTGAAACGCAGCCCATACGGCGATCAACAGCGAACCCACGGATACCGCTTCTTTCACGAAACCGCGGAACACTCCGACGATCATCGAAATCGCCAAAATCGCAGTAAACACCCAGTCGAAAATCGTCATTGTCCGCTCACGCTCCCACCTGCCCGGCGCATGGTATCAAACACCGAGCGTCGTGCACGCTCGTCTTCAGGGGTAAGGCACACTTCGCGCGGTAGTTTGACCCTTTCCCTTTAAGGTAGCGACAACCGCATCCGCCGCGTCCCGGTCCTTTTGCGGACCGACCCTCACCCGGTGCATCGTGCGACCACCAGACTGCACCTCGCTGACGAAAGCTGGGAATCCCTCGGCAATCAGCTCCTGCATCAAATTCTCGGCGTTCGTTCGCTGACCGAAACTCCCTACCTGGACAACCCAGAGCCCCGCGGCTGCGCCGGTTGATCGTGCAGGTGGCGCTGCCTCAGCAGAATCTGGTGCTGGGAGTAACTCAGCCGGATCTACAGGCCGCGCTCTATCGGATAAGGCGACTTGCGCTGCGCTGCCGGTGTTATCTGACTCGGCAGTTGTCACCGGGCTCTCGCTGGCATCGCTCGAACGCTCGACGACAGCTGGACCACTCGACATCGGACCTGAGGCTTGCACGCTTTCATCAGAGCGTGCTTCTTGCTGCTCCGACTCAGGCTCGGATTGGTCGATCGTCTCTGCAGTCTGGCTAGACTGCGGCGGCGGCAAAACCAGCGTCGCGAGGGGTTCGTCAGATTCTGTCGGCTCAACTACGCCTTCCCGAGGGCGCAGTTGGATGGTTCGTGTCTGCGTCTGTTGACCGTCACCACTCGCGTCGACACCCGGCAAACTCACGGTCCTTGTCGTCATATCATCTGCGGGTGAATCTGGCTGACTATCCAAAAAAATCGGAATCAACAGCCATGCGACCAGCACCAAAACGACCGCGCCGATGAGGCGTTCTTTCATTGCTCGCTCCATGGGTCGATTATAACGCTGCGCGCACGGCACCGACGACCGGAAAAGATCCGGCGACGACAATACGACCTTCGGGGTCGGTCGCTGCCAATGCCGCATTGTAGCCAGCAACTGGGGTCCCACCGACGAGCCCGGCCTTGCCACTGACACGAGCCATCAAGCTCGCCATCTCTTTAGGCGGCAAAGCCCGCGAGCCATCGGCGCCAACTGCCACCCAACGATGAACGACGCCCGCGAGTTGCTTGAGCATCTGCTCCACCGGCTTGTCCCTCATCGCCCCGAACACCAAAGTCGTCTCAGCGTTGACCGGATGCCGCGAGAGCCACGTCGCTAGTCTCTCGACGGACTGTGGATTGTGAGCGACGTCGAGAAGCACCGTTGGACTGCGATCCAATTGCTCCAGACGACCCGGCGGTCTCAGTTGCTGGACAGCGACTAAGTCCTGTTCGGTGAGCCGCACGAGCAACCCCAAAGACTCTAGCGTCGCGAGCACGCCAACGAACAACTCTTCAGACACCGAATCGTTAAGCGGCGCCAGAGTGAGCTTGCGGTCACGCCCGCGATAGATACAACCGTCGAGATCAAAGTCCCGCCCACGCAGCCAAATGTCCGCGCCGACAGTGGTGGCCACCTCAAGCACCCCGTCAGGTGGTTGCGCCATCGCGATCACCGCAGGGACGCTGGTTCGAAAGATGCCCGCCTTTTCACGCCCTATCGAATCTAAGGTATCACCCAGCCAGCGCTGGTGATCGTAATCAACACCGGTCAATAGGCAAGCGTCTGGGATAACCGCGTTGACCGCATCGAGACGCCCTCCCAAACCCACTTCCAAGACTTGCACATCGACCTTCGCATCCGCGAAAACCCAAAGCGCCGCGAGGGTCGTAAACTCGAAATAGGTCAGCTCGACGCCCTGTCGAGCCGCCGCGACCACCTCAAATGCGCGAACCAGAGTGGCATCGCTGACCACCTCGTTATCAATCGCGATGCGTTCATTGAATCGCCAGAGATGTGGCGAGGTATAGCGCCCGACTCGGTAGTTCATCCGGCGCAGAAAACCGTCCAACCAGTAGACTGAGCTACCCTTGCCGTTGGTTCCCGCCACCGTCACGGTAATCGCATCGTGGCTCAGATTGAGCCGCGGCAGTACGGCCCGAATCCGCGACAAACCGAGTTCGACGCGGCTTGGATCAAGTTGGTTTATCCGCTCGAGCCATAGCGCAAGCTCAGCGGACGTCGTCTCAATCGGGTTCTGCGTCACTCAGATCCAACGCCTTGATACTGACAGTATTGTCAGAGACGCGCATCGGTTGATGCGTCATTTTGCGCAGAAGATCACTGATCACGGGCCGCATTTCGCGGCGGTCGACGATCATATCGAGAGCCCCATGCTCCAGCAGAAACTCGCTGCGCTGGAATCCATCGGGCAAGGTCTCGCGCACGGTTTGCTCAATCACCCGACGCCCCGCGAACCCGATCAACGCGCGAGGCTCGGCGAGGTTCAAATCGCCGAGCATCGCTAGACTGGCCGATACACCGCCAGTTGTTGGATCTGTCATCACAGAAATGTAAGGCAACCCTGCCTCCGACAGTTCCGCAAGCGCTGCACTCGTCTTCGCCATCTGAAACAACGAAAACAATGCTTCCTGCATCCGTGCGCCACCACTCGCCGCAAAACTGACCATCGGCGTTTGATGTTCGATCGCATGCCGCACAGCGACAACGAAGCGCTCCCCGACAACGGAACCCATCGAGCCACCCATAAAACGAAACTCAAACGCAACGGCCGTCACGGGTTTTTCGTACAAGCTGCCATGCGCTGCGATCAGCGCATCGTTTTCGCCGGTGTTCTTTTGTGCCTGAACAATACGATCTCGATACCGTTTACTGTCGCGAAACTTCAGCGGATCTTGCGGCTGCAGCTCAGTTGCAAGCTCGGTCATACTCTCTTCGTCAAAGAACGTCATCAACCGTTCGCGCGCACCCATTCGCATGTGATGCGAGCATTTTGGACAAACCAAGAGGTTTCGCGCCAACTCAGCTCGGTAGAGCTGTGCGTTGCACTTTTCGCATTTAATCCAGATGCCTTCTGGGACCGATTTGGTCCGCCGCTCGGTGGTGATGCGCGAGGGCATCAATTTTTCAAACCAGCTCATGGCATAAGTGTAGCGCGAACTGCACCACGATGGTGCCTTTCTAGGCGATCAATGGAATCAATGGACTAAGCGGCAGCAGCTGCTCTTCCTCGGCGTGAAGTTGCGGCAGATCGAAATGCTCTGGGTACCGAACCTCCGTCAGATACAACCCGCATGCGGGCGCTGCCACGGGGGCTTTAGTGCGATCGCGTGCAGCCAGCAACTCAGGCGTTCGGTCAGCGTCCGAGCGACCCGATCCGACATGCCAGAGATAACCGACAATGTTGCGCACCATATGCTGCAAGAACGCGTTCGCTGCAATATCGACAACGATCCAGTGATCACACCGCACAACTCGGAGCTGACGCACGCTTCGTACAGCGTGCTTCGCTTGGCAGCCTGCCGCACGAAAGGTGCTGAAGTCATGCTCGCCGATCAGCATGTCGGCAGCGTGTTGCATCGCCGCGGTATCCAGCGTGTCCGACTGACACCACGCTCTCGCAGCGTACAACGCGGAACGCGCGCGAGATTCAAGAATCAGGTAACGGTAGCGACGCTCGACAGCGTCAAAGCGCGCATGGAACTCCGGCACCACCAGCCGAGCCCAACGCACAGAGACATCCATCGGAAGATTCGCGTTGGTACCAAGCACCAGACCACGCTCAGTTCGATCCGACGGCGAGTCAAAGTGAACGATCTGACCACTGGCATGAACGCCTGTATCAGTACGACCCGCGCAGACGACCTCTACCGTGTGGTTAAGCACCTTCGCCAGCGCCGTCTGCAACACCTGTTGCACACTTCGGGAGTGATGCTGGTACTGCCAGCCGTGGTATCCGGTGCCGTCGTACTCAACGCAAAGGCACGCTCTCGGCATGCCGTTGCCTACTCGCCCAAAGTCTCCAGCAATTGCTTAGCTTCCGCCTGCTGAGACTCGTCGCCCTCGTTGAGCACCTCTTTGAGAATGCTGCGTGCACCCTCTGGATCACCCATATCCACGTACGCACGCGCAAGGTCGAGTTTCGTGCCGACCTCTGCAATGTTCGTCTCACCCGTGTCCTCCAAAGCGAGGTTCAGGCCGGTGTCGGCCTCACTGTCCGCATCACCCGCGAACACTTCATCAGAGAACATCGTCGCATCACCGTCGCTAGGGATTTCCTGGGTTGCATTGATGTCATCGACTCGCAACTCTGAGGTGAGGTCAGCAACATCTAAATCGACCTCGCCGCTCGGGTCGGCCATCGGCATGATGTTCGTCTCATCGCCGGTGTCCAAATCGAGATCTTCAAGGCTCGTACCCGATGTGTCTGCCAACAGCGTTTCGGCCGTATCGGCAATGTCGTCACCACCCGGAAGGTCGACTTTAAAGTCATCCGAGAGCACCGATGTCACACCGGTGGCATCCAGCAGGTCCGCACCGATATCCGCCGTAACGTCGCCGGACGTCTCGGTAAGATCTGCAACATCGTCGTCATCGATCTCTATGCTTGAGAGGTCAAGGCCCTCGCGCTCGGCGGTGTTTTCAACGTCATCGATCAGATCGTCCAGCTCAACCGGCTGTTCGACCGTATCGCCCGTGCGACCAGACGATTCGCCGTCGCCGAAGTCAATCGGCGCTTCAGCGGTATCATCCGTTGCGTCGCCGGCGAGTGATTCATCGAACTCGAAATCGATGCCGCTGATATCCGCCAGCTGCTCGACCGTGCCACCATCCGCGCTATTGCCGTCAAACACCTCTTCGAAGGCGCCTGTCGCATCACCTTTCGGCGACAGCGCGGCGTCGATATCACCCGCATCCAGCGAGCGCGTTTCGTCAAACGACAAATCGAGATCTTCGCCGCCACCCGCGACGACCGCACCGCTGAACAACTGGTGCGCAGGCGCGATCTGTTGGCCCATAATCAGAACGCTGTTCCAGGAAGGATCATTTGCAGGAAGGCTGTCTTTGAACTTCTGCGCCGCATCGACAAAACCGTCTTGCTTGCCCCACTGGAAGTAAATCTCGCAAAGCTTCTGCTTCAGCCGTACATCCGAATCGTCGACTGCCAACGCGCCGTTGATCAGGTCGGCAGCTTGATCAAACAAACCGTAAGCCATGTGGAAGTCTGCTTCGGCCAAGGGGTCCGATTGATCAAGGTTGATCGCGGTGTCTGAGCTGAAGGTGTCTTCAATATTAAATTCTTCAGCTGGAGTAGCCTCTGCCGGCGGCGGTGGCACCTCGTCGACAGGCGAGGTCCGTTCCATTTTATCGTCTGCCAACCCGGGGTCGATCGGCTTGCGAATCGTGTCGCTGCTGCGGTCTTTTTCAAGTTCACGCAAACGTCCGGTCGCGGCGAGCGTTCCATCCAGATCTTCCAGGTCCGCGGCATCAAGGGCTTCCCACGTACCCGTGGTGTCGTTTTCACCACGACGGCGCGCAGCGACGAAGCCGAGAATGGCGACCGCTGCGAGGACCCCACCGCCAACGTACGTCCAAATGCTACCCAAGGCTTTATCGAGGAAGCTCTCAGACGGCGGCGGCGTCACGACTGTCGGTCGCGCAACCGCTGGGCGTGTCGGCTCCTCCGCTACGACTTCCGCTTGCTCCTCGGCAACCGGTTCTGAATCGGCCTGACCCGCTGGGTCGGACTCCGCGAACACCTCACCGTCGGCCTCTTCACTCGTTCCGTCAGGATCACCGTAGAGCGGGTCATCCGCTTGTTCCGGCTGCGGATCGGTAACCGCCGGTTCGACTCCGCCTGCAACGACGTCATCGTCGGTCTCTCCAGTCGGCAACGCTTCTGCGCCCTGCTGCTCGGCGAGCTGCTGGCGTAACCGCGCGAGTTCTGCGTTTCGGATCGCGAGCTGACGCTCCGCATTCGCTAACTCCGACTGCAAAGCAGCGACATCTTCACCCGATGACGTGCTGCCGGACGCCGAGCTCGGGCCACCGGCAACCGTACCCACATCGACGTCGTCGTCAGGCGCGACAAGCGTTAAAGAACCACTGCCCGAACCACGCCAATCTTGGTTTTGTCGGCGGACTTCAGCGAGCGCGCTGCCACGATTGATTCCGAAAAGCTCATCTTCGGTCGGCACTCGTAAAGTGGCCCCAGCATTGAGTCGGTTGATGTTGCCATTAAACGCGCCCGGATTGGCCTCGTACAAAGCCATCATCATTTGGTTGACGTCGCTGCCAGCGGGACGGATCCGGTTGGCGATCTCCCACAACGTGTCATTGCGTTGCACGTCGTAGGTCGACCCGGTGAACTGAGGACGTGGGCTCGTCGAAGGCCGTGACGACGGCTGAGACTGACGCTGTACCACACCCGACGAGCGTTGTGCAGGCGCACTACTCCGGGTCACCGGTGCTGGCGTACTCGCGGCCTCCGGAGCAGCATAAGTCGGTGGGTCCAACAACACCGTGTATTCGCGGAACAATCTGCCGCGCGGCCAAACCACTTCCACCAGCAGGGTGACGAATGGCTCTGTAATCGGTTGGACAGACGTCACCTCGACCACCGCACGATCCGGCCGAACACGGAACTTCAATCGCGACAAAAATCCTGGGCGGTCTATTCCGTTGCGTTCAAACGCCTCGACCGGTGCGAGCCGTACTTCCAATGAGCGCAACTCATCGCGGGTCGCACCGAGCAGCTGAATCTCGGCCGCCATGGGTTCATTCAGCGCCGAACGTGTCGTCATTTCGCCCAAGCCGAGCGCGAGCGCGCCTTGTGGCAGCAGGAATGCGAAGCTGCAAACCAAAGCAGCCAACCAACGATGCATAGTTTTATCTCCGACCCGCCGCGCAGCAGGCGTCATTTTTGTTCTGGCGCTAATTCTGTAGGACATAATCTGCCTTTTCCAGCGGGCGCAATGATATCTCATAAATGATTTTCTGCCAAAATTTCAGCGATTTGCACGCTATTTAGCGCCGCGCCCTTACGTATGTTGTCTGCCACCACCCAAAGGTTAATCCCCTGCGGATGGCTTATGTCGTCTCGAATGCGGCCAATAAATACAGGATCATGCCCTGCGGCTTCTGTGACGGGCGTCGGATATCCGCCATAAACTGCCTCATCCATTACAGAAACACCTGGGGCTGAGCAGAGGATTTCACGCACTTTTTTGGCAGTGATCGGCCGTTTGGTTTCGATATTGATGGCCTCTGAATGGCCATAGAAGACGGGAATACGAACCGCGGTCGCATTTACCATAATGTCTGAGTCGTCGAGAATTTTGCGAGTTTCCCAGACCATTTTCATCTCTTCCCGGGTATAGCCGTTGTCTTGGAACGTATCGATATGCGGCACCGCATTGAACGCGAATTGCGGTTCGTCATCTCCAAGCTCCAACGGTTTGCCGTTTAACAACCGAGCGGTTTGACCCGCTAAGGCCTCGATGGTCCGTCTGCCGGCACCAGACACAGCTTGATAAGTCGCCACATTGATTCGCGCAATGCCGGCGGCATCGTAGATCGGCTTCAATGCGACCAACATTTGCATCGTCGAGCAGTTTGGATTCGCGATGATATTGCACATCGAAAAATCGGCGATGCGTTCAGGATTGACTTCTGTGACTACCAGCGGGACGTCGTCGTCCTGGCGAAAGTGCGACGTGTTGTCGATCACGACGCAGCCGGCAGCGGCCGCTTTCGGTGCGTACTCCGCCGAAATACTCCCACCTGCAGAAAACAGCGCGATTTTGACCGTGGAGAAATCGAACGTGGCGAGATCCGCGACCTTCAACGTGCGTTCGCCGTAGGTTACGCGCTTGCCGACGGAGCGCTCGCTAGCCAACGCGTGGACAGCACCACTCGTGAAGCCGCGCTCAGCCAAAATCTCGAGGATCACCTCACCTACAGCGCCCGTTGCACCAACCACTGCAACATCGATATCTCGATCAGCCATCGGTTTTCGCCTCCGTGACGGGCACGGCCGCATTTCCTGCAGCGTAATCTTCTGCACTCACCTGACCACGTTGACGCAACGCATGATCCATCAGCGTCAAGCACATCATCGCCTCTGCGATCGGCGTCGCCCGTAGTCCGACACAAGGGTCGTGGCGTCCCGTGGTGACAATGTCCGTGGCCGCTCCGGTGCGATCGATGGTTTTTCCAGGACGGGTGATGCTCGAGGTCGGCTTGAGCGCGATGCTCGCGACCACATCCTGACCGCTAGATATTCCCCCGAGCGTCCCACCGGCATCGTTTTTCGTGAACCCACCCGGGCGGATCTCGTCTCTGTGCTCGGACCCCCGTTGACCGACCACGCTGAATCCCGCACCGAACTCAACGCCTTTCACCGCATTGATGCTCATCAGCCCCCGAGCGAGCGTGGCTTCCAGCTTATCGAACACCGGGTCGCCCCAGCCCACGGGAACACCGCTGGCCGCCACCGTCAGACGAGCTCCGATCGAATCACCGTCGCGTCGCAACTGATCCATGAACTCTGCCAAAGCCTCAAGCTTGTCGGGGTCGGCACAGAAAAACGGATTGTGATCGACAATCGACAGATCTTTCGCATCGAGTTCGAACGGACCTAGTGCCGTCAAGTAGCCGAAGACCTTGATGCCAAACATCGAGTCGAGATACGCACGCGCCACTGCACCGGCCGCGACCCGCATTACGGTTTCACGCGCCGATGCCCTGCCACCACCGCGATAGTCCCGGATGCCGTACTTGTGCTGGTAGGTGAAATCCGCATGCCCGGGTCGAAAAGTGTTCTTAATGGCGCTGTAATCGCGCGAGCGTTGGTCCGTATTTCGGATCAGCAAGCCGATTGGTGTGCCGGTGGTTACCCCTTCGAAGACCCCCGATAAAATTTCGACCTGGTCTGGCTCTTTGCGCTGACTGGTGTAGCGCGACTTGCCACTTCGACGCCGTTCGAGATCCTGCTGGATCGTCTCTGCGTCGAGCGCCAGTCCTGGCGGGCATCCATCGATGACACAGCCGAGCGCGGGCCCATGGCTTTCACCGAACGTTGTCACTCGAAATGCGTTTCCGTACGTGTTGCCCGTCATCGCGCACCCAAGCTTTGTGCGTGCGCGACGAGCGCTTCGCGATCCATGATCAAAACCCCGTAACCCCAATCGTCAGATAACCACCACGTGAATGGTACCGTGGGAAAAGCTGCTTGCAACGCGTCATCACTGGCGCCCACCTCCATCACCAAAATTCCACCTGGACGCAGAAAACGCGCCGCGTCGACAAGTATGCGCCGCGCGATATCGAGTCCGTCATCTCCAGCGGCCAACCCAAGCTCAGGCTCGGCGCAAAACTCTGCGGGACGCGCATGCATCTCAGACGCATCGACATACGGTGGATTGGTGACGATCAAGTCGTAGCGCGAATCGCGGGCCAGCGCATCAAACAGGTCACCTTGATACAGGTCAACCTGGTTTGCGACCTGATGCGTTTGCACGTTTTGCCGGGCGACGGTCAGTGCGTCAGCGGACAGGTCGGTCGCATCGACTCGTGCCCATGGCAGCGCCAAAGCGGTGGCAATGCCGATACAGCCACTGCCTGTGCAAAGATCGAGTACCCGCGTGATCTTCTCCGGATTCACCCAGGGCGAAAAACGGGCGTCGATAAGACTGGCAATCGGCGATCGTGGAACGAGTACTCGCTCGTCGACAAAGTAGGCTCGACCGCAGAACCAAGCCTGGTTTAGCAGATACGCCAACGGGATTCTTTCGCTGATCCTGCGTCGCGCTAGCGTTGCGACATCGGTTCGAACTCGCTCGGACAAAGGATCAACCAACAGTCGCTCCAGCGCTATCGGCCAATCGGCATTGGCATAGTCCAGCCCAGCAACCCCCGCAACCAGCCATGTAGCCTCGTCGCGCGCATTATCGGTTCCGTGGCCGAAAAAAAGGTCGGCCGCATCGAATGCGGACGCGATGGCGTCTACCCAGGCCGAACCCGGGGCGCCCGCTGGGGGCAAATTGATGGGTGGTGATCGCGTCATCTGTTGCGCTCAACGCTTACATCGGACTTGGGGCCGCGCAAGCCGTTATGGGATAATTCAGTTTTATTGGACGTCTGCGCTCGCAGCCGCCGCCAGACTCTTGAACCCATTATGAACAGAATCTTGGTGATTTGCGCAGGGCTCGCCGCATTTGCCGTTGGCATCGCGGTCGGCATCGTCACGCGAAGTCCGTCGACAGTCGAGCTCGAGAGCGGCACGCTGCTCGATCCACCGCGTGCGATTGCGCCGTTCCAACTGGGCCAATCGCCCAGTGTATTTTCCAATGACAATTTAAACGGCCACTGGCAGCTTCTATTTTTTGGATTTACGCGCTGCCCAGATGTCTGCCCAACCACACTGCAACTACTGAGTAACGCTCGAGAGGCACTCGCTGCCGATTTCGATGCAGCCGATTTACCGAAGATTACATTGGTCAGTGTTGACCCTGAGTTTGATACCCAAGAGCGGCTGAACAAATACACGGAATTCTTTGGGCCCGGCGTACAAGGTGTGGTCGGTGAACCCGATCAGTTACAAGCATTTTCCCAAGACCTCGGCGTGCTCTACAAAAAGATCCCGCTCGCGAACGATGACTACACGATGGACCATTCAGGCGCCGTTATCGTCATCGACCCCGAGGGACGCTGGCGCGCGGTGTTTAGCCCCCCACTGCGCCAACAGACGCTCACAGACGACCTACAACTGCTGATCGAGAACTTTTAGTACATGAAATACCGAATTGGAACGACTGCGATACTCGTCGTGTGCTTTTTGCTTACAGGCTGCGAACAAAATGCACCGATTTCGACAGAGGCCGCCTGGGTGCGACTGCCACCGCCAGAGAGCTCTGCCGCCGCCGCGTATATGACGATAAACAACCATGCTGCTATCGCGCTGTCGATTACTGATGTTCGCAGCAATGGCTTTCAACGCGTCGAGATGCACCGCACCCAGGTGGCCGACGGGGTAATGCAAATGCGCCCTGTCGAGTCGATTGACATCCCCCCCGGCGGCACCGTGAAGCTCGAGCAAGGTGGCCTGCATCTCATGCTAATGCAGCCTATTGCGCCACTGGTGGAAGGCACTCCGGTTCCGCTTGCGTTTTACTCAGACGATGAGCTGGTGCTCGAAATGACGATAGCGGTCAGCAGGCAGGCACCCGAATGAAGTCACTTCGTGCTCTCGGCCGCGGCTTTTTCGTTGCGCTACAGTATTTGCTGCCACAGTTCGGTTTGACTCGCGCGATTGCATGGTTGTCCCACCGCGAATCCGTGTGGCTGAAGAACGCGCTGATCCGAGGGTTCTCGAAACTTGTCGGTATCGATGAGCGCGAGGCGGAACACCCCGTCCCGGAAGGCTACGATAGCCTCAACGCGTTCTTTACGCGGACACTCAAGCCTGGCTGCCGTCCTTTGGATACAGCACCGGCCATAATTGCACCTTGTGATGGTGTCGTCAGTCAGTTTGGTCCAATCGTTGAAGGTCAATTGATCCAGGCCAAGGGGTTTCTCTACAGCGTGGAACGCTTGATCGGCAGCGAGGAACAAGCACAGCATTTCCGCGATGGTAGCTTCGCGACCATTTACCTCGCCCCTCACGACTACCATCGCGTTCACGCTCCGCTGAGCGCTGTCGTGAGCACCCATCGGCATATTCCTGGCCAACTGTTTTCCGTGAACCAAGCCACCGCAGCAGCGGTCCCTCGATTATTCGCACGCAACGAGCGCCGAGTCTTCTGTTTCGGTCCGGGCGGAGCAGACGCGGCGCTCGTAATGGTCGGCGCATTGAACGTCGGTAGCATATCGACGCCTTGGCACGGCGAACTTGCCGCGGGAACACTACAACAGCCGCAGTTGTTGCCCTGCCCTACCGAGAGGGTCACGCGCGGCGATCAACTGGGCTGGTTCAACCTCGGCTCGACGGTCATCGTTTTACTTCCAAAAGGAGTGACGCTCGCGGAGTCGCTGCAGGTCGGACGCAAAGTTAGAATGGGCGAGACGCTCGCGACGCCGTCAATTTCGCCGTGAGTTGGCAGCCGACGACGACGCTCGAAACGGCACGGGTTCGTGCCGCAGTGATCTCTGCCATCCGAAAATACATGGCAGATCACGATATCTTGGAAGTCACAACACCGACGTTTCACCAATACCCTGTCACCGAGCCTGCAATCGAGAGTTTTGTCGTTGCTAGCGAAAAAACGCAGCAGGATTGGTTTCTTCGAACGTCCGCCGAATACCCAATGAAGCGATTGTTGGCCGCAGGCTGGCCAGACATCTATGAGATGGGCCCGGTGTTCCGCGATGGAGAGATTGGCCACCGCCATGAGCCCGAGTTTACGATGTTGGAATGGTACCGTCGCGGTTTTGATCTATCGGACATCATCGCCGATTGCGTCGCCCTCATTCGCGCAGCGTTGCAAGCGATTGACAAAGACCAGGCAGTCACACAGCGCATTGCGAGCTACGACGACTGGCTGCACCAGGCGACGGGACACTTCAGCGACGTGACTCCCGAGGTTTTGCAGGCGCTTGTCGGTGCTGATGTCCATGCCACGTTTGATGGTGATCGGGATGCACTCTTGGGATGGCTTTTCGACACCAAGGTCGCCAGCGCTTTTGCGCCCGATCAGCTCTCGGTCGTCACCCACTTCCCGGCCAGTCAGGCGTCGCTAGCCAAGGTCGACCCCACTCTGGAGCGCGCACTGCGCTTCGAAATTTATCTGGGCCAAAATGAGCTCGCCAATGGATTCGTTGAGTTAACCGACAGCGACGAGCAACGGCGCCGGTTCGAACGCGACAACCAACTGCGAACAAGAAGAGGTCAAACGCCTTTACCCATTGACGAATCACTGCTAAGTGCGCTCGCGAAGGGCTTACCCGACTGCGCCGGAGTGGCGGTCGGCATAGAGCGACTCTTGATGTCGGCGATTCCGGCCAAAGATATAACCGAGGTGATTTCGTTTAGCTCAGGAAACCCACGGTAATGTCGGACAAGACGGTTGATTACAAGACGATTTTGGCTCAGGCGAGCGCGCTGACCGTGGATGAGCCCGACACACTTGCGAACCTTGCAAACCTATCGGCGATACTCTTTGAGTCGCTGCACTCAGTGAACTGGGCGGGTTTCTATCTGTTGCGCGACGAGGAACTCGTGCTCGGTCCTTTCCAAGGCAAGAGTGCATGCGTTCGAATACCGGTTGGCAGAGGCGTATGTGGCAGCGCAGTGGCCAACCGTCGAATCGAACGCGTTGACGACGTGCACCAGTTTGATGGCCACATTGCTTGCGACGCTGCGAGCCTGTCAGAGATTGTCCTGCCGATTTACCAAAATGGCGAAATCGCTGGGGTACTCGATATCGATAGCCCCATCTTGGCGCGATTTACCGCCGAGGACGAAGACGGACTCATTGGGTTCGCCGATTTGGCATCAGAGTTTATCAGCCGCGATCCGCGCTCGATCGGACTCTAGCCGCGACTGCCTACTTCACCCGCGAGACGTACTCGCCAGATCGGGTGTCGACACGAATCATCTCACCTTCTTCAAGGAATAACGGAACGCGCACCGAAGCGCCCGTTTCGAGTCGCGCCGGTTTGACACCACCCTGTGCGGTATCCCCTTTCAAGCCCGGATCTGTTTCAACGATTTTTAGCTCAACAAAGTTGGGCGGTTCAACAGCCAGCGGCACATTGTTCCAAAGGGTCACACTACAAATGTCTTGGTCCTTTAGCCACTGCGCCGACTCCGATACCGCAGCCTCAGGTGCGGCGTACTGCTCGTAGGTGTTCGGCTCCATGAAATGCCAAAACTCGCCATCGGAATAGAGATACTGCATATCGGTTTCCATGACGTCTGCCGCCTCGACCGATTCACCCGATTTGAACGTCTTGTCCAGCACTTTGCTGGTCTTCAGGTTCTTAACCTTCACTCGATTGAACGCCTGACCTTTGCCTGGCTTGACGAACTCGTTTTCGACGATGTTGTAGGGGTCCCCGTCGAGAATGATCTTCAAACCTGACCGGAATTCATTGGTGTTATACGTCGCCATGGCTGTCGAGTGACCTGAACAAAAAGGAAATCCCCACTATCGTACCAGTGTCCGAATCGCTCTTGAACCACTGCGCATCGGCCAACCGATTGCCAAATCTGGGACCAAATTCTCGTCCAAAACCGACAGAACGCGGAACTACGTCACGTTTTGATCCCTTGCAAACGGCTTGGCAGAACACCCTGTAATAAGATGAACGTAGATTCTAGGGCTTGCCCCTCAAACGACACTGAGAACGCAACCTTGACGCACCCAATCAGCATCGACGTCGACGTAATTTCACCGATCCAAGAGGACTGTGAAGCGTTGAATCGCGCTTTGCGAGAGTGTCATATTGCCGCGCGCTGCACCTGGCATCCTGAGATGGTCGACTACTGCGGCGCGGATCTCGACGGTGGCGCCCTGGTCGTCCTTCGCGAGAACGAGAATATCGCCATTGATATTGGGCGCGTCAAAGACAAGAGCGCAGACAATGTCGTACTTGTGTTGAGTGAACGATTCGACGAACGGCTTGCCGGCGAGTTTATGCAGCTCGGTGCCGCGGACGTCGTTACCCTCACAGAAGAGCTCCGCCTGAAAAGCATATTGGCACGCAGTGTTGATCGAGTGGCGCTAAACCAACGCGTCGCCCTGGACCGCACGGCAGCGGTCAAGACACAACAGCATATCGCCAGTCTGATGGAAAACACGGCGGACGCCATCGCAGTGGTGCAAGAAGGAATCGTCGCTGAAACCAACAAAGCGTGGCAATCATTGTTCAAGCTTGGCGAAGACTCAGATGGGACAGCAATTCCGGTGATGGACCTTGTGCACGCGGACAGCCAGGCGACGATCAAAGGGGCCCTAGTCGCGGTCGCCAAGAACAAATGGACTGATGCACCGCTCGACGTAAAAACGAGTGAGGCCTACGGTGAACCGAAAGAAGTCCAGATGGTGTTGCAAGCTGCAACTTTCGACGGCGAACCGGCTGTGCGAATCGCGATCAAAGCCGAGGAAAAAGAAGACAAACGAAGCGCCTCATTGATGCGTGACGCGATCACGAAAGATCAGAGTACTTTTCTCTATCATCGCCAACACTTTCTAAAACTGATGTCGCATCGACTAAGGCAGCCGATAGAGAGCGGTATGCGACTACTGGCTTGGATTCGTATCGACGACTTCAAACGCGTGCGGGATGATCTTGGCGTCATTCGCAGCGAAGAAGCGATCGCGGAGTTCGCCGAGATTCTCCGAAAGCGAATTGAGAAAAGCGATATTGCTGGCCGGTTTGAAGGTACCGCGTTCACCGTTCTATTGGAGCGTGGCTCAGAACAAGATGCCATCGCTTGGAGCGATACGCTCGTCAAAACAGTGAAAGACCACACCTTTGAGGCCGGCGAGCGCACGATCCGCCTCAGCTGTTCGATCGGTCTTTGTCCGTTCGGTGATTTGGTCAAGACCGCCGCCGGCTTGATCGAGAAAGCGGAGTCCAACTACCGCGCGGCAAGACAATCGGGTGATCCTGGCGCGGTTCAGATTGAAACGGCTAGTGAAGAAGACACTCGAATTCGTCGCCACGACGCCGTTTGGGTCAAACGCCTGACAGGCGCACTGAAGGAAAATCGATTCCGCCTACTACAACAGCCGATCGCTGCCCTAGATGGCGAGGGCCAATCGCTGTTTGACCTGCTGGTTCGGATGGTCGACGAGCAAGGCGAATCGGTCGCACCGTCCGAGTTCTTGCCGGTCGCCCGTCGTAACAACATGATGCAGGCACTCGATCGTTGGGTGATCGGTGCAGCTCTAGCCCTGTGCCGCGAACGGCAACCGGGCATGGTGTTTATTCGCTTGTCCGAGCAATCTCTCGTCGACAAATCGTTCCTGCCGTGGCTAAAGGCCATCATCGCGCGCGGCAACGTGCAACCTGCGACACTGTGTTTCCAGGTCCCGGAAGGCGTTGCACTGAAGTATTTGAAAGCGAGTGCACGAGTCGCCCAGATGGTAAGAACGATCGGCGCGAGCTTCGCCGTGGAGCATCTCGGGCGAGACCCGCAAGCCGGAAAGTTACTGCAATCCTTTCCGTTGGATTTCGCAAAGATTGACGGTGCGTTAATCTCTGCACTATCGAGCGATGCCGAAGCGCATGCCGCGACGAGTAAGCTCGTTGGTATCGCCAAAGAACGCGGCATTAATACGATCGCGGAAAAAGTAGAAGACGCCAATACAATGGCGGCACTCTGGCAATTGGGGATTAGCTATATGCAGGGGCACTACGTACAAGAACCAGAAGTCGTGCTGCAGGAGTCAGCCTGATGCAGCTTAAGACGATCACCGGAGTCGCAGCAGCCGGCGCGCTGCTGATCGCGAGTTCGCAAGCGCATGCATTGTCGTTTGGCGAAGCAACCGTTCGCTCAGCGCTTGGCGAGCGCCTTTTGATTGAGATACCGATTTCGTCAGCAGCGACCACACCGCCTAGCTGCTTTATCGTTTCTCCGGACGGCTACCGTCCCGGTTTGTTGAGACTGGAGCGAATCGGCAACTCGTTAGTCTTGAGATCTACCCAAACCGTTCGTGAGCCACTGCTTAGTTTCACTCTACGGGCACAGTGTGCGGGTGAAGCCAAGCTGACCCGTCGTTATGATGTGTTTATCGACCCCGCAGAAAGGCTCAGCGCAGCAGACCGCCGGTTGCAAGCGCGCCGTGACATCACGTCGCGGGATACACCGCTAGCCACAACGCGTCGTCGGCAGTCCACACCACGTGCGGCGACCCCGACGATTGACGGCAATACCTACACTGTGTCGCGCGGCGACACACTGTGGGAGATCGTTGATCGCCTCGGTGCGCAGCCCCGTCAACATTGGCGAATCATCGACCAGATCGTCGCCGAAAACCCTGGCGCCTTCATCGACGGCAATGCTGATCGATTGATTAGCGGCGCCGTACTGTCTCTGCCGAGTTCGCTGAGTGGTACAGCCCAGACCGAACCGGTGACAGTAGCGCAGCCGACGCCTTCAACGCCCGCACCTGCGAGCACTGCGACAACGGCAGAGCCGATTGGCGTCCCCGTGGCCGTGGTCTCCGACGCAACCACCGAATTAAGAATCGATGGGCCGAACGCAAGCGAAGCGTTAACGAACGATTCGCAACCCGCCGAGCCGTCGCCCGTCGCGCAAGCCGAGCGCACTGCCGCATTGCTCAGCGTACTCAGTCAAGACGACAGCCCGTTCAAAGAGGTCGCCCCGGAGCCGGAATCGCGCTCGCCGAACGACCCTGTCGTTGATACATCAGCCGCGGTGGCGGCGGCCCCAGGTTTGCAGACCCCGGTCATCGACACCACGGAGCAGACCTCGCAGATCGGATGGGGAGCGCGCATCGGCGCAGTTCTCGCGGGCGTGTGCCTCGTCATCGCCGCGTGGGTTGCCCTCCAGTTACTGCTCGGTGTCAGTGCGCGCCGACGCCGGATCGAAGCATCGCGCAATCTGCAGCCCGAGCGCAGACCGATTCCCGCGAGACTTGATAATGCGCCGGTGCCGACCGCCGCGCGTGCGCCGGTTTCGGCCGCAGCTGCGCAACCGATGATCAATGCGCCGGTAGCCGACGGCAGCATCGAGTTCGAAGCCCCTGATCAGTTTGCAAGCATCGACTTTGAGGTCAGCCCAACAGAGGCGCTTGACCTCGACTTCGAAGTGGGCACGCCAACCCTGACGGGCATTGAGGAAGTCGATTGGCTGGACTCGCAGACCCAGGAGCTGTTGGAGCAAGACTACGAGGCCGAACTGTCTCGCACACAACAGATTCAGAAAGAACTGGCCGAGGAAGCGTTGCGGATGCGCACGACGCCCAACGCGTCCTCAGAAGAGCCGACGGTCAACATGCCAGCGGTTGATGAAGAGACCGTCGATATGCCGCACTCGCCTGACTACGAGGTCTCTGTCGAGGAATATGACGTCACCGCCGAAGAGCTCGATTTGGCCGACGCAGCCATAGCAGAATTCACCGCTTCTTTGAACGTCGAAGATGACCTGCAAGCCATCGAAGACAGTCAGCGCACTGCATCTCTTGAGTTGCCTGAATCCAAAGACGATGCTTCATCAGACGACGACCAAACCGAAGTGATGCCGTCTGCTCGAGAAGCCTAGAGTCTAGCCCCTAGGCACTCGAAAGTCGGTCCACTTTTCGGTAGTTGCGAGAAAGCATCTGGCCGCGATTGCCGCGGGTTCCCTCGTATTTGTCGAGATCGGCACCCTTCAAGGTCATGTGGCGTTCACCACAATGCACGACCAGTGCACTGCCAGGCGCAAGTACCGTCACGGCCACCATCGCCTCTTCACCGGCAACAAATTTCTTTCGCGGAATGTCCACGACCTTGTTGCCCTTTCCACGGTTGAGCTCCGGTAAATCGTCCAGCGAGAACACGAGCAGTCGACCGATGTTGCTGACCGCCGCAATTCGACAACCGGCGTCGGCCGGCACGCGCTGCGGGACCAAAACTTCCGCACCCTGTGGAACCGTAAGCATCGCTTTACCCGCTTTCGCACGGCTGACCAAAGCTTCGCCTCGTACAACAAAACCGTAGCCCGCGCTGGTCGCAACACACCACTTAGATTCGGCGTCGCCGAACATCACGCCGCGAAACGCGGCGCCATCGGGTGGGTTGAAATGACCGGACAAAGGTTCACCCTGACCACGGGCGGAAGGAAGTGCGTGAGCAAGAACGCTATAAACACGCCCGGTACTATCGACGAATAGCGCAGTCTGATTGCTACGCCCACGCGCCGAAGCAAGAAATCCATCGCCCGCTTTGTAGTTGAGCGCTGCCGGATCAATCTCATGACCCTTGGCCGCACGCGCCCATCCTCGCTCCGACAATACGACTGTCACCGCTTCACTGGATACCAGCGCCGTTTCGTCCATCGCCTTGGCCGCATCGCGTGCAACGATTTGCGTGCGCCGTCGATCCGAGTGCGCCTCAACATCGGCTTTGATCTCCCGTTTCATCAGGGTCTTCAAGCGCGCATCAGAGCCGAGCAACAGTTCGAGCTCACGCTGCTCTTCGGCCAACTCATCCTGCTCACCGCGAATGCGCATTTCCTCAAGCTTGGCAAGATTTCGGAGGCGAAGATTAAGGATGGCCTCCGCCTGGCGTTCAGACAATTCGAATCGCGCCATCAGCTCGTTACGAGGCTCATCGTGTTCGCGAATGATCGCGATGACCTCGTCGATATTGAGATAGGCGATCAACAAGCCATCAAGAATATGCAGCCGATCGACCACTTGGCCAAGTCGGTATTCGAGGCGACGCACAACCGTTGCCTTGCGGAACTGCAGCCATTCACGCAACAGTCCGCGCAAATCGAACACGCGCGGCGTGCCGGCCAGACTGATCACATTCAGGTTCACTCGAACCGTTCGTTCCAACGCCGTGGTCGCGAATAAATGCAGCATCAATGCATCCGCATCGACTCTGCGCGATTTAAGCTCGATCACCAGTCGAACCGGTGCCTCATGATCCGATTCATCGCGAATCGTCTCAACCATGGGGAGTTTCTTGTTGCGCAATTGCGCGGACACCTGCTCAACCACTTTGGCACCGGAGGTCTGGTAGGGCAGTTCGGTTACGACAACCGTATCGTCTTCCCGATGCCATACCGCGCGCACCCGAAGGGTGCCGTTGCCACTTTCGTAGATCGCGGCAAGATCACTCGGCGGCGATATGATTTCACCTCCCGTCGGGAAATCCGGCCCTGGTAGATGCTCCAGCAAAGCCGCAACGTCCGCTCGAGGATTCTCAATCAAATGGACCAGCGCTGCACCGATTTCGTTGATGTTGTGGGGTGGTATGTCGGTCGACATGCCCACCGCAATCCCACTCGTGCCATTCAACAGGATGTTCGGCAATCGCGCTGGCAGCACGACCGGCTCATCAATCGTCCCGTCAAAATTCGGCTGCCAATCAACGGTGCCCTGCCCGAGCTCTGTCAGTAGTGTGTTGGCATAGGGCTGCAGTTTGGCCTCTGTATAGCGCATCGCAGCGAACGACTTGGGATCATCCGGTGACCCCCAGTTGCCCTGCCCAAACACCAACGGATAGCGGTACGAAAACGGCTGCGCCATCAACACCATGGCCTCGTAACATGCCGAATCACCGTGGGGGTGGAACTTGCCGATCACATCACCGACCGTGCGAGCCGATTTTTTCGGTTTAGATTTAGCGCCGAGGTTAAGCTCACTCATCGCGTAAACGATGCGTCTTTGTACCGGCTTTAGCCCGTCACCGACATGCGGCAGTGCGCGGTCGAGAATGACGTACATCGAGTAGTCGAGGTACGCTTTTTCGGTGTAGTCTCGAAGCGCCAGTCGCTCGATACCTTCAAAATTCAGTTCATCCTGCATCGTGTGTTCTCATCAAACGTCAGCTAGGTTGCCACTGGATTCCAACCAGCTGCGGCGGTCCGACGCACGCTTTTTGCTCAGCAGCATATCGAGCGTGCTGTCCGTATCGGCATCCGCCTCAATCGTGAGTTGGACCAACCGCCGAGTGTCCGGATTCATCGTGGTCTCGCGCAACTGAGCCGGACTCATTTCTCCAAGACCCTTGAAGCGCGTCACCGTGATTTTGGCCCGCTTTTTATCCGCTGGGAGGTTATCGATGATCGATTGTCGTTCCGCCTCGTCGAGCGCGTAGTAGACCTCTTTCGCCACATCGATTCGATACAACGGTGGCATCGCGACATAAATGTGGCCGGCTGCGACAAGAGGGCGAAAGTGACGCAGGAACAAAGCACAGAGCAGCGTCGCGATGTGAGCACCATCGGAATCCGCGTCGGCCAATATGCACACTTTGTGGTAGCGAAGATTGCTGGAATCGAGCGCGCCTGGATCCACGCCGAGCGCTACGCTGATGTCATGAACCTCTTGCGACGCCAGAATCTGGCCGGTCTCGACTTCCCATGTGTTTAGAATCTTGCCGCGCAACGGCATGATCGCCTGCGTCTCCCGGTCTCGGGCCTGCTTGGCCGAACCGCCCGCGGAATCCCCTTCCACCAGAAACAACTCGCTTCGCTCCGGTTCTTGGGCCGCGCAATCGGCGAGTTTGCCGGGCAGCGCCGGTCCGCCAACGACTTTCTTTCGAACCACTTTCTTCGCGGCCTTCAGCCGCTGCTGAGCTTTGGCGATCGCAATCTGCGATATTTGCTCGCCGGCATCGGGATGTTGGTTTAACCACAAAGCAAAGGCATCTTTCACGATTCCGGTGACAAAACCTGCGGTCTCGCGCGTGGACAGACGCTCTTTCGTCTGACCCGAGAACTGCGGATCTTCAATCTTGGCCGAAACCACGTAGCTCACACGATCCCAAACATCATCGGGAGCGAGTTTCACACCGCGCGGCAGAACATTGCGGAACTCACAAAAATCGCGAATGGCCTCGGTCAAACCCGTTCGGAGTCCATTGACGTGAGTGCCGCCTTGCGCGGTCGGGATCAAGTTCACGTAACTCTCGCCGACTAGCGGGCGATCATCCGGCAGCCACGCCACTGCCCAATCTAGCGCTGCGTTGGACTCCTGGACAGCACCACTAAACGTCTCCTGCGGTAGCACTTCACCCTCGCCGACTGCTTCCAGCAAGTACTCCTCTAAGCCGCCCGCATAGTGCCAAACGGTTTCGTCTCCGCTCTTTTCTTCTTTGAAGGAGACGCGCAACCCAGGGCAAAGTACCGCCTTCGCTCGCAAGGTATGACGAAGCCGAGACACAGAGAACTTTGAGGAATCGAAGTACTGTGCATCCGGCAAGAATCGAACGGTGGTGCCGGTGTTCGCCTTACCCACTTTGTCGACCACCTTGAGCGCCTTACGCCGCTTGCCGCCAGAGAACTCGATGTAGTGCTTCTGCCCTCCGCGCTTGATCCAAACCTCAAGGTGTTCCGAGAGTGCATTGACCACCGAGACGCCAACCCCGTGTAGCCCTCCAGAAAACTGGTAGTTGTCGTTGGAAAATTTACCGCCGGCATGCAACCGAGTCAGGATCAATTCAACGCCGGGAATCTTCTCTTTCGGGTGCAGATCGACGGGCATACCGCGACCATTGTCGGAGACTTCGAGCGAGCCATCCTTACGTAATAGCACGTCGATTTTGTCGCAGTGTCCGCCCAGCGCCTCGTCCACGCTGTTGTCGATAACCTCGTGCGCCAGGTGATTCGGTCGCGCTGTGTCGGTGTACATTCCGGGCCGTCGACGGACCGGCTCCAAACCGCTCAAAACTTCAATATCAGCTGCGTTATAGCTCTTGCTCATTCACCATCCCGGAAAAGTCGACCCTCCCCAGTCAGGTGGGGCGAGTTTTGAACTCGAAGTTTAACGACTTCCGGCAGCTCTACGCCAAGGAATTTTATTCAACAGCTTCCGCCGCACTGTGCGCCAGAGCGTTCATTCGCTAGACTCGCGCCTTACGAATGGGAGACTGCGTTGGCGAAGAAACTGAACTTGGAAGATGCTCTGACGGAACTTGAGGGGATCGTTGCCGAACTTGAGGCGGGAGAACTGAGTTTGGACGCGGCAATGAAGCGGTTTGAGCGTGGCGTGAAACTCACACGTGAATGCCAAAGCGCACTGACCGTAGCAGAGCAAAAAGTCGAAACGCTGTTGGCCGATGCGGGCCTCGACGACGACCCGGTCCCGTTTGAACCCGAGGAAGACTGAATTCTAGGTGCGTGGTCCGCCGGCGCGCTGCAACCGCTCGATCAATGAACGCAAGAACACTTTATTGAACCGCAGCTGGCAACTGGAGGACACTTGCTCCATTAACGTTGCACTGACTCGCAGAAGATTCACGGGCGTCTTGGCGCGAATCGAGGCGTTGCGCTTCGCTTCTGCGAGGTAGCTCGACTCGCCGAAGCAGTCTCCGCGTCCGAGCTCACCCACCGCTTTGCCACTGGCCACGACCTCAGCATCGCCGGTCACGATGATGTAGAACCGATCGTCGATCTCACCCTCGCGAACAATCTCTTCTCCAGCCTCATACTCGCTGATCTCACCGGCGCGAAGTACTTCCCAAATCTCTGCATGCGAGAAGTCGTGGAAGAAACTCAAGCGGCGCAGCAGGTCAAAGTGTTCCTGATTATCGAACTGGTCCGCTTTCGCTCGCAGTGCCTGGTAGACATGCGTCAGTTCCGCCGCCAGCGCGAGCCCGTTCGCGTATCGCTTCTCCGGTGCCTTTTGCAACAAAACCGCCGCGATGTTTTCGAGCTCATCCGGAATATCTTCCCGGTAGCGATGAATCGGAGGGGGTGTTGCAAAGACAATTTGGTGCAGCAACTTCGACAAGTTGCCGGCACGAAACGGTCGAAACCCGGTCAACAATTCGTACATCACAGCGCCGAGTGAATAAAGGTCGGAACGGTTGCTCAGTTCTTCGCTCTGAACCTGTTCGGGCGACATGTAGCTCGGCGAGCCAGCGATGCCTTCAATGCGGGATACGTCCGCATCCTTAATGATTGCGATTCCGAAGTCGATCACGCGAACGTCGTTGTCCATCGTCAGCATGATGTTGCTGGGTTTGATATCGCGGTGAATGACACCGCGACCGTGTGCATAGTGGAGCGCTTTGGCGGTCTTGTAGACAATCTCGATCACGTCATCGACCGGAAGCAAGCGGCCTGGCTTGCAATAGGATGCCAGCGTACGAGCGCCGTGGATGTGCTCGGTGACAACATAGTACTTGCCGTTCTCTTCGCCGGCATCGTAGATCGGCAGTATGTTCGGATGCTGCAGCATGCCAACCATGTGCGCTTCGTTGAAGAACATCTTGCGCGTCACGCGCGCACGCTCAGCCTCGCCATCTTCCGAGCCGACGTTATACACCTTAATGGCGACGTCACGGCGATAGTACGGGTCGTGCGACAGGTACACCGTGCCGGTGCTACCTTTGCCCACCTCGTTGACGATGACGTATTTGCCGAACTTTTCCGGGATCTCATTATCCCGAATGGAATTGGCTGCAGTGGTTGCCATTTGCGCCTCAGCTCAGGGCGCTAACCACCCTGAAATCATTGCTAAAAAAACCGCACCAATTAGGGCGGCAACAACGTCATCGAGCATAATTCCGAGACCCCCATGGAGTCTGTGATCCAGTTCTCTTATCGGCCACGGCTTTACAATATCCAAAATCCGGAAAACCACGAACCCGGCCAGCAACCACGGCCAAGTCCGCGGGATCGGCAGAAAGATCAGATATGCCCCGACGATCTCGTCCCAGACGATCCCGCCGTGGTCGTGAACGCCCAACCGCTTCGCGCTGACACCACAAATCCACACGCCCGCCAGCGTCATTAGTGCCGCGAGCCCAAGCTCCCACTGCCAGCCCCAGCTCGCCGTAGCAACTGCAAGCGCCACGCCCCACACACTGCCGACCGTTCCAGGTGCTTTCGGGGACAAACCAGCGCCGAAGCCAAACGCGAGCAGGTGTACGGGGTCACCGAACACCGTCTTCGCCGGCGGCGCCACATGCTTGTTGGAGTTAGAAATGGGCATACCCCTTGTGTTCCAGTTCGTAGGGCGTGTCGCGATCAAACAACGCAACGCCGGCGCGGGTCGTCATCTCCCCAATCGCAAAACACGACTCGAAAGCGAGCGTGGGTGCTGCAGTGAATAACAGCACATAGTCGTCGCCTCCGGACAGCGCGAGCGATCGCGCACCGACTTCGCCGACAACGCCTTGCAAAGCGTCCGACAACGGCAATTGATCCAGTTGTATTTTGGCGCCACAGCCACTCGCGTGACAAATGTGACCGAGATCGGCAACCAGACCGTCCGAAATGTCAATCGCGGCGCTTGCTCGGCCGACCAACGCTTGCCCGAGGGCAATCTGCGGCTCGGGAAACAGAAACCGATCGACCAAATACCGAATGTCGTCATCTGATTCGTTGCGTCGAGCCCAGCAGGCGAGACCGGCTGCAGCGTCACCGGGCCGCCCGCCGAGCCAAACCGTGTCGCCTGGACTTGCGCCAGAGCGAACGATTACCTCGTCGGCCACACCGAACACAGTGATTGTGATGGACAATGGCCCACGCGTGGTGTCACCCCCGATCAACCCGACGCCGAATCGATTCGCCAGCCCGAGCAACGAGTCTGAGAACGCGCGCAACCATGCAGCATCTTCGTTAGGAATCGTCAGCGCCAAAGTAAACCACTGCGGCGTAGCGCCCATCGCGGCCAGATCACTGAGATTGACCGCCAAGGCGCGGAAACCGACTGCGTCGGGCGGCGTGTCTTTTGGAAAGTGCACGCCTTCTATCGTCGTATCTGTTGCTACGACAACCCGCTTGTTGTCGGGTATGGCGACGACGGCGGCGTCATCACCAACACCAATCTCGGCATCTCGGTCGAAACCGGAAAAGTAACGGGCGATCAGATCGAACTCGCTCAAGATACGCGACCGTTCGCCCTATCAAGATCGCGCAGCGCGAGTCTCGATCGCGCGGTGTTTCTCAGCGGCTTTATCCAGTACGGCGTTGATGTACTTGTGCGCTGATTCGGCACCAAACCGATGCGCAAGATCCACCGCCTCGTTGATCACCACGCGAAACGGCACGTCGATACGCTCGCGCAACTCCGTCAACGCAATCCGCAGGATCGCAATTTCGACGAGACCTAGTTGCTCCAAGTCGCGATCCGCGAACTCGGAAATATCCTCATCCAGATCCGGCAGCAAACGCATGGACTCATTGACGAGCATTTCAAAATACTCGACATCGACTCGCTCGTACTCACGACGTTCAGCAAACTGCTTCAGCAGCTGAGCGCGCGAAGTACCATCGAGCTGCTGCTGATAGTGCGCTTGCATCGCGAGCGACCGCGCGAAACTTCGTCCGCGATTGGTTTTCGGCCGAGAGCTCATCGGTCAGTCAATCGAACGCAACAGATTGACCATTTCGATGGCGGTCATCGCGGCCTCGGCGCCTTTGTTCCCCGCCTTGCTCCCCGCTCGCTCGATCGCTTGTTCAATCGTGTCGACCGTTAGCACACCAAAAATCACGGGTAGCCCCGCTCGCTCTCCCGCGCTTGCCAGTCCGCGAGCGACACCACCAGACACGTAGTCGAAATGCGCCGTGGCACCGCGAATCACCGCACCCAGTGCGATGATGGCATCGTACCGGCGCGTCGCCGCCAGCTTGTCCGCAGCCAGTGGGATCTCCCACGCACCGGGGACCCAGGCAACATCGATCGCTGCCGCATCAGCACCACTGCGAACCAAAGTATCTTTCGCACCGTCGAGCAGTTTCGACACGATAAAATCGTTGAACCGAGACGCGACGATCGCAAATCGCGCATCTCGCACTACGAGGTTGCCTTCAAACACTGTCACTTAGTCTCTCCCGATATCGCGGCGGTCTAACCGTTATCGATGTACTCGACGATCTCCAAACCGAATCCTGAGATCGCATGCATTTGCACAGGTGCGGACAATACGCGCATTCGACGCACACCGATGTCTCGGAGTATTTGCGCGCCGACGCCGTACTGACGCAGTTCATTCACGGGCTCGACGTCGCCCAACACCTGCGGTTTTCGTTCTGTCAACATCCTGAGGCCGTCCACGAGCTCACGTGGCCCCTCGGGGTACCGTAGTACGACGACCACGCCCGCCCCGGCATCGACCACCCGCGCCATCGCATCGCGAATCGGCCATCCTAAGCGCCGATCGTTGACGCCGACGATATCGCCTAACGTGTCCGTCACATGCACCCGAACCAGAGGCGCATCCGCTTTCTGAATATCACCATGCACCAGCGCGAGGTGAACGTTCCGATTGACATGATCTTCGTAGGCCTGGAGCTCGAACTCGCCTTCGCTCGTGGTTACCGGCACCGTGTAGATGCGCTCGACCGCAACTTCTTTCTCGAGACGGTAACGAATGAGGTCCGCAATCGTGCCCATCAGCAAGCCATGCTCTTCAGCAAACGTCTCAAGGTCAGGACGTCGCGCCATACTGCCGTCTTCATTGAGCACTTCAACGATGACAGCCGCAGGCTCAGACTCTCCGGCCAAACGCGCCAAGTCGCATCCGGCCTCGGTGTGACCCGCCCGTACAAGCACACCGCCTGGCTGCGCCATAACCGGAAAGATGTGTCCAGGCTGAACGAGGTCCCCCGGTCGCGCGTTCGCGTCGACCGCAGCTTGAATCGTGCGCGCACGATCGTGCGCTGAGATTCCTGTGGTGATGCCCTCTGCCGCCTCGATCGAGACGGTGAAGTTTGTACTGTGCTGGGCGTGTGTCGCACTCACCATCAAAGGCAAACGCAACTGCTCGCAACGCTGCTGCGTCAACGTGAGACAGATCAACCCGCGGCCGTAGCGCGCCATGTAATTGATCGCCTCGGGTGTCACCTTGCTCGCCAGCATGATGAGATCGCCTTCGTTCTCACGATCTTCATCGTCGACCATGATGACCATCTGTCCATCGCGTAACGCATCCAGAATATCCTCGATGGCTGCGAAGTTGTGTTTGGTATCTTCAACCGGTTTAAGGTTCATTGATTCTCTCCTCGATCGTGAGACGACCGCGCATAACCCTGCTCAACGAGATACTCGTGGGTGATTCCGCCCGCGTCTCCGAAGCCCATTAAGCGCTGCGCGTATCGAGCGATCAGGTCGACCTCAATGTTGACGCGATCACCGGCAGCAAGATCACCGAGCGTGGTTTCCTTAGCGGTATGCGGGATGATGTTGACCTCAAATCCCGTTTGATCGGCCTCATTCACAGTCAAACTGACGCCGGCAACAGCAACCGAGCCCTTCTTGGCGATAAATGGCAGCAACGCTTTAGATGCGCTGAACCGTAGCCGTAGTGAACGCGCATCTTCGCTGCGCGACTCGAGTGTCGCAACACCGTCTGTATGACCGGTCACCAAATGCCCGCCCAGCCGATCTCCCAGAGCGAGCGACGGTTCGAGATTCACTCGCGAGCCGGCGCGCCAATCGCCAAGCGCCGTGACATCTAGCGTCTCCCTCGATACGTCGGCCGAAAACCCTTGCGCATCGATGTCCAGGGCAGTCAGACAAACCCCAGACACAGCGATGCTTTCGCCCTCAGCGAATCGTTGTGGCTGTAGCTCCGGACAATCGACGCGGATCACCACGTCGCCGCCACGTGGCGTGATTGTCGCCACTGTACCCGTAGCCAGAATGATTCCTGTGAACATGCTTACTCAATCTCAGGTCGCGGCGTCATCTGCAGTCGCAGATCCTCACCGACCGTACGTACATCCTCGACGGCAAAGCGTCGACCACTCGCCAGCGTCAGCCAATCCGGCGTTTCGATCACTCGGCGAGTCTCGCTGCCCAGCAGCATCGGTGCCATGTAGATCACCAGGCGATCCACCAACGCCATATTCAGCAGCGCGCCGCTCAATGTCGCACCCGCCTCGACCATGAGCTCGTTGATACCGGACGCGGCCAGGCGCTCGAGCAAAGCACGTAAATCAACCCGCCTATCCTGCGCCTCAGGCACCGACCAGCAGGTTGCGCCCTGCTCCAGATCGCTATTTTCGCATGGCCCTGTGCCGACAACCAGTGCATCGCCGTCGGTTAACAGAATCTTGGCATTCGGCGGCGTTCGCCATTGGCTATCCGCTATTACGCGCAAAGGTTGCCGTGTGACGCTTTCGGACCGGGCGGTCATCATTGGATCGTCCGCCAACACGGTACCGACCCCGGTCAGAATCGCACACGCCCGCGCGCGCAATCGATGCGCATCCGACCGCGCTTGCGGGCCAGTGATCCACTGACTCTCGCCACTCGCCATCGCGCTCGCGCCGTCGAGGCTCTGCGCCCATTTCATTGTCACGAACGGTCGGCCTCGCGTTTGCCGCGATACGTATCCCTCATTCAGTGCTCGAGAGAACTCAGCCAGCAACCCGTCACGGACTCGAATTCCCGCGGCCTCAAGCTGACGCTTGCCGCGCCCCCGAACCTCGGGATTGGGATCCTCGAGTGCATAGACAACCTCCCCAACCGCCGCGCTGATCAAGGCGTCTACGCAAGGTGGGGTCCGGCCGTCTACCGTGCACGGCTCCAACGTCACGTAAACCGTCGATCCGCGCGCCTTTTCGCCGGCCTCTGCTAGCGCGAGCGCCTCTGCATGGGCCTCGCCAGCTCGACGATGATAGGACTCCGCGATGACTCCATCGGCATCAGCAATCACACAGCCGACCGCCGGGTTGGGTGTTGTGGTCGTCATACCACGCGCGGCGAGCTCCAGTGCTCGGCGCATGTGCCGTCTATCCGTGGAAGAGAATTCGGACATCAGATCAGCGGTTTCGCGAGCCGGTCGATTTTGTTTTAGGGCCATCCGGCAGCAATGACATTTGCTCGCGATCGTCAGCGCGCGACATCGCCTCCAGCCTTCGAATTTCCTCCTGAAACTCGGTGACATCCTGGAAACTACGGTAGACGGATGCATAGCGCACGTAGGCAACATCGTCGAGCCTGCGCAGTGCGCTCATCACCATCTCTCCCAGCAAGCTCGACTCGATCTCCCGCTCACCCATCGTTTGTAATTCATGCTCGATCTGGCTGATTTCAGCTTCCAGCGCATCGGCAGGCACCGGCCGCTTTTCGAGAGCACGGGTCATGCTCGAGCGCAACTTCGAATCATCGAACGGCTGCCGCGACTGGTTGTTCTTGATGACGCGCGGCATGACCAGAGCCGCAACCTCAAAAGTCGTGAATCGTTCACGACACGCTAAGCACTGGCGGCGACGTCGTACCTGGCCACCGTCGGCCGCCAAACGTGAGTCGATGACTTTGGTTTCTTCGTGTCCGCAGAACGGGCAGTGCATAGTTAGGCGCCAGTATTCCTCGCCTCTGTACCCTCGGCGGGATCACCGTAGACTGGGAATCGTTCGCACAGAGCTAACACTTCATTTCGCACGCGGGTTTGGCTGACTTCATCTTCGATGTCATCGAGGATGTCCGCGATCCAACCCGCGAGTAAAGCGCACTCAGTCTCACCGAATCCCCGTGTGGTGATCGCGGGCGTACCCATTCGTAGCCCACTGGTCACGAACGGAGAGCGCGGATCGTTCGGAACCGTGTTCATATTGACGGTGATGTTCGCGGCATGCAGCGCCTGATCCGCGGCCTTGCCGGTGATGCCCTTGTCGATTAAGTCGACCAGGAACAAATGATTGTCCGTGCCACCGGAGACGATCTTGTAGCCTCGTTCTTGCAACACGCCGGCCATGCGTCGGGCGTTCGCTACGACCTGCTCTTGGTAAGCCCGAAATTCAGGCTGCAACGCTTCTTTGTAAGCAACGGCTTTGGCCGCGATGACATGCATCAACGGGCCGCCCTGGGTGCCTGGGAAGACCAGCGAGTTGAATTTCTTGGTGAGCGCATCGTTGGCGCGCGCCAAGATCATGCCACCGCGCGGCCCTCGAAGCGTTTTGTGGGTGGTGGTCGTGACGACATCCGCATGCGGCACCGGCGACGGGTAAACGCCGGCCGCGACCAGTCCCGCAACGTGCGCCATATCGACATGGAAGTACGCACCAACGGATTGCGCAATCTCGGCCAGCCTCGCCCAGTCGACCACGCGCGAATAGGCAGAAAAGCCACCGATGAGGAGTTTCGGCTTGTGCTCCTCAGCGAGCCTTGCCACCTCGTCGTAGTCCATCAAGCCGTCGTCGTCGACGCCGTACTGGACCGCGTTGAACAACTTGCCGGAAAAATTCACCTTAGCGCCGTGGGTCAGGTGCCCACCATGGGACAAGCTCATGCCGAGGATGGTGTCGCCCGCTTCCAAGAGCGCAAGATAGACGGCTGCATTCGCTTGCGAGCCCGAGTGCGGCTGCACGTTCGCATAATCCGCACCAAACAACTCACAAGCTCTATCGATCGCCAGCTGCTCCGCAACGTCGACATGTTCGCAACCGCCGTAATAGCGCTTCGACGGATAACCTTCCGCATATTTATTGGTCAGTACGGACCCCTGCGCTGCTAAAACCCTAGGGCTCGCGTAATTCTCGGAGGCAATCAACTCGATGTGTTGCTCTTGGCGCACTGACTCTCGCTGCATTGCAGCCGCCAATTCGTCGTCAAAACCTTCAATGGTATAGCTGTCGTCAAACATCGGGACGCTCCGTAAACACGTGTGAACGCGGTGCAATTAAAGCTGAAATTGTACATTAGGGGCCGGTCGCGCGCAGCCGCGCGATTGCTCGATGACCTGCCCTGACCGCATAATCGCGCGCTTGGCATCAGCTCAAGGAAGCCGGCATGGCGCAATACATCTACACCATGAACCGCGTATCGAAAGTGGTACCGCCCAAGCGGCAGATACTGCGGGACATTTCGCTGTCGTTTTTCCCCGGCGCCAAAATCGGCGTCTTGGGATTGAACGGCTCCGGAAAGTCCTCGTTGTTGCGCATCATGGCGGGCGTGGACAAGGAGTTCGACGGCGAAGCTCGGCCACAGCCTGGCATCAATATCGGTTATCTGCCGCAGGAACCGGAGCTAGACCCCGAAAAGGACGTGCGCGGCAACGTGGAAGAAGGGGTCGGTGAAACCAAGGCGTTGCTCGATCGATTCAATGAGATCAGCATGAAATTCGCCGAACCGATGGGCGACGAAGAGATGAACGACCTGTTGGCCGAGCAAGGCAAGCTGCAGGACAAGATCGACGCCGCCGGCGGCTGGGAGCTCGAGCGAACGTTGGATATCGCAGCCGACGCCCTTCGTCTGCCACCATGGGATGCGGACGTGACCAAGCTCTCGGGCGGTGAACGCCGACGCGTCGCGCTATGCCGACTGTTGCTGTCCAAACCCGACATGCTGTTGCTGGACGAACCGACCAACCATCTGGATGCCGAATCCGTCGCGTGGCTTGAGCGCTTCCTCGAAGAGTATCCAGGCACCGTCATTGCGGTGACTCACGACCGTTATTTCCTCGATAACGTCGCCGGTTGGATCTTGGAGCTCGACCGTGGCCACGGAATTCCATGGGAAGGGAACTACAGCTCCTGGCTTGAGCAAAAACAGGCGCGCCTACAAACCGAAGAGCGGACCGAGGCCGCACGACAAAAAGCGATGCAACAGGAGCTGGAATGGGTTCGCAGCAACCCAAAAGGTCGACAAGCGAAGGCCAAAGCACGCCTGAAGCGGTTCGAGGAGCTATCGTCGCAGGAATATCAAAAGCGCAGTGAGACCAACGAGATCTACATTCCGCCCGGCCCTCGGTTGGGTGATGTTGTGATTGAAGCGGAGAGTGTCAAAAAGGCCTTCGGTGACAAACTTTTGGTAGACGATCTCTCTTTCCAACTGCCACCGGGCGGCATCGTCGGCGTGATCGGCCCGAACGGCGCCGGCAAGACTACGATGTTCCGCATGGTAACTGGACACGAGACGCCCGACTCGGGTGAGATCCGACTCGGTAGCACCGTCCAAGCCGCTTACGTTGACCAGTCTCGCGACTCGCTCGATGACAATAAGACCGTGTGGGAAGAAATCTCGGACGGCCAAGACAACATCGTCATCGGCAACTACGAGATCCCGTCGCGCGCCTATGTCGGGCGATTCAATTTTCGCGGCTCAGAACAACAGAAGAAGATCGGCCTGCTGTCCGGCGGGGAACGCAACCGCGTCCACCTCGCCAAGGTGCTGCGCTCGGGCGGTAACCTTTTGTTGCTCGATGAACCGACCAACGACCTGGACGTAGAAACGCTACGAGCGCTGGAGCAGGCGCTGCTCGAGTTTCCTGGGTCCGCGGTTGTCATATCGCATGACCGCTGGTTCCTCGATCGAATCGCGACCCATATTCTCGCGTTCGAAGGGGATAGCGAAGTTGTGTTTTTCCCGGGCAACTTCGAGGACTACATTGAGGATCGCAAGCGGCGACTCGGCGACGACGCGGTGAAACCCAGTCGGATCAAATACAAGCGACTGTCTGCCTAACAACATGGCTTCTGTCGTGCACATTCGCGAGCATCACAGTCTGCAGGAGTTGCTGGCACCTGCGCTGACCCTGACATGCCCGCATTGTGATGTGTACGCACAGATGACGGTGCAGGCAACACCGTCTTGGCAGTGGCTCATGGCCAATCGACCACGCCGAATCGGCATCAACGCGCTTTGCCCAGCTTGTCGCCGGCCCGTTTTTCTTACCAGCGGACCGGTCACTTATGACGACGATGGCCTGTCGATCGACGGTCGGTGGGAACCGGTAGTCAAGCCGCTACCCAAGTTCGAACTAGAGCGCCTTCCGGCGGCATTGGTCGATCCGGTCGCAGAGGCATTGGCGTGCTACCGCGACGGGCACTGGCAAGCGTTTGTGCTGATGTGTCATCGGATAACCCACCAGTGCGCGCATTCCCTCGGCGCGACCGGTCGACTCACGCTATTCAACGCGGTGACTGAGGCAGCAGAACTTGCAGGCGTCGATGATGCTTTGGCACGGTTTTGCCGCGACCTAATGTTCGATCTCGATGAGACAG